>CAVXZE010000011.1:0-174978 GCA_963766175.1 uncultured delta proteobacterium
GTAGGGCAGGGCCAGGCCAGGTCGCGGAGACGTCATCGTCGGGGCTCCTCGCTCCTCTCGTCCATCCTCATATCTCGACTGTACGGTGCTTCTCGAGGGTGATCCACGCCCCCCGTGGGGATTATCGGTCGACGTGGGGTGGACGGGATGGCGACAGCTGGGCGAATCTGGGCCGGACGCGCTTTTCGGATGAGGAAAGCTGATGCTGACTCCCAAGGAGAACCTGCTGCGAGTCATCCGTCACGATCAGCCCGAGTGGGTGCCCACTGCGGTTGAAGGCCTCGCGTGGATCGGTCCTCCGGTCGTCGAGCGCTGCAGGGCGGCGGGGCGGGATGCCTTCGGAGTCCACTGGTCCTACGAGGCGCGCGCCGAGGGGGGCACCTTCCCTACCTCTGGGGGGCACACGATTACCGATCTCGCCCGCTGGAAGGAGCAGATCACCATTCCCGATATCGATGCGATGGCGTGGGATACGATCGCCACGTACGCAGACCAGATCGACCGCGATCAGCACCTGCTGTGCGGATTCATCGAGCTGGGCCTCTTCGAGCGTTCCTACCTGCTACTGGGTATGAGCGAGGCGCTGATGGGCTACGTGGCCGATCCGGAGCTCATGTACGACCTCCTCGGAGCGCTCGCCGACTACAAGATCAGGCTGATCGAACGGCTCGACGACGTCGCAAACCTCGACATGGTCTGGTACGGGGACGATTGGGGCACCCAGGACCGTCTCTTCATGCGGCCCGAAGTGTGGCGCCGGATCATCCAGCCCTGGACCCAGCGTCTCTACGACGCACTGAAGCGTCGCAACATCTTGGTCAACCAGCACTCCTGCGGAAAGATCGAGGCGATTTTCGGAGATATGGTCGAGATGGGCGCCGACATCTGGAACCCGTGTCAGCCCTGCAACGATCTGGCAGCACTCAAGAAGCAGTATGGCGGACGAATCGCCTTCTCTGGTGGAATCGACAGCCAGTTCGTGCTGAACCGTCCCGGAGCGACGCCAGAGGAGGTGCGCACCGAGGTCAGAAGGCGCATCGACGAGATGGCGGCTGGGGGTGGCTATATTGCCGCCCCAAGCCACACCGTCCCCTCCGATCCGGCGCTGATCGATGCGATGAACGACGAGATCGCGTCGTACGGGCGCCTCTGCTACGCGCGTCCCGCTTGACACGCGCTAGAAGTCCGGCATGTCTCCGGGCACCTTCATTGACCAGGCCGGCTTGCGCTTCTCGAGAAAGGATACGACTCCCTCGCGCGCGTCGGGCTGCTGGCCGATCCATCCGAAGTACCGGTGGTTGATGCGCTCGGCCTCCGCGACGTCGTTCACCCCGAGGAACTGGAACAGCATCTGCTTGGTCAGCGCCACGCTCACCGGCGCGCAGTTGACGGCGATCTCCTCGGCCAGGGCGCGGGCCGTGGGCATCAGCTCTTCGTCGGGGACGACGCGGCTCACCAGACCGAACTCGAGGGCCTCCTGGGCATTCAGGATTCTCCCGGTGTACATGAGCTCCGCCGCGCGGCTGATGCCGACGATGCGCGGGAGGATCCAGGGCGAGGCCACCTCCGGAATGATGCCCCGTCGGTTGAAGACGATCCCGAGCCGTGCGCTCTCGGCGGCGATCCGGATGTCGAAGGGGAGCGTCATGGTGATTCCGACACCCACGGCGGGTCCGTTGTAGGCGACGATGACCGGCTTCTTGAGGGAGAAGTAGAACTCGACGGTGCTCGCGGGACGCTCTCCCCGCTCCGCCGCGGCGGCCTGGCGGGGGTTGCGGGACTCGAAGGTGCGGTCTCCGCCCCCGAGGTCCGCACCGGCGCAGAACCCGCGCCCGGCCCCGGTGATGATCGTCACCCGAAGCTCGGGATCCTGGTCCACCTCGACCAGGGCGTCGCGCATCTCGTTTCCCATGGTCCAGGTGAAAGCGTTGAGGCGCTCCGGCCGATTCAGCGTGATGATGCCGATCTGGCCCGACTTCTCGAAGAGGATGTCCTCGTAGCTCATTTCTTCCCCCTGCCTGAATCCGACTTGCCCGTAGTGCCACGGGATCCCCTTGGCCCCGGTGATCGTATCATGACGGGTCATCCGGAGGAGTCAGGATAGCGCTCTGGTCGACGGCGAGGAGAGCGGAATGGGGTTTCTGTCTGAAACAGGCCGATGTAGAATCCCATCCATGCGGGGGCTCGAAAGCGCGCGCCACGACCTGGGCTGGCGCGGGGGATGCAATTGGAGGCGGCTGACACGCTCTTGACCCTGTCCGAGGTCTCTCTCGGTCTGGCGGGCTTTGCGGGCATCGTCGTCGTATTCGGGCGAGGCCGCGGAGAACTCGCGCCCGCCGACTCGTTCCGGCTCCTCGCTCTGGTGGGGTGCAGTCTCGGGACCCTGTTCCTCTCCCTGATCCCGGTCGCTCTCGGCTTCGTCGGCGTACCCGAGCCCGAGCTCTGGCAGTGGAGCAGCGCGATCCTGATCGTCGTTGCCATTCCAGCCCATCTGTTCGCTCTCTCGCGCATGCGTCGCGACGCGGCCGAGATACTCGAGGTCCTGCCCGTCTATCTGCTGCCGTTCGGTGCGTTCCTCTTCCTCGCCAACTTTGTTGCGCAGGTCTGCAACGCTCTCGGCGTCGCATGGATTCCGAGCTTCGGCGTCTACCTGTTCGGCCTCCTCCTGTATCTCCTGTTTGCCGCGATCCAGTTCGCCCGTATGCTCTTCGTAAGGCCCGGTGGTTCGTGACCGTGCCCTCAGGAATGAAGATGATCATCGCGCAAATCACCGACACCCACCTGCTTCCCGAGGGCCGGAAGCTCGCGAATCTGATCGACACCGGCGCGCAGCTCGAGGCCGCCGTCGCCCGGCTGAACGGCTTCTCCACACCTCTAGACGTGGTGCTGGTGACGGGCGACCTTGCGGACGACGGGAAGCCCGAGTCCTACGCGGCGCTGCGCGAGCGGCTCGGTGCTCTGGATGCACCCTTCTATCTGATCCCCGGAAACCACGACCGTCGCCAGGCGCTGGTCGAGGCATTTCCCGATCACGCGTACCTGCCGCAGACCGGCTTCCTGCACTACGCGATCGAGGACTACGCGGTGCGCCTGATCGCCCTCGATACGCTGGTCGAAGGGCAGGACGGTGGAGCGCTCTGCGAGGAGCGGCTGGCCTGGCTCGAGGCGGCGCTCGCCGCCGCGCCGGATCGGCCGACGCTCATCTTCATGCACCATCCCCCGTTCGAGTCGGGTATCCGCTGGATGGATGCGATGGGGCTCTCTGGAGCGAGCGGGCTGCGCGGCGTTCTCCGCGGCCACTCGCAGGTGCGCCTGGTCGTCTGCGGACACATTCATCGCCCCTTCCACTCCGCGCTCGATGGTGCGCCAGTGGCCGTGGCGCCGAGCACCGCCTGGCAGGTCCACCTGGATCTCGCGCCCGAGGCGAGGCCCCAGGCGGCCATGGATCCCGCCGCAGCCTTCCTGCACATCTGGAACGGCGAGGCGTTCGTGACCCACACGAGCTACGTGATACCCGGCGCGAGGTCCATCCCTCTCGACGACATGATGGGGGCGTAGCGGAAGCCTCGTTTCGGTTCAGCGCCGGTCCACGACGATCTCGCCCGATTTCATCACCAGCTCGATGGCCGCCTTCTGCTTGAGGATGCTGACGTCCTGGGACGGATCGCCGTCGACGATCAAGAGGTCCGCGGCCTTGCCCGCGCTGAGGGTGCCGATCTCGTCCTCCAGCCCCAGGGCTTCTGCTGCGATGCGCGTGCCGCTCGCGATTGCCTCCATCGGGCTCATGCCGACCTGCTTGACCAGGATCTCCAGCTCGACCGCGTTGTCGCCGTGGGCCACGCCGAGCGGGCCGGCGAAATCCGTGCCGAGAGCGATCTTGACTCCCGCCTGGAAGGCGCGCCGGATCGAATCCAGATGGGCCTGGTGGCTCTCCTCGGCCTTTTTCATGGCGTACTCCGGCAAGCCGGCCGCCCGGCCGAAGGCCATGATCGCGTTGACGATCGCGAAGGTCGGCACCACCACGGCGTCCTTCTCGAGCAGCAGATCGATGGTCTCGGCGTCCAGATAGATGGCGTGCTCGATGGTGTCGACACCGTTTCGAAGGGCCAGCTGGATGCCCACCTCGCTCTGGGCATGGGACATCACCTTGAGGCCCACCCGGTGGGCCTCCTCGACCATGGCCGCCACCTCTTCATCGACGAACTGGGGATGGCGCGGGGAGTCCTTCTCCGACAGCACGCCGCCGGTGGTCATGATCTTGATGACCCCGGCCCCCGCACGGATCTGCTCGCGAACCGCCTTGCGGCATTCGTCGGGACCGTCGGCGATCCGCGTTCCGGCGTAGGGTCCGGTGAGCCAGTCCGCAGGCAGCATGTGCATGTCGCCGTGGCCCGCGGTCTGGGAGATGGCGAGATGGGATGCGACGATCCGGGGCCCCGGAATGGTGCCCTCCTTGACGGCCGCGTTCAGCGAGACACCCAGGTTCGAGCCCGCGCACCGAACCGCGGTGAAGCCGGCCTCGATCAGCTTCCGCACGTCGGCCACGCCGCGGGCCGCCCTCAGGAACGGGTCCTCGATGCTGGCCAGCACGGGATCGTAGGCGCGGATGCCCATCAGGTGGAGATGAGCGTCGATCAGGCCGGGCATGACAGTCTTCCCGGCGGCGTCGATGACCTCGTCCGCGCCGTTGGGAGCGACCTTGGGCCCGATCTCGGCGATGGCTCCGTCTTCGATCAGGAGGCTCATGCCTCCAGCCGGCTCTGCCGCCAGGCCGTCGATCAGGCTCGCGTTCACGATGAGCGTCTTCATCCGGGCATCTCCTGGTTGGAAGTGTTGAAAAGAAAGAGCGGGCGGCGCCGGCAGTGCTCTGTCTGGGTTCGAGTCATTTGACGGCTGCTCCCAGGGCGCCCACGATGCGGGGCTCGGAGGGGACGAGCAGGGGCAGGCCGAGGCGCGACTCCAGATCCGCCAGAAGAGCCCGGTTGAGAGCGAGGCCGCCGGTTACGGCGACCTCCGGCTCCACTTCGATTCGCCCCGCCAGCTCCACGATCCGGTCCACCACCGCGGCGTGGATGCCCGCCAGGATCTGTGCCTTGGGCACGCCGCGGTGGATGTGGGAGATCACCTCCGACTCCGCGAAGACGGTGCAGCGGCTGCTCACCTCCGCGCAGCTGTCGGCCGCCAGGGCGAGCTCGTCCATCTCCTCCAGGCGGACCTCCAACACTCGAGCCATCAGCTCGAGGAAGCGGCCGGAGCCGGCGGCGCACTTGTCGTTGGTGGCAAAGGCCGTCGCCCGTCCCTCGGAAGAGATCCGCACGGCGCGGTTGCTCTCCGCTCCCAGGTTGAGGACGGTGCGCGCCTGGGGAAAGAGATGGTGGGTCCCGCGAGCCTGGCACAGCACCTCGGAGCTCTGCCGCGCCGCGAAGCTCACGTGACTGCGCCCGCAGCCGGTGGCGACCACGGCTTCCGGAATCGGGAGGTTTCCACAGCGTGCGCAGGCCTCCTCCAGCGAGCGCCTGGCTGCGCGTTCACCCTCCTCCGCCGAGGCGAGGATGGCGTAACCGAGGACGCCACTCGGACCGAGTAGCACCGCGCTCACGTTGTGCGCTCCGACGTCGATGCCGGCGACGAGAGCTTCGCCCACCGCGTCTCCTGTCTCCTATCCCTCGATCATTTCGATGAAGGCCTCGATGTCGGCGCGTTGCTGCTCGAGTTCGGTGGCCGTCTCCTCGCCCCGGAAGAAGAGCACGGACAGGCCGCGTGCCTCGAGCTCCTTCTTGAAGTAGGGGTACTCGTAGAGGTGACAGTCGCAGGCGCGGAGATTGTGGATGACGACGCCGCGGGCGCCGCTCCCCTCCAGCAGATCGAGCATGTGCGCCAGGTGGGCCTCGGGCAGCATCTTGCGCGGGCAGGCGATCTCTTCGAGATAGCGGCGGGCCAGGGCGCGGAGCGGGTCGGGATCGCCCTCGTCCACATCTGCCTGGAAGTAGCGCGTGCCCGCCGGCATGTCGTCGGCCACCACGCGCCCGCCGCTCTCCTCGATCAGGCGCACGAAGTCGCTCTCGTCGAGCATGCTGGCGGAGAGGAAGAGCGGCAGGCCGTCCGTCGCCGGGGCCGCCTGCGCCTCGGCGAGCGCCGCCTTCATCAGCTCCAGGTGCCGCTCCTTCGGCAGGACCATGGCAGTGAGCGTCGCGTCTTGCACCAGGGAGCCCGGCACACCCGACGTCACCCGCATCGCGGATAGCTTGCGCAAGAGCTCGCGGTCGCTGTTGCAGAGGCGGATCGCATCCCGAATCGCATCATCGCCGATCGGCCCTCCGCCGAAGGCCTCCAGCGCCTCGCGAAAGCGCCGCAGCTCCACGGTGAAGAACTCGGTGCTTTCGGGGCTGATCTTCTGCGGCACCTCCAGGAAGTACAGGAAGGGCAGGGGACTGCTGGTCTGCCAGAAGCCGAACATGGCGCGCACCATGTCGCAGACATTCGGCACCACCATTCCGTCGAGATAGTCGTATCGGCCCTTGAGCGCCTGATCGAAGCAGGCCTTGGGGTAGGGGCAGACGTTGACGGGAAAGAAGACGTCGGCCTCCGAGGTGTCCTCGTGCTCTCCCAGCAGCCGCACCGGAAGCATCCCCGCGGCGTGAATCAGCTCCTCGGGCACGCTGCAGCAGAAGAGCCCCACCACCTTGCCCCCGGTGTGCTCCTTCCAGGCGCGCGCCTCCTGGTGCCGGCGCTCGCGGAATTCAGGAAGGTCGGATTTCACGTCGGTCTCCTTCGCGGCCGGCGAGCAGACGCTCCATGAAGGCGTCGAGGCGCGTCTTCACCTGGCCCTCGGAGTAGGTGCGCTCGTCCGCCATGTCGCACTCCAGCGCCAGGGTGGGGATGCCGGCTCGATCGAGAGCGTTCTTGAGTGCCGGCTGGAGGATGTAGAAGAGACGGCAGGAGGGGTTGTAGGAGAGGATCACCCCGTCGATGCGGTACTCCCGCGCCACCTCCACGGTGAGGTCGATCCGCTCGCCGATCCCACCCGCGTAGCCACGCCGCATCGTGGATCGAAGCGCCATGTCGCGCACCGGGTCTTCGGCCTGTTGGGGGAGGCTTCGGAGCTGGCGGAAGAAGGCATTCTCGATGGCCACCACTCCGCCCTTCTCCTCGAAGTAGTTCATCAGCGACATGTTGTACCAGAGGGGGAGACCGCTCCACATCAGGCGCATCTTCTCCTCCGGCACGATGCCGATCCCCTTCTCGATGCGCTCGCGCATCTCGGCGCGCAGCTGCTCGTAGAACCGATCGCACTCCTCGGTGCCGGTGAGATACATGCCCGGCCACACCGCGGTGTAGGCATCGCCGGCGCCCATGGGCGAAGGCACGTGCTTGCGCATCTCGTAGATCTCCACCTGGATGTCGTTCGCCTTGGCCGAGAGCTCCAGGCGCTGGCGCAGCCGGGCCGGGTCGAATCTGGTTTCGGTGTGCTCCTCGAGAAAGCCGATCAGGCCGCGTAGCTGGGACTCGGTGTAGACGATGTTGTCCCGGTCAGTGCAGCCACCGCCGGGCTGGTAGGGAGAATCGAGCACGTAGAGTGGCAGGTCGAGGGTGCGGGCCATGGTGGTGAACCAGCCCATCCGCGAGTCACAGCTGTAGCTGTTGACGATCAGGATGTCGGGCTCGGCGGGCCCGCCGTAGGGCGCCTCGGGCAGATCCTCCCCGCCCAGCAGGTAGCCCATCAGGATGCGGGCGTAGCCGCAGACGTCCTGGGAAAATCCCGCCTGCTCGCCCGCTCGGCAGAAGGCCGAGGAGAGGCGCTTGGAGGCACACACGGTGGCGTAGTTCTCCAGGTAGACGGCCGTGATGTCCATCGCCTCCAGGATCTCGCTGGGGATGTTGTTGCTGCACCAGGCCACCTTCTTGCCGGCCTTGGAATCGGCCACGGTCTGCGCGTAGTGCTTCCGGCGCATCTCCGGGACCAGAAGCGTGGTCTCGAGGTGCTTCTTGGCGCTGGTGGACGTGGCCATCGCGACCTCCTTCCGTTAGCGCCGCCCCGCGCCCTCGGCGACGCGGTCGGCGGCAAACAGCGCGGCGCCCAGGGCGCCGGTGATCTGGGGCTCGGACGGGAGCCGTGCAGGCAGGCCGACCTTGGCCTCGACCCGCCGCACCACGCCCGGGTTCTTGCCGATCCCCCCGGCGATCACGAACTCGGGCTCCACGTCCACCTTGCGCAGTAGGGCGTGGACGCGGGTGGCGATCGCCTCGTGCAGCCCGGCGAGAATCTCCCCCCGGTCGCGGCCCTGTCGCACCAGCGCCGCCACCTCGGACTTGGCGAACACCGCACAGGTGTTGCTGATGCGCACCTCGTCGGTCGCCTCGAGTGAGAGGGGGCCGATCTCGTTCAGAGGAATCTGCAGGACGTCGGCCATCAACTCGAGGAAGCGCCCGGTGCCTGCCGCACACTTGTCGTTCATGGCGAAGTCGCCCAGGCGTCCCTGCCCGTCACAGCGGATGGCTTTGCAGTCCTGCCCGCCCATGTCGAGCACGGTGCGGGCTTCGGGAAAGAGCCGATGGGCGCCGCGAGCGTGGCAGGAGAGCTCCGTCATCTCCTCGTCGGCAAAGGGGACGATGACCCTCCCATAGCCGGTGGAGACGGTGTAGCTGATGTCGCCCAGCTCGAGCCCTGCCTGGCGGAGGACCATCTCCATGACCCGCTCGGCAGAGCTGACCGACTCGGCACCGGTGGGCAGAATGGAGTATTCGAGCACCTCGCCGTTCTCGAGGATCAGGGCCTTGGAGCTGGCCGAGCCGATATCCACGCCGGCGACGTACAGAATGCTTCCGTCCAGGTGCAGCCGTGGCTTTGAGGATGAGCCTCGGGTATACGCCCGGGCCTCCAGGGTGTCAAGAAGCCGACGCTGCTCCCTCACCCTCGATCACGAACTGCCCGTGATGGCGCTCGGGGCGGACCAGCGCCGTGAGCAGCGTCGAGAGGAGCAGAGCCAAGAGGCAGGCGATCAGCACCCACTCGTAGCTGCCGGTCTCGTCGAAAATCCATCCCGAGACCGGGATGCCGATGATGACGCCCACTGCGGAGCCACCCATCAGAAGCCCCATGATCGTGCTGAAGTGCAGCTCACCGAGGCAGCGCCCCACCAGGACCGGCAGGGTGACGAAGTTTCCCCCGCTTCCGATTCCATAGGGGATGGCGAACAGCCAGAGCAGCTCGACCTGGTGCAGGCGGAGGCGGAGAAAGAACAGCTCGAGGACGGCCGGCCCCAGCGCTGCCAGCAGCAGACTGATCGCCATCAGCAGGGTGGGGGGCCATCGATCCGCCAGCCAGCCGAACAGGAGCCGGCCGACGACGCTGAAGCCGACCGCCAGTCCGTAGAAGAAAGCGGCCTGTTGGGAGGTGAATCCGATCTCCTGATTGGCGAAGGGGACGAAGTGGAAGTTCAGTGCCGAGACCGCGGTGATCTGCAGCAAAATGACTCCCAACAGCAGCCAGAATGTCAGTGTCGCGATGGCGGCCTTCACGGTCAGGCCGCCGGCTGGACCGGATTTCTCTCCCCTCTCTTTGCCGGAGCCGATCCCGTCGGGTGATAGGCCCAGGTCCGAAGGCCGGGTCCGCACGAAGGCGGCGATCAACGGAATCACGATCAGCACCAGGATGGCGCAGGAGACCAGCCAGGTGAGCCTCCATCCAATCAGCCGGATCACGAACTCGTTGAGCGGGGGCAGCAGGAAGCCGCCCGCGCCGATCCCCAGCATCATCACGCCCATCGCACGGCCCCTGTACTTGTCGAACCAGTTGGTGACCAGGGTCTGTGCGGGCAGGACGGTGCTGCTGGCCACGGCGAAGCCGGCCACGAGCATCGTGGCGTACAGCATCCAGAGGCCGACCAGGGAGGCGTAGGCGAGGCTGGTCAGAGCCAACAGCGCGGCACCCGTCAGCATGGTTGCGCGCGCCCCCCAGCGCGCGAAGAGCGTTCCCACCACCGGATTGGAGAGACCCATCACGATGGCGAAGACCGCCGCGCCGCCGGAAATCTGGGTCATGCTCCAGCCGAACTCCTGCTGGAATGACTCGATGAAGACGGGGAAGACGTAGACGCTGCCCCCGACACCGAAGAAGAGAATCACCGAGAGTGCCCCGATCAGCTTCCAGCCGTGGAACACCCCGGTCTCGGCGCGCGGGTCCGTCATCGAGCAATGCCCTCCTTCGGGGTGGCCGGCCGGCTGTCACGGGATTCCCGGCGACGATACCCCGTGGGCTCTCGAAATTCGATAAGCTGGCCTGGCGACGCCGATTCGTGAGCGACGCTTGATGAGGAGCACGCGGGAGGTGAGATCAGAGCGGGAGGGAAAGATCTTCTTCGGCTGGTGGATGGTGATGGCGTTGCTGGTGATCCTCTTCAACGCCGCCGGCACCGGCTTCTACGTCTTTCCCGTTTTCATCAGCTCCCTTCAGGCCGAGTTTGGCTGGAGCATGACCCAGATTTCCGGCGGCGTGGCGGTCTTCGCCATCATGATGGGTGTCGCCAGCCCGGTGGTCGGCATTCTCGTCGCGCGGTTCGGGGTCCGCAAGACCATGCTGATCGCGGCGATCCTGGTGAGCTTCTCGAACCTGGGACTCGCCGCCATGCAGAATCTCTGGACGCTGTACGCCGTCCTCGCCGTCAGCGGTTTCCTGCTGACCGCCCTGACGTTCCTGCCAGCCCAGACCGCCATTACCAACTGGTTCAACAAGTACAGGGGCCGTGCCCTGGCGCTGGTCGTGGTGGGCCCCGGCGCGGGCGGCCTCTTCTTGCCCCCTCTAAACGAGTTCCTGATCAGGCTCTGGGGATGGCGCTTCACCTGGGTCTTTGCGAGCATCGTCCTCTGGGTCGTGGTGATACCCTTGATCGCGGCGTTCGTCCGGAGCAGGCCCTCGGAAATGGGCCTCTCGGTCGATGGCATTGCGCTCGTGGATGAGGACGGTGAAGCCACCACCGCCGTGCTGAGTGGTCTGCCGGTGAAGCGCGCCATCACCTCGTGGACCTTCTGGCTTCTGGCCGTCACCTTCGTGCTCCAGTTCACCGGCGTCTCGGCGCTGAATTTCCACCTGGTCCCCTTCGCCGAGCAGGAGGCGGGATTCACCTCCCAGCAGGCCGCCTTCTACTACGGACTGACGATTGGCTTCACCATACTCGGGAACCTGCTCGGCGGATGGCTTGCGGACCGGATGCGACCGCAGCTGGTCCTGGCACTCACCGGATTGCTGCTGGCCTGCGGTCCCGCCGCTCTGGAGCTGTTCATCGTCCGGCTCGGTCTTCGTGAGGTCAACCTGCTCTTGCTGCACGCGGTGCCCTACGGAATTGGTCTCGGAGCGAATACCATCATTGCGCCGGTCCTGATCGGCCGCTGCTTTGGCGAGCTCAATTTCGCCCGGATCAGCGGCATGATGGGGCTGGCCTACGCCTTCTGCGTGCTGGTCGGGATTCCAGGCGGCGGGTACGTCTTCGATCGGACTGGAAGCTACGAGATCGTGCTCGCTGCAACGGCCATCGGATGCCTGATCTCGGTGGGGCTGTCGCTGATGGTGCAGCCCGCGCGCTATCACGCGGAGTTCGTGCGCGAAGAAGGGGTCGGCTAGAGGAGCTTTCTCGCCTCCCGGGCCGCCCGGGTACCCGCCACGATCGCCTCGGGCAGGTGGGTGACGGGACTCAGATACTCCGCGTTGGCGAAGAAGACGTGGCCGTACGGCTTCCCGAGCTTCGGGAGGACCTCGGTGATGTAGCCCGGATAGGGTACGCAGTAGTTCCGGGTCCGCAGGAACACCTGCACGGCTTCGACCTTCTCCAGGGCGCCAGGGAAACGCAGGTCGAGCTCGCTCAACACCCCGCAGCTCATCTTCAGCATCGCCTTCCTGTCTTGCACCACCTCGACATCTTCGAGTGACATCTTGTTGAAGCAAGAGAGGATGTTGGGCCGCTGGGGCCCCTGGTCGCGGCTGAACCAGTCAGGAACGGTGACGGCCTGGACGGTGCTGTTCATGACGCCGACGCGGTAGCCGCGCTGATAGATGGGCTCCCGGGAGCAGAAGTGGAAGGTGGGATAGCTGAACCTCCGCATCGCGTCCATTGCATTCTTCGACTCGGCCGGGATGTCCTCGAGGATCCTGGTGGCGATGCTTGCCTCCGCGTTGATGATCGCCGCTTTGGTGCGGACGGTGACGACTCTTCCGCCGTGCCAGTAGCTGACGAGGACTCGTCCCTCGGAGTCGTGTCGGACCCGGTAGGCGAAGGCGTTGGTGAGCATCCGGCCGGGACCGGCTTCTTCGATCTTCTGGACGAGCCTGTGATTGATCAGCCCCAGGCCCCCCGGTAGCGAAGCGATCCCCCCATCGCCGGCATAGTCCTGCTCCTGGGCGGACTTGATGGCGTAGTAGGCGGAGGCGTCAGCGGTTCTGGGATACGGCTTGGCGAGCTTCTCGTACCAGGCCCGGAACTCCGGCGAGTACTTCGCGATCACCTCCGAGGCGGGAACCCGGTCGAGCTCGTCCTTGCGGGCCTCGACATCGATCTTCGGCATGTCCCACAGGTAGAATCTGGCGATGTCCCGCTTCACGCGCCAGGGGATCGGCATTCGCAGCAGTCCCCAGAGGCTGTAGGGGTCCTCGATCTGGACATTGCCCGGAAAGACCACGGCGAGCGGACTGGTGTCCTTCTCCGGCTCCAGATTCAGCTCGCCACAGAGATCCCAGGCGGGAGCGGTCCTGGTGTCGCGCATCCCGATGTACTGACCGCCCAGCGAGAAGGGCATGCCCTCCCACTCGAAATACATGGAGTTTCCGCCGAGCTGTGGCAGCGCTTCGAGGAGCAGGAAGTTGCGGTCCTTCAGTCGATACGCGGCAGTCAGACCTCCGGCGCCGCCGCCGACGATGACGACCTCGACTTCGCGATCGGGATCGGGCGCTGCGGGGAATCTTCCCTCCCGGAACATCCGGTTCGGATTGTCCGGGAAGACCTCTCCGTGGAAGCGGAGAATCGGCTCGATCTTCTCGGGAGAGACCTCGCGCATCCCAGCGAGGGTGCCATCGTTGTTCTCCGCGCCGAATGCCGCGGTGCCCATCGCGGCCATTCCCCCACCTGCAATCAAGGCGTTCCTGATGAACGAGCGACG
This sequence comes from uncultured delta proteobacterium, assembly GCA_963766175.1. Classification (GTDB taxonomy): domain Bacteria; phylum Myxococcota_A; class UBA9160; order UBA9160; family UBA6930; genus CAVXZE01. The sequence continues at coordinate 13,147 of CAVXZE010000011.1, forward strand.
CGACAGCTCTGCGTCGAGCAGCTCTCGGATACCTCTCTTCTCCTGCAAGCGATCCCTCCGATCCAATCGACGCTCAGAGGCTTGCGCAGTTTCGGAGCGGGATCAAATCCTGGTAGACTCCGAGACCGGCGGATCCACGGCGCGGGAGGGGTCAACTTGTCGATGCTGTCACGGCGCAAGTTTCTGGTCGCGGCGGGTGCGGGCCTGGCGGCAGGAGCTGCGGGTGTGGTCGTCGATCGCCGCTCCGGCGTGGAGCGCGACGGCACCCGGACCTTGAGCCTCTGGACGCTCGAAGCGCCCCCGATTCCCCGTGCGCCGCGGCTCGACGGGGACCGCGAAGTGGATGTCGCGATCGTGGGTGGTGGCTACACGGGGCTCGCCTGCGGGTATTACCTGAAGAAGCTGCGCCCGCGGTGGTCCGTGGCGGTGCTGGAATCGCATCGTCTCGGTTCCGGAGCCAGCTCTCGCAACAGCGGCATGGCTCTTCTCCACTACCCCGCCATCGCGGAGAACCCGATGACCCGGCGGGCCTTCGAGCACTGGCTGCGATTCCTCGAAGACGAGCAGGTGGAATGCGACTACCAGAAGGACCGCGTCCTCTATCTGTACCCCTCGGAAGCCGCCGCCGGGCGGGCGCGTTCGAAGATCAAGCCCTCCGAGCGTTGGCTCTCTGCGGAGGAGTTGCGCGAAGAGATCGGTACGACGTTCTATTCAGGAGCGGTCAGTCCGCCGGAGAGCTTCGCAATTCATCCGGGCAAGCTGGTGGCGGGGCATGTGGCCGCAGCTCGCCGGGTGGAAGTCGATCTCCACGAGTACTCCCCGGTGATGGAAGTTCGGCCGGGGAAGATCGTCGAGCTGGAGACACCGACGGGTACGATGCGGGCCAGGCATGCGGTGATTGCCACGAACGCCTACACGCCGCGACTCGGCTTCTTTCGGACGACGGTGTTCCCGGTGCACCATTACACCTTCGTCACCCGAGAGCTCAGCCCGGAGGAGCTTCGAGACTATCACCTGGACTACTGGCGCATGCGCTACGAGGAGCGTTTCCTTCCGGTCTCCACCAGCGTGACGCCGAGCGGGCGATTCATCGTGCGGGTGCTCCTGGGATACGCGGCCTTCAACTCCTGCGAATGGGGAGACATCCACGCCGCGCGAAAGCTGGCGCGGACCACGATCGCGCGGCGGTACCCTTGGATCGCGGAGATCGAGCTGGAGGACGGGTGGCACGGCGTGACGGCGCACACTCTCGACGGCCGAGGCGTTGCCGGGTCGATCGCCGACGGGAACATCCACGTGAGCGTCGCCTACAACGGAACCGGCGTGGTTCCGGCCCATTCCAACGGCTACCTCACCGCCGCGCGGATCGTGGGGAAGCCGGAGGCGGACTTTGCTCTCCTCTGGGGCACCAGCGGTCATCCGCCACTTCCCGAGCCCCTGCGCTCGCTCGGGTTGATTCCGTTGATGCGACTGCTTCGCACCTCATGAGAGGTGCCGGTCGGCAAAGGCCAGATACTGGAGCCAGTCCCAGCGGCTGAGATCGTGGCCGCCGCTGCGGACGTGGTAGGCGAGGACATTGCCGGTGGGCCGATCGACCTCCGGCATGCGATCGGCGTCCAGACCGCCGGCGCCGAGCAGGTGGTAGACGGGCTCGGCGGCCTTGGCAGCCAGGAACTCGCCGCGCGGGTCGGACCAGAGATCGAGCGCGGCGCTCGCCACGTACAGGGGGCGAGGGGCGACGAGCGCCAGCAGCATGTGCTGGTCGAGGGGCAGGGCGTCTTCGCGGCCCACGTAGCGCTCGAAGTTCCGGGCAAACCAGTGCGGGTAGACCGTGGTGATCGCCTCCACCGTCTCGCCGATGCCGCGGCGGCTGAGCGCCGCGCCGCCGCAGCCCGACTGGTTCGAGATCGCCAGTGCGAAGCGCTCGTCCTGGGCCGCCGCCCAGAGCGCCGTCTTGGCCAGACGCGAGTGGCCAATCACCGCGACACGGCGGTGATCGACGGCCGAGTGGGACTCTAGGAAGTCGAGGATCCGGCAGAGGCCCCAGGCCCACGCGCCGATGGCGCCCCACTGCTCCGGATCCGGCCGCGACTGTCCTTCTCGATAGAAGAGCGGATGGATCCCATTCTGGAAGCCGTCGTCGTAGTCGGGATCCAGATCTCCGCAGTAGGCGACGACCAGCGCATAGCCGCGCTCCACGATCGTCTCGACCGGCCAGCGGTCGGCGCGGGTGCCTCGGGAGCGCTCGGTCGCGCGATGGTCCTGGATGCCACAGCTCGGGTCATCCGGCATCCACTGGTCCGAGAGGAGAATTCCCGGGTCGGCGTGGATCGAGTGATTGCCAAAGAAGTTGAGGCCGAGGAACGCGGGGACCGCGCGGTCCATCCTGGCCGGCCGATAGATCAATACGTCCACCCGTGGCGCGCCGCGCTCGCCGAAGCGGAGGCACACCTGCTCGCGAACGGCGCAGCCGCCGAGTGCGGTGGACTCGCTCTCCAGCACCTCGGAGCGAAGGGAGGTCGGAGCGCCGGGACTGCGGCCGTAGACGTGGCTTCGGAACAGCTCCAGGATCTCGTCCCGCCGGCGCCGCCAGCCCTCGACGTCGCTCACGTTTTCGCCGCTCTCGAAGACGAGGGGATCCGGCAGCGTGTAGCTGGGGACGCGATCCTCGTCGAAGTAGACGCTGAGCTCACAGCCGTCGCTCAGGACCAGCCTGTCAGGAGGGATGAAATCCGCGACGGTCGGAGAGGGCACCTCAGCGGCTCTCGCTTGGGATCGGTCTGGCGAGGATTCCGTCCGTCGCACTGCGGGCGGAGCGGACCACCGTCTCGATGGTGGAATGACCGTAGTAGTCCCCCACCAGGTGCAGCCCCTTGATTCGACGCATTCCCTTCAGGAACTCCCGGAGCCGCGGATAGATGCCGACGCGATACCGGGACATGCCAGTTTGGTGCCGGACCACCTCCACGCCTTCCACCTCTTCGGCGAAACTCGGGATGACGCGTGTCATCTCCTCGATGGCGAGCGCGACGATGTCTTCGTCGCTCTCGTCGACGAGCTGTGTGCCTGCCTCGCCGACGAACCATACCTGGAGGACGGAGTTTCCGGAAGGAATCATCCGAGCGCACTTGAAGAGGGCGTCGGAGGTAAAGGAGGTCTTGAAGTTCTCGGTCCGCGAGAACACATAGGCCCAGTGGTCTGCCGGCAGGCGCCGCTTCATGAAGAACACGGCGAGAGGGAATCGGGAGTAGGTGAAATCCCTGGTGACGTTCCTCGCTCTTCACCGGTGAGGATGGGGAGCAGGCGGGAGAGTTCCTCGAGCGGGGTCGCGCAGATGACATCGCTGGCCTCGATCGTCCTCGTCTCACCTCCAATTCGCAGCCGCAGGCCCTTCACCCGGTTGGACTCGGTCCGGATCTCCAGCACCTCGGTGTCGTAGATGACCGGCAGTGTCTTCGCCAGCGTCTCGGGCAGTGTGAACATCCCCGACGGCAGACACGTGTCGGAGGAGGTCAGGAACTGCTTCGCCATTCTCAGGAAGTGCGCGAGGCTCTCGCCCTCCGGATCGGACATATTGAACGCGGTGATGATCGGGCGCACCAGGAATTCGAGCACCTCCCGATCGCACTTCTGGAGCATGTGTTCGGCCAGATCGATCTCCTCGAACTCTTCCAGCGGATCGTTGGCATAGGGGTCGAGCCTTCGGAAGTTTCTCAGGGTGGTCCAGATGATCCGTCCGAACTTGAGGTTGGAGAGCAGGGGAATGAGCTTGTATCGAATGGTATTGTGCTTTGCCAGGAAGCCGCGGCCGTTTCGCATCAGCATGACAGGAGCTCGGATCGGCAGCAGCTGATCTTTGAGCTCCAGTGCATCGAGCAGCTTCAGGGTTTCCACGTAGTTGGTGTGAAAGTACTGGGTGCCCACATCGATGCGTGCGCCCTCTCTCTCGAGGAGCTGAATCCTTCCCCCCGGAATCGGGGCTCGCTCGTAGATGGCCACATCGTGGCCAGCCTCCTGGAGAAAGTGACCTGCGGTCAGTCCACCGATGCCAGCTCCGACGATCGCGATCTGCGAAGACGGCTGCATGGGTTCCATACATATCAAATCCACGCCCCGGGCTCCCGATATCCAGTCTCCCCGGGTGGGGGTATACTCGGACAAAGAGACCGGAGAGGTGACGTGAGGGGAGTTGCGGGATGAAGATGGTGCACATGACCGCAGTGGGCGGTCCGGAGGTGCTGGAACTGGTGGACGTCGAGGAGCCGACGCCGGGTCCCGGAGAGATTCGCGTCGCCAACCAGGCGATCGCCATCAACTTCCACGAGATCAACGAGCGCCGGGGCCAGGGCACGACGCCCGGTCTGCCTGCCCCCATGGGCTCCGACTTCGCCGGGCCCATCGACGAGGTCGGCGAGGGAGTGGAAGCGCTGAAAGTCGGAGACCGCGTGGTGGGCATGGCCATGCGCGGAGCCTACGCGGAGAAGACCTGCACACCCGCCGCGCTCGCCTTTCCGATCCCGGACGGCGTCACGACCGAGCAGGCGGCGTCGTGTCCGGTGGCCGGACTGACGGCCTACTTCCTCCTGTACGACAACCACGCCGGCCCGGATACCACCGTGGTGGCCCACGCCGGCGCGGGGAGTGTGGGGTGTTTCGTCGCCGGCGTCGCAAAGCGGATCGGATGCACGACGATCGGACTGGTGAGCACCGAGGAGAAGGCGGAGATCGCCAAGAAGGCCGGGTACACCCACGTGGTGGTCTACCGAAAGGAGGATCCGGTCGCGGCGGTCTCTCGACTCACGAATGGCGGTGGCGCCGACCTGGTTCTCGACTCCGTGGGTGGCCCGAGCTTCGAGCAGAGCTACGAGATGTGCGGGGTCGACGGTACCGTCGTGCTGTTCGGACACGCGGCTGGCGATCCCTCCCAGGAAGCGCTGCTCTCGTTCATGGGCAAGGGGAAGAACCTGGGCCTGCGCGTGTTCTTCCTGCCCGCGACCATGTTTCCGCGTATGTCGGAACTGGCCACCGCCTACCAGACGCTGTTCGCCGCCTTCCAGAGCGGCGACATCTACCTTCCGATCAGCCGGATGCCGCTGGCCGAGGTCCAGGAGGCCCACAGACGCATCGAGGCACAGGAGACCGTCGGAAAGGTCATTTTGCAGCCCTAGCAAGCGCCCGAACCCGATTTCGATCTGAATCACTGGGGAGCCTGAGATGAGCACGACCGGCAACGACGACTGGCAATCGACCTCCTGCGTGCTGTGCGCCACCAACTGCGGCCTGCAGGTGAGAGTCGAGGACAATCGGATCACCAAGGTGCGGGCCGACAAGACCAACCCCTTCAGCCAGGGCTACACCTGTCGGAAGGCGCTCACGGTCTCCAAGTACGCCGACCACAAGCAACGTGTGACCAGTCCGCTCAAGCGGATGCCGGACGGCAGCTTCGCCGCGGTCTCCTGGGAGCAGGCGATCTCCGAGATCGCGGTGAAGCTCCGCGAGATCATCGACCGCAAGAGCCCTCGGGCGGTCGCCCTGGTGGGCGGTGGCGGTCAGGCGAACCACCTCGACTATCTCTACGCCAGCGGCTTCCTCAAGCTGATCGGCTCGCCCTGGCACTTCAACGCCCTGGCCCAGGAGTTCACCCAGAAGTACTGGGTCAATGGTCACGTGTTCGGCAGCGAGGGCCTGGACTATGAGCCCAGCCTGGCGAGCTCCGAGGTCTTCATTGCGATCGGGTCCAACCCCTGGATGAGCGCCGGCTTCCAGCGGACCCGCGACCTGGTGAAGCAGATCGCCAAGGACGAGGCGCGCAGCCTGATCGTGGTCGACCCGCGCCGCCACGAGACCGCAAAGAGGGCCGATACCCACCTGCAGATCCGGCCGGGAACCGACCTCTACTTCTTGCTGGCGATGCTCAACGTGATCGTGAGTGAGGGGCTTGTGTGCGAGGCGTTCGTGGCGGAGCACGCACACGGCTGGGAGGAGGCGAAGTTCATCGCCGAGCTGGTGACACCTGCCCGGGCGGCGGAGCTCTGCGACTTGAGCGAAGAGGACATCGTCGCAGTGGCTCGCCGCTTCGCGACGGCCAGCAGCGCCAGCATCAAGATGGACCTGGGTATCTACCACAGCCTGCACATGGTGGAGAACTGCTATCTCCTGCCCCTGCTGCACATCCTCACGGGCAACATGGCGACGGCCCACGGTGCGCATTTCCCCGTCAGCATGTTCAGCGGGGCTGGGGTTCTCGACACCGCTCCGGAGGCCGAGAAGCCCCACACCCGGGTCGCGGGAATTCCGATGATTCGGGGGATCTTCCCGCCCAACGCGCTCCCCGAGGAGATCCTCGATGCGGGCGACGAGCGGATCCGGGCCCTTTTCGTGGAGGCCTGCAACCCGTTGCGGTCCTATGCCGACACCCAGGAGATGACCCGGGCCTTCGAGGACCTGGAGCTGTTGGTGGTGATCGATCCGGCGATGAGCGAGCCGGCGCGCCTCGCCCACTACGTGCTGCCACCGCCGGTGGGGTACGAGAAGTGGGAGGCGTCTGTGTTTCCCAAGGGCCATCCGGAGATCTACATGCATCTCCGCCGGCCGGTTCTCGACGCACCGCCCGAGACCAGGCAGGAGTGTCTGATCTTCTACGAGCTAGCCAAGGAGATGGGTCTCGACTACGCCAGCTCTCCGATATTCGCCGCCCTCGAGTCGGCGATCGAGGCCGGTGAGCCCGCGCCGGTGCTCTCGGCGATCAAGGGCGTGAGCATGCTCTTCGCCATGAACCACTCCCAGGCGCTGCAGGAGGAGGGGACCATCAGTGGCGAGGGCAACGCCGGCGAGGAGGTCTACCAGAAGCTCCTCGATCATCCCGAGGGAGTTCTGCTCTGCCGGGCCGATCCCGACGCGAACTGGGAGCTGGTTCGCACGCCCGACAAGAAGGCGGTACTCGCCGTACCGGAGCTGCTGGATCGGTTCCGTGCGCTGGAGATTCCCGAGGACACCGACTTCCGAACCAGAAGCGACTTCCCGTTCATTCTACAGACGGGCGAGCGCTCGGACTACAATGCCAACACCATTCAGCGTGATCCGACCTGGCGCAAGAAGGAGCGGGAGAGCTACCTCCGCATGCACGAGGAGGTGGCGGAGCAGCTGGGGGTGAGCGACGGAGAGACCGTGCGCCTGGTCACGGAGCACTCAGAAGTGCTGGTGGCCGCGCGGGTCACCGACGACATCTACCCCGGAAACCTCAGCATGCCCCATGGCTACGGCCTCTTGTGGGAGAACGAGGAGACGGGCGAGCTGGAGCCCCACGGCGTCAACGTGCAGGCGCTGGTGAGCGCGCAGCATCGGGATCGCCTGAGCGGCGTCCCCTTCCACAAGTACATCCCCGCGCGCGTGGAGAAGGTGAAGAGCGGCTAGCGCGCTCTGATTTTCAAGACGCGACGTTGGCAGTCTTGAAGGCGTGTTTGAGGGCCGCCTGGTCCGCCGGCGGCTCCGGGAATCCCTCCTTGGCGATCAAGACGAAAGCCTCGGTCGGGCAGGTCGTCGCGCAGACGCCACAGCCAATGCAGCGATCCAGGTTCACCTGGGGAACGTCGTCTCCGGACATGGCCAGGGCCCTGGTAGGACATCGGTCGACGCATTCTTCGCAGGCGTTGCAGGCGTCCGGGTCGAGCTTGGGCTCGAAGCCCGAGTTGAGGGCGAGCCCTGGCTTCGGCTGCGCCAGCGCCACTTCCAAAATCACGCAGTGGTCCGCGCAGCAGTTGCAGACGAATTCGAGATCCTGGCGGTTCACGCTGCAATGGACCAGTCCCGCCTCCTCCGATTCTCTCAGGATCTCGAGCGCCTCCTTCTTGGAGATTTCTCGTCCCATGCCCTTGTCGATGGCGAAGCGGGCCCCCATGCCGAACTGCATGCACACGTCGTTGCGATTTCCGCAGGTATCGTTGGGATCGATCAATTCGGCCTCGTGTCTGCAGAAGCAGGTGCAGACGGAGATCGGATCCGCGTTCTCCACGTAGGCCGACATCTGGTCATAGGTGTGGACCTTGTTGCCCGCCTCGATCTTCTGGTCCACGGTGATCACCCGTGTGGTGGGGAAGGAGATCTTGGGGATGCCGTTGATGGCGTCGACGGCCTTGCGGTAGTTGCTGATCAGCCTGGCGAGCCTGCGGTCCTTTTCGGTCTTGGTACCGCGCATGAACTGGTACTCGAAGATTCCGGGCACGAACGGAGGCAGGCTGTAGGTCTCGGTTCCCTCCATGCGGAAGGACAGCAGGAGCCCATTCATGGTCATCCCCTGCAGGGTGGCCTCGATTTCCTCCTTGCTCTTCTTCAAAGGCTCGGTCAGCTGCTCCGCGGTACAGAAACCCTTGGGCATGGCCGCGGCGACGGAGGCTTCCTCTGGTGTGAAGAGCTCCCTCGCCAGCTCGTAGAACTCGGGGATGTCCATCCCCGGGTATCGCACGCCGCGCTGGACGAATCTCTCCATCAGCTTCTTGAAGATCGCGTCTGCCATTCTCGGGCTCCTCTCTCAGTCGTTCAGCTCTGCCGAGGCAGCCGATCGTTGTCGCGCGCGACGGTCATGCCGAACTCGAGCGGGGTGTCGAAGGGGCGAGTGGGACGCTCGTATCGGTGGAGCTTCAACGCGTCGGTCGGGCAGGTGATGGTGCAGATTCCGCATCCGATGCACTTGTCCGGATCCGCCACGGCTCGCTCCGCCTCCTCGTCCAGGGAGAGCGCGTCGAGAAGACAGCGCTCCGCGCAGGTTCCGCAGAGAACGCAGTCGTCGCTCGCCTCGGGAATGAAGTGAGCCGGTGCGACGGCGGTCGGGTTGTCCCAGCGGGTCCTGCCGCGAAGGTTGGAGCAGCAGCAGCCACAGCAGAGGCACATGATTCCGTGCGGCTCCGACAGGAAATTCTCCGCGGTGGCGACCAGCCCGAACTCCACCATCTCGTCCAGATAGTCGATGGCCTGCTCCTTGGTGACCCGCTTCCCCAGGCCCAGGTCTTCGAAGCGCCGGGCGGTCTTCCCGAGGAAGATGCAGGCTCCGACCGGGAAGGCATCCTTGCATTCGCGGATGTCCAGCTTCTCGGTTCGGGTCCGGCAAGGGCAGGGGACCAGCGCCAGATCCTCGGTCTCGAGCCCCTGGATGTAGGCGTGGGCCTCTTCGGCGCTGAAGGTCTTCTCCTCCGGGTGAATGGCGTGCTCGACGGGGATGCTCCGCAGAGACGGCGTTCCCTTGCCGGAGGTCCCGTAGTACTTGTAGAAGCCCTCCTTGATGAAGAACTGCTGATAGAGCTGGGCCGCCTCCCGGTCGTCGGCCTTCATCTCGGGATAGAACATGTGGAGGTTCAGCAGGGCAGGAATTGCCGGCAGACAGTATCCTCCCCGGGAGCCGGTCAGAAAGCCCTTCTCGACCAGAGAGAGAAGGATCTTCTCGACCTGTTCGAGATCCTGCCCCGAGGCCTCGGCCACCTGCTGCGCGGTTCTCGCGTTCATGGGCATCGCGAGGTGCTGCACCAGCTCCGCCTGCTCGAGTGTGTAGACGAGCTTCAGGTAGGCGATGAAGGCCTTCGAGAGCTCACCGTTCGACTTGGGGGCGGTTTGGATGCCTCTGTCCACGTTCTCGGCGATCTGAACATAGGCCTGTTCACTCATGGGGGTCTCTTCTCCCAACGTGTTTCCTGTTTCGCAACCGCGGCGAAGTCGCCGCCTTCCTGCGTCTCCCCGGAGCTCGGCCGCGAGCCATCGTCTGTTCGACGAAGTGCGCGAACAACTCCGTCGCTTCTTTCTTGCTTACAGTCCCGTCGTCCACCAGATCGGCAAGTCCCCAAGACGCCGAGGTGAGCATCCACACCAGCGGGCGGAGCTCGCGTTCGGCGAGTCCGGTCTGGCGCCGCGCGTAGGGGAGCCAGAGGGTGAAGATCTGCTCCCGCATCACGGTGATCGCCTTGCGGGTCTCGGGTTGGTTTGAAACGAAGTCACCCGAAATCGCCCGAAGGGCTCGACGCTGGGCCGCCGGCATCTCGAGGAAGATCCGGTAGGCCTCGCGGATCGTCGACGGCACATCGCCGTCGCTCCCCTCCAGCACCTCCGCTGTCGCTCGGTGGGACTCCGCGAAGAGATGCTCGATGGTGGAGAGAAGCAGCCGGGTCGCGTCTTCGAAATGATCGTAGACGAGCTGGCGGCTGACACCTGCCTCCGTCGCCAACCCCGTCATCGTCAAGGCACTCCAGCCGCCTCGGCCGACGATCTCGGTGGCGACGTCGAGCAGGGCCTGGCGTCTCTGGTGCGACGCCATGTACGGCCGCTTCTTCCTGGCTTCGGCCTTCGGCATGGGTTCGAGGTTCTCCCAGATGGCCAGATTCCTAGCACAAATTCGACATTCTGTAGAGTTCCCGTGTCCTTGGAGAAGCGGGGTCGCTCGGTGCCTCCAGCTCGGTCCCGAACCGGCCGAAAAGAGAGGGGAGAGCCGGAGTCAAGGGATCGAGACTGCGGATCCCGGGGAGGAGCCATGCAGCGCCGCCCGTCCATCGCGCTTCTGATCGTTCTCACCTCACTCCTGGGCTGTGGAGAGGTCCGCGAGAGCTGGGAGGCCGGCTCCATGGCTGCCCGAGACGTGCACCGGGGCAATTCACAGGCGCTCTGTGGTCGGTTCTCCGAGAAGATGCTGGAAGCACTCCCCTGCGATGCGGTGGAACGGGTGCTGCGTCAGACGGTCGATGTGGTGGGAGCATCCCTCGGCAAGTGCCGCTGGGCCTACACCTATCAGATCCACTCCGTCGATCCGGTGCAGGCGACTGCCGTCTACAAGTGCCCCTTCGCTCGCGAGTCGGTGAAGGTCACGGTGGCGGTCGAGGTGAGGGAGAGCGGCACGCGAATCACCGGGCTCTGGACCGACTCTCCACTCCTCCGCAGCAGCCCCGTGCTGCTCCGGTTCGAGCTCTGCCGAGAGATCAACGAGGGAAGGAATGCCTGCATCGGAAGACTCTCCGAGACGGCCTGGAGCGAGCCCCGGATATCCGTCTGGAACCGTTGGCAGAATCTCCGGGGGGGCGACCGGGTCGGCTGGAAGTGGTTCGCACCGAACGGCGAGCAGGTCACCGAGTTCGAGCATCAGGTGGAGGAGAGTCCGCCGTTCGAATACCGGACCTGGGCGTACATCGAGCCGGACGAGCTGGAGACGGAGAGCCCCTACGGGACCTGGACGGTGAAGCTCGCTTTGAACGGGAAGGAGCTGGAGGCGTTTCAGTTCGAGGTCGTCCGCCGAGAAGCGCGTGGCGGGCAGGAGCGCCGGCTGCCCGAACGGCTGGGTCGTCAGGTGGCCTCGTCGTCCTCGTCGGATGATTCGCTGAAATAGGCCCGGTCGCGCTCTTCGTAGCCTTCGTATCCCAGCAGATCGTAGAGCTCGCCTCGAGACTGCATCGAGTCGAGGATTCCTTCTTGTGACCCGGAACGGCGGATCTCTCCGAGCGCCCGCTCGGCCGCCTTCATGGCCGTCCTGAGCGTCGTCACCGGAAACAGGGCGATGCGGTAGCCGATCTCGTCCAGCTCCGCGACGCTCAGCAGAGGGCTCCGGCCGAATTCGGTCATGTTTGCCAGCAGCGGCGCCTCGATCGCTCGCCGGAAATCGGCGAACTCCTCCCGGCTCTCCAGCGCTTCGGGAAAGATGACATCGGCCCCGGCCTCCAGGTAGCGGCGGGCGCGCCCTACGGCCGCTTCGAAGCCCTCGACCCCGCGGGCGTCGGTCCGCGCGACGATCACGAAGTCCGGGTCGAGACGCGCGCTCGCGGCGGCGCGGATCTTCTGCTCCATCTCCTCGACGCTGACCAGGGATTTGCCCGAGAGGTGACCGCATCGCTTGGGGAGCTTCTGGTCCTCGATCTGGATGGCAGCGGCCCCGGCGCGTTCGAACTCCCGGACGGCTCGCTCCAGGTTCAGCGGACCGCCGAAGCCGGTGTCGGCGTCGACCAGCAGGGGCAGGCTCGACGCGGCGGTGATGACGCGGACCTGCTCCGACGAATTCGCTCATGGAGAGCAGACCGATGTCCGGCAGGCCGGAGGCCGCCGAGAGCGCTGCGCCCGAGAGGTAGATCCCCTCGAATCCGGCACGCTCGGCCATCATCGCCACCAGGGCGTTGAAGACGCCGGGCATGGCAATACACCCGTGCGCGTAGGAGGCGCGCAGGCGAGCGCCGGGCGACGGGCTGTCTCCTGCCGACATGGACTAGCGGTCACCCCGCTGGAATAGCGCCAGGAGTGGCGCCAGGTCCGCCTCCGTTTCGAGCGCCCAGAGCCGGCGCAGCACTTCCGACTGCCGCTCGGGAGACATCTCCCCGTCGGCCAGACGTCTGAACTTCTCCTCGACCTCGTCGTCGGTCATCGGGTTTCCCGAATGGCCTCTGGGAAACTCGACCTCTCGAACCGCGCTCTCCCCGGATCTCGTCGTCACCTCGATCCGGTTCGGGGTGCTGGCCGGATAGCGATCGCTGAGCTCGGGATCCGCTCGGACCTCGACGCGGGAGACCAGGTCGAGCAGCGTCGGATCCGCGATTCTCTCTTCGGAGAACTGCTCCAGCCCGACCTCCCCGTCCTGGAGCGCCACGGCGACGCAGTAGGGCAGGCTATGATCGGCCGTCTCGCGGGTCTTCGGACGCCACTTCTCGGGATCGGCGATGATCTCCACGGCGACGTCGAAGGTCTCGATCCAGCACGCGATCGATGGCGGCAGGGTCGCCGATCTCTTCCCGTATCTGGAGCGCGGCATCGATGGCGCTCTGCGCGTGGTATTCGGCTGGCCAGTTCTTGATGTAGGTGCGGGGCAGCATGTACCCGGCGCCCTTTCTTCCGCCGAGATCCGGAAGAGTCGAACTCGCCGTGCGCCACCTCGGCAAAGAAGCCCATCTCGCCCTCGAAGATCGGCGCCGGGCCCGTCATGCCCTCCGCGGCGAGCAGCGCCGCCAGCACACCGTTGCGGGAGGCGTTGGCGAATGCCGCTCCCTTCCACATCGAGAGCTTTCCGGCGCGGGTCTGACGCATCGCCATGTGCGCCACGCCGGAGATGCCCTGGGCGTGGACCAGGGAAGGAGCGTCGAGGCCGAGCAGCTTTCCCGCCCCGAGCGCCGTCGAGAAGGCGCCGTAGCAGACGTGGTCCCAGCCCTGAGAGCGGATGCTCCAGGCGTCGGCCAGCCGACACTGGACTTCGTACGCGATGACGGCGGCCGCAATCAGGTCGCTGCCGGTCGAGCCCGACGCCTCGCCCGCGGCGAGGACCGCGGCCAGGTTGTCGCTCGGATGCGCCGGTTCCTTGGAGAGGTAGGTGTCGTTGAAGTCGAGGTAGCGGAACAGGATGCCGTTTACGAAGGCCGCCATGTCGGGACTGGTGCGGCTGCCGTAGAGCGTGGTCGCGGCCGGTTCGGCTGCGATCCGCGACGCCACCCGCTCCGCCACCCGCGGCGTGTCGGCGCCGCGGGCGCCGAGCGCGCAGCCCAGGGCGTCGATCAGTCGCCGCTTGGTCTCGTGTACGACCACTGTCCGGCAGGTCATCGAACCGCGTGGAAATCGCGTATTCGGCGAGGCGTTCGGCAAGTGTGTCCGGCATTCGGCCTCCGGATCGGCTTCTGAGTGTGGCCGATGATGTTCGCCCCTGCCAGCTTTGGTAAGAACGCTCTCTCAGCCTTTCGGTGACCCGTCTGCCGCATCCACTCGCCGAGAGTACCGGGATCGGCGGATTGCCTGTAAGGTTGCAGACGCTGCCCCTGCCTGCTGCGCGCGCCCGCGCGAAGGAATGCGGAACCATGGAAGCTGGAAAAGCGAGGCCGGGCTTTTACGGGTGGTGGCTGCTCTTCTTCCTCTGGATCGTCTACACGATCCCCGTCGGCTTCGTCTTCTACGGCCCTCCCGTGCTGTATCCCTTCATGATCGAAGAGACGGGCTGGTCGCGGGGAGACATCATGGTGGGCTACGCGGCGATCATGCTGCTCACCGGTGTCGCCTCGCCCCTCGCAGCTTGGATGATTGGTCGTCTGGGTGTCAGGGTCACGCTCTTCGTCGGGGGGATCGGCGTGGCCGCGATCAACTTCGCGATGTCGCTGATCGGTGACAGCTACCCGGCCTACATCACGCTGTGCGTTCTTCTCGGCCTGGTCGCGGCTCCCGCCACATTCATTCCCATCCAGACCGTGATCGTCTTCTGGTTCGACGCCCGTCGCGCTCTGGCACTGGGCCTGGTGCTGGGGGGCGGGGCCGTTGGTGGCTTCTTCGCGCCCCAGATCGTCAGCGCAGCCGTCCTGGGCGCTGGAGGAGACTGGCGGATCGGCTGGACCATCACCGGGGTCGCGGCGCTGGTCGGGGCGGTCGTGGCCATCCTCGCAGTGCGCAACCGGCCTTCGGACCTGGGCCAGCACCCGGATGGCCTGGCGCCGGAGCAGACCAAAGCGACGACCCAAGCGGCGAGAGCAGCTCGGACCTACCGCACGACGGTCGAGTGGACCCTCGCGGATGCATTGAGAACACCGGCGCTCTGGCTTCTCCTGGTCGCCGCGATCGGCACCTTCTGCCTTTGGCAGGTCCTCGTCACCCAAGGGCCCCTGCATCTGCAGGACAGGGGCTTCGAGCCCGGCACTGCGGCCTTCTTCTACAGCCTGGCGATTGGACTCAGTATCGTCGGTCGCTTCTCCGTCGCCGCGTTGGGTGACATCATCGAACCTCGCTTCATCTTCGCCTTCGCCCTGCTCTGCATCCTGATCGGAGGGGTGCTCTTCTGGTTCGTCTCACCCGACGTCATGTGGGTGGCCTATCTGTATCCGCTGCTGGCTGGCTTCGGCATGGGCGCCGCCTATATCTGCGAGGCGACCATGGTCGGCAACTACTGGGGGCCCGAGATCTATCGCAAAGATCAGAGGAGTGACCGGGCCCATTGCGGTGATCTTCGAGGCTGGAGTGCCTCCGCTGGCGGGATTCCTCTACGACGTTCAGGGCACCTATCTCACCATCATGATCATCACAGGGGTGGCCGCGATTCTCGCCCTCGTGGCGATTCTCCTGTGCACGCCACCGAAACCGATGGAGCGTCAAACCTAGGGAGTGGCGAAGTCGACGAAGATCGGCGAGGACCAGGCGCGCGGCTCGTGCTCGGCCAGGCAGTCGCCGTCCTCACCGTCAGCGTCATTGCAGAGGTCGACCTTCGCGCAGCGTCCCTCCTCGTCGTATTCACATCGGAGGTTCGCGGCGTTGATCCCGGGTGCCGGGGCTTCGATGGCGCGCACGTAGTAGAGAGTGTCGCGGCCATCGGCCACGAACTCGGGGTCCTCGAAGGTGACGGCGCATCCGGCCGGGTCCGGCTCACACTCGAAGATGCGCCAGGGGGACTCGATCAGGGATGCCACCGGCTCGTCGGGGTGGTTCTGGGGCTGGATGCGGACCAGTTCGATGCGGGTGATGAGCCTCCGCTGGTCGGAGGGGTTGTAGCACTCCCCTTTGCAGAGGAACTGCAGTCGCTCCTCGCTCAGGCTGTTGACCGCGTAATCCGGGCAGCCCGGCGCCTGCTCGAAAGAGCCCACCGCGCGAACCCGGAAGATCGGGTTCGAGCTCATCTCGGTCTGGCTGCCCATGGGAATCTCCGTTCCCCTGGAGCCGGGCGGGTTGAGCAGGTGGAACCAGAGCAGGATCCGCGGCCCGGTGGTTCCGTAGACCTCCTTGCGCACCAGGGATTGCCAGATCGCCTCGCGGTCGCGGCCCTCGGCGTGGGCGGCGATCAGGCCACCGGTCAGGAAGAACGAGGCCTGGCGCTCGGTCTCGAAGAGCTGGAAGCCGGAGAGCTCCGTCGTCTCCGGGTCGAAGGGCCGCGACTCGGCTACCGGCTCTTCCGGGTCGCTCGCGAAGAGCGCGGCCACGGGGTCGGCATCGCCTCGGGTTCGCTCCCGGGACTCGGTATTTCCGTGCCGGGATACCTCCTTGTAGCCGGTGCCGCCGCGGGCATAGTGATTGTCGCTGGAGCTCACGAAGCCGAAGCGGGCGCGTCTGGGCTGGCTCGGATCGTCGAAGTTCCGGAGCGCCATGATGTACTGTGCCGAGCCCGCGGGCCGGTAGTTGAAGGCGGGCTGGTCGCAGTCGCGGCACTGACCCGCGTCGAGCCACTCCTCGGCCCTCGCGCCCGGCACGGTGAGGTGCGCCTGCTCGCCGGCCGCCGCTGCATTGGCCCGGGCCTCGACGGCTCGCTGCTCGCACTCGTCTTCCGCCAGTCCCTCTTCGAGGCAGCGCCCGCGGATGATCTCGCCCGCTTGCCAGCAGGTGGGCAGGTAGTTATCGGAGGGCTCCGGGCAGAACACCTCCCCGTTCTCGTCGAATCGGACCGCGCGGAAGTCGCGGTACTCGTCGGAGTTGCCGTGACCCGAGTAGATCTCGAGCAATGTCTGACGGTCCGGGTCGTCCTCCGCCGCGGTGAGCTGCTTGTCCCAGCTGGAGCCGGGCGGTGTGTAGAAGCCCCAGGTGGTGCCGTGGGGGATCACGATCGCATCGTGGCCCCACTCGTCGAGCTTTCGGAACAGCTCGCCGGGAGTCCCCGCGCTCTCCACGCAGTCCTTCGGCAGCTCGCGGACGGGAACGTCGAGCGCGCACTCCTGGAGTCCGCTGTGCTCTGCGATGAAGGTGGCGAAGTCGTGATAGCGCCGGTCCCTGCCCATCAGGGTGAGAAGGCCCACGCCGAAGGAGGGCTGGGGCATCCCGCGGCGCAGGCGCTCCAGAGTGCTCCTCGCCGCAATCGGCCGGGCCGGGACGAGCTCGTCCTCGGTGTGCCCCAGGATCACGTTCTTGTGCCCGTAGTGGTCCTCCGGCGTGTTTCCCACCTGGGTCCACTCCCAGCCCACGAAGGCCACCGTGTCCGGATTCTTCGGATCCGCCGCCACCTGGTTGCACTGGCGCATCGACTCCAGCGTCTCCGCCCAGTTGCGCGCGGTCAGGCCCTCGGCGTGGTCGGTGATGGACCAGAAGTCGAGAGCCGAGCAGTAGCGGGCGAAGTCGCAGGCATCGGCCTGGGGATGGGCGCCTTCCCCCTGCGACATGGGCAGGCTCGAGATGAAGGCGTCGAAGGAGACGGTCGTGTGGACGTGGACATCCCCAAACAGGATCTGCTTGGGTTTCTGCACGCCGATGGTATCGGCGGCGGATGCGACGTCACCCGTGCGTTGACTGACCACGGCCGAGGGGCGCGGCTCCTCTGTCACCTTGCCGGGCCCCTCGTGCCGACCGAAGCAGCCCCTACCCGAGGCAAACACCAGCCCGACGGCGCAGACCAGCAAGACAGCAACCCCCGTCAGCAAACGCTTGAGCATCGACCAGTCCTCCCGGCGGAGATCCTACCTGAAAATTCGGGTCTGCCGAGAGTCGGCGGAGAAGACTTCCGAAGCGGCTATAATCGCTATCGCTGGGCAGCTTGGAGGGCCAAGCTGGGTGGCTCGTGGCCAGGCAAGAAGCCAACCAGAGAAACCGGCGGCTACCGCTGTACGAGGGCAATGGAATCATGAAAAGCGAGAAGAGCGTCCTGCTGACCCAGAAGTTCAACCAGCTCTACCCCACGGGCCACAGCAATTTCCGCATCCCGGTGGCGGTTTCCCAGCACCGGGTCTTCCTCGAGCGGGGCCAGGGCAGTCGCTTGTGGGATGTCGATGGCAACGAGTACATCGACTACCTGGGTGCGATGGGGCCGAGCATCCTCGGACACCGTCATCCCGAGTACATCCAGTCCCTGAAGGACTTCATGGACGAACGCTCCATTTCGGTGGGCTCGGGTGTGTTCTTCTCAGGGGATGACATCGAGGTAGCCGAGAAGCTTCTGCAGCACGTTCCCTGCGCCGAGAAGGTCAAGTTCTGCGTGACCGGGACCGAGGCGGTTCAACTGGCCATCCGTCTGGCTCGCGCCTACACCGGGCGGCCGCGCTTCATCCGGTTCGGCGGCCACTACCACGGCTGGATGGACAACGTGCTCGGCGGCACCGTCGACCCGAAACCCGAAGGCCGGCCCTTCGCGGTGGACGATCCCGACTCGGATCCCATGGCCGATACCTATTTCACCCGGGGCAAGGCGTCGGGTGCGGTCGAGGAGAGCTTCCTGCTTCCCTGGAACGATCTCGAAGCGCTGGAGGAAACCCTGAAGAAGTACGGCGAGGAAGTGGCTCTGATTCACTTCGAGGCCCTGGTCTGCAATCACTTCTGTCTGATGCCGCGTCCGGGATATCTGGAGCGGATCCGGGAGCTCTGCGACGAGTACGGCATCGTGATGAGCATCGACGAGGTCATCACCGGCTTCCGGATGGGTCTCGACGGCGCCCAGGGCCACTTCGGCGTGACGCCCGACATCTCCACGCTCGGCAAGGCCGTCGCCGGGGGAATGCCCTTCTCGGCAGTGGTGGGCAAGGCCGAGATCCTGGACCAGCTGAAGGAAGGTACGGTTCTCGGTCCCGGCACCTTCAACGGCTATCCCCTGGGCATGCGCGCTGCGCTAGCCACCCTCAGGATCCTGGACAGAAACAACGGTGCGGTCTACCAGGAGATGGAGGCCGTGCAGGACGAGTTGATGCGGGGTCTCAAAGAGTTGGCAGAGAAGCACGGCCTGCCGATGCGGATCCAGGGGGCCAGGGGCGTCTTCTTCACCATGTTCGGCCTGGACCCCGATACCGTCGCCTACACGGATGAGGACCTGGAGGGCATCGACTTCGGTCTGTACCTGAAGTTCTGGGCGGAAATGCAGCAGCAGGGAGTGATCACCCTGGTCGGCGGTCGCTGGTATCCGTCCATCGCCCATACGCGCGCCGACGTGGAACAGACTCTGGATGCGGCCGACCGGGTGATGTCCGGGATGTAAGCGGGTAGAGCGCTCCGCGCTAGAAGTTGCGCTTCATCGGCTTGATCCGGCTCCGGTCGCGGATCTTGTGCACGGTGAGGGCCTGCCGGATCTCCGTCAGCAAGGCGAAGGTCTCGCGTCCCTCCTCGGCGCGGAACGACTCTGGCGTCTCGAGCCGCAGGGCGGCGCGCTCGAGACGCCAGAAGGGAACGCCGAACTCCGCGATGGCCTCTGACTTGGGCAGCGGGCCTGTCTCGCGGATTCGGGCGAGCAGGGCGCGGAGCCCACCGCGCGCGGTCTCCCGGTCGCCGGCCACCACATCGAAGAACCCCTCGGCGCTTCGGTAGGGGTGCACGAAGTTCGTCTCGTAGAAGTAGAGCCAACGCCCCAGCTCGGTGGGTTGGAACTCCACCTCCCAGCGATAGTCGCCGGCGTAGCGCGCGTCCACCACGTGGTGCTCGCCGCGCGGCGAGACGAAGGTCCATGGCACGTGTTGCTCCTCCGCTGGCCCGGTGGTCAGCCAGGTGTCGCGGAACTCGCTCCGGAACGGCTGGCCGAGCGGCAACGGATCGTGCGCGGCGACGAGCCGCACCCGGACCGGCGAGCCCGACACCTGGACGGGATGGGCCGCAGCTCGCCAGGCGTCGTCCTCGCCCCCACGAACTTCGAGGATCGGGCGCTCGTGACCCTCCTCGGGAACGAAGCTCGCCGCGACGAGCTGTGCGCCGGTCTCAGCGAGAGCGGGCAGCTCGAGCGTGCGGCCGTGCTCCAGGTGGATCTCGCGCTCCACGCGGATCAGCTCATCGGGGCTCTCCCACTCCAGAACCAGCCTCGGGCGCCGCGCCGGGTTGCGCGAGCTTCCCGCATTGCCGGAGTAGTACTCGA
Source organism: uncultured delta proteobacterium (assembly GCA_963766175.1). Taxonomy (GTDB): domain Bacteria; phylum Myxococcota_A; class UBA9160; order UBA9160; family UBA6930; genus CAVXZE01. Next base: position 32,867 of record CAVXZE010000011.1, read on the forward strand.
AGAGGGTGTAGGGCTCGTCCTCCGTGTAGTCGTCGAGCTTCACCAGAAACAGCAGCGGATTGCCGGCGCGGCCGCGACGCTCGACGTAGGCCGCCAGCGCCTCGGACTCGAAGACGACAGTCTGCTGCGGTGCGATCCAGCTCGCTTCGGCCAAGGGCATCGCATCGGTATCCGCATCGGGATGGTCGTCGGATGCGAAGCCCACTCCGGGGAGACCCCACTCCTCCTCCGCGTATGCGCGCTCCGTCCACAAGACGTCCCCTGGTTCCGGCGGGTCCGTGTTGTTGCGCCGCGCTCCACCCCGGCCCGGGTTCCAGTCCTTGCGCACCGCGTACAGGAAGAGTGTCAGCGGTCGCTTCGGGCCGTTCTCGATCGCGAGCGCCAGGCTGGCGCGGTGTACGCGCGCCCGCGGCGGCAGCAGGACGCCCTCCCAGCGCTGGATCGAGCGGAACAGCTCCACCTCGCCGGCCTTCGAGTGCATCTGCCGGCGACCCGCCCGGACGTGTACCTGCCCCGGCTGGTTCACGCCGTACATGAACCGCCCATCGAGAAAGCCGCGGAGGTCATTGTCCTCCATCCCCCGGTAGTCCGGTCCGTTCACGAACACCGAAGTCTGGCGCAGCAACTCGCTGCCGGTGACGGCGCCGTCGCCGTACACGCCCACTCGCAGCAGACCCTTGACGCTGGCGGGCGACGGAGCGGGGCCGACCCGCTCTGGCTCGACCTGCTGCTCCTGGCAGCCTCCCCAGATCGTAGATGCGAGAAACAGCGCCCCGACCAGTCTGACGGACAGTCTGCCGGGCCACCTCCGCCTCGGAGAAGACCCCACCATCTCCGTTACTTTGCCTCCGTTCCTTGTTCTGATCTTGCGGTGGTGTACGCCTCGGCGATCGCGATGGCCTTTCGGGCCACGTCGACAGCGGTCTCGCCGAGCAAGATGATCGCGCCCTCGCGCGCATGCCCGCCCTCGGTGTAGGCGATGCTCAGCTTCTCCTCATCCGAGTAGACCTCCTTGAAGGTCCGACACAGACCCGCCATCCGAGCTTCCGGATCCGCGGCGCCGGAAAGGACAGGCTCGAGCGACTTCGTCTCCAGACCCATCCGCTCGATCACGGCCACGAGCTCGGGACGATACTTGACCTCGAGGGCAGCCCGCAGATTGGTCATCTCGCGCCGCACCGCCAGGATGATGCGAGCGGTGTAGTGAGAGCCACCGAGCGCGGGGCGAGCGGCTGCACGGGGCTTCCCAAAGACGTTGGTGATCCGCCCGGGGACGCCGACCACGTCCTCGGGACCTTCGGAGCGCTCAAGACACATCACCAGATTGCTGCGAATCTCGGGGATCAGGGAGGCGAAGGCAGCAGCGCCCTCCAGCAGGGCGAGACCCTCCAGGACATTCCCCAGGACGTAGTAGCGATCCTCTTCCGGCGTCATCGCGCAGCTCTCCTATCCATTCTCTCCGGCGATTGGCCGATACCGCAGGGCGTTTCCTACGGCAACATCAGCCTGGCTCGAGGCCGTCTGAAGATGCGAAGTCTAACCGATCGAGGAGCGCCGATGAACCGCCGCCTCCATCCGCTCGAGAATCTCCACCAGAATGGTCCGTGAGGTCGCGAAGTTGATCCGCGCGAACCCCTTCCCCTGTGTACCGAATTCATTCCCCCCGGTAAGGGCCACGCGCCCATGCTCGAGAAAGAAACTGGAGGGATCCGCGGGAAGTCCGAGGTCGCGACAGTCGAGCCAGGCCATGTAGGTGGCTTCGGGCAGCAGGACGTGGAGGTCCGGAATCCGGCTGGCGAAGAAGTCCATCACCAGGTCGCGATTCTCCAGCAGGTAGGCCAGCACCACATCGAGCCAGGTCTGTCCCTGGGTCCACGCGGTGTAGGTCGCCACATCGTCGAGAATGCCGGGATGTCCGAGAGCGTGGGGTGGTAGATCCCGAAACGGCTGCTGCAACCGGTCGCTGCCGAATACGGCAAACGCGCAGGGTAGCCCGGCCAGGTTGAACGACTTGCTGGCCGAGGTGAGCGTGATGGTGCGCTCCGCGAGCTCGGGGCCCAGGGTGGCGAACGGGACGTGCCGGTGCCCGGGGAATGTGAGCTCGGCGTGGATCTCGTCCGAGACCACGATCAGGTCGTGCTCCAACGCCAACTCGCCGAGGGCCAGGAGTTCCTCCCGCTCGAAGGCGCGGCCCGTCGGATTGTGCGGATTGCAGAGCAGGATCAGTCGGGTGTCAGGCTTGAGCTTCGCACGGAGATCGTCGAAGTCGATCTCGTAGCGACGCGCTCCGCGCACCAGGCTGCTCTCGTCCACGCGCCGGCCACTGCGCTCGACGGCCGCCAGGAAGGGCGGGTAGATTGGCGTCTGCAGAACGACACCCTCGCCCGGGCGGCTGTGAAGGAGCACGGAGACGTCGAGTCCCTGCAAGAGGTTGACCAGAGGCATGACTCGTTTCGGCTCGATCTGCCAGGAGAACCGCTCGGCCATGCGCGAGACGAGGGCGGCTCGGAGATGCGGCGACAGCGGCACGATGTGGTAGCCGAAGTCGTGGCGCCCGACGAGGTCGCGAATCGCCCGGTGGACCGGCGGTGCCACAGGAAAGTCCATGTCGGCGACCCAGGCCGGCAGTACCTCATCGCCGAAGAGCCGCCACTTGATCCGGCTCGAACGATGCATCTCGGCGGCGGTGAGCGAGTCGAGCGCTCGTCGAATCTCACTGCGCTCCGCGGCTTCCTCGGACATTCTCTACTCCCTCTGGAGCTCCTCGATCCTGTTCTCGAGGGTTTCGACGAGCTTCGCGAAGCCCTCGTATCACATTCGCCGCGACCATAAGCCCGATCCCGATGGTGAGCAACTGGGCGAGGCTGGAGATGCCGAGGTGGTGGGACAGCGCCAGCGTCGCCACGTAGGCGGTCGTCGTCAGTGCGGTGATCGAACCCATCCTGGATGCTGTGGTCCGCCGTGGCTCGACAGGGGGTGTCCATTGGGCAGTCGATTCCCCTTTCCTGGCCTGCCGAGCGGTTTGTATGTTGTGGCGGTCAGTGAAGAGGTCAAGTGCGGCCAGATCGTGAGCCGCCACTACTTCGACCAATAGCTCGCCATCTATCGAGGCGACGACGGCGTCGTCCGTATCGCGGAGGCCTTCTGTCGGCACCTCGGCCGGGTCGGCAAGGTCGAGGGCAACATCCTGTGCTGCGGATAGCGCCGCCGCAGGTCGTCGAGGGTCACGGTTCGCGTCGGCAGGGTATCGACGACGTTCTCGAGGAGCGAGGGCAGCTCGCCGAACAGGTCTTCTTCGAGACCGTCGATCTCCAGCGGATCCAGGTCTCCACCAGGGCGGCTGCGATACCGCGCAAGCGCCTTTCGAAGCTCCCGCTCATGGCCTGGCGCTCACCCCGTCGTGGAAGCCCCGGCTGCGGCTCGGGCGGAGAGGAGGAAAACCAGCCTTGCTGCGAGCTTCATGAGTCATCCGGGCTAGTGATCGATCGTGACCGTGATCCCTCGAGCCTCCAGCACCGTCTTCGCCAGCTCGAGCGTCGCCTTGGGAAGGGCGTCGATCCCATCATAGGGGTAATCCCTTCCCAGTGCGGGGTACTTGGATCTTCCCCACTGGTGAAAGCCCAGCAGCGAGACCTTTTCCGCACCCGTCTCCCTTAGGGCCAGGGCCAGCTCCTTCAGATGGGGCGTGGTGTCGTTGTAGCCGGGGATCAAGGGAATCCTGATCCAGACCCTGGCGTCTTCCGAGTCGAGTGTCTTCCTCAGGTTGTCGAGAATCAGGTCGTTCTTCGCCCCGGTTCCGTCCAGATGCTTCCTCGGGGAGAGATGCTTGAGGTCGAAGAGGACCAGATCCGTGTGTTCGAGGACCCGCTCCATGGCCCGCCAGCTCGCATGGCCGCTGGTATCGAGGGTGGTGTGAATCGAGCGCTCCTTGCACGCCTCGAGAAAACGCCTGGAGAACTCCGGCTGGGAGAGGGGCTCGCCACCCGAGAGGGTCACACCCCCGCCCGAGTTGGTGTAGAAGATCTCGTCTCTGCAAGCCTCGTCGACGACGTCCTCCAGCTTCATGCGCTGTTCCCGAGATCTCCAGCGCCCCTGACGGGCATGCCTCGACGCAGTCCAGGCACATCGTGCAGGCGCTTCGATCCAGGCTGGGTGCGCCATCGATCAGCTGGATGGCGCCGACGTCACAGGCCTCCGCGCAGTCTCCGGACTTCTGGCACTGCTGGCTCCGGAACAGGATTTCAGGATGGGGCTGCTGGGACTCGGGATTCGAGCACCACTCGCAGCGCAGGGGGCATCCCTTCAAGAAGACGGTGGTGCGGATGCCAGGGCCGTCCTGGATGCTGTAGCGCTGGATGTGGAATACCACTCCCTCCGAGCCGTCGTCGGCTCGGAGCCCGGGATCGAGTGAACGCGCCATTCCGGAGTCCTGATCTCCTCCCGGACGCTCCTAGAAGCACTGGGGCGTGCGGGCGATGATGGAATCCTGCAGATTCTTGTCCAGATCGATGAAGTAGGCGGCAAAGCCCGCCACCCGCACCTGCAGCGTCGAGTATTTCTCCGGGTTCTCCTGGGCATCCTCCAGCATCTCCCGGTTCACGGTGGTGAACTGGATGTGATGGATGCCCAGATCCCCGAAGGTCTTCAGGTACTGGGCAAAGAGCTGGGCGTTGTGGCCGCTCAGGTAGTCCGGCATGACGCTCTGGTTGAAGAGCTGATTCCAGCTGATCAGGGGATCCACCTTCGCGACCGATTTGAGCACGGCCGTGGGACCCTTCCGGTCCTTGCCCGCCGTGGGCGAGATCGATCCGTCATTGAAGGGGTCTCCTGCGAGCCGACCGTCGGGTGTCGCCGCGCAGATCCGGCCGAAGCTCCACCATGCGGTGGCTGCCGTACCATCGGGGATCACGGGTGTGCCCCGATTCGTCCTGCATCTCTGGGTCTCCTGGCTGATCCTTTGCGCCAGCTCCCGGGAGATCAGATCCACGTAGTCGTCGTCGTTTCCAAACTTGGGGGCATCCAGGCACGCCTTCCGCAGATCCTCGTGTCCCTTCCAGTTGTCCTTCAGCGCCTCGATCAGCTCCTCCATGGAGGCCTTCTCATCCTCGAAGACGACCTTCTTGACCGCCGCCATCGAGTCCGCCAGCGTGTTCAGGCCAAACAGGGTCACGTCCCGGTAATCCGGCTCGTAGTTCCACTCCCTGGCGTCCTGCGCCCTCTCGATGCAGTCGTCGAGAAGCGTCGACAGGAAGGGCCTGGGTGCGTGCTCCCGGTAGAGGGCATCGGTCAGGTTCCCGACCAGTACCAGGCGGTGAATGGTCCACTTGTAGTTCTCCACCGCGGCGTCCATCAGCTCTTCGAAGGAACGGATCTTCTTCGGGTCGATGACCGTTTCGCCAGCCTTCTTGTAGAGCAGATGAGGAATGCCGAGAGCGCTGGTCAGACAGAGCGGAAGGGGCACACCGCTGGCCCAGGCCGAGATGTGGTTCAGGTTCTTGCCCGGGATGGTGGGCACCATGCAGTTGTTGATCGAATAGCTCCTGGCATCTTCCAGGGAGCAGCCCAGGTTCACCAGCCTGACGATGTTCACCTTGTCGTTGAAGATCGCGGGCTGGGGCATCCCTGAGGCCATCACCTCGATCGCTTTCTCCACCAGCTTTCCGGGGATGCCATCGTGCCAGCGGAGGGCCAGGGGCGGGACGATGGCACGCACGCTCTTGGTGGCGTCCAGCACGATGTAGGAGAGCTCGTTGGTGACGTCGTTGCCCTGTGCGTCGACGCCGCCGATCGTCACGGTCTGGAATCCCAGAGCGCCACCGCCGAAGCCGGACCAGATGGGTGCGTGCAGGAAGCCCGTCTCCTGGAACTTCACGAACAGGAATTCCACGAATTCCTGCGCCTCGTCTCTGCTGATCCTGCCCTCGCGAAGATCCCGCTCGTAGAAGGGGTAGAGGCTCTGGTCCAGTCGAATGCCGCTTCCCACCTGGGGCAGATCGATGAAGTTGATGACGAGGTGCACGAGCCAGTAGCACTGGAGGGCTTCCTGGAAGGTCCGCGCGGGGTTTTCGGGAACCCACGCGCAGCTCCTGGAGATGGCTTCGAGCTCCTGCTTCCTGGTCGGATCGGTCTCCTTCTCCGCCAGATCCCGCGCCAGCGCCGCGTATCGCTTCGACCAGGCGATCACCGCTTCCAGGCCGATGGCCATGCCGTCCAGGACGTCCCGTTTCCGCAGGTATTCCTCGCCGGTCATGGTTTCGGCCAGGTACTCTTCCTCGAGACTGTCCCTCCGGTCCGCGACCTGCTGAAGGATTCCCTTCAAGCCGAGGATGAAGATCTTGTCGTAGTTGGGCGTGGAAGCTTCCCAATTGAAGACCCAGAAGACTTCACTGAGTGCCTCGGGGAGGTAGTTTCTCAAGCGGTGATGGATGGAGAAGTTCCCCCAGTAGTCACAGATCTCCTCCAGCTCCTTTCTCCCCTCGTCGGAGAGCATGCACTCGTAGACCTGCCCCGGGGCGGTCTCTCTCTTGATCCATTTCCACGCCAGCTCGGGATAGAAGGGAACGGAGTCCGAGTTGGAGGCGTAGTTGCCGACGATCATCTCGCCGGGCCGGATGTAGAGGGTCATCTGCTCGAGGATGTGGGCGAGGGCCTTGGCCCTCCGGAGCACCATGGGCTCGTGCTCGGTCTGGCGGTAGGACTCCGTGACCAGCCGCGCCCTCTCCAGGTCCAAGGTCCAGGCAAACCCGGGCCGGGTCGCTCTGACCTCTTCACTCAGCTCCGTTAGAGCTATTTGCTGCGCCTTGATGGGCGTGTTCACCATCAGCGCTTGGGTCCTCGAAGACATCGGCTTTCCCCCTAGGGCTTCGGGCAGGCCCTGTCCGCAGCTGCATCGTTCGGCGCGCGGGCGCACCACGAGAGAATGCCGCAGCGGGCTCTCAGCGGCCAGACTCCGTAGGAGAGGCTCGCCGGCGGCAGCGGATCGTGCCCGAACCGCTCCGGGCTCTCGAATGCCGGTTCTTGCGCGGCACTTGCGATCGGTGAGACTGTGGCGCGGTTTTCAGTGACTTCCGAGGAGCGCGAACGGGACCATGAGCAGCCATATGACCCCCGAGGAGTTCCGGCGGCGGGGATACCAGACCATCGACTGGATCGCGCGTTACCTCGAACGGCTCGAGGAGTTTCCGGTGATGTCGCGGGTGAAGCCCGGTGAGATTCGCGAGCAATTGCCGCCCGCGGCACCGGAGGTGGGTGAGCCGTTCGAGGAGGTGCTCGCCGATCTCGAGCGCGTGATCCTGCCGGGCATCACCCACTGGCAGGCGCCTGGCTTCTTCGGCTTCTTCCCGGCCAGCAGCTCGCCGCCGGCGATCCTCGGCGATCTTCTCGCTTCCGGTCTCGGGGTGCAGGGGATGCTGTGGGCGACCAGCCCGGCTTGTACCGAGCTGGAGACCCATCTGCTCGACTGGCTGGTCGACATGCTCGATCTGCCCGGCCGCTTCAAGTCGTCCATCGGTGGCGGCGTCATCCAGGACTCCGCCTCCAGCGCCAGTCTCTGCGCGCTACTCGCCGCGCGTGAACGGACGACCGGCTACCAGAGCAACGAGCGGGGAGTGCGCGATGAGCTCACCGTCTACACCTCGAACCAGGCGCACTCTTCCATCGAGAAGGCGGTGATGATCGCGGGTCTCGGCCGCGAGCAGCTCCGACTGATCGATGTCGACGACAGCTTTGCGATGCAGGTCGCGGCCCTCGCTGCCGCGATCGAGACCGATCTCGCCGCCGGTCGCAAACCCTGCTTCGTGAGCGCCACCGTGGGCACCACGTCGTCGAACGGACTCGACGACCTGCGCGGCATTGGCGCCCTCTGCCGCGAGCGCGGCATCTGGCTGCACGTCGATGCCGCCATGAGCGGGACCGCCGCTCTCTGCCCGGAGTTCCGCTACATCCACGACGGACTGGAGTATGCCGACAGCTACTGCTTCAACCCCCACAAGTGGATGCTCACCAACTTCGACTGCGACTGCATGTTCGTCGCGGACAGCGAGCCACTGATCCGCGCGCTCAGCATCCTTCCCGAATACCTGAAGAACGAGGCGACACAGACGGGTGCCGTGATCGACTATCGCGACTGGCAGATCCCGCTCGGCCGCCGCTTTCGAGCGCTCAAGCTGTGGCTGGTGATCCGTCACTACGGCGTCGAAGGACTGCGCGCACACATCGAGAAGCACGTGAGCTGGGCGAGAGAATTCGCGGACTGGGTAGAGGAGAGCGACGAATTCGAGCTCGCCGCACCCGCGCCCCTCAACCTGGTCTGCTTTCGCCACCGGGAGGGAGACGAGTTCAACGAACGGCTCCTGGCCCGCCTGAACCAGAGCGGGGAGCAGTATCTCACCCACACCAAGCTCGCCGGCCGCTACACGCTCCGAATGGCGATCGGCGGGACATGGACCGAGCGCCGCCACGTCGAGGGCGTCTGGCGAAGGATCATCGAGCTCGCCTCAGAGCTCGAAAGGTGAATCGCAGTAGTAAGTTACAGGTAGATGAGAGAATCGACCTGACAGGTCGGACGGGGGCGCGCAGCTCCGCTCGAGCCTACGGCGCGTCCTCACCCAACACCACGGCGAGCAGGCCCGCGCCGTACTTCTCCCGCCTGGCGGGTCCGATCCCGTGCGCGAGCTCCAGCTCCTGGAGACTGCGGGGGCGCAGCAGGGCGATTTCGCGCAGAGTGCGGTCGCTGGCGACCACGTAGGGGGGGACGCCCTCGCTGCGCGCGAGAGCGAGGCGGTGGCGACGAAGCGCTTCGAACAGCGCACCCCCCTCGGCATCGAGCGCTTCCGGCTTGGCGTCCGCGCGCTGGCTCGGGCCTCGGGGCAGAATTGCGGTCTTCGGCGCACGGGGGACCGCGATCGGAGGGAGCAGCAGGTTCGCCGGGCGCTCCTCTCGCATCACCGCGCGCCCGGCCTCGGTCAGCACGATCACGGGGCGATCGGTGCCCTGGAAGTCCGCCCAGCCGGCCGTCACGCAGCGCCGCAGCAGGCGCAGCAGCCAGTCCTCGGAATGCTCGGAGAGCGTTCCGTGAGTCGGGGTCCGATCCAGTCCGGCGCGAGCGAGCCGGGGATCCGGAGACCCCCGCAGCAGCTTGGCTGCCGCTCCCAGTCCGAAGCGCCCGTGGATGCGCGCGACGGCCGAGAGCGCCTTGCGCACGACGGTGCTCACGGCTTCGGGGTCGGGCCCCTGCTCTCCGTCTTCGAGGCGAAGGCAGACGTCACAGTGGCCGCAGCCGGCGAGAGTCTCCTCCTCGTCGCCGAAGTAGCGCAGCACCGCGTCGTGGCGGCAGCTCCCACCTTCCGCGTAACGCATCAGCTCGAGGAAGAGCTCCCACTTGTGTCGCACCAGCGCGGGATCCAGCGTCTGCCCATCGCCGCCCCTCTCGATCAGGCGGCGCCGCAGGGCCATGTCGCCTGGCGAGACCAGGAGCAATCCGTGGCAGTCACCGCCGTCGCGGCCGGCGCGGCCCACCTCCTGGTAGTAGGATTCGATCGAGCCCGGCGGCGCCAGGTGGATCACGGCCCGCACGTCGGGCCGGTCGATCCCCATCCCGAAGGCGTTGGTGGCGACCACCACCTCCGTCTCGCCCCGGGAGAAGCCGCGCTGGACCGCGTCGCGTTGGGCGCCGTTCATCCCCGCGTGGTAGGCGGCGGCTCGCCAGCCAGCGGCGGCGAGGCGGGTGGCCTCCTCTTCCGTCCCTTTGCGCGTGGGCGCGTAGACGATGCTGGAGCCCCGACCCGCGCCGGGTGCGCCCAGCGCCTCGGCGAGAGCCGCGTCCACGCGTGCCTCCCGCTCGCGCTTCCCGCCCGGCTCGGACACGCGCAGGGAGAGGTTGGGGCGCGCGAAGCCGCGCAGGATCTGGGGCGTGTCGGCCTCCAGGCCCAGGCGCTCCAGGATCTCGTCTCGCACTACGGGCGTGGCCGTGGCGGTGCAAGCCAGGACGAGCGCCGCGGGAAACTCGGCCAGCAGCTCCCCCAGCTGCAGGTACTCGGGTCGGAAGTCGTGCCCCCACTCGCTGATGCAGTGCGCCTCGTCCACGGCGATCAGCGGACAGTCGAGTTCGCGCAGCAGCGAGCGGAAGCCCGCGAAGGCGAGCCGCTCGGGCGCCGCGTAGACGATCTCAAAGGCCCCCCGCTGGATGTCGGCCATGCGCTGGCGCATCTCCCGTGCGTCCAGGGTTGCAGCCAGGAAGCTCGCGGCGATGCCGCGGGCTTGAAGAGCGCTCACCTGGTCGTGCATCAGGGAGACGAGCGGCGAGATCACCAGCGTGGTTCCGGGCAGAAGCGTGGCGGGGAGCTGATAGATCAGGCTCTTGCCACCGCCCGTCGGCGCCACCAGCAGCAGCCGCCGGGCACGCAGCAGAGTCTCGATGGCCTCGCGCTGGCCGGCGCGAAAAGTGCTGTGGCCGAGCCGGTGCAGGCCTCCCTCCAGGCCGAGACGCACGCGGCTCTCGAGATCGGCTTCGGAGCGCGACTTCGCCGGGTGGCTTCGCGTTGGGGGATGGATCGACATGGTGGCACGCTGTTCGGGAACATCGGGTGAGCGAATTCGCACGGCACTCTAGCCCGCTTTTCTCAGCAGGTCGCGTAGCGAGGGCGCCGAGAGTGCCTCAGATTCGCGGCCCTCGGACCGGAGGGAGCCGAAGGCGTACTTGGCAGTACGTCGAGGCGGCCGGAGGGAGAAGGTCGCGAATCTGTGGTGCTATCGGCGTCCGCAGTCGCGAGCTGGTGAGAAATGCGGGCTAGGCCGGACGCGCCGGGGGCGGGCAACCGGTGAACGCCGCGTCACGGGCGGGGCGTGAACCCACGATGACACGCGGCCTCGCTGCGAGCTTCTCGGGCCCGGAGGACGCTCGTCGGCGCAGGCACGTGACTCCCACCCCCACCTGATCCTCGAAGACCGATCTCGGGGAACGGACGGGCCGAATCACGCTGGAGCCGTTTCGGTCTAGTAGCTTCTGTCGAGGCGACCCACGTCGATGTAGCGGCGGACCTTGCCCCTGCTCAGAGGCGTTCCGTGGCTGTCCCAGAACTCGATCCGGTTTCCGGTGCCGGTCTGGGTGTTGACGATGGTGTCGCTGACGATCCGCATGTCGTTGGGCGCCTCGATACCTGCCCAGCCGACATAGTAGTCCGGATCTTCCTCACTCCAGCGGTGGTTGTGCCAGATGATCTTCCAGAGCTCCTTCTTGCGGTCGTAGGCGAAGGAGTACAGCGCGGCCATCGTCTCCTTGTCGAGATAGATGTCCTTGTGATCGTACGGGTGATCCGCGTTCCTCGGAGTGAAGCGCAGCTTGATCGCCCTGCGCATCTCCCAGTTGTCAGACGCGTAGGAGAGACCGTAAGGGCCGAAGTTGTGGTCCTTGCTGTACGGATACGCCTTTACCCGCGAGTTCATCGGCGCGATGATGTCCATCTCGCCGAGGCATTCCCACGCATACTGAGGAGGAATGCCGGCGAAGCTTCGCAGATCGTCGAAGGTGAAGTCGGTGCCCGAGACGGCATCGGTGCGCTGGGCCGAGGAGACCCGCCGTACGCGGCGAAGGGTGGGAACGTACACCCAGGTGTCGTCGTTCTTGGCCTGCGACTCCGGCCTGTCGGAGTTCTTGTAGCGATAGCTCAGCAGCTTGATCCCCCGGGCGTCGAAGGGCGCGTCGACCTCGATCCCGAAGGCCAGCTTGCGCCTCTCGCCCCGGAACAGATCCCCGTCGGTCTCGTCGAGGTACTCCTTCTCGACCCGGTGGGAGAGTTGGACGGTCTTCGAAGTGCCTTCGTAGTACAGGGGGAGCTCCTCGCCCCGGTCCCAGTAGGAGTAGTAGTACCGGCTGGCGGCCCCGTCCCCCTCCCACTGATAGTCGAAATTCCAGATGATCTTGTCGCCCGCCCGGGGATCGCCCAGGCAGTCGATCTCCTCCATGGGGAACGGCTGACCGGCCGTGTAGTTCTCCAGGCTGCTTTCCGGGCCGACCCGTGGCTGGCCCTTGAACCGGGCGGTGGCCGCCTGGTACTCGGGGGCCGGGGAATAGTCGCGGAAGAACGGACCGATCTCGAGCTGCATCCCCTCGTAGAAGAAGAAGTCCCGATTCGACCAGAACTCCGGTGGCAGAAAGGGCTTCAGGGACTCGATCTTGTCCATGGTGATCACGTCCCCTTCCTCGAAGATCGGGTCCCCTGGACCGACGTCCTCTTGCTGTGCGGCTACCGGAGAAGCCAATATCAGCGAGACAAGCCAGACCGGGCACAGTCGCATACGACCTCCTCTTCCTGCCCGCACCCGATATTTCTCAAGGTGCCTGGACCCAATCATCAGACGACCCAACACCGGACTGCGTTTCAGGTTTCTTCGTCGCTTCGTCTCGCGGCATTCCGCGCTGCGTCCGCCACAGGTCTATCTGCCAGTGCATTCCGAATCCATGCCCGTTCACCTCGCTGATGCGACACACGCAGGATTCGGTTTGGACCTCGACTGCCTGATCGGTGTGCCTGCCGAGATGAAATCAACCTGTTTGCCGCGCTGATGTGGAAACTGGAAGGGAACAGTTTCGACGAACGCGCACGGCAAGTACTGGCGCAGAGCGAGACAGACTGGAACGGCCTCGCCCATGCCTACCGTGAAGCAAGACCGGAATTGGATCCTGAAGCTGCAGACGAAGCCACAATGGGTGACATGGAGTTCAGGATCCCTATCGCCTCCCGCGCGCGGCATTGGGCAAACTCTTGACCCAGAACTGGGAGCAGGTGGGTCTCTAGATTCTCTTTGTGATTCGTCGGACAGATGGGTGCCGACCCACATGATCCTTCAATTCCAACGGGTTAGGCCGAATCAGGTCCGGGTCGAGCCGTTTCGCTGGCTCGCATGGCCGGTCGACGTGATACTCGATCCGGCCAGAATGCCCCTCAATCTGTATCATGTCGGCCATGCCTGAATCGAGGAGAGAAGCCGGGCGCCATCTCGCGCATCTACTCGCCACGCATCCTCCCCGCGCCAAATCGTTGGTGGTCACGGTGTTCGGTGACTCGATTCTTCCGCATGGCGGGACGGTCTGGGTTGGGAGTCTGATCCGCCTGCTCGGTCCCTTTGGAATCAACGAGCGCGGCGTGCGGACGGCAGTCCAGCGGCTCACCGTCGAAGGGTGGCTCAGCAACCGGAGCGTCGGGCGGCGCAGCGACTACACACCGACCGCTGAGAGTCGCCCGCGCTTCGAGGCGGCCGACCGGCGCATCTACGCCGGCGCGGCGCCCGATTGGGACGGAACCTGGTGCCTGGTGTTACTTGGCCAGACGGGCATCTCCAGCTCCGAGCGAGATGCCGCTCGCCGCGAGCTGCGCTGGCATGGCTTCGGCGAGATCTCGCCGGCGCTGCTGCTTCACCCCGCGGTCGATCCCGGGTCGCTGCGGCGCGCGCTCGACGACCTGGGCTTGAGCGGGCGGGCGATCGTATTCGAGGGGGCCGCCGGGGTCGCCCTCGCCCGTCCGCCCTCGACCGGCAGCAAGGCTCTCCAGGAGTTGGTGCGCTCGGCCTGGCGATTGGATGACCTGGCCCTCGAGTATCGGGTCTTCCTCGACCGCTTCGGTCCCCTGGATGGAATGCCGGAGGGGCGCCGGCTCCACGACCCCGAGACCTGCTTCGGGCTCCGCACCCTCGCCATCCACGAGTACCGCCGGATCCTGCTGCGCGATCCCCAGCTGCCGGAGGAACTCTTGCCCGAGCAGTGGGAGGGGAGGGAGGCGCGGCAGCTCTGTGCACGCCTTTACCATCGGCTCGAGGCGCGCGCAGCGCAGCACCTGCTCGCTACCTGCCAGACCTCGAACGGAAGGTTGCCAACGGCCTCGCGCTCCTACTGGCGCCGTTTCGACGGGCTCGGAGAGACGAGTCTCCGGAGGGCCGGCTAGTGGCGGTGTCCGATCCGGTGGCAGGCAGAGCCGCGGAGGCTCCCGTGCGCGCGATGATGGGGAACGAGGCGATCGCGCGGGGCGCCTGGGAGGCGGGCGTGCGGGTGGCGGCAGCCTACCCGGGGACGCCGAGCACCGAGATCATGGAGAGCCTGGCCGAGTACCCGGCCGAAGATCTGCACGCGCAGTGGTCGACGAACGAGAAGGTGGCCTGCGATGTGGCGATCGGGGCCTCTTTCGCCGGAGCGCGCGCTCTCGCGGCGATGAAGCACGTGGGTCTCAACGTCGCGGCCGACGCCCTGATGTCGGTGACCTACATCGGTGTCAACGGGGGCCTGGTGCTGGTGGTCTGCGACGACCCGGGCATCTACAGCTCGCAGAACGAACAGGACACGCGCCTCTTCGGCAGGCTCGCGAACGTTCCGGTGCTGGAGCCCTGCGACGCCCAGGAGGCGCTCGACTTCACGCGGCTCGCCTTCGAGCTGAGCGAGCGTTTCGACACTCCGGTGATCGTTCGCGGCACTACGCGCCTCTCGCACACGCGCAGCCTGGTGCGCCTCGGGGAGCGCGAGGAGCACCCGCCGCTCGGCTTCGTCGAAGATCCCACCAAGTACGTGATGCTCCCGGTCTACGCGCGCCTGCGCCACCCGCTGCTGGTCGAGCGCGAGGCCAGGCTCCAGACCTGGCTCGAGACCTCGGACCTGATTCGCTGGGAAGAGGGGAGCGCAGAAGTCGGTGTGATTACGCTCGGGCCGCCCTACACCTACGTGAAGGAGGTCGCGCCCGACGCGAGCGTGCTCAAGCTGGGCGTCTCCTACCCCCTGCCGGGGGATCTGGTGCGGCGCTTCTGCGACTCGGTCGAGCAGGTCCTGGTAGTCGAGGAGCTGGAGCCGTTCGTCGAGTCCGAAGTGCGGGCGCTGGGCGCCCGGGTCGAGGGCAAGCGCTACTTCCCGCGCGTCGGCGAGTTCTCACCGGAGATCGTTCGCGCCGGCCTCGTCGAGGCCGGCGTCCTTCCGGAGAGCCGGACGCTCCAGGCCATCGACGGTGAGCCCGCCGAGGCAGAGCCGCTGGCGCGTCCGCCGGTGCTCTGCCCGGGCTGCCCCCACGTGAGCTCCTTCATGGCGCTCCGCGCGGTGGGCGCCCGCGTTGTTGGAGACATCGGCTGCTACACGCTGGCGGCGCTGGAGCCGCTGCGGGCGATCGACACCACCGTGGCGATGGGCTGCAGCATCGGAAACGCAGTGGGTCTGGCGAAGTCGGGCGGGGAGAACCGGCCAATCGTCGCCACCATCGGCGACTCGACGTTCCTCCACTCCGGAATCCAGCCACTGATGGACGCGGTCTACAACCGCGCCGATATCTCGGTGCTGATTCTCGACAACCACATCATCGCCATGACGGGAGGACAGGATCACCCGGGAACCGGACGCACACTGCGGGGCGAGGAGACCCACCGCGTCGACCTCGAGACGCTGGTCCGGTCGCTGGGTGTCGAGTGGGTCCGAAAGGTCGACCCCTACCAGCTGGCGGCGGTCTACCAGGCGGTCCGCGAGGCGACCCGCCACAAGGGGGTGGCAGTGGTGATTCCGGACCGACCCTGTGCGCTCGATCCGGTCAAGCTCAAGGGCACCGCCTTCGAGGTCGTCGCCGAGGGATGCACCGCCTGCCAGGCCTGCATGAACCTGGGCTGCCCGGCGATCGTCTGGAGTGGGGACCTGTACGAGGGGAGGCACCGCGTCGAGATCGATCCCTCCACCTGCATCGGCTGCAGCCTGTGCGTGCAGGTCTGTCCGACCGACTGTATTCGGGTTCGGCCGAGCGCGGTCTGAGGTCTCCGTGAGCTCTCTTCCCCAGCCTCCGATTCGCGACGAACGCCCGGGCGGAGCGCCGGATGCGATGGATCGCCCGACCAACGTGCTGATCGTCGGAGTCGGGGGCCAAGGCGTCCTGATGATCTCCAAGGTGCTGGCGCAGGTCTCCGCGGGGCGGGGTCTGGAGGTCAAGCAGAGCGAGGTGCACGGGATGGCCAAGCGGGGCGGCGTCGTCTTCAGCCACGTGCGCTTCGGCGCTCGCGTCTGGTCTCCGACCATCCCCAAAGGCGAGGTGGACGTCGTGGTCGCGCTGGAGTGGGCGGAAGGCCTGCGCTGGTTGCCCTACCTGAATCCGGCTCGAGGCACCTTCCTGGCCGACACGCGGCGCATCGTCCCGCCCTTCGCCTGCCGGGACCGACGGCCCGGGGCGCGGATCACCTATCCGACCCGCGGCGAGGAGGCGGTGCGGGGGAAGGTCGCGCAGAGCATCGCCCTCGATGCGCTCGGCGTGGCCGAGGAGCTGGGCGAGCCGCGCGCGGCGAATACGGTGCTGCTCGGTGCACTCTCGACGGTGCTCGACTTCTCTGTCGAGGAGTGGCATGCGGCGATCGACGCGAGCGTTCCGCCCCGCACCCTCGAGGTGAATCGCGCCGCCTTCGAACGCGGACGGGACTGGGCGCGAAGCCCCGAAGGACCCGATGGCGTCTCGCCGCCGGCGCCCGAGAGCGGAGCCGAGTGGATGCCCGACGCCGTGGAGATTCCTCCGGTCGGGTCGAGCCCGCGGCTCGAGATCGAAGCGGCCTGGTGCAAGGGCTGCGACATCTGCGTAAAGGTCTGTCCCGAGCGCTGCCTGGTGCTCGGCGCCGAGCAGGTGGTCGAGGTCACCGACCCCCGGGCCTGCACCGGCTGCCGGGTCTGCGAGTGGCTCTGCCCCGATTTCGCGATCCGGGTGCGAACGGGTCTCCCTTCTGGAAAGGGGGACTCCTAGATGTCCGCTCTCGAGACCGCAGCAGCGCCGCTGAACCTGCAGGGGAACCACGCCTGCGCGCTCGGCGCGGTGGCGGCGGGCTGCCGCTTCTACGCCGGCTACCCGATCACTCCCTCCTCCGAGGTCGCCGAGCGCATGGCCATCGAGCTTCCGAGGGTCGACGGCATCTTCATCCAGATGGAGGACGAGATCGCTTCGCTGGGCGCGGTGCTCGGCGCATCGTTGGGGGGAATCAAGGCGATGACCGCCACCAGCGGCCCCGGATTCTCACTGCTGCAGGAGCACCTGGGCTACGCGGCCGGAACCGAGATCCCGTGCGTCATCGTGAACGTGATGCGCGGCGGCCCATCCACCGGCATGCCCACGCGGCCTTCGCAGAGCGACCTGATGCAGACGCGCTGGGGGACCCACGGCGACCATCCGGTGATCGTGCTGACGCCCGCATCCGTGGCCGAGATCTGGAGCGAGACGGTGCGCGCCTTCAATCTTTCCGAACGCTATCGCGTGCCGGTCGTGGTGCTGTACGACGAGGTGGTGGGTCACCTGATCGAGACGGTCGAGCTTCCCGCCGCCGGCTCGTTGGAGATCGTCGAGCGCAAATGGGCGAGCGGCGCCCGCCAGGAGCACCAGCCCTACGCCGCGGGCGACGACGGCGTCCCGGCGATGGCCCGCCCGGGCGACGGCTACCGGACCCACACCACCGGGCTGACCCACGCCGAAGACGGCTTTCCAACCCAGGACCCCGCGGCCGTGGACCGGGTGATGCGCCGCCTGCTCGGAAAGCTCGACCGGCACCGGGAGGCAATCGAGTCCTTCGAGGCGATCGGCTGCGAGGACGCCCTGATCCTGGTCGTGGCGTACGGGATCACGGCTCGGGCTGCGGGGCGCGCCGTCAGGCAGGCGCGCGACCAGGGGATCCGCGCGGGACTGTTTCGTCCCATCACCATGTGGCCCTTTCCGGAGCAGGCGTTTCGCGAGGTGGCCGGGCGCGCCCAGGCGGTGTTGGTGCCCGAGATGAGCGCCGGTCAGCTCTGCCTCGAGGTGGAGCGGCACTGTGCACCGGGCGGCGGTGTCGAGGGGCTGGGTCGCGTCGACGGAGAGCCGATCGCTCCGGCCGAGATTCTGGAGCGCATCAGGGAGCTGGCGAGCCGTGGCTGACCGATCCGGGAGCGACTTCGAGATCCGCGACTGGCTGCGAGAGCAGCTGATGCCGCACTTCATGTGCCCGGGCTGCGGGCACGGAATCGCGCTGCGCGCTCTGCTCTGGGCGGTCCACGAGCTCGACATTCCCAAGGATCGCCTGACGCTGATCTCCGGGATCGGCTGCTCGGGGCGGATTGCGGCCTACGTCGACGCCAACACGTTCCACGTCACCCACGGCCGTCCGATCACCTTCGCGACCGGTCTCAAGCTCGTCAGACCCGACCTGGAGGTGATCGTGGTGACTGGCGACGGCGACTGCCTCGCCATCGGGGGCAATCACCTGATCCACGCCTGCCGGCGCAATCTCGACCTGACCTGTCTGATGCTGAACAACGAGGTGTACGGGATGACCGGCGGACAGGTCTCGCCGACGACGAGCGTGAACCGCTTCACGACCACGACACCACTCGGCAATCACGAGCCCGGATTCGACGCCTGTGCCCTCGCCGCTGCGGCCGGGGCCGGCCTGGTCGGACGCGAGACCACCATGCAGGCGCCAGCGCTCAAGAACCTGATTGCGGAGGGGATCGCACACCGCGGCTTCTCGTTCATCGAAGTCATCTCGGACTGCACCGAGATCTACGGCCGCAAGAACGACCTGGGGAGCTCGTCCGAGATGATCCTGCGTCAGAAGGCCGGCGTGCGGCCGGAGTCCTACGGTGGCAGCGTCGACCGGCCCTTCCGGCCCGGCGTCTGGAAGACCGGAGTGCTGGCGCGCAACGACTCTCCCGAGTACCGGGAGGCCTGGCGGCGTCGCATCGCGCAGAAGGAAGATGGCTGAGGTGGCGTTCCGAGGGATCGAGATCCGGCTGTGCGGAATCGGCGGGCAGGGTCTGCTGGTAGCGGGCGCCATCCTGGCCGAGGCGTTGACGTTCGAGGGCCTGCGCGTGGCACAGTCGCAGAGCTTCGAGCCCACCTCGCGGGGGGGCATGAGTCGGACCGACATGGTGGCGAGCAACGGCGCCGTCGATTTTCCCCTCGCCACGGCGCTCGATTGCGCGCTGATCCTCGACCAGGTCGCGGCCGGTCCGACCGCCGGCCTGATGAAGCGACGAGGTCTGGTGCTGCTGGACCGGGATCGGGTGCCGCGCTCCCCGAAGGGCGACTTCGCGCTGCACTCCCTGGCGCTCTGCGAGTCGGCCAAGGGGCTGGGCGATGCCCGAGTCGCCAACCTGGTCGGGCTCGGCGCTCTGACGCGGCTGGCGAAGCTCTGCAGCGACGCGTCGCTGGACCGGGCGATCCGAAGCACCAGTCCGGGCCGCTTCGTCGATCTGAACCTCGAGGCTGCAGGAGCCGGCCGCAGCCTGACCGAGGCAACGGCCTCCGCCCGCCCGGCGGAGATCGTCGAGGCAGGAAGCCAGCGATGAAGGGCGATCGGTCGGCGCAGCAGCTCGCGGAGGCCTGTGGTGCCCACATGCACGAGATGGACCAGATGGCGCACTTGCTGGGCATCGTCCTCGACGAGATCGGGCCGGGCCGCGCGCGCGTGAGCATGAGCGTGCGCGAAGACATGGCCAACAGCATGGGCACCTGTCACGGTGGCATCCTCTTCTCACTGGCGGATTGCGCCTTCGCCTACTCCTGCAACAGCCGCAATCGAAAGACCGTGGCTGCGGGAGCCAGCATCGACTTCGTGAGCGCGGCTCGGCTGGGAGACCGGCTGACGGCAGTCGCCGAAGAGCGCGCCCTGGTGGGCCGCACCGGCATCTACGACGTCCGGGTCGCGAACCAGAGCGACGAGCTGATTGCCTTTTTCCGCGGCCGCTCCCGCTGGGTGGCCGGGCCGATATTTCCAGAGCTCGAGAGTTCGATGGACTCCGAGAAGCGTGCGGCCCAAGAATCGACCGAGAAGAGCAGGAAGAGATGACGGAACCCACACTCCCCGCGAATGACCTGGATCTGGTGCGGACTCGCACGCGAGAAGATCTCGACCAGCTGCAGCTCGACCGCCTGCGGCAGACTCTCGAAGGCGTCTACGCCAACGTCCCCGCCTACCGCGCCAAGTTCGATGCCGCGGGCGTGCGCCCGCAGGACCTCGAATCGCTCGCGGACCTGGCGAGCTTTCCCTTCACCACCAAGCAGGATCTGCGCGACAACTACCCCTTCGGCCTCTTCGCCGTGACGCGGGACGAGCTGGTCCGCGTGCACGCGTCGAGCGGCACCACCGGAAAGTCGACCGTCGTCGGCTACACGGCGCGCGACCTCGAGAGCTGGACGGACCTGGTCGCCCGGTCGCTCCACGTGGCCGGCGTGCGCCCGGGGGACACGCTCCACGTGGCGTTTGGCTACGGTCTCTTCACCGGCGGGCTGGGCGCCCACTACGGGGCCGAGCGTCTCGGCTGCGCTGTGATTCCCGTCTCGGTGGGGCAGACCGCGCGACAGGTGCAGCTGATTCGCGACCTGGAGCCCGACGTGATCATGGCCACTCCCTCGTACGTGCTGACCATCGCCGACGAGTTCGAATCCCAGGGGATCGACCCCCGGGACAGCTCGCTTCGCATCGGGATCTTCGGGGCCGAGCCCTGGAGCGAACCGATGCGCAAGGAGATCGAGGGGCGCTTCGGAATCGAGGCGCTCGATCTGTACGGCCTCTCCGAGGTGATCGGCCCGGGTGTCTCGCAGGAGTTCGCGGAGTCCAAGGGGGCCCCGACCGTCTGGGAGGACCACTTCTACCCCGAGGTCATCGATCCCGAGAGCGGTGCAGTGCTTCCAGAGGGCGAGGAGGGTGAGCTGGTGCTGACCACGCTCACCAAGGAGGCGCTGCCGATGATCCGCTACCGCACCCGCGATCTCACCCGCCTGCTCCCGCCCGACGTCGGCTGCATGCGGCGGATGTCGCGAGTCGCGGCGCGCAGCGACGACATGCTGATCATCCGCGGCGTCAATGTCTTCCCCACCCAGATCGAGGAGCGGGTGCTCGCCCAGCCGCGGCTGTCTCCGCACTACCTGCTCGATCTCTACCGGGAAGGCCACCTGGACCGGCTGGACGTGCTGGTGGAGATGAGCCCGGCTCATGCGAACGCGAGCGAGTCCGAGAGGAGGGGCATTGCCGAGGCGTTGCAGCACGATGTCAAGTCCTACGTCGGTCTTGCCAGCCGCGTCCGGATCGTCAATGGAGGAGAGATCGAGCGCTCCCAGGGCAAGGCGAAGCACGTGCGCGACCGGCGCCGAGCGGAGTGAAGCCTGGTGAAGAAGGCGGTGATCTTCGACGTCCAGCGATACTCGGTTCACGACGGTCCCGGGATCAGGACGGTGGTCTTCTTCAAGGGCTGTCCCCTCCAATGCCGGTGGTGTCAGAACCCTGAATCCTGGCAGCGCTCTGCGGAGATCGGGTTTCAGCTGGAGCGGTGCATCGGCTGCCAGAATTGCCAGGAGGCCTGCGAAGAAGGGGCGATTCTCTCCGGGACGAAGCGGATCGAGAGGGCTCGCTGCACGGTGTGCGGTGCGTGCGTCGACACCTGCTACGCGGAGGCTCTGAGAAGGGTCGGAGAGGAGTGGGGAAAGGACGAGCTGATCCACGAGGTGTCGAAGGATCGTCCCTTCTATGAGGATTCGGGGGGCGGGGTGACCCTTTCGGGAGGAGAGCCACTGCTGCAAATCGACTTCGTAGAGGAATTCTGCTCGGGCTGCCGGGAGGAAGGACTCTCGGTGGCGATAGAGACCTGCGGAGCCGTTTCCTTCGAGTCGTTTCGAAGGGTTCTCCCCTTCGTGGATCTGATTCTCTACGACGTGAAGGCGATCGATCCCGAGCTCCACAAGGCCTGGACCGGATCCAGCAACGAGCGGATTCTCTCCAATCTGGAGAGGCTCCGCGAATCGGGGATTCGCCTGGTTCCCAGAGTTCCGATCGTTCCAGAGCACACGGCCCTGGTCTCCAATCTGGATCAGATCGCCTCCCACCTGGAGGGCTCGTTCCAGGAGGTTCACCTGCTTCCCTATCACGGGTGGGGGGAGTCCAAGAGGGATCTGGTCGACAGTCGGAAGCCCTCCCTCCACCTCGACCCACCTAACGAGAAAGAGATGATGGCGATCGGGAAGATCTTCGGGGAGAGGGGTATCCTGGTCAGGATAGGCGGATAGCCTCGAGACAAGGGGTCGATATGGGGACGCGTGACGGGATGGCGCGAGCCATCGAAGGACAGGAGCGGCACCTGCCCCCGGAGAGGGGATGCACCGGGCGGGTGAGGAAGCTGCGTCAGGAGGTCCTCACCAGCTCCTGGGAGGCCTGCATCGAGCGGGCCCGCTGCTACACGGATGTGTACAAGAGCAAGCCGGAGGAGCCCCTCCAGGTACAGAGGGCCCTGGCCTTTCGCAAGACCCTGGAGGAGACCCCGATCCGGATCTATCCGGGTGAGCTGCTGGTCGGACACCGCACCAGCAAACGCGTGGGCGCACCGCTCTTCCCCGAGGTGAAGCCGAGCTGGATCGAGAAAGAGCTCGATCTCTTCTCCTCCCGCGAGCTTCAGCAGTTTCATGTCTCCGAAGAAGACAAGGGGGTTCTCCGCTCCGAGATCCTCCCCTTCTGGCGCAACAGAGGAGCGAGGGATCGCTTCAGTGCGCTGCTTTCTCACGAGGCGGAGAAGGCCCTGGAAGCGGGCGTCTTTGTCGTCGAGAACGAGTTCTTGAACGGGGTGGGGCACTGCTCCCCCGACTACCAGACGCTGGTAGAGCTGGGGCTCACGGGAATCGGGAGAAGTATCGAAGAGCAGCTGAGCGGACTCGATCTCACCACTCCAGAAGGGGCCGAAAGGCAGGCGTTCCTGCGCGCGGCCTCCATTGCCTGCGGCGGCATGATCCGCTTCGCGGCGCGTTATGCAGAGCTCGCCAGCGAGATGGCTCGAGAAGAGACAGACCCCGAGAGAAGGCGCGAGCTCCTGGAGATCGCCGAGATCTGCAGACGGGTTTCGGCCGGGCCGCCGCGCAGCTTCCAGGAGGCGCTCCAGGCCATCTGGCTGGCGCACATCGGGGTGATGCTGGACGACGGAGGCGTAGCCCACGCTTTGGGGAGGCTCGACCAGATCTTGCTGCCGCTGCTGCGACGGGACGTGGAAGAGGGCGCTCTCACATACGAGGGAGCCCTCGAGCTGGTCGAGTGTCTCTTTCTCAAGGCGAGCGAGACCGTGGACCTGATGGAGGGCATCGCGACCATCGGGATCGGAGGAAACACTTCCTTCATCGAGGTCACCATCGGCGGTGTCGATCGGGAAGGTCGGGATGCGACCAACGAGCTCTCCTTCCTGTTTCTCGATGCCGTGGAGGAGATGAAGACCATCCAGCCCAATTGCGCGGCCAGGTTGCATGCCGGGACGCCCGAAGAGTTCCGACGGCGCGTTGCGGAGGTGATGGCGGGCGGATCGGTGAGCCTCCAGGTGGTGAACGACGAGGTCATCGTCGATGCCTACACCGGACGGGGCGTGAGCCTGGAGGACGCCAGAGACTACGCCATCATCGGGTGCGTGGAGCCCACCCCCTCTGGGCTCACCTACGCATCCACCGACGCCTTCTTCTTCAACACCGCCCTCTGTCTGGAGATGGTGCTCGGCGGCGGAAAGAGCTTGATGCTCGGAAGCGCGGGAGTGGAGACCGGGGATCCGAGAAGCTTCGAGCGATTCGAGGACGTGATGGAGGCCTACCGAGCGCAGGTCGCCCATTTCGTTGGCCAGCTGGCGGTCTGCTTTCAGGCGATCGGGCAGGCCCACCGTGAGCTGCTTCCCTGTCCGTTTCAGTCCGCACTGATTCGTGACTGCATCGAGGCAGGACTCGATCTGAAGCGCGGAGGTGCGCGGTACAACTTCACCGGGGGAAATGCCGTCGGTACCGCCATCGTGGCCGACTCACTGATGTCGATCAAGAAGTTCGTCTTCGATGAGAAGAAGATCTCGATGGATGAGATGATCGAGATTCTTCGCGACGACTTCGAAGGCAGCGAGGATACGCGCCTGATGTTCCTCAACCGGGCGCCGAAGTATGGGAACGACGAGGACGAAGTCGATCGGATTGCCGGGGAGCTGATCGACATCTTCTCCGGGGAGCTGGACAAGCATCGCAGCCCCCGCGGCGGCTCCTTCTCCACCAGCGTCTACTCGGTGACCACCCACGTGGCCATGGGAGTTCTGATGTCGGCCACTCCCGACGGCAGGAAACGCTCGGCTCCCCTTTCGGTGGGGATCTCTCCAGCGCAGGGGAGAGACCGGAAGGGACCGACCCTGGCGATGAAGTCGGCCGCCAAGATCGACTATCGAAAGGTGCTCAACGGCTCGGCTTTCAATCTGAAGTTCCATCCCTCGGCTCTTCGCGGGGAGGAGGGAACCCAGAATCTCGCCGATTTGATGCGCACCTACTTCCGGATCGGGGGGCAGCAGCTCCAGGTGGATGTCGTCGATACCGAAACGCTTCGTGCCGCTCAACAGCGCCCGGAGGAGTACCAGGATCTGCTGGTGCGCGTGGCAGGTTACAGCGCCCGTTTCGTGGACCTGAGCGCGGCGATGCAGGAGGAGTTCATCGCCCGGACCGAGCAGTCCGAGCTCAGATAGATTCTCCCGCGGCTCCAGGGCTGAGCGACCTGGTGCAAACCCCAGACCTGCTCGTGGACCTACTGGACGGCACCCGTGAGCTATACTCGGAATGTTGGCTGTTTGGAGACGTCAATGAACGGTGTAAAGACAGATAGCGCAGCTTCGTCCAGCAGCGTATTTCCGATCGCGAGTGCGCAAGAGGGGCAGCTGGCAGCCCTGGTCACCGCGCTTTCGGAGGCCACCAATGGCCTGAGACGGCAGACGCACGAGTGCCCGACCCGGCAGCCCCTGCCTTCGCGAGACGCCGTGATCGGGATCGTGGAGGCGCTTCGCACCGTGCTCTTTCCGGGCTACTTCGGTCCCTCGGAGCTGACCGAAGAGAACCTGACTTTCCACATTGGAAGCGCCCTGGACCGGATCCGCCGCGACCTTCGGGAGCAGCTCAAGCGCGGGATCTGCTTCGACTGCCGGGAGCGGGACGGGCGCTGCGACGCCCGGGCGGACCTGGCGACACAGCGTTTTCTGGCGCGGCTTCCCGCCGTCCGGCAGCTCCTGGCGACCGATGTCCAGGCCGCCTACGACGGGGACCCCGCGGCCAGGAATCCGGATGAGACCATCTTCTGCTATCCCGGCATCCTCGCCGTCATGAACTACCGGCTGGCTCACGAGCTCTACCTGCAGGATGTGCCGCTGATCCCCCGGATGATGACCGAGCACGCCCACAGCATCACCGGAATCGACATCCACCCCGGCGCGACCATCGACGAGGGATTCTTCATCGACCACGGCACGGGCGTGGTGATCGGCGAGACCTGCGTGATCGGAAAACGCGTCAGGCTGTATCAGGGCGTCACGCTTGGCGCCAAGAGCTTTCCGCTCGACGCGGAAGGCAATCCGATCAAGGGGATCGACCGACACCCGATCGTCGAAGACGAGGTCATCATCTACTCCGAGGCCACCATCCTGGGCCGCGTGACCATTGGCCGGGGCTCGGTGATCGGCGGAAACGTCTGGCTCACGCACGGCGTGCCGCCCAACAGTGTCATCACCCAGGCCCAGGTGCGACACGACCTCTTCGAGAGTGGCGGGGGCATCTAGCCTGGATCTATCAGCAGCTCGCTACGGAAGTCGATTGCCGGGGCTTCCCACCCGATCTGCGCCCAGCCGTTTCCGTCAGCGGAGAATCACTGCCTGATCGGCCTCCAGCCGACCTCGGAACGGCTTGCCCTCTCCGCGCCCGTCGCTCGTGACCTCGATGGACAGGGACTCGCCCGGATCGAACTCGAGAGCGCGGTCGCGGAAGTTCATCGCCACCACCCGTGCATCGCCGTCCGCCTCGCGGCACTCGCGTCGAAAGGCGAGCACCCCGGCCTGGGTGGACAACAGCGTCATCCCGCCGCGCTGGAGCGCCGCGGAGCTGCGCCGTGCGGCCAGCACCCGCCGGTAGAGATGCAGGATGGAGGTCTCGTCGGCGCGCAGCGAAGCCGCGTTGCGCGTCTCGGGCTCGGGCGGCCACGGCAACCACGGCTCGGCGCCCCAGCCGTGTCCGGCGGCGGCCTCCCACGGAAGCGGCGCCCGGCAACCGTCGCGACCGCCGGGATCGACCACGCGCGCGGGCGGTACCTCGGCGTCAACCAGCCCGAATTCTTCGCCCATGTACAGCACGGGCGTTCCGCGCAGTGTCAGCAACATCATCGCGGCGGCCCGCGCGCGCGCCTCACCGCCGCCGAAGCGGGTCCGATGGCGAGGGCTGTCGTGGTTGGACAGCACCCAGGTGGGCCAGGCATCGACGGGGTCGAACGCCGCAGCCGTCTTCTCGAGACACTCGCGCCAGGTGGAGGCCTCCCAGCCGGCGATCATGCTCAGCAGATTGAAGTTCAGGTGGAGCTCGTCGCCCTCGCCGTAGTAAGCCGCGGTCTGGTCTGGTAGCAGCCGCCAGACCTCGCCGAGCATGATTCGCTCGCCCGGGTAGCTGTCGAGGAGGCTGCGGATGCGGCGCAGGTACTCGTGGGTGACAGGCTCCTCGTTCAACGCCTGGTGGGGAATCTCGCTGAGCTTCTCTGGCAGGTCGGGAAGCTTCGGGTCCTTGCCAATGTTGTGGATCACGTCGGCCCGGAAGCCATCGACTCCCCGATCCAGCCAGAAGCGCAGCACGTCGTGCATCGCCGCCTCGACGTCGGGGTTCGCCCAGTTCAGGTCGGGCTGCTCTGGCAGGAAGGAGTGCAGGTACATCTGGTCGGTGCCCTCGTCCAGCGTCCATGCGGGCCGGCCGGGATGGAAGGCGCAGGTCCAGTTGTTCGGGGGTTCGCCGCCCGGGCGGGGATCGCGCCACAGATACCAGTCGCGACGAGCACTGGTGCGGCTGGCCCGCGCCTCCACGAACCACGGATGGTCGCTCGAGGTGTGGGCCGGCACCCAGTCAACCAACACCCGCAGGCCGCGCGCGTGCGCCGCCTCGAGCAGGGCGTCGAAGTCCGCGAGGCTTCCGAAGAGCGGATCGACGTCGCAGTAGTCGGCTACGTCGTAGCCGAAGTCGCGCATCGGGGAGCGGTAGAAGGGGGACAGCCAGATCGCATCGACGCCCAGCCAGGCCAGATGATCGAGCCGCGCCTGGATGCCACCGAGGTCGCCCACGCCATCGCCCGAAGCATCTGCGAAGGACCGGGGATAGATCTGGTAGAAGACGCTCGTCTTCCACCAAGGGGTGCTGGGAGGATTCACGGAGCCGGATCATAGACGGGCGTAGCTGCCCGAAGCAAGAGGCTCGATGGGCGGAGACCTGGCGAGAATCGACGATCTCTCCGCCCTCTGGCAACCGCTCCCGGGTGCGCTACGACCAGGTAGCGTTAGACCGAGGTGCGAGCATGCGACTGACGGGAAACTCGACCCTGGCCGATATCCTCGGCAACCATGAGGGCGCAAAGCTCGTGGCTCGGATTGCTCCCGAGCTGATCGATGGGCCCCAGGCATCGCTCCTCCGGGGCTTCACTCCTCACCAGCTCGGCTTCTACGTCAAGGCGATCCTCGACACGGAGAAGAGGAGGGCGCTCGTGGAAGGGCTGCGGGAGATCTCCCGCCACCTGCCCGACCCGGTGCTGCCGCGCGAGGAGGTCGTCAAGGCGGTCGAGCGAAGGGGCCCTTCCCGGGTTCCCATCGTGCGCGGCAAGTGGTGGGGAGAGGGGCTGCCGCAGGAGTACGGGGAGCGGCTCGAGGACTTCGCGCGCTTTCCAGAGGACGCGGTGCAGCTCTGGATCGATCCGACGCCCTTTCACAGAATGGGGCTCTCCTGGGAGCTTCCCCAGAGCGGGGCCTACGACAACCGGCCCATCCTCGACGATTGGGCCAAGCTCGACGAGCTGATCGAGAAGCTCCCCGACCCCGAGAGCGACGGACAGCTCGAATGGATGGTGGAGGCGACAGAGGACGCCCGCGGCGCTGGATACTACGTGCTCTTCGGCTGGTGGCAGCTCTTCTTCGAGAAGCCCTGGGAGATCCGCGGCATGGAGAACATCATGCTCGACTACTACAGCGAGCCCGACAAAGTGATGCGTCTCCACCGGGCGCTCGCGGACCAGTACCTCGGCTACATCCGCCGTGCGGCTCGGCTCTTCCAGCCCGACGGCTTCTTCACCAGCGACGACCTCGGACACCAGAAGGGGCCGATGATCGGTCCCAAGACCTTCCACGAGTTCATGTTCCCCTTCTACGCGGAGATCGGTGAGGCGCTGCGGGAGCACGGTATGCACTTCTGGCTCCACAGCTGCGGCGACAACACGCGGCTGATGGACGACCTCATCACCGCGGGCGTCGACGTCCTGCACCCGATCCAGAAGCACTGCATGGACGAGCAGGCGATCTCCGCCGAGTTCGGCGGCAGGATCAGCTTCCTCGCCGGGATCGATGTACAGCACACCCTGCAGGAGAAGGATGCCGAGGGGGTGCGAAGCGAGGTCCGCTTCCTGATGGACACCTTCGACGGGCCCGACGGCGGCATGTGCATCGGCGCCGGCAACGGCATCGTGCCGGGAACGCCTCTCGAGAACATCGAGGCCTTCCTCGATGAGGCCCTCCGCTACGGCGAGGAGCACCGCGGTTCTTTCTAGCGAGGGATCAGCCCATGGAAGAGAGTTCCTTTCCGATCCTGCAGTACTCGGACGAGCGCCGGGCGATCATCGAGCCGGGAGAGCACATCCAGCCGCTGGAGGGCATGCCCCGTCACGGAGTGATCACCTTCTTTCAGGACGTGATCGACCATTTCGTGGAGCAGGGCCTGGCGGAGGAGCTCACTGCTCTCCCGAGCGAGATGGGTGTGCACCGGATCTACGTACATCCGGTGCAGGGGCAGCCCGTCGCCTTGATTCACCCAGGTATCGGCGCCCCGCTGGCGGCCGCGATTCTGGAAGAAGCCATCGCGCTTGGCTGTCGCAACTTCATTGCCTGTGGCTCCGCCGGCGTGCTGGACCGTACCATCGCTGTGGGCCATCTGCTCGTGCCGATCTCCGCGGTGCGCGACGAGGGCACCTCCTACCACTACCTGCCGCCGGGCCGGGAGGTCGAGCCGACACCCGAGGCGGTGGCGGCCATCGAGAAGGTGCTGGCCCGCCATCAGGTGGAGTACCTGCTGACCAAGACGTGGACCACGGATGGGCTCTTCCGGGAGACCCGAGGGCGCACGGCGCTGCGGCGATCCGAGGGGTGTCTTGGCGTGGAGATGGAGGCGGCGGCGCTCTTTGCGGTGGCTCGCTTCCGAAATGTGAAGATCGGCCAGATCCTCTACGGGGGCGACAATCTGGACAGCGAGGCGTGGGACAATCGGGGCTTTCTGAGCTGCTGGAGTGTTCGTGAGAAGCTGGTCGAGCTGGCCGCTGAGGCATGTCTGGAGCTTGCGGATGAGGATTAGCGGACTGGAATCTCCATCGCCCCGATTAGCGGGCCGCCAATCCGGATCCAGGTCACGCCTCGGAACCTCTAGTTTGTTTCGGCCACCAGCATCCTGAAGTCGACGAGGTCTTCGACCGTTGCCCGAAGCGTTCCGGTGGCGTCGATCTCGAAGGGCACGGGCGTCTCGTCGGGAACTCGAGACAGCGCGTGGAAACTTCTCCCGGCCGGTGGTCGAAGCTCGAAGCTGACTCGGAACGCGGGAAGTGGCCCGGTCTGGGCGAGTGGATTGAGGAAGCTGATCTGCACACGGCCGGCGTCGGCCTGGTCGAAGCCGTTGACCCAGACGGAGGGGTGCGCTTCCGCCTCGAAGCGGGCCGGTCCACCCAGCAGGTCGCGCAACAGGCCTACGAACAGCTGCCGGGCTGCGGGATGCGCGATGCTCTCGAGGGGCGCGGCGCTGTAGATGCAGCGGCCACGTCCGTACTGACTGCCGACGATCACGGGCGTCTCGGTCTCCTGCCACGGGGGAGAGGAGTGGATGCTCGCCCAATTCCGGTCGTCGGCGCGACCCGGTTTCGGGTGGGCGTAGGGCAACGTGAGCGTCGCCAGGACGTCGCCCGCGCCGGGCCGGAGCCGCAGCAGACCGCCTGCCACCGCATCCTCCAAGGGGAAGAAGCTCACGTACTGCTGCGGGGCGATGTGCGGCGCCAGCGGGGCACTCGGCTTCAGATAGACGGACCGCGGAGCACCCTCCTCCGACTCCAGGTGGCAGCCGAAGACGTCGGCGAGCAGGAAGTCGGGATGGCGAACGCCCCGGGTCTCGATCAGCGAGGTGTAGCGGCTGGCGTACACGCACCCGCCGTCCCCCACGTAACTTCGGAAAGCCTCGGCCTCCTCGGCGTCCATCCTCACCAGGTTCGGCAAGATGACGACGCGGTAACGCTCCAGCTCCGAGAGCTGCCTGCGGGTGATGATGCCGAAGGGCAGGTGCGCCTGCTGGAGGGCGATGGCGGCACCTCGGACCGCCGTCAAATGGGGTGCGGTGCGTCGCCCCCACCGCGATGACTCGATGGGCTCGTCGTTCCGCAGGAAGTCCACCTTCGACTCTCCCGAGGCGTAGATCGCGATGTCCTCGATGGGCTCGCCGCCGAGATACGGTTCGTAGGGCGCGGTCTTCGCGTACACCTGGCCCACCAGGTCGTACACCGCGGGATTGACGGTCCCGATCGGGTCGATGGCATCGATGAAGAGCGAGGCCGCGTCCAGAGCGACGTTTCCATAGGCCCGGGACTGCATCGAGGCCTCCGGGCGCAGGCTCACGTGGTCACCTAGATCGAAGCCGACCACCGAGGTCATGAACTCGGGCGGGCGGTGTCGGGAGAGGTGGAGCATCTGCTTGCACCAGATCAGCTGCTGGATCTCGTCACCGTAGTTGTCCCCACCACAGAAATCCTGCTCTTCGCTCAGCGTGTACGGAACACCCGCCAGCCAGTCCGCGGAGGAGGGAACGAAGTTGTGATAGACGGGCACCTCGCCCTGATGCTGTTTGGCCAGGTCAGTCATGGTCCGAGCAAACTCCCGGATCCAGCGCTCGCGAGCGGCCTGGAAGCTGCACCAGGTGGGCGATGTCCAATCCAAGGTCTCCGGGATCTCGGCCCCCTCCTCCTCGCGGTAGCGCTCGCGACAATGTGCGCAGCCGCAGACGGCCGGCCAGAACATCATGTCGAAGAAGACCGCGTCGAACTCGTAGCGCGTCAGAAGGTCGGTGACCTGCTCGCGCTCGTATTCCCGATAGTCGCAGTTGTTGGGGCAGCAGACCCCGTAACGCGGACCCAGCATCCCGAACTCACCCGGGGCGTCCAGCGGCTCGATGCGCCAGTCCGGATGCGCGTTCCAGGCCGAGTTCTCGAAGATCAGGCTGTGATAGGCGCATGCCGATATATCGCGGCGCTTCAGCTCCTCCAGTAGCTCGCGGGTGACGTCTCGGCCCCGCAGGGCTGGATGCATCGTTCCTACCTTCGTCGGCCAGTTGCAGAGTCCCGTGTGCGATTTGCAGTAGAACATCACTGCGTTGAGCCGCGCCCGTTCGTAGAGCTCGGCCATGCGGGTGGGGTCGTAGCGCTCCAGGAACCGCTCATCGAAGTCGGGGATGTGGATGTCCAGCAGCATCCGTCGATAGCGCTGCATGTACCGCACGGTCTCGATCCTCCTCAGGCGGGGACGTTGCTGAACATTCAACAACCTCCCCGCAATGACCGGACTTCAGCTCATCAGGTCGCGGTCGCGAATCCCCATGAGGTAGAGAATCCCGTCCAGACCGATGGTCGACAGGGAATGCTCGGCTCCTTCCCGCACCACGGGTTTGGCGTGGAAGGCGATACCGAGTCCCGCCAGATTCAGCATGGGCAGGTCGTTGGCGCCGTCGCCGACGGCGATGACCTGCTCCAGGCTGATCCCCTCCTTGCGGGCGATTTCCTGGAGGAGGTTCGCCTTCCTGCGGCCGTCCACGATGTCGCCGACCACTTCGCCGGTGACGACCCCATCCTCGATCGCCAAATCGTTGGCGTGCAGGTAGTCGATGCCCAGACGTTCCTGCAGGAGTCGACCGAAGTAGGTGAATCCGCCCGAGAGGACGGCGATCTTGTACCCCAGGGACTTGAGCGTCGCCACCAGGCGTTCGGCGCCCTCCATGAGGGTCAGCTCCGAAGCGATTCGCTGTAGGGCCGATTCGTCCAATCCCTTCAGGAGGGCGACCCTTCTGGTGAAGCTCTCCCCGAAATCCAACTCGCCCCGCATGGCCGCTGCCGTGATTCCAGCCACCTCGTCTCCCACACCTGCGGCGGCGGCCAGCTCGTCGATGATCTCGTACGGGACGAGGGTGGAGTCCATATCGAGGGCGACCAGGCGCCGGTTGCGGCGATAGACATTGTCCTCCTGGAAGGCGATATCGACGCCGAGCTCGGCGGACACCTGCATGAACCGGGCCCTGATGTCGGCCAGG
Organism: uncultured delta proteobacterium; assembly: GCA_963766175.1. Classification (GTDB taxonomy): domain Bacteria; phylum Myxococcota_A; class UBA9160; order UBA9160; family UBA6930; genus CAVXZE01. The sequence continues at coordinate 65,203 of CAVXZE010000011.1, forward strand.
TTCTCGGTCCGTCCACTCACCGTGAGCTCGATGCAGAAGCGCTGTGACCGGTCCGGGTGGTGCAGGGGTACGCGTTCCGAGAGGCGGGAGATATCGTCGATGTTCAGTCCATTGTCGGACACGATTCCGGCAATGGCGGATATCTGTCGGGCAGTGATCTGGGGGCCGAGAACGGTGATGAAATAGCGCCGACGGCGCTGTTGGTGGACCCAGTGCTCGTAGTCGTCGCCGGAGATCGGAGTGAACCGGATGTCCACCTCGAGCTCGTGGGCGCAGAAGACGAGATCCTTGAGCACGGGTGCGGGCTCCGACCTCTCTGGGATCTCGATCAACAGACCCAGAGAGAGGGTGTCGTGTATCACGGCCTGGCCAATGTCGAGAATGTTGACATCGTATTGGGCCAGGATGGCGGTCAACGAGGACGTGAGCCCGGGCCGGTCGCCGCCGGAGACATTGACGAGGACGATCTCACTCATGGGGAAATCAGTCTACGGAGCGGGAGAAGGGAGTCAAGTAACAGCGGTTACACCCTGAGAGCACTGCTCTGGATTGGGTAGTTTCCCAGCTTCTCGAACAAGTCTCTCTCGAGCTGCGCTGCCGCCTCGCCCACCTCGATCACCGCCGGCTCGGAATAGGGCCAGGCCACCAGGCCGCCGTTGTGATCGCCCAGTTTCAGAATCAAATCCTTGATGTAGCGCTCGATCTTCTCGGGGTCGTTGGTTGGGTAGACGGTCTGGATGTCCACGGAACACCAGAGACAGACCTTTCCGGCGGCGTTCTCACTGAGCCAGTCCACGCCACACATGTCGGGACTGTCGAGTTGAAGGAAGTCGAGACCCGTCTCGATCATGAGCGGAACCAATGGCTTGAGGTCGCCGCACGAGTGCATGCCGCAGTGCATCCCGGATTCGTGGCAGCGATCCACGATCCGCTGGTAGCAGGAAGAGAAGAACTGTTCGAAGTGCCGGGGCGAGATGAAGGACCGGTTCTGGGTGCCCCAGTCGTCGATCAGCATGAAGCCGTCACAGCCCGCTTTCTTGAAGTTGTCGACGATGTCGATGGTCATGTCGGTGAGCATGCCCATGAGTTTGTGGACTTCTTCGCGGTGCAGGGCCAGATCGGTCATGGCGTTCTCGAACCCGCGCAGGAAGCGGAACCTCTCCCAGATGCTGGTGCTGTCGAGGCCGAGCCGGTATTGGTCTCCCCCGAACTTTCTGCTCCACTCCTCGGCGATCCTGAACCGCTCCCAATCCTTCATGTTCGGCAGGCGGAATCCCTCGAGCAGGTGCCAGCCGTTCTCCAGCGGTCCCTTCTGTGGGATACCGAGGGACGCCGCGCTGCTCGTCTTCCAGGTGGTGCCGAACTCGTCGATTGCGTCCCTCTTTTCTTCGAGCCATTCCAGGTCCTCTCGCGCCTCCCACTTCCACAGCCCGGCCCGGATCATCGCAGGGTGGACATAGGGGTAAGCGCCTCCGGATGGTTGCCAGCTCTGCGAGGGAACGTGGATCAGAAACCAGTAGTCGCGCTTCTGATGCGGCACCTTGTCTGGCCCCGTGAACTCGATCGCTCGCGTCACCCGTTCTTTCCCGTTCATTCCGTCCCTCAGCACTCGGAGCTACTCTCAAGCCAGCCCGGAATAGGCCAGTGGCACGTCCCTGCCTCTCGTGAGGCCCGGGGGGCAATCGACTAAGATGACACGGTGACCAGTGGCTTCGCCAGCACCGCGAGGATGAGTCGATGAAGATCGAGAGACGACAAGATGCTCCCCCCGTCGAGACTCCCGGCGACGAGCCCTTCGAGTTCATCTGCGTCGTGCCGATCCGCGGCGAAGCGGGTGGGGCATGAACAATCGAGAACGCGCGATGGCGATTCTCAACTATCGAGACTACGACCGCATGCCCGTCGTCCACTTCGGGTATTGGCAGGAGACCCTGGCCAAGTGGGCCCACGAAGGGCATCTCGCCGAGGAACAGGCGCGCTATTGGGGGGATGGCAACTCCATCGATGCCCAGATCGGTGAGAAGCTGGGATTCGATTTCGGCTGGTACAACTGCTTTCACCCCGAGACGCGGCTGCTCCCTCCCTTCGCGGAGAAGGTGATCGAGGATCTGCCGGATGGCGGGCGAGCCGTCCTGGACGGGGAAGGTGTCGTCATCGTGCGCAAACCGGGCGTGACCTCCATTCCCACCGAGATCGATCACTTGCTCAAGGACCGGGCAAGCTGGGAGGAGCACTATCTCCCGCGGCTGCAGTATTCGGCGGAACGGGTGACCCATACCCTGATCAACGTCGAGGGCGGGCGAGTGGTGCGGCTGGACTCCGGTGGAGACGACTACTTGCGGGAGGGTCAGTGGGACTGCCCTTACGGCCTGGAATGCGGAAGCCTCTACGGGGTGATCCGCAACTGGTGGGGATTGGTTGGGCTCTCGTACCTGCAGGCCGACGATCCCCTCCTCTTCGACGAGGTGATCGATACGGTCGGTGAACTCTGCCATCGCGTGACGAAGCGGACCCTCGAGGTGGCGGACAGCTTCGATTTCGGCCATTTCTGGGAAGACATCTCCTTCAAGAACGGGCCGCTGGTGAACCCGAACCTCTTTGCCGAGAAGGTGGGGCCGCACTACAGGCGGATCACCGATCTACTGCGCGAACACGGCATCGACCTCGTCTCCCTCGATTCCGATGGCAATATCGACAAGCTGCTGCCCATCTGGTTCGAGAACGGCGTCAACACCATGTTCCCGATCGAGGTCGGAACCTGGCGCGCCAGCATCGAACCCTGGCGCGCGCAATACGGCAAGGAGCTGCGCGGCGTCGGCGGCATGGACAAGAATGTGCTGGCCTGCGACTACGCCGCCATCGATGCCGAGATCGAGCGACTCAAGCCGCTGGTCGATCTGGGCGGCTACATCCCCTGTCCCGACCATCGCATCGCGCCCGACGCCGAGTGGTCGAATGTCCAGTACTACTGTGAGAAGATGCGGGAGACATTTCCGGGGTAGGTCGCCGACCTCCCGTCAGCGTCGTGTTCTACTTGCGCGCGTGGCTCTCGAAGACCGATCGCACCTCGGCCGCGAAGCGCGGCTCGAGATAGGGTTCGAAGCTCAGGAAGCTCTGGAAAGCGCCGTCCAGCATGTCGCGTGGATGCACGTCGGGATCAGATTTCGAGGTCGTCAAGAAGTTGACCCAACTGGTCCAGAGGATGAAGGTGTTGGTGGCCACGCGGTGGAGAACCCCTTTCTGACCAGGCCGGTGCATGTCTCCCTGCGCGATCATCCTTTCGAAGAGGCCCATGAACTCGGTGATCAGCCACTGCTGCAGCTCGCGGTACCCGGCGGCCAGCTCCGGGTCCCGCGCCAATAGCTCGCTCAGATCTCTCAAGAGGAAGCGAAAGTTCCACAGGGTTTCGATTCCGACCAGGTGGTAGCTCCCGAGCTCGGCGGCTGTGACGTCACGGCCCTCGGGCATGAGGATCGTGGTACGAACGACTTCGGAGATTCGCTCGAAGATGGCGCGGATGATCTCCTCCTTGTTGCGGAAGTGGTAGTAGAGGTTTCCCGGGCTGATCGAGAGATGCGCCGCAATGTGATTGGTCGTCATGCTGCGGCAGCCGTGCTCGTTGAAGAGCTCCAGAGCCGCTTGGATGATCCGCTCGCGGTTTCCCACCGAGGTTCTCCCTCGTGCTGGAGGGGAGTTGACTTCTCGAATGGGTAGAGTATATACTCTATTGATTAGAGTAAATACTCTGTTTTGGCGAAGGTCGAAGAATTTTCGAGAGGGGGCACCGATGACGGCAAGGAACGGCAAATCGCACTGGGTGGAGGGTGATTGGGCCGATCACTATCGAGATCGCTGGACCTGGGACGCTGTGACCTGGGGGAGCCACTCGGTGGACTGCTACCCGGGTGGCTGTCCCTTCCGCGTCTACACGAAGGACGGGAAGATCGTCCGCGAGGAGCAGGCCGGAAGTCACACCCCGGTAGAACCCGGGATTCCCGACATGAACCCGATGGGCTGCCAGAAAGGGGCGTGCTGGAGCCACTGCCACTACTCGCCGGACCGGGTCACCAAGCCGCTCAAGCGGGTCGGTGAGCGGGGCGAGGGCAAGTTCGAGGAGGTCTCCTGGGACCAGGCGCTCAGCGACATCGCAGATGCCATGCTCGATGCCATCCAGGACCAGGGACCGGAATCGATCATCACCCTCTTTACACCGGAGGTGGGAGCCCAGCCGGGGCGTATCTACACCCAGCTCCTCGGTCTGCCGGCCACCGACGGCAATGCGGAGTTCCAGGACTTCAGTCCCGGCTGGCACCTGACCTGGGGACTGTTCAACCCGACCTCCACCATGGACGACTGGTTCCTGGCGGAGCTGACGCTGATCTGGCACGCCAACCCGGTCTACACGAACATCCACTGGTACCACTACGTGGCCGAGTCCCGTTACAACGGCGGCGAGGTGGTGACGGTGGCGCCGGACTACAGCCCCTCCGCGATCCACGCCGACTACCATCTGCCGGTGCGGATTGGCACCGATGCGGCGCTGGCCCTGGCGATGTGCAAGGTGATCGTCGACGCGGGCCTGTACAAGAAGCAGTTCGTGCAGGAGCAGACCGATCTTCCGCTGCTGGTGCGCAAGGACAACGGCCGCTTCCTGCGCGGCAGCGATGTGGTGGAGGGGGAGCGGGAGGACCAGTTCTACTGGTGGGACACGCTGACCGGGACGCTGACCCCGGCGCCGCGGGGGACGCTGGCGACCACCGGTGTCGATCCAGCGTTGGAGGGCAGCTACTCGGTTCTCCTGAAGGACCTGACGACAGTGGAGGTGGAGCCGGTTTTCGTCCGCTTGCGGCGGCACCTGGAGGAGTACACGCCGGAGAAGGCGGGTGAGATCTGTGGGATCCAGCCGGAGAACATCCGCAAGCTGGCGCGGAAGGTGGCGACGCGGAAGACCAAGATCTTCATCGGCTGGAACTCGGGCAAGTACTACCACGGCGATCTGATGGAGCGCTCGATGGCTCTCTTGCTGGGACTCACCGGCAACTGGGGCAAGAAGGGCACCGGCACCCGCTCCTGGGCGGTCATGGGAATGGACGGTCAGATCTTCCAGGTTCGCAAGGAGGCCGCCGGCCAGGAGGCCGCCCAGAAGCACATCGCGGGCCTCATCGCCATGCGCCGCCTGATCGCCGCCGACGACCCGACCATGACGGCGGAGATGATCCAGAACAGAGCCGGAGAGATGGCTGGAGAGCTCGGGGGTCTCGGCTTCCCGATGCCGCCGGCCTTCCTCTGGTACCACCAGTACGGCTACAAGGAGCGCTGGAACGATCCGGAGAACAACGACCCCTCGATGAAGCGCAGCTTCGACGAGTACGTCCAGGAGGCGACCGAGAAGGGCTGGTGGAATCCGCGCTTCGCAAACACCTACCAGGATGTCGAGCCTCGGGTGCTCTTCGAGTCGGGCGGCAACATGCTGCGGCGCCAGCGGGGCGGACAGAAGCTGCTGCTCGAGAAGCTCTGGCCCAAGCTCGAGATGATCGTCTCGTGCGACTACCGCATGACCACCACCGGGCTCTACTCCGACTACATCCTTCCCGCGGCGCAGCACTACGAGAAGCTCGGCAACAGCATGCCCTCGGTACACCACATGAACTTCGTGCTCTGCGATCGCGCCGCGCCTCCCCCGGACCAGGCGCTTCCGGACTACGAGATCGGCATCCGGATTCTCGAGAAGATCGAGGAGCGGGCCGCCGAGCGGGGCATGAAGGAGTTTACCGACCGCGCTGGAAACGTACGCAGCCTCGAGGGTCTCGCGGCCCGCGTGACCCAGGACGGTGCGCTTCGGGACGAGGAGAAGCGCTTCGACGAGATCGTTCGCGACAACGCGGTCTACGGCCTGCTGCCCAAGGGGAGCACGTTGGAGACGCTCCGCGAGAAGGGGGCCATCCGCTTCACAACCTGGGGGATGGTGGGTCACGGCCAGTCCCAGGCCTCGACGATCCGTCCCGACGAGGTCCACAACCCGCTGCGCTGGCACACCGAGGACAAGGTTCCCTACGACACCCTGGTGCGGCGGGCGCAGTACTACATCGACCACGAGTGGTTCCTGGAGGCCGGCGAGGAGCTTCCCACCCACAAGGAGCCGCCGAATGCGGGTGGAGCGCACCGGCGCTTCCAGATGACCAGCGGCCACAATCGCTGGAGCATCCACTCGATGAACATGACCAACAACATCATCCAGAACACCCATCGCGGGGAGCCCTTCGTCTTCCTCAACGACGCGGACGCGGCGGATCTGGGTGTCGAGAACGGGGAGCGGGTCCGGCTGGTGAGCAACGACGGCGACTCACTGGTGCAGGCGAAGATTTCGCCTTCGGTGCGGCCGGGTCAGGTGATCCTGTACAACGGCTTCGAGCCGTACCAGCACGAGAACTGGTACAGCCAGGCGGATCTCGAGTCGGGTCACGTGAAGCACCTGGGCTTTGCGGCGGGCTACGGGCATCTCAACTACCGGCCGCTCTCGTGGCAGCCGATTCCGGCGGACCGCGCGGTGCGCGTCGACGTGGAGAAGGTCGGCTGAGCCGTTTTTGGAGAGTTTGCATCGCGATCAGTTGAGGATCGCATCACGATATTGGAAGGAGCGAGTCCGATGGCAACGATGACCAAGTCGAAGCGGCAGCTGGTGTGGGTGTATGACCTGAACAAGAAGCGTCGCGGTCTGGACTCCGAGCTGATGGACCAGCTGATCCTGTACCGCTGGCAGGACTGCCTCGGACACCTGAGCCGCGATCCCGCAGACATCGTCTGGAAGTGATCCGCCCGCGGGCCAGACGCCAGGAGGTTGTGGACCGCGATGGCGTAGGCCCTACCAGGCTGGAAACTTCTGGTACCAGAGAGGACGCTTGGGATCCAGGGGGAAGCCCATTCCTCCCTCCACCTCGTAGCGGCGGGCGCCTTCTCGGAGCTTCTCCTCGTCCACCTCGACACCCAGGCCGGGTCCTTGGGGCACGGGCAGAGCCCCGTCCCGGTACTCCATCTTGCCGCCGACGATCAGGTCCTCGGTCAGATGGCGGGTCTCCGCAGTCCACTTGATCGTGAACGCCGGACCGGCCACGACCCAGTCGGACTCGAGGGGGCGGATCTCCAGACTCAGACACTGGTGCGGATGGCCCATCTCGTCCATGACGTCGTACACTCCGGCGGAGTAGAGCCGCCGGTAGCGGGCACACATGTCGAGGATCTTCTTTTCGTCCATATCAGCTCCTGTTCGATCCCACTAAGCGCTCTCCCCCGCATGGACGAGACGCAGCGTCTGGATACCCCAAGGGCGAACTCGCGGCCATTCACAGGACGCCTGATCCTCCAGACGGAGTGAGACTTCCGCGTCGACTGCGGAGCCGCCGATCAAAGCGGCGTCGACCGGTACGTCGCTCGCGTTCCAGAGACGCGCGTGGGTCCTGCCGTCCCGCGCGAAGAGCGCCGTCAGTAGCACCGTCTCCGGCTCGAGTTCGAGAAAGCTCCACGGCGCGGAGCAGTCGCCGGTGGCACTCCTGAGCTCGACGCTGAGAACCGGCAGCCGGAAATCGTGGGCGGATCGAAGCGCCTCGAGGCGGCTGGCGGGCAGCGCGACCTGGTGGTGGTAGCGATGCAGCCCGCGCACCGCCGTGTAGCGGGACTGGCCCGGGGTGACGGAGTCGTCGCTGGCGTAGAGCCACTGCTCGGGGCCCCAGGCCAGCACGTTGCGGGCGAGGCCGGCTTCGCGATCGAGGTGCCAACCCGGGGTTCCCCGGTGATGGATCGCCAGGCAGCTGCCTTCGTCCCGCTCCAGGCCCAGGAGGCTCCCGGCGGTGATGCGCGGACCCGTAGGCTCTGCGAGCAAAAAGGGAGAATCGCAGAAGCTTCCGGAGAACTCCGACTCGAAGTTGAGGCAAAGCTTTCGGTTGTCCTGGATGTAGTAGGCGAGTTCGGAGGTGTGGTCGGTCATCTGCGGTCCGGGATGCCGTCCCCCGCCGAAGCCGATCTCCGTTCTCAGATCGATTCGGGAGAGCTCCTGGATCGCGGTCAGCCACTGTACGAAGTGGAGGTCAGCGATCCGCCCCTCCACTCGGTACCGGCGCAGGGTGGGGCCCTCCTCTTCGAGGAGGATCCGGTCCACCGTGGAGCGCTCCAGGCGGCCGTGGCTCCAGAGGGTCAGGTAGCCGCCCCCGACTGAGGGGATTCGCGCTTCCTTCGCGATCGGATCCAGGCTGGGGTCGAGCTCCGCGGACTCGAATTCGGTGATCGCGCCCCCTGCGCAGGTCCGGACTTCCACGACGTCGACGCCGAGAGGCGGGAGATCCACCACCACCGCGACCGTCGGCTCGTGGGCATCGCTCCGGATCAGCTGGCTCTCGAGCCGAGTGCCCCGACACCAGGCTTCGCTCGAGCCATCAGCCCCCGGCAACTCGACGAGCTCGCGCCGGGCCCAGGGGGAAGGGTTGAAGAGCAGAAAGGCGCGTCCTTCGGAGATCTCCGGACCGAAGCGCTCGGCAAGTCTCCCGAGCGCTTTCTTTGTGACTCCTTCCGCCTCCTCCCTGCCTTCGCGGGCGAAGCGGCATCCGATCTCCCCCATCGAGAGGTCGTGCCGGACCGAGTGCCAGGGCGCGCAGAGGTGAAGGTCGTGATGTTGCCCCCTCATCAGCAGCTTCCACGCGGCGTCGAGCCTCTGCTGCTCCCCGGAGGCGCCCATCGTCTGCAAGATGGCGTCGAGCCGCTCCGCGGTCAGAAGAGCGGTCTCGGCCGCGGCTTGTTCTCGGTGGAGTTGCTCGCCCGCCAGACCCCACGGAATGGTGGTGGGGATGTCGTCGATCGTGTAGCTGACGCACGGCTCGTCACGGTGCGGCAGGTCGCAGTACTCTCGGACGGTCACCATGCGGGAGCCGGGTCCGCGCGCCGCCGCCACCAGGCTGGGGAATGGCGACTCCGGCGGCTTGGGATCGGCGAGGCGCGTTACGAATGGACGGTGGATTCCCCGTCGTCCCATTTCCGCCGCAAACTGTTTCTTCTCAGCGTCGGTCCAGCCTTCGAAGTCATCTCCCGTGAGCCCGGCATTCTGCACCCCCGGGTGGTCGGCCTGCTGCAGGCGGTAGTCCATCAGCGAGTAGCGCGGCACCATTCGAACTTCGGATCCGTCCGGACCCCGCCAGCGCACCAGGTCCGCGTCGATCTCTGGATCGGTGCCAAAGGGCGCCCAGTGCGTCCGAAACACCAGGTTCTCGATTCCACAATTCGAGAGGATCTGCGGAAGCTGCGGAACGAACTGGGGCTCGCCCGCCACGAACGACTTGACCTGGGTGCCGAGGATGCCTTCGATCGCGGCCAGACCGTAGAAGAAGTGCCGGAGGTTCGCTTCGGCACCGACCGTCGGTGCGAGGGGCTGAGCGTAAGTTCCGTTGACGATCTCCAGTCTGCCCGTGGCGAGGGCCGACCGGAGCGCATCGACATCGGAGGGGCTGCGCCGGGCCAGCTCCTCGTAGCTGTGTGCATCCAGCTCAAGAACGGTGCGTGCCTCCGGATACCTCCGTAGCCGCTCCACCGAGGTGCGGATCACCAGCGGCCAGAGCACGCTCCACCAGAGTCCCCCGCCGCGCAGCAAGATCCAGTCCCAGAAGGTGACGCCGCCGTGGTAGATGTCCGTAAACCAGAGTCGGGGAGCTTCGTCCGTCGGCGGGAGAGGTTCCCTCTTGGCTTCCAAACGGTCGCGCCTCTCGATCCGCCAGCGCATCAGCCGGGCTGCGCCCTGAAATGCCGCCAACAGCAGAGGCCTGGGGACGAGCGCCGACCTGAGCAGCCGGTTCGGCAAGCTGGGGAGATAGACCTGGCCCTGCTGCGCCCCGGCGTCATTTTCGCCGTCGGTGTCCGGAGGAGGCACAGCTCCGGGGCTCCGCTCCGAATCGACCAGGGTGCGCCCTTTCTGCACGTTCGTGAGGAAGAGACGCAGGATACTATCAGATACGCAGCGCGCCCAGCGGATTCTCGCACGGGGAGGGGAGCAGTGGCTAGGCGATCCCGAGAAGCAGTCGAACCAGGCCGCTGGCGTATTGGATGTGATAGAGAAGAATGAGGTAGTAGGTGAGAAAAGCTGCGACGATCGCGATCACGGCAGCCGGACGCTCTCGATGCTGCCAGAGCAGCCACGAACCGAGGCTGACCAGAGCGAGCTTGACGAGCACGAATCCCACTGCGTGCTGATTGGCGAGCTGATCGATGAGCGGATTCGCCTCGCGGGCGAGTCCGGAGCGGACCCACACGAGCGTGAAGAGGGCGTCGAGGAGGTTGAGGACGAGCACCGCCTTCACGATGCCCTGCAGCCAGCCAAAGTGCTCGGCGGTGCCTACCGAGACCCTTCGCGGGCCTTCTGAGGTGGATCGAACCTGCATCGAGATGATCCTGGAGCTGATCTCGAGAGGTGATCGGCAGAATCAGCCCTCGAATTGAGGTGAGCTGGTGAGAAACGCAGACTCTGCTGAGTGAATGGGATGAGCAGCTCAGGGGGAAGGCGACGAGCCGAGGCTCATACGATCAGCTTCCCCAGGTTCCCCTCCTTCTTGTCCATCTTCCCGCCGACCCGCTCGCCACAGACGGAGCAGGCGTAGTCGTACTTGTCGCCCTCGGCGAGGACCAGGAGCATCTTCTTCCTGACTGGCACCAGCTTCTTGCACTTGGAACAGAACAGCTCGGCGGCTTCGAACTCCTGGAACGAATCTCTCGCGCCCATGGCTCATAGACTCCTCATCTCGATCATGTCCTTCACGTGCAGGTGCAAGGACTCGTCCAGCCGGAGACCCTCCTCGATCAACTCGAGGACTTCTTCCTTCTCTTCGGGAAACTTGTACCCGTCGTAGTCCTGCGTGAAGAGGGTGCGGCGGTGGGCCGTATCCTGGTACCACGCGTTCATGACGTGATCGAAGCACACCCTGCTGGTCACATCCAGATTCTGGATCAGTGTCCGCAGCTCGCGCAGACGCTCGTGAGGCGACGAGAGTTCGAGCTCGCCACTCTGGTAGTCCTCGTACAGGGGCTGGGCGGAGCTGACCACGAAGGGCCTCATCCTGATGAAGTCGGGGTCGATCTCGTTGAGGACGCGGGCGGTGTTCCTGGCGTGCTGGTCCGACATCGATCTGCCGCCAAGGTCGGGCATCACGTATTCCGAGAGCTCGAACCCCGCCTCCTTGGCCTTCTTGCCGCCCGCGATCTGCTCCTGGGCAGTGACTCCCTTGTCGACGTAGAGGAGAACCTCATCATCCCCCGACTCGAGCCCCATGTGAAGCCTGGTGAGCCCCGCAGCGCGCAGCTCCTTCAATTCCTCCAGGGACTTCTTGGCGATGGTCTTCGACCTGGCATAGGAGGTGACGCGCTCCAGGGTCGGGAGCTGCCGCTTCAGGTATCGGAGCACCTGCAGCAGGTCGCGGGTCCGCATGATCGGAGTGTTCGCATCCTGGAGGAAGGCCGTCCTGGCGCCGGCGGCAAGCCAGTTGAAGACGAGCACGAAGCAGTGATTGGCGTTGAGTCCCGGATTGTCGCGCACCATGGCCGCCGCCACGGAGTGGTTGACGGTGCCCGCCTGCCCGATCTGCCATGAGACCGCCCGTATCGCATCCGCGATCGCCTTGGCGGAGTCGATGTCCTTCTCGATCTCCTCGACACTGCGGATCTCGAACTTCTGGCGATCGTAGACGAGGCCGTAGCAGAACTTGCATCTGCCCCAGGAGCAATTTCGGGTGGGCCGGAGGAGCAGGGAATGGCTTCCCCCCTCGCTGGGAGGCCTGATCGCTCCGACTTCGAAGGAGTACTCGTCGAGTTTCTCGATGCTCATCGTGTCGAACTCTGGCTCGTCAGTCTTTACGTCAACGGAGAATGCGACACCTATTGTAGCTCACCTCGTGCACGGGGTTGCTTGTTGCGCGCACCGAGGGCGCGCTCAACCCGCTAGCACTCCCAGGCTTTGGGCGATCTCGGCCAGCACCTTGCGGTCGCTCTCGGGACGCCGGGGCGAGCGCGGGTGGGTGGCGTCGCTCTCGATCCAGCCCCGCAGCTGCAGGAACTGGGCCGCGTTGTGCCGGTAGCCCGGGACCGGCTCCCGGAAGGCGAAACAGCCCAGGTACTGGAGCGCGTCGTTGAGCTGGTAGAAGCGGGCGTCGCCGGCCTCCCACCAGGCGTCGCGGCGGGCGAAGAGATCGGGGGCGAAGGTCGAGAGGCCCAGCAGGTAGTCGCTTCCGTACATCACCATGTCGATGGCCAGGTCGTTTCCCGTGAGCACCAGGAAGTCGGGCCGGCAGCTGTCACGCAGCGCCAGCCTCTCCCACTCGGGTCCGCGATCGAGCGACGAGTGCTTGGCCCCGATGCAGCCGGGGATCTCCATCAGCCCCCGATAAGCGTCCAGACCGTAGATGCGACCGTAGGGCACGAACATCGGCCCCAGCTCGAAGGCCAGGAAGCGATCGGAGTGGCGTGCCAGCTCCGCGTGCGCCGACACCCAATCCGGCTCGGCGAGGGCGGAGAGACCGTGAGAGGGAAAAACGATCGGGGTTCCCCCGTGTTCCCGGATCCGCTGCATTTCCCGTAGGTAGCCGTCGGCCTTCCAGGCATCCCCGGGCTGGTCGGGCACCTGAGCACCTGCCACGAAGTCGCCCGCGCCGTGCTCCCGGGCTACCTCCAGGACGCGGAGCCGCGTGGCGTCGTCCAGCAGCTGCACGTAACCCGTATCCATGTTGACGGCCGGTGTGAGGCCGGCGCTTGCCGTACGCGCGACGTGGGCCTCGAGCGCGGGCCAGTCGATTTCCCCCGACGCTGCAAAGGGGAGCAGGATGGCAGACATGCCGGTGATCTGACGGTGCGGCCGGATCCGGGCACAGAGTTCGGGAATCCCCGGCGTCTCCAGCTCATCTCGTGTCATCGGGCTCTCCGTCCGGCTTCTCGCGCAGGTCGGCCCGCCGCGCCAGCCCGGGGTGGGCTCAGGCGATTCGCGGCATGTCCTGCTGGCGCACCTCGTGCTGCAGCGGCTCTCCGCGCAGGTAACGGCCGATCTCCTCGATGACCAGCTCGCTCATGCGGTGAACCTCCGTCCCCGAAGCTCCGGCGATGTGCGGGGTCAGGAAGACGTTGGGGAGGTCGTAGAGCGGCGAGTCGGCGGGCAGTGTCTCGGGCTCGGTGGTGTCGATCACCGCCCGAATCCGTCCCGACGAGAGCTCCTTCTCCAGCGCCGCCCCATCGATCAGCGCACCCCGGGCCGTGTTGATCAGCGCGGCGCCGTCGGAGATCAGGGCCAGCTCCCCGGCGCCGATCATGTGACGCGTCTCGGGAAGGGAGGGCGCGTGCAGCGTTACCACATCGGAGCTTTGCAGCAGCTCGTCGAGCTCGACCTTCTCGACACCCAGGCCCGCGGCTTCCTCCTCGCCAAGATAGGGGTCGTAGACGCAGATATTGAAGTCAAAGGGGCGCAGGGCCTCGATCACACGGCGGCCGATCCGCGAAGCGCCCACGATGCCCACACGCTTGTTCAGGTTCCCGATCCCCGGCGTGGTGTGATGCCAGATTCCGTAGCGGCGCTCCTGGCGGTAGATCTCGCGGATGTGGAATGCGTGCTTGTTGGCCAGCAGGATGGCCGCCACGGTGTACTCCACCACGGGGACGGCGTTGGCCTCGGCAGCCGTGATTACGCGAAGCCCCCGCTCCCAGCAGGCGGGCGTCACCATGTCCTTCACGGTGCCGGCACAGTGGGCGATCAGGCGAAGCCTTGGGGCCCGGTCGAGCACCGCGGCGGAGAGCTCCGGGCAGCCCCAGCCGGTCAGCAGGATCTCGGCGTCCTGGAGCAGCCGTCCGGCGCGCTCGCTATCGAAGGGCACCGCGGGCTCCGTCTCCGGGAGAGTCGCCATGGCGCGGAGCGCGGTCAGATGTTCGTCGGTGAAGAGACTTCGCTCCAGCCCCGGAATCATCGCCAGCACGATCCGGGGACGCGACTCGGGATTTTTGGGGGTGTCGTTCATGGCATGGGAATCCTAGCCCGGATTGTTCAGGAAGCTCGTAGCCAGGACGTCGTGAAGATGCTGTGCTATCGGCGTCCCTGGCAGAGCTGGAGGTGGCCGGCGAGATGAAGAGGAAGCTCAGCTTCACCACCATGGGGACGCCTCAGCTCGACCACGCCGGAGCGATCGCCCTGGCGCTCGAGGTCGGCTTCGACGGCGTCGACATTCGCTGCGCCGACTACCTCGGCGAGGTCCGCCCCGCTTCCGAGGAGAAGGAGCTCCGGGAGGTGGCCCGTGATTTCGAGGCGGCCGGTCTCGAGATCCCCAGTGTCCTCTGCTACCACCAGATCAGCTCCGCCTCCGAGGGATGGTCCGGCGAGTACGCGGAGCACATCGCCAGCCACCTCGGCATCGGCGCGGTGTTGGGCGCGCGGGCGATCCGCATCTTCGGGGTCCACCCCGCCTCCGGTCACGGCTCCGACGAGCTGGTCCAGGGGTCCGCCGAGGCGATCGCCGAGGCGCTCTGCGACGACACTTCCGGAGTAGGCATCGTGATGCAGAATCACGCCGGGGCGGGAACCGCGCTCGACGCCCTCCAGATCGCGCGTCGCCTCGACGACCCGCGCTTCGGCCTGGTCTACTCGCCCGACCACAGCTTCATGTACGAGGCGACCCACGGCGACGAGCTGCTTTCGCTGATCCAACCCTGGACGCACCAGGTCTACCTGGCAGACCTGGTGCGCGAAGGCGACGGGCAACGATGGGTGTTCCCGGGAGAGGGGGAGGTGCCGTTACGCGAGACCGTTGCCCGGCTCGACGCCTTCCGCTTCGAGGGCTTCTACTCCTTCAAGTGGGAGAAGATCTGGAACCCGGATCTACCCGAGCCCCAGGTCGCGATGCCGCACTTCGTATCGTTCATGGCGTCGATCCGAGATCACCCCGGCATATCGCGGTGAGTGGCCCCGGAAGATTGCGGTACGCGGTCGTCGATGCGTGCTAGCCGATCCAGTTGGCGTACAGCTCCGGCCTTCGGTCGCGGAGAAAGAGCCGGCGCGCGTCCGAGTGGGCGACTCGATCGAGGTCCAGATCGCAGAGCAGGATCTCCTCGGTTCCTTGTCCAGCCCGGGCGACGACCCGGCCGGCCGGATCGCAGACGAAGGATTCGCCGGCAAAGGTGAGACGAGGCTCGGCGCCGACCCGATTACAGAGAGCCGTGAAGAACCCGTTCTGGAAGGCGGCGACCTGCATCTCCGCCTCGTAGAGGCCCTCCGGCCATTCGCCGACGGCTCCCGCCTGGGGGACGACTACGACCTCGGCTCCCCGGAGCGCCAGGGCGCGCATGTATTCGGGATAGTGACGGTCGTAGCAGATGGCGACGCCGATCCTGCCGAAAGCGGTCTCGTAGACCGGGACACCGTGGTCGCCGGGCGCGTAGTATCCCTGCTCGTGAAAGCAGGGGTAGTCGGTGATGTGCACCATGCGGGTGCTTCCGAGAAGCCGGCCATCGGCATCGATCACGGGTGACGTGTCGTAGGTGCGATCGCCTTCGCGCTCGAAGACGTTCAGGATCAGGACCACACCGAACTCCGCGGCCAGCGCCGAGAACGGCTCGGTGGTCGGCCCCGGAATCGCCTCCGCAAGAGCGAGCTTGTCCGGCGTCGACTGCTCCTGCGGGTAGAAGGGATCGAAAGCCAGCTCTGCAAAACAGATCACCTGGGCGCCCTGCGCGGTCGCCCGCTCGACCGCCTCGAGCCCGCGCTGCCGGTTTGCCTTCCGATCCGGAGACGCCTTCTGTTGAATCAGGGCGATCTTCACCTCTTGCCGGCCTCCTCCGCGCACCGATGGTGTTGGCGCTGGAGTTGGTCGAGGAAACGTTCGACGGCGCCGCGGACGGACTCGGTTCGCAGCGAGGGGAAGAGCTCGAAGGCGTGCTGTGCCCCGGGGATCTCCGCCAGGGCGGCGCGCCCTCCCGTGGCTTCGACGAGCGCCCGGTGGAATACCCGTGACTCCTCGAGAGGCACCAGCGAGTCGGCGGTTCCGTGGATCAACAGGAAGGGTGGAGCTCCGTTGTGCACCCGGTGCAGGGGGGAAGCTCTTCTGAAGGCTTCCGGGTCGTTCTCCCTCGTCCGCTTCAGTACGACGCGCTCGAGGGTCCGGTAGAGCCCCGGATGCGGCCAGTGCTTCCTCTCTCCGGTGAAGTCGAAGACCCCGTAGAAGGGGATGCAGCCCTGGACGCTGGTGTCGATTCCCTCGAAGCCCGGCTGATACTCGGGGTCGTTCGGCGTCAGCGCCGCGAGTGCGCAGAGGTGTCCGCCCGCTGAACCTCCCGTGATGACGATGCAGTCGGGATCCGCACCCAGCCGGGCCCCCTCTTCGCGAATCCAGCGGATCGCCCGCTTCACATCGACGATGTGAGTCGGAAAGGTCGCCCGTGGGCTCAGCCGGTAGTTGGCGTTGACACAGAGCCAGCCGCGGCTGGCCATGTGGGTGCAGGTCGTGAGTCCCTGGAAGTTCTTGCTGCCCATCGTCCACCCACCCCCGTGGACGTAGAGCAGCACCGGGAAAGGGCCGTCGCCGCTGCGCGGACGGTAGACATCCAGGTGAAGCGGCTCGTCGACACTGTCGCCGAAGGGGAGGTCGCGGATTCGCTCCACGCCCGGGTCGCGCACCGGAATCGGCAGCAGGATCCGGCGCCAGTTCGGCGAACCGGAGCGCACAGGGGGCGCTGCGTCACCGGGATCGCCAAAGGTACGCTGGACGGCGTCGTCGATGATCCGACCGGCCTGGCGGCCCTCCCAGTAGTGCAGGAGAAGAGCGGTCCAGGAAGAGAGCAGCACCACGAGCCCGAGCTTCTCTGCGACGCCGCCGAGGCTTCCCCAGGCGGCGAAGGCGAGTGTCAGGACGAGCTGAAGGACGATGTGGTGCAGTGCGAACTCGCCGACGCTCCAGCCGAGAACGCTGCTCACCGCTCCGAGTGCCATCGGCGCTCGGAGCGGCCGGTAGACGTTCAGTGTCAGCAGAGCACTCACCAGAGCCAACGCCAGGAAGACTCCGCTTGCCATCAGTGCCTCCTCGATCGGCTGTCAGCCCGCAGCCCGCAATCAACCATCACGTGATTCTCGTCTGAAGGGGCGCGATACGACGCCCATCATGGCCCGGAGCTGTGCCTTCCAGGGGGCCCCTTTCTCATAGACGTGACGGCCGATGCGGCGCATGCGTTCGAGCTCTTCCCCGCTCATCGGACCCAGCTCCAGGCATTCGAGATTCTGCTCTAGCTGCTCCATGTTGCTGGGTCCGCAACAGGCGACGTGTACCTTGGGGTGGGAGAGAACGAAGCGGTGGCAGTCGGCAACGGAGGGCGGGGGCTCTCCCGGAGGCGTCCAGGCGGGATCGATCAGGCTCCCCCAGCGGTTGCTGGTAAAGGTCACCACCCCGGGGCCGCCTGCTTCTGGAAGGTGCTCGAAGATCTCCTGCTCGGCTCCGCGGTGAGCCGCGTTGTAGCGGAGATGGAAGATATCGATCTGCTTGTCCTTCTCGAGCTCCGGGAAGACGGGACGATGGTGGCTGGACAAGGCCAGGAAGCGGATCACTCCCCGATCCTTCAGCCTGTTTGCGTGCTCCATCAGCCAAGGATCGGGCTCGCGCTTGTGGCCCGCCAGGAGCAGCACATCCAGGTAGTCCACACCCAGTCGATCCAAGCTTCTCTTCACGAATTTCGACAGCGAGGAACGACTGCGCGAGAGGGAGTGCGCGACGATGACGAGGTCTTCTCTCCTTCCCCGGGCGGCGGCGCGGAGGCCCCTCGCCATCCTTCTGGTGCGGAGCGCTCCCCACCAGAAGTAGTTCACTCCCCTGGCCACGGCCTCCTCGACCATGGCCTCGTCGGTGCCGTAGCTCGCAGCAACGCCGAGCCGCGTCACCGACAGTCCAGTTCGCCCCAGCGTCACTCTCTCGAATCCCATGATCACCTCGCTCGACCTCGGGAACCCGCTTCGACCCGCCCTTGGCTCGCTCGACCATTGGGGTGGTAGCATACGGGCGTCTGCGCCGAAGCGTGGGTGTATCCATCTCCGATCCCTCACCGAGGTGAACCATGTGGCCGCCGCCGCAGTTCTTCGAGCTCCACACCGGTCTCCCGCGCGAGGGGCCCGGCGACGACTCGATCACGCGACGAGCAGTGGGGTTGCTCCCCGAGCTTCCTCCGGATCCGGTGGTCGTCGACGCGGGCTGCGGCCCCGGAGGTCAGACACTGGTGCTGGCCCGCGAGCTCGATGTGAAGGTCACGGCCATCGACATCTACCAGCCGTTCGTGGAGGTGCTGAAGGGGAGGGCGAAGCGCGCGGGCCTCGATCACCTGATCGACGCCAGGCAGGGCGACATGTCCGCGCTGCCCTTCGATCCGGGAACGGTGAATCTGATCTGGTGCGAGGGGGCCATCTACCAGATCGGCTTCGGCGAGGGGCTCGAGCTGTGGCGGACTCTCCTCCCCCAAGGGGGGATCGTGGCTGCTAGCGAGGCCGTCTGGACGGCGGACGATCCGCCGGCCGAGGTGCGGGAGATGTGGGAACGGGAGTACCCGGCCATCACCGACGCGATGGGGTGCATCGCCCGGGCGGCCCATGCCGGCTACGAGACCCTCGACCACTTCACGCTCCCCCCGGAGTCGTGGTGGACGCAGTACTACGGGCCGCTAGAGGAGCGGGTCGAGGAGGTTCGCCCGCGGGCAGCGGACGATCCGGTCCTCGCCCAGGTGCTGCTGGAGGCCGAGCTGGAGCTCGACATGCACCGGCGATTCGGTCACACCTACTCCTACGAGTTTCTGATCATGCGGAAGCATTGATCAGCCTCGGCTGCTCGCCGGGCGCCCCAGCAGCTCGCCGATTTGCTGCACCAGCCCGAGCGGTCGTGCCTTCCCAGAATGTTGGAGGGGTTCAGGATCACCGCGTCGAGGCCCCGCTCGATTCCGCGTTGCACCTCGAGCTCGGCGAGACGCCTCGCTTCTGCAGACGCGAGGCGTCCGCTCCCGCAGTGTCGAAGACGACGACCTCCTGCCCTGCGGAGAGGAGATGCTCGACCAGGTTCACACCTAGGAAGCCGGCACCGCCCGTAACGAAGGCCTTCTTCACTGTGCGCCAGGACCCGAGCTCAACCCTGGAACCGGGGCTTCCGGCCGGTGAGGAAGGCATCCACACCCTCGCGCACGTCCGGAGACTCGAAGTTCTCGACGACGGCCCTTTGCTCCTCGGCGAGGCCCTTTGCGGTCCCCTCGTAGAAGCCAGTGCGGACGCAGCCCTTGATCCTGGCGATGGCGCCCGTCGCCTGCCGAGCGAGCCGCACCGCGTAGTCCTGGACCCGCTCCTCCAGCTCGGCCTGGGAAAACACAGCGTTCACCAGCCCGATCCGCTCGGCCTCCTCCGGAGTCAGCTGCAGGCCCTTGAACATCATCTCGAGCGCCTTGCCCTTGCCCACCAGAGGTGGGAGGCGCTGGGTTCCGCCGAGGGCCGGGATCATTCCCAAGCGCACTTCGGGCAAGCCGATCCGCCCCGAGTCCGCTCCCATGAAGCGGAGGTCACAGGTCAGCGCCAGCTCGAGCCCCCCTCCCAGGGCGTGGCCGTTGATCGCGGCGATGGTCGGAAGGGGGAGGGACTCGAGTGCGTTCAGCAGCGCGTGGGCCCGGGGAAGGGCGGCGAGAATTTCGGGGCTGATCTCGCCCAGCTCGCGGACGTCGTCTCCCGCGGAGAAAAAGCCCGGGCAGTCGCTCCGCAGAACCACGGATCGGGCCTCCCCGGGCTGCGACAGCCGGTCCAGCACGGCCTCGAACTCTTCCAGAAAGCGGGTGTCCAGCGCGTTGACGGGAGGGTTGTGGATCGCGATCCGGGCCACCCGGTCGGCGACCTCGTAGCGGAGCACTGAGAGATTCACGCCAGCTCCTCCCCGGCGTCCCCAAGGGGCGACGATTTGGATCATTATATCGAATATCCTCATAAATTAATAGTATCGACCTGAAAAATAGCTTGAAATAAAAGTGCTGATCTGTATTTTTTAGGTGAAACAGGGGAATATATGCCGACATCAGCCAGCGAGCTCGACGGCGACCGATCTGCGAGCGGCTCCCGCGATCCCGCCGGCGTCCAGCGGAATGGGCGCAAGCGAAACCCTCAGCGCGAGCTCCGCATTCTCGAGGCAGCGCTCGATCTCTTCGGCCGGAAGGGCTTCGAGGCCACCACCGTCTCGGCGATCTGCGAGGCCGCGGGCGTCTCCGACGCGACGCTCTACGAGTACTTCGAGTCGAAGGAGCAGGTGCTCTTCTCGATCGCGGAGCTCTACACGCGGCGCGAGGTGGAGCGCCTCGAGGGCCTTCGCAATTACATCCGCGATCCCCGGGAGAAGCTTCGCGTGGTGATCCAGGCGTACCTCGAGTTCTACGAGCGCAACCCGCTGTATACGTCCGTCGCCCTGCTCACCCTGAAGGCGAGCCGCAACTTCACCCGGTCCGCGGCCTACGAGGTAGTGCGGAAGGCATCGCGGCCGATCCTGGAGGCCTTCCAGGAGGGAGTCGAGGCCGGGATCTTTCGCTCCGACATCGATGGTCCCCTGGTCCGGAACATGGTGCTCGGCTTCATCGAGCACCTCACCACCCAGTGGATCGTGGCGGGGCGGCCGGAGCAGATTTCACAGTACTGCGACACCATCCACGAGATGGTGATGCGCGCCATCGAGAAGCGAAGCGCGAGTGCGCCACCGACCCTGCGGATCGACGTCCGCGGATTGAACGCCGAGCTGGTCTCCACCGACGGCGAAGAGCAGGGCTAGCGGATGACCGATCAGACAACCGTCTCCGACTCTCGCCGTGTGTTGGTGACTGGAGCGGCCGGGTTCACCGGGCACCACATGGTGATGCACGCGGCGCGGGCGGGATTCCGCGTGCGCGCGACGGACGTCTCGAGCCGCCACTACGGGGCTCTCTTCGATGCTCTCGATGTCGAATTCGTCGCCGCCGACCTGACCTGCCGAGAGGGGCTCGACCGGCTTCTGGAGGGCGTCGACGCCGTCTTCCACGTCGCCGGGATCCACGACTACTCGACGCCCGACGAGATCATCTTCGCCGTCAACGTGAAGGCCGTGGAGAACCTCTGCGACGCGGCGGTGGCCGCGGGAGCGGGGCGCTTCATCCACCTCTCGTCCGTGGGCGTCTACGGCTACGACTGGCGGTCGGGCGTCCCCGTTGCGGAGGATGCGGAGAAGCTCACGCCGCCGCTGAACAACTACAACGTCAGCAAATGGGAAGGGGAGACGGTCGTCCACCGCTGCCAGCTCGAGAAGGGGTTGCGCACCACGATCTTCCGGCCGGCGGCCATCTACGGGCCGCGCTCCGAGTACGGTCTCTTCAACGCCTTCAAGCAGATCGAGGGCAGCCGCGGCAGGCGGCGGATGCTGATGGTGGGGAAGGGCGACCGGATCGAGGCCTTCCTTCACGTAGCAGACATGTGTCGCGCGGTTCTCTTCGCCTTCGAACACGACGAGACCATCGGAGAGGTCTACAACATCAGCGACGACTCGCGGATGACCACGGCGGAGTTCTTCCAGCTGGTCTCCCGGGAACTGTGCGGGGTGGAGAAGCCTTTCCTCCGGGTTCCGATGCGCCTGCTGCTTCCGATCGCGGCGATCTCCCAGCGGCTGGCGAAGTGGCGCAAGACCCGCCCGGCCCTGGAGGTCGGGACGCTGCACTACCTCTCCTGCGACCGGGTCTGGGACAGCTCGAAGCTCGCCGCGACCGGCTTCAAGCTGAGGTATCCGTCGGCGGAGGAGGGGCTTCGGGAGACACTCGCCTGGTACCGCGAGAACGGCTGGTTCAAACCCTGAGACCGCGCTCGCGCTGATGGACAGCGTGGTGGTGACGAGAGCCCAAGGAAGGGAAGGAGACCTGATGAGCAGGAAGGTCGAGACGACCTGTGAGCTGGTCCGGCGAAACGCCGCAGAGCATCCCGACACGCCGTTCCTCAACTTCTACGACGAGATCATCACCTACCGGGATCTGGACCAGCGCACCAACGCCTTTGCGAACTACCTGCTGGAGAAGGGAGTGAAGCGGGGCGACGTGGTCTCCTACATGCTGGGGAACTCACCGGCCGTCTTCGACGTGCTGCTCGGGACGCAGAAGATCGGCGCCATCGCCGGGCCGATCAGCTGCTGGTGGCAGGCGAACGAGGTCGAGTACCTGGTCAACGACTCCCGCTCCAAGGTCCTGCTGGTGGATCCGGAGTACGGTCCGATCGCAGCCGAGATTGCGGAGGTCACGCCCACGGTGGAGCAGATCCTGGTGAACGCTCCCTCGCCTGTGGATCTCGGACGGCCCCACGAGTGCCTCCCGGCAGTCCTCTCCGAGCACGGCACGGAGCCGCCTCCGGTGGAGCCGCCGCGGCCCGAGGACACCGCGGCGCTGATGTACACCTCGGGGACCACCGGGAATCCGAAAGGGGTGATGCTGAGCCACCGCGGCGTTCTCGCAGGCGCCCGGATCAAGACACAGGACATGCCGATCTCGGCCGGCGACCGGGCCCTCTGCGTGCTGCCGCTCTTCCACTCCGGCGGCCTCAACGATCTCGCCCTGCCGACCATGTACCGCGCCGCGACGATCGTGCTGCGGCGGAACTTCTCCGCGTCGGAGTTCTGGGACTGCATCGAGCGCTACCGGATCAACGCCTTCTACATCGTGCCCACCATGTGGAACATCCTGCTCCGGGCCACCGAGTCGAGCAGCGTGGATACCCGCTCGCTCCGCTTCGGAATCTCCGGTGCGGCGCCAATCCCGCCGGAGCAGCTGGAAGAGTGCAAGGAACGCTTCGGCGTCCCCATCCTCGAGGCCTACGGTCTGACCGAGAGCAGCGGTGGGATTGCCGCCAACATGCTG
Organism: uncultured delta proteobacterium; assembly: GCA_963766175.1. Classification (GTDB taxonomy): domain Bacteria; phylum Myxococcota_A; class UBA9160; order UBA9160; family UBA6930; genus CAVXZE01. The sequence continues at coordinate 88,114 of CAVXZE010000011.1, forward strand.
GAGCGCTCCAAGTACGGCTCTGTGGGACTCCCCTTCGAAGGGCTCGAGCTCCGGGTGTTCGATCCGGATCGGAAGCCCCTTCCGGCCGGACAGCTCGGAGAGATCGTGGTGCGCGGCGACATCCTGATGAAGGGATACTGGGGTCGCGCCGAGGCCACAGCCGAGACGATCGTCGACGGCTGGCTTTATACTGGCGATCTCGGCTACCTCGACGACGACGGCTTCGTCTTCATCGCGGACCGGAAGAAGGAGATGATCATCCGGGGTGGAGTGAACGTCTACCCCAAGGAAATCGAGAACGCGATTGCCGAGCATCCGGCCGTGGCCGCCGTGGCGGTGATCCCCGAGGCCCACGAAAAGTACGGGCAGGTCGCCAAGGCGTGCGTCGTGCGGGTCCGCGGCGAGCCGCTCGAGGAGGAGGGCCTCCGCGCATTCTGTGCCGACCGGCTGGCGGGGTACAAGGTTCCCGAGGACTTCGTGTTCCGCGCCAGTCTGCCGAGAAACGCCATCGGGAAGGTGGTGAAGAAGCAGCTGGCGCGAGAGCTCGAGGAGGAGGCCCAGGCCGAGCCGGTGCCGGTGGCACACCTCTTCACCGGCATGCTGGACCGCTTCATTCCCGCGAAGGCAGCGGGGGTGGATGCCTCGGTCAGCTATCAGATCACCGGGGGCGGTGGCGGCGAGTGGACCGTCAGGATCGAGGATGGGTCGGTTGCGGTGACCGAGGAGGTCCTGGCCTCACCGACCGTCTGCATCGTGGCGAGTGACCGGAACTACCACGACGTGGCGACGGGCAGGCTCGACAGCGTGACGGCCGTCGTCACCGGAAAGATGTCGGTGGAGGGAGACGTGGCCTTCATGGCGAAGTTCCGGGAGATGTTTCGACCGATCGAAGAAGCAGAGAACAAGGACTGAGGAGATCCCATGGCGCTTCGAACCGCTGACGAATACAGGCGGGGCCTCAAGGATGGCAGGCGGGTGTACCTCGCCGGGAACCGGATCGACGACGTGACGGAGGATCCGTACATCAAGGTGGGGGTCGAGACCGCGGCCTTCGACTTCTTGATGGCCCACGATCCCTCACTCCGGGAGATCGCCGTCACCGAGGATCCGGAGACGGGTGAGGCGGTGAGCCGCTACTTCGACCTGCCCGAGAAGCCGGAGGCGGTCGCCGAGCGATTCGAGCTCGTCTCCGCCGCGTGCCGATACGCCGACGGAGCCCTTCCCTTCGTGAAGGACGTCGGTAGCGACATCCTGAACGGCTTGACGGCGGTGGCACGGGCGGCGGGGAACCAGACCTACGCGCACAGGATCGCCGAGTACCGCCGCCACTGCGCGCGAAAGGATCTCTCGCTCGCTGGTGCGGTGACCGACGTGAAGGGCGACCGCAGCAAGCCCCCGGCCGAGCAGAAGAGTCCCGACTACTACGTCCGCGTCGTGGACGAGAGCGAGGACGAGATCGTCGTCTCCGGTGCGAAGGCGCACATCACCGCATCGCCCTACGTGGACGAGATCCTGGTGATTCCGACGCGCAACCTGACCGAGGCCGAGGCCGACCATGCGGTCGCCTTTGCCGTCCCCGTGGACACGCCAGGGCTCACGCAAATCTGCCGGCCCAACTTTCGCTACGAGGACCAGCTTTCCTTTCCGACCCCGCGACCGAAGCGGGGTCACGTGGAGGCGCTGCTGGTCTTCGACGAGGTGCGTGTGCCCAAGGAGCGGGTCTTTCTGCTTCGCGACTGGCAGCTGGCCCAGCCGGTGGCCTATGCCTTCAGCGCATTCCACCGGTTCACGGCGGTCACCTACAAGATTCCGATCCTGGAGTACATGACCGGCGTTGCGATGCTGGTGGCCGAGGCGAACGGAATCCAGCGCGCCTCCCACATCCGGGACCGCTTCGTCGAGATGATCCGCTACACCGAGACCACCAAGGCCCTGGCCAAGGCGGCCCTCAGCGAGCCGGAGGAGTTCCACGGGTCGGGTCTCTACGTGGCAAAGCCGCTCCTCTCCAACATGGCGAAGATGCACTTCGCCTCGAACTTCCACGAGTTCGTGCGCGACATCCAGGACATCGCGGGCGGGCTGCTGGTGACGCAGCCGACCTACCGGGACTGGAGCCACCCGGAGCTGAAGCCCTACCTGGAGAAGTATCTGGGAGGTGCCGAGCCCTTCGACGCCGCCGAGCGGCTCAAGCTCTTCAGCATGCTCCGGCATCTGGTGGCGAGCGACTTCTCGGGATGGCACGAAGTCTGTACCATTCACGCGGAGGGCTCGATCGCATCGCAGAAGATGATGCTGATGGCCGAGGCTCCGATGGAACTGTACAAGGCACAGGCCCGCGAGGTGGTGGGCCTCCGAATCTGATCGCCGACCATGAAAACGATCCGCGGAGCGCATGCACTGGTGACCGGTGGCTCGAGGGGGCTCGGGCCGTACATCGCTCGCGCCCTGGCGAGCGAGGGTGCCAATCTGACGCTGACGGCGCGCTCGGCGGATTCGCTCCGCCAGGTGACCGAGGAGCTGGCGGGAGACGGCACGCGCGTGCACTCGATTGCCGCCGACGTCTGCGACGCAGGGGCGCGCCAACAGCTGGTCGAAGAGGCCGAGTCCACGCTGGGACCCATCGACATCCTGGTGAACAACGCCGGGATCGAGGCGATCGTGCCCTACACCGACCTGTCGCCGGATCAGATCGAGACGATGGTTCGCACCAACCTGGTGGCGCCGCTGATCCTGAGTCGGCTGGTGCTGGAGGGGATGATCGAACGTGGGCGCGGCCATTTGGTGATGATGTCCTCGCTCGGAGGAAAGAAGGGCTCACCGTACTCCGCGACCTACGCCGCCACCAAGGCGGGCCTGATCGCGTGGACCAGTGGCTTGCGCATCGAGCTCCAGGGCACCGGTGTCAGCGCATCGGTGATCTGCCCCGGCTTCGTCTCGGAAGCCGGCATGTTCGCGGTGCGAACCCAGGAGGCGCCGAGGGTGCTCGGCACCTCTACCCCGGAGGCGGTGGCCCAGGCGGTCCTGCGCGCCATCCAGCGGGACGTCTTCGAGATCATCGTCAATCCCGGTCCCGTGCGGCTCATGCTCGTGTTCGAGCACCTGAGCCCCCGCTTCACGCGCTGGGCGCTCGAAAGGGCTGGCGTCTACGACTACTACCGCAGGCAGGCGGAGGAGGAGCGCCAGAGCCTGAGGAAGAACTCATGATTCCGCTCGCGATGGTTACAGGCTTCCTGGGGGGCGGGAAGACCACGCTGCTGCAGCGTGTGATCGAACGGAACCAGGGGCGCAGGCTGGCCTACATCGTCAACGAGTTCGCAGATGCGGATGTGGACGGGAAGCTGCTCGATCTCGGCGAGGACCAGGTCGTATCGATTCCGGGCGGGAGCATCTTCTGCCGCTGCCTGTCGGGCGAATTCCTTCGGATTCTGCAGGCGCTTCCGGGCCGTTTCGACGATCCCGAGCATCCCCTGGAGGGCGTGGTCATCGAGGCCAGCGGGATCGCCGATCCGAAGGTGACGGTGGAGATGTTGGAAGAGACCCGTCTCGACCGGGTCTACGAGCTTCGCACCGTGGTGAGCGTGATCGATCCCGGAACCTTCATGAAGCTGATCCACACCCTCCCCAACGTGATCTCCCAGGTGGAAGCCTGCGACGTGGCGCTGGTGAACAAGACCGACCTTCATGACGAAGCTTCGTTGCAGGAGGTGGAGCAGGAGATCGCGCGGATCAATCCGCAGGCGAAGATCGTTCGCTCGAGCTATTGCCGGTCGGAGATCGACATCCTGGCGGGTCCGCGGGAGCGGGCGCTACAGGGTGAGTACGCTCTCTGCCGGGATCCGAACTATCTGTCGTTCACGGTGCACCTGGTCGCGCCGCTCGAGCTCGAGCCTCTCCTGGCAGAGCTGGACCGGATCAAGGACGTCGTCTATCGCATCAAGGGCTTCGTGCCGGTCTCGGAAGGGATGGTCTATGTGGACGTGGCTGCGGGTCGCGTGAGCCATCGGGAGGCGACCCTCCCCGCCGAGCTTGGAGACCGGGAGGGGCCGGCCGCATCCGGCAAGCTGGTGTTCATCTTCGACCCGGAGGCAAGCGAGCTGGTCGACGGCGCCATCGCCACGCTGAGAGCCAGCTCCGAAGCGGTAACGGCATCAATCTAGAGGACAGGATGGATATGTTGGAAGATCTGACGGCTGGGTTCGTCGAGCTCAAGAGGGATGAGGTCCTCGCCACGGTGGCCACCAGGGTCGATCGCGGTGACGATGCGCTCGAGATCCTGGAAGACGCACGCCGGGCCATGACCGCCGTCGGTGACCAATTCCAGGAAGGGACGCTGTTCCTCGCCCAAATGATGTTGGCTGCGGAGATCTTCAAGGGGGTGATGGCGATCCTGAAGCCACAGCTCGATCGCGCCCGCCCTCCCGAGCCACTGGGCAAAGTGGTGCTGGCCACGCCGAAGGGGGATATCCACGACCTGGGGAAGAACATCTTCGTGACGCTTCTCGAGGCCCGGGGCTTCGAGGTGCACGATCTCGGAGTGGATGTCGATCCGCTGCGGGTGATCGAGAAGATGAAGGAGGTCGATCCGGATCTGGTCGGCTTCTCGGCGCTGATTACCACAGCCTTCGCCAGCATGAAGCAGACCTCCGAGATCATCGAAGAGCAAGGGCTCAGGGATCGCATCAAGCTCATGGTGGGCGGAGGAGTCACGACGGATACGCTCAGGGCGCACATCGGCGCCGACTTTCAGACCACCGATGCCACGGAGGGCGTGGCCTACTGCCTTAAGACGATGGAGGAGAAGGGCGCGGTGCCTTGAGACCATCAGATGAAGCTACTGATCATCGCTGGCTTTCTCGGCTCCGGGAAGACGACCCTGCTTCTCCAGGTCGCGAAGCACCTGGCTGCGGCTTCGCAGAGAATAGCGATCATCGAGAACGAGATGGGCGAAGTCGGTGTCGACGGCGACTATCTGACCCTGGAGGGACTGCATGTGCAGGAGCTGCTCGGGGGTTGCATATGCTGCACTCTGGCCGCGGGCCTGGTTGGCACTTTGGAGAACGTGCAGCGTCTCTTCCAGCCGACCCTCGTCATCTTGGAGGCCACCGGGTCTGCTCGCCCGTCCGACATCACGAAGAACCTGAGTGACTACGGAACGAACGTCGACGCCATTCAGATCATTACCCTCGTCGATCCGAGCCGCCACGAGATGCTGATGGAGGTGATGACCCCGTTGGTGACCGCCCAGATCCAGGCGGCGGACATCGTGGCCGTCAACAAGATCGACCAGGTCGAGAGGGAAACGGTGCAACGCACCATCCAGAGCGCCAGGGAGTTGAACTCGCGGGCCAGCATCGTCGCCATCTCTGCCGAAGAGCGAACCCAGTTGGACACCCTGATGGCTCACTTGCGATGCTAGCCGGCGATGATCACGCAAATCCCACATCGTGTGCATGCAAGTGGCAGCTGTGCTTCGATGACGCGATTCCGGTAATCGAGCTGCGCTCGAGAGTCGCTCTCCTGCTTTCCGAATGGTCCGGCGGTCTCGAGAAACACGGAGGCAGACTGATCGGTCACATCAAGGGGCTGGTCGACGCCGAGGAGAAGGGTCATCTCCTCTTCAGCATCACATCGTTCGAGGAAGGTGCGCGATTCAAGGGTGAAATGGTCGGCGGAATCACCGACGCGGTGTTGACGATCAACGCGATCGTGTATGGGATTGAAGAAGAGATCGTCGAAACGATGCTCGAAGAGGCGTTCAGCGGACAGTTTCATGCCAACCGCTCCTGAGATCATGAAGGAAAAGGACATGCGCAGTGAGAGCATGAGCGCGACCGAGAGGATGGAGTGCGCCATCGGCCTGGAGAAGCCGGACCGGGTGCCGATCTGGCCGGATGTCACCACTTCGGCGGCGGCGGGGCTCACGGGTCAGAAGAACTGGGAGGCGGCGCACAAGGGATTCGATGCCCAGCAGGATCTGGAGCTTCGGCTCTTCGATGAGTACGGCGGCTGGGACGGGGCAAGCCCGGCACTGACTCCCGAGGTGTTCACGAGCGGTGGGTTCAAGGTGATGAAGCCGACCGAGGAGTCTCCGGAGATCCAATTTCTGGAGTCGGATTACACCAAGTATGAAGACTATGAGATCATCGCGGAGATCGGCTGGTTCGAGTTCATCAAAGAGCATCTCATCTCCCGGGTCTCGGAGTTGACTACACGGGAGCAATACGACGAGCTTTTCGCGGAGGTGATTCGCGGCACGATCCGCGCGATTTCCGAGTACCGGAAGAGAGGCGCCTTCGTGCTGTATCCGCAGCCCAACAACCACCCGTTCTTTACCTTGTCCCTCTCCCGTTCCATGGTGAAGTTCACGGAAGACCTGTTCTACCGACCCGAGATGGTGGAAAAGGCGCTCGACAAGATGACCGACGAGTTCATCGCGTTCGGGCTGTCTCTCTGCAAGGAGACCGGGATCAAGATCATGAAGACGGTCGAGGAGAGAGCGGGAGCCTTCTTCTACCCCCTGGAGATCTTCGAGCGTTTCTGGTGGCCGTACACGAAACGGATCGCGGAGGCCTTCTGGTCCGAGGGGATCAAGATCAGCTTTCATCTGGATACCTGCTGGGACAAGAACATCCGCTACTTCAAGGAGTTGCCCCGGGGCTCGGCGATGCTCGAGCTGGACGGAACCACCGACATCTTTGCTGCCAAGGAGCAGCTCCGGAACCACATGTGCATCGCCAGCGATGTCCATCCTGCATTGATGTCGCTGGGAAGGCCCGAGGAGGTGACGGCCTACTGCCAGAGGCTGATCGACGAAGTCGGCGGAGACGGGGGCCACATTCTCTCTACGGGCTGCGGTCTCCCCGCCGCCGCCAGAAGAGAGAACTTCCTGGCGATGCTCGAAACCGGCAGGACCTACGAGCTTTCGAAATGAGATGCGGGAGACCCCCGTGGCTTCTCCAGCAGCTACGCGACCATCGCATCCCGTCCCCACTGTGAAAGTTGTGTAAGGACTGTCCGGACTCCTTTCGGGGGAGGTCGAGGTTTCTACTTTCAAGGGGCGATGGAAGCGGAACGAAGGCGAGATCGCTCGAGGGAGCCGTTCTACACCCCCGGCGAGGAGATCACCCACGCCATTACTCACGGCCTGGGCCTGCTGCTGAGCATCGCGGGCTTCGCGGTCCTGGTGGTGGCGGCCAGCGTGCGCGGCGACGTCTGGCACCTGATCGGGTGTGCGGTCTTCGGTGCCACGCTGGTGTTGCTCTACGCCGCCTCGACTCTGTACCACGGCATTCGCCACCAGCGAGCGAAGCGCGTGCTTCGGCATTTCGACCACGCCGCCATCTACCTGCTGATCGCCGGTAGCTACACGCCCTTTACGCTGGTGAGCCTGCGCGGCGGCTGGGGATGGACGCTCCTCGCCCTGGTCTGGGGTCTCGCCATCCTGGGAATCACGCTCCAGGTCACCAGACCCTCCGGGTTGCGCCACGCCTCGGTTCCCCTCTACCTGGTGATGGGCTGGCTGGTGGTGATCGCGTTCGAGCCGCTGGTTCGCTCGCTGCACTCCCAGGGGCTGGTGCTGCTCATCCTCGGCGGGCTCGCCTACACGCTGGGTTTGATCTTCTACGCGTGGCGGCGTCTTCCCTACAACCACGCCGTCTGGCACCTCTTCGTACTGGCCGGAAGCGCCTGCCATTTCTCCTGCGTGCTCGGCTACGTGATTCCGCCCGCTCTCTGAGCGCGCCGCGACCCCACTAGGTGGAATTCCCGCGGAGTATGACCTGACTCCTTTAGATCGATCCAGCTAGATTGCGAGGATCGAGGCAAGGGGGCAGGCTCAAATGGCATTCGTTCCAACATAGGAAGCGGTACTACAACCGGGGTCAGGTCAGGAATGGGAACGCCGCTGCAGTGGGTCTTCGACCGCACGGAGGCCTCGGGCCTCGAGCGGGGACAATATCTGGTCGTGTCGCTGTCGGCGGCGGACGACTACGTCGGACTCTCGACCCAGGCACTGCGGCAGATCTTATTGCCGGAGTTCGAGCACCTGTTCCCCAACGCGCGCCACGCTCGCGTCGAGCAGTTCTTCGTCACCTGTGAGCGTTCCGCCACCTTCCTCCAGCCTCCCGGCACGCGGCGCAACCGCCCTGGCCCCAAGACGCAGCTGCCGGGTCTCTACTTGGCTGGCGCGTGGACCGACACGGGCTGGCCGGCCACCATGGAGAGCGCCGTGATGAGCGGCGTAGCGGCCGCGCGCGAGGCGCTGATCGGTGCTGGGCGCAGCCGTGGGCTTGCGGTCGAGGCCGCGTAGTGGCGGTTCCCCAGCCATTCCACACAGCACGGGAGTTCTGACATGTCCACGCAGCTCGAAGCGGAAACTCGTACCTCGGTTGCCCCGGGCGTTCTTGCCAAGCAGATCCTTGCCAACGGGGTGCGCTACCTGCTTTCTCTTCAGAAGGATCGCGGCTATTGGGTGGCCGAGCTCGAAACCAACGTCACGATGGATGCCGAGGACCTGATGCTTCGCCGGTTCCTCGGCCTTGGCGACCCGGAGCTGACCCAGCAGGCGGCGGCCTGGATTCGCTCGAAGCAGCTCGGCGACGGGAGCTGGAACATTTCCTTCGAGGGTCCGCCCGATCTCTCGGCAACGGTGGAGGCCTATGTGGCACTTCGTCTGGCCGGCGACCTTTCAGACGCGGAGCACATGGAGAGGGCAGCCCGGCAGGTGCGCGAAATGGGTGGCCTCGAGGGCTCACGGGTCTTCACCCGGTTCTGGCTCGCGCTCTTCGGCGAGTGGTCCTGGGACGATCTCCCCGCGTTGCCACCCGAGGTGGTCCTGCTGCCCTCGTGGTTCCCGCTCAACATCTACGACTTCGGATGCTGGGCGCGCCAGACCATCGTTCCACTGACGATCGTGGCGGTTCACCGGCCGTCTCGCCCGCTTGGCTTCGGTCTCGAAGAGCTGCGGGTTGGGAAGCGGCGGGAGGTGCGCAAGCCAGTCACGACGTGGGCGGGACGTTTTCAGCTCCTCGATCGCATGCTCCACCTCTACGAGAAGAGGCCGATCGGGCCCCTGCGCCGGCACGCACTGCGGGTCGCTGCCGAGTGGATCATTCGTCGCCAGGAGGCCGACGGCTCCTGGGGCGGCATCCAGCCCCCGTGGGTCTACTCGCTGATGGCCCTGCACCTGCTCGGCTACCCAACGGACCACCCGGTGATGAAGAGGGGGATCGAAGGGCTCGACAGCTTCGCCATCACCGAGAATGGCGTTCGGCGATTCGAGGCCTGTCAGTCGCCGGTCTGGGATACCTGCCTGGCGTCGGTGGCCCTCACTGAAGCGGGCGTGCCCGCGGATCATCCCGCCCTGCTGCGCGCCGCCGACTGGATGCTCGACGAGGAGGTCCGGGTCCAGGGTGATTGGGCGGTGCGCCGGCCGGACCTCGCGCCGGGTGGCTGGGCCTTCGAGTACGAGAACGACAACTACCCGGATCTCGATGATACGGCGGAGGTGGTGATGGCCCTGCGCGGCATTCGCCACCCGGAGCCGAAGCGGGTCGAGGCAGCCATCGATCGCGCGGTGCGGTGGACACTCGGAATGCAGTGCTCGGACGGCGGCTGGGCGGCCTTCGACGTGGACAACAACCGGGCGCTCTGCGCGGAGCTGCCCTTCTGCGATTTCGGCGAGGTCATCGACCCGCCGAGCGCCGACGTTACGGGCCATGTGATCGAGATGCTCGCCGGTGAGGGCCTGGCGGAGGATCCCCGGGTGAAGCGCGGCTGCGACTGGCTGCGGCGCGCGCAGGAGGACGACGGATCCTGGTTCGGGCGCTGGGGAGCGAATCATCTCTACGGAACCGGCTCCGCGGTTCCCGCGCTGATCGCCGCCGGGACCCCGAAGACCGCGCCCGAGATTCGACGTGCGGTGAGCTGGGTCGAGGCACACCAGAACGACGATGGCGGCTGGGGGGAGGACCTGCGCTCCTACGAAGACCGCGCGATGCGTGGTCGGGGCGCGTCCACTGCCTCCCAGACAGCGTGGGCGCTGCTTGCGCTAGTCGCGGCCGGCGAGCGGGGGGAGATCGTCGATCGCGGCGTCGCGTGGCTCGCCAGGACGCAGCTGGAGGACGGCTCCTGGGAGGAGGCACACTTCACGGGAACGGGCTTTCCGAGCGACTTCTACATACGGTACCACCTCTACCGACAGGTCTTTCCAGTCCTCGCCCTGGGGCGCTACTTGCGGGGAGAAGCTTGAAGAGGAGGAGACAGGAGAGTTCTGGCAGCCTGACCGTGATGGCGCCGCTCCGCATCGAAGCCCGCTCGATTCGCAAGGGGGCTCCCGGAGTCCGCGTGGTGCGCACCGGCGTGGGGCCGGTGCGATCGCGCCGAGCTGCGGAGAGGCTGCGCAACGATCCAGCGGGGCTCCTCGTGGTGGCCGGGCTCTGCGGAGCGGTGGACCCGTGCCTTGCGGTGGGCGACGTGGTCGTCGCCTCGGAGCTGCGCCGCCTCGGCGCTCCACCTCGTTCCGTCGAGACGGAGCACATGTGTCGCGCCCTCGAGATGCAGGGAGTCCGAGCGCAGGTGGGGTGCATTCTCTCGGTGGATCACGTGGTGCGCGGTCTGGAACGCGAGTCGCTCTTCGCCGAGGGGGCTGCGGCCGTCGACATGGAATCCGCCTGGCTCGCCGAGGCCGCGGCGGGGCGTCCGTTCGGTGTGGTGCGGGTCGTCCTCGACGCTCCCGCCGCCGAGCTCCACCCACTGTCGATCCTGCAGAACGGTTGGCGGGCGCTCGCGTCGCTGCGGAGGCTGGCGCCCGCCTTCGAGGCCTGGGCCTTGCTCGCGTGCGATCGCACCGGCGGGGACCCCTCGTTCCGAGCTCTTCACTGAGTCCGGTGCGGAGGAGATTCGCGTGCCCGTTCCCATCTCCCAGATGTACACGGTGGCCAGCCACCTCCTCGGGCAGAGGCTTCGCGGCAGGCGGCGCTATCCGCTGGTCCTGATGCTGGAGCCCCTCTACCGCTGCAACCTGGCCTGCGCGGGATGCGGCAAGATCCAGCATCCACCGCACATCCTCAAGAGCCAGCTCGCTGTGGGCGACTGCATGAGGGCGGTGGAGGAGTGCCCCGCGCCGGTCGTGAGCGTTGCCGGTGGCGAGCCACTGCTGCACCCAGAGATCGACGAGATCGTTGCCGGCCTGGTGAAGCGAAAGAAGTACATCTACCTGTGTACGAACGGGCTGCTGCTCGAGGAGAAGCTCGGCCTCTTCCACCCGACCCGATATCTGACTTTCAACGTCCACCTGGATGGCCTGGAGAGGGAGCACGACCTCTCCGTCGGCCGGGCAGGGACCTACCGCAAGGCCTGCGACGCCATCCGGGCGGCGCTCGACCGCGGCTTCCGGGTGACGACGAACACGACGCTCTTCGAGGGCGCCGACCCGGAGCGCGCCCAGCGCTTCTTCGACCAGATGATGAATCTCGGGGTCGAGGGCATGACCATCTCTCCCGGCTACGCCTACGAGCGGGCCCCGACCCGGGATCGATTCCTGACGCAGGATCGCACCCGGGACCTCTTTCGAGAGATCTTCGCCAGCCCCCGCAGGCGGAGCTGGCGCTTCAATCAGTCGCCCCTGTTCCTGGAGTTCCTGGTCGGCGCGAGGGTCTACGACTGCACGCCCTGGGGCAATCCGACCTACGGCATCTTTGGCTGGCAAACACCCTGCTATCTGCTGCAGGACGGCTACGAGAAGAGCTTCCACGACCTGCTCGCGAATACGCGGTGGGAGGACTACGGACACGCGAGCGGAAACCCGCGCTGCAGGGATTGCATGGTCCACAGCGGCTTCGAGGCCAGCGCCGTCGACGAGGCCTTCTCGTCGGTCCGCGGCATGCTCCAGATGATTCGGGCCGCCGTGCTCGGGCCGCGCACTGCGCCCGCAGAAGAGCAGCTCACCGGACGCGATCCCGACTCGGCGAAGAGCTAGTCTCCAGGTGGACAGAGCCGAGGAGGGGCAGATGAAGCTCGTCACCTTCCGAGACAGGAACGGCGCGGAGCGCGCCGGTGCCCTCTACGCGGAGGGCGCGCGCATCGCCGACCTGGCCGGTGGCTACGAGTCGTTGGCCGGCGTGCGGGCCCCCGCGCTCGCCAGCCTCCAGTCGCTGATCGAGGGAGGTCCGCTGGCCCTCGATCTCGCCCGTCGCGCGCTCGACCACGTGGTCTCCGCCGAGGTGCCTGGTACCTGGGTCGAGTCCGGGGCCGCGCACCTCCTGGCGCCTCTCCCCCGGCCCGTCCAGATGCGCGACTTCCTCTGCTTCGAGCAGCACCTGAAGCAGAGCTTCCGGTCGTCCGTGGAGCTGGTGGCCGCGCAGGCGCCGGATCCGGAGCAGGCGCTCCTGGCGATGCAGGCCAGCGGGCGCTTCGACGTCCCGCAGGTCTGGTACGAGATCCCCATCTACTACAAGTGCAACCGTTTCTCGGTGGTCGGGCCGGACCATGACGTGCGCTGGCCCGGCTACGCCAACCTGCTCGACTACGAGCTCGAGCTGGCGGCCGTGATCGGAACCGGCGGCGTGGACATTCCCGCCGAGAAGGCCCGCGAGCACATCTTCGGGTTCACGATCTTCAATGACGTGAGCGCCCGGGACTACCAGACCCGCGAGATGCAGGGAATGCTCGGCCCGGCCAAGGGCAAGGACTTCGATACCGGCAACGTCCTCGGGCCCTGCATCGCGACCGCCGACGAGTTGGATCCCTACGATCTGACCATGATCGCGCGGGTCAACGGAGAGGAGTGGTCGCGGGGAAACTCGAGCACCATGCACCACCGCTTCGAGGCCTGCATCGCCCACGTGAGCCGGTCCGAGACCCTCCACCCGGGCGAGATCTTCGGATCCGGCACCGTGGGTGGAGGCTGCGGCCTGGAGCTGAAACGCTTTCTCTCGCCGGGGGATGTCGTCGAGCTCGAAATCGAGGGGATCGGTGTGCTCCGCAATCGGATCGTCAAGAAGGAGTAGGCGATGCAATGGACCTACGAAAAGGGTCTCCACGACCTGGGAAACGGCGCCTACGCCTGGCTGGCTCCGGACGGCTCATGGGGCTGGAGCAACGCGGGGCTGATCGTGGACGGCGAGGAGTCGCTGTTGGTCGACACCCTGTTCGACCTGCGGCTCACCCAGGAGATGCTCGATGCCATGCGGGACGCCGAGCCTCGTGCGGCGGGCCGGATCGGCACCCTCGTCAACACCCACGCCAACGGAGATCACTGTCACGGCAACCAGCTCGTCGAGGGGGCCGAGATCATCGCCTCGGTGGCCGCGGCCGAGGAGATGCTCGAGCTGCCGCCGGAGGCAATGGCGGCCCTGATGAAGGCGATGGCCGTTGACCAGAGCCCGCTCGGCCAATTCTTCCGCAAGTGCTTCGGGCCCTTCGAGTTCGAGGGAATCCGGCACACGCCGCCGACGCGGGTCTTCGAAGGCGAGACGAGCGTTCGCGTTGGCGACAAGACCGTCGAGTTGATCCAGGTGGGTCCCGCCCACACCCGCGGCGACGTGCTGGTCCATGTCCCCGGGGACCGCACCGTCTTCACCGGCGACATTCTCTTCATCGACGGGACGCCCATCATGTGGGCTGGCCCCGTCCAGAACTGGATCGACGCCTGCCGGCGCATCGCGGAGATGGGGGTCGAGACGGTGGTGCCCGGACACGGGCCCATCACGGACGAACGCGGTGTGGCGGCCGTGCGGGGCTATCTCGAGTATGTCCGGGACGAGGCGCGCAAGCGCTACGACGCCGGGATGGACGCTTTCGAGGCAGCCAAGGACATCGCGCTCGGGGACTACGCCTCCTGGGGCGACGCGGAGCGCATCGTGGTCAACGTCGACCGGCTCTACCGGGAGTTCTCCGGAGACGACACGGCGCCCGACGTGCCGACCCTCTTCGGCCAGATGGCGGAGCTCGCCGGGTCGCGGTCGTGAAGATGCAGCGCGTTCTGATCACTGGCGCGAACTCCGGAATCGGACGAGCTGCGGCAATCCGCTTCGCGGCCGCGGGCCATCGCGTGATCGCGGCGATGCGCGACACCGGGAAGGCGGGGAAACTCCTCGCTCTGGCCTCCGATGCAGGCGTCGAGGTCGAGCCGATCGAGCTCGACGTCACCGACGACGACTCCGTCCGAAGCAGCATGGAGCGGGCGGGGCGGATCGACGTTCTCGTCAACAACGCCGGTATTGGCTGGAACGCGACGGTCGAGGACATTGACGTGTCCGCGGCGAAGGTCGTGTTCGAGACGAATTTTTGGGGCGTTATCCGCTGCACCCAGAAAGCACTGCCGCAGATGCGCAAGCGCGGCGCCGGCACGATCATCAACGTCAGCTCGGTTGCCGGCCGCGTTGCGCTGCTGGCGCAGCCCGTCTACGCCTCGTCGAAATGGGCGCTCGAGTGCCTGAGCGAGAACCTCGCGCAGGAGGTCGCACCCTTCGGAATCCGGGTCATCGTGATCGAGCCCGGTGTGACCAGAACTGCCATCCTCCCGAAGAATCTCGACTATCCCAAACCGACCGCCTACGAGCCAGCCTACCAGCGCCTGCTGCAGCTCTACGCCAAGGGGATCGAGGCCAACGTGGCAGCCGAAGCGGTGGCGGAGACGATCCTTCAGGCGTTCACCGACCCGGAGCCGCGTCTTCGCTACACCTGCGCGTGGGGAGGCGCGGAGCTGCCCGCCCGCCGCGAACGCATGTCGGACGAAGAGTGGGTCGCCCTGGGGCGGGCCGAGAACGACGAAGCCTACTACGAGGAGTTCCAGCGTCTCTTCGGGCTCGATCTGCGCACCTCGGGAGAAGAGGGGTCACGGTCATAGCGGCCGCAATTCACACGGCGTCGCTAGCTGCTGCTGCTGAGGAGCAGGCACCACGGGACGCTCGAAGGGACAAGGCTGATTAAGCTCATAATGGACGGTCACTTCCGGAGAACACTTCAAGTGGAAGCGGAGCACGTTGACGAGCTCGGCCACGTGAACAATCTGGTGTGGGTGCGCCTGGTTCTGGACCTCGCCACGGCCCACTCGAACTCCGTGGGCCTCGACACTCGGGCCTACCGGGAGCTGGGCGCCTGGTGGATCGTCCATCGCCAGGAGATCGACTACCACGCGCCCGCCTTTCCGGGCGACGAGATCGTCGAGGAGACCTGGGTCTCCTCGATGCGGGGCGCCCGGTGCGTGCGCGAGTCGCGATTCACGCGCGTGACCGACGGCACCCTGCTGCTCTCGGCGCGCACGACCTGGGCCTACGTGGACGCAGAAAGCCACCGGCCGCGCCGCATCGATCAGCGCGTGCTCGACGCGTTGCCGGTGGGCTGACTCGAACGATTGCGAGTCGAATGGAGCCACGCTCTATAGCCCGGGCCGCATGCCTCCTGCCACGGGCAGCGCCACCCCCGTCAGATACGCGGAACGCGGCCCAGCCAGATAGGCCACCACGTCGGCCACCTCCTCGGGCTGAGCGGCGCGGCCGAGAGCGGCCATTTCGTCGAACACCTTCGCTGCTTCTTCCCGACCGATTCCCTTTTCCATGGCGATGAAGGTGATCTCCTCTTCTCCCATGTCGGTGAGAATGGAGCCCGGGCAGGTCGCGTTGCAGCGGATGTTCCGATCTCCAAATTCGGCTGCCAGCAGCTTGGTCAGGCCGACGACGGCGAACTTGGTGACGACGTAGGCACCGTATCCGGGTTCTGCACCGAGACCTGCCATGGAAGCGTTGTTGATGATCGATCCGCCTCCACGCTCGATCATCTTCGGAATCGCGGCCCGGCAGAACTCGACCATCCCTCTGACGTTGACCTGCCAGCTCAGGTCCCAGTTCTCGCTCAGCGTATCGAGGAAGGGCCCCACTCCGATCGCGGTTCCAGCGTTGTTGAACAGAATGTCGACACCGCCAAAGGCCTCGCAGGTCCTGTCGACACAAGCCTGGATCTGAGCGGTATCGGTCACGTCCACCGCCATGGCCAGACCCTTGGAGCCGAGGGCCTCGATCTCGGACACCACCTTCTCCAGCGCCGCGGGTTCGTCTCCGATGCCGAGGAACCCCTCGATCATCAGGTCCTTGCGCTTCCGTGCGAGGTCCGTGACCACTACGCTCGCTCCCTGCTCCGCCAGCTTGAGTGCGCTCGCCCGGCCCATGCCCTTCGGGCGTCCCGCACCGGTGACGATGGCGACCTTTCCTTCCAGCAGCTTCATGCTCTTCCTCCAGCTTTCTCTTCGAGATGCCTGAACCTATTCCTCGACCCCGGAGTACACCTCGGCAAAGGCCTCGGCGTCCGGTGGAATCAGATTGGCCTCCCTGTTCGTCTTCACGCAGACCACCGAGGGGCGCTCCTCGGCGCGGGCTCGCTCCAGCGCCGGAACCAGTTGGTCGGGCCGGTCCACGAACTCCGCGTGGCAACCGACCGCGGCGCCGATCTGGTCCCAGCGCGTGGGTGCCATGTAGACGCTCTGATAGGTCTCGGGGTCGGCCCCCTCCACGATGTGGTAGATCTCTTCCATGCACCAGGATCCCTCCGCGTGGACGACCACTGTGACGTTCACCTCCTCGCGGAAGGCGGTCTCCATCTCCATGAAGTTGAAGCCCGCGGCGCCGTCGCCGGTGATGCAGAAGACCTCCCGCTCCGGGTTGGCGAGCTTCGCTCCGATCGCCATGGGAACGCCCGTTCCCAGGTGGCCGAACTCGAAGAGCCCGAGGATCCCCCTCGGCTGGGTGATCTGCGCAAAGGCGTTGACGAAGAGGCTGGTGTTGCCGCCATCCGCGACCGCGATGGAGTCGGCGGGGAATACCTCGCCCACCGCGCGGATCGACTGGACGGGATGGATGCGGTCCTCCGTGAGCGCCGAAGAAATCAGCTCGTCGGCTTCTCGGGCCGCCTTCTCGTTGATCGCGACCAACTCGGCGACACGAGCGTGATCCCGCGGCTTGACGCCGTCGGCGCGGAGGCGGTCGATGAGAAGCTGACAGGTCGCCCGAGCGTCGCCTACCACGCCCAGGTGAAGTGGCCGGTACAGGCCCAGGCTGCGCGAATCGACATCCACCTGGACCATCTTCTGCTCGGGACCGCCCCAGTACTTGTCGAAGGGCAGATCCAGCTCACCGAGGCAGCTTCCGAGGACGAGGACGAGATCGGATTCCCGGCGCGCCTCGAAGGCGCCTGGAGTGCCGCCCCGCAGCTTGTTCGGGTGAGAATCTGGGAGGACACTCCGGCCCGCGAAGGTCGTAAGAGCCGGGACGTCGAGAAGCTCGACGAGCTCCTGAAACTCGCTCCAACCTCCGGAATCGAGCACACCGTGGCCGGCCATGAGGATGGGCTTCTCGGCGTCGGCCAGCAGCCTGGCGATCTCCGCCACCTCGCCCGCGGAGGGCTCCGCGCGCTGGAGGCTCCGATACTGGTGAGGAGCCAGGAAGCGAAGTGTCGAGGCATCGCCCTTCTGATCCATCACGTTCTGGGGCACGTCGATGTGGATCGGGCCCGGGCGGCCGGAGAGCGCCTCGCGGAACCCGCGGGAGACGATCTCGGGGATCCGCTCCCAATCGTGGACGACGGCGTTCCACTTCGTGTGAGGTCGGAACCAATCGAGCTGGTCGCTGCCCTGATAGACGCCGATCTTGGAGGGGTAGACGACCTCTTTCCGGCGCTGGGCGGTGATCACGATCATCGGGGCGCCCTCCGCCCGGGCGCAGATCACGCCGGCCAACACGTTTGCCGTGCCCGGGCCACCCCCGGACATCACGGCACTCACCTCCCCCGAAGTCTTGTAGATCCCCTGGGCGATGTGGGCGCCCGCGGCCTCGTGTCGCGGTGCGAAGAAGCGGATCCCGTACTCGCGACAGTGGTGCTGGATCGTGTGATAGCCCTCGTCGGTGATTCCGATGATGTGCTTGACTCCCTCCTGAGCCAGGCACCGGAGCACCACTTCACCACCCGTGAGAGTCGTCATTTCCCTGGTTCTCCTGCCGTGATCAGCGATGGATGTTTGCGATCTCGTGCGTGCGCCGCCAATATAGCCGCTCGGCGCTGCGAGGAGGCCCCTTCATGGAGCTCAAGGTCACGCGGTATGAAATCGAGGATCGGGTCGGGACGTTGACGCTGAACCGGCCCCAGCGCCTCAATTCCTGGACCGGTCGCATGCACACCGAGTACCGCTGGATTCTCGATCAGGCCGAGCGCGACCCCGACGTGCGGGTGATCGTGGTGACAGGGGAGGGGCGTGGCTTCTGCGCTGGCGCGGACACGGCCGCCCTGCAGGGCCACGTGGAGCGCGGCGGCTACGACCCGGGGACACCAGCGGATCTCGCCCGCCCCGGCTACGGCGTGCGACCCGAGTTCGACGCGAACTTCGCCTTCCAATTCGGGATGAGCAAGCCGCTGATCGCGGCGATCAACGGTCCCGCCGCCGGAGTCGGTCTGGTAATGGCGTGCTACGCCGACCTGCGCTTCGCCGCGAAGGGAGCAAAGCTCACCACGGCCCACGGCAAGCTCGGCCTAGCCGCCGAGTTCGGCCTGTCCTGGCTGCTGCCACGGCTGATCGGGCTCACCCGCGCCAACGAGCTGCTGCTCTCGAGCCGCATCTTCCTGACCGACGAGGCGTATGATCTCGGGCTCCTGAACGCCCTCCTCGAGCCCGAAGAGCTGATGCCCTACACCTACGACTACGCTCGCAGGCTGGCCGATACGGTCTCTCCGGGTTCGCTCCGGGAAACCAAGCGCCAGATCTACACCGATCAGCATCGCGATGTCGGAGCGGCCGTCCGCGATGCGGACGCGCTGCTCGAGCAGATGATGACCGAGGCGGACTATCGCGAGGCGGTCTCCGCGTTCATGGAGAAACGGCCACCAAAGTGGTCCGGTCGTTAGGCAACCGGAAGAATGCGGTCTACTCCGCCGCGCGGCGAATCACCGCCTGGTTGAAGGCAATGCACTCGTCGTAGTTGTCCACCGCGACGCGCTCGTTCACGCCGTGGGCTCGGGTGAGGTCGCCGGGCCCTGCGCGCATGGCATTGAAGCGGTAGCTGTTCTCGGCCAGGTCCACGTAGTGCTTGGTGTCGGTGCCGCCCAGGGAGAGGTACGGCGCGGCGATCACATCGGGCATCACCTCGGCGAGGCTGGCGCGCAGGAGTTCGAAGGAGGCCGACTTCGGATCGGCCACGGGAGAAGCCTCGTGCGCATAGGTCAGCTCTACGTTCACATCGTCGTCATCGACCGCCTCGCGGACGTGCGCGAGAACGTCCTCTCCGGTGTCGCCGGGCAGCAGTCGGAAGTTCACCAACGCCGTGGCCCTGTCGGGCAGAACGTTCGGCTTGACGCCTCCCGAGACCATGGTCACGGCGGTCGTGGTGCGGATCATCGCATTGGTCGCCGGGTTTGCGCCCAGGTAGGCCCGCACGATCGGACCGGTGAGCCAGCGGTTCTCGACCAGCGTGCCCAGGGGGAAGCTCATGTGCTCGCCGATCTCGTCGAGGAGAAGATCCGCCGGCCCGGATATCCTCGCCGGCATCGGATGCTCTTCGATCGCCTGGACGGCCCGGGCAAGTCGGCCAATTGCAGTGGTGGGCGGCGGCATGCTGCTGTGGCCACCGTCGGCGTGGGCGGTGACCTCGATCATGACGTAGCCCTTCTCGGCGATCCCGATCAGTGCCAGGGGCGACTGGACGCCGGGCACCGTGTCGCTGACCACCGCCCCGCCTTCGTCGAGTGTGAATTCGAATCGGACGCCGCGCTCGCGCAGGAGCGCTGCGGTCGCGCCCGCTCCCTCTGCACCACCGAGTTCCTCGTCGTGGCCGATGGCCAGGTAGATGGTTCGCTGGGGCGCGAAGCCCTGGGCCAGCAGGCCCTCCACCGCTTCGAACAGGGCCAGCACGCCCGATTTGTCGTCCATGGCTCCGCGACCCCAGACGAATCCGTCGGCGATCGCCCCCGCGAAGGGCGCCTGCTCCCACTCATCCAGCGTGTCCTCGGCCACGGGAACCACGTCGAAGTGGTCGGTCAGCAGGATCGGCTTCCGGCTCGGGTCCGTTCCCGTCCAGGTATACAGAAGGCTGTACTCGTTCACGATCTCGAGTCGTAGCGACGTGTGCACCCGCGGAAACGAGCGCTCCAGGAAGGTGTGAAAGGCGAGGAAGGTCTCCCGATCCAGTCGCCCCTCCTCCTCCCAGGAGATGGTCTGGAAGCGGATGGCCTCCGCCAGACGCTCCGCCGCTGCCGGAACGGTGGGAACCTCCTCCGCCCTGGCCGTCGGGATGAACGCCACCGCCAGCAAGATGAGAGCCGCGAACGCCCCCCGAATTCCCGAGATCTCGGTTCGCATGGTCACTCCTTTCCTTTCCTCTACCCCGTCAGCGGCGCCTGCGCAAGATGCTTCTGCGAACCGGCGCCTCATGATAGGATTCGCTCCGAGCGCGAACGCGACACCACCGGAGGAAAACCCCGTGCGAGCTCTTCGGTACCTGCTGCTCGGCCTGGTCGGGGTGGTGGTGGTCCTCGCCGCGCTGCTCTATTTCCTGGTGCCACCCTATTTGAAGTCCGAACCGAAGCTGAATGTCGCCGCAGAGGAGACCGCGCAGAGCAACCAGGAGATCTTCGCCTGGATCGCCGATATCACGCGGTTCGGCTGGCGAAACCCCGGCGGCGAAGGCGGACGTAGGACTCGTGATTACCTCGCACGCCAGTTCCGGAGCTTCGGCCTGCAAGTGGCGGAGCCGGAGCCCTTCGAGGTCGGGACCTTCGCGGCCGAAGAGTGGGAGTTCGCGATCTCGGATAAGGCGAACCGAGAGACCGAGTCGGTTCCCTGCCACTACATCCCGTTCTCGCCGCCGACGGAAGAGGCCGGCGTTCGCGGTGAGCTGGTCTACGTTGGCGATGGCAAAGGGATCGAGAAAATCGATCTCTCCGGCCGGATCGCCGTCTTCGAGCAGCCCGCCCGACCCGCTCTGTCGCCGGTTCTGCGGAGGCTGTTCTTCCTCCACGACCCCGAGGACACCCTGGCGGACGAGCCGCGCGTCCTGATGCAGGATGCGGACTTCGAGCGGATCATCTACCAGAGGGCCCGCGACGCTGGCGCCGTTGGAATGGTCGGATTGTTGGGGCAGATGCAGTGGGATTCGG
Source organism: uncultured delta proteobacterium (assembly GCA_963766175.1). Classification (GTDB taxonomy): domain Bacteria; phylum Myxococcota_A; class UBA9160; order UBA9160; family UBA6930; genus CAVXZE01. Next base: position 109,249 of record CAVXZE010000011.1, read on the forward strand.
ACGCATTCTCTCCCCAGATGAACCACGGACTCCGCAAGAGCATCCCGGGAGTCTGGATTCGCAGGAGCCTGGTCGAGCGGGTGCGTACGCTGGCGAGACAGGGTGGTGTCACCGGGACCATCCGCATGCGCTCGCGGCTCGATCGGGGAATGGCGCACAACCTGTGGGCGGAGCTTCCCGGGCGAAGCGACGAGCTCTACGTGGTGATGGGTCACTACGACTCCCACTACGCGCAGGCGGTACAGGATGCATCGGGGGTATCCATCGTACTGGCACTGGCAGCGCACTTCACCAGCGTGCGCGATCGTCTACCCCTCGAGCGAGGCATCCTCTTTCTGGCGGTGGACGCTCACACCATCGGCCGCGTCGGCGAGCGACACTTCGTCGACCGGCATCGGGACGGACTCCTGAGCAAGACCGCCCTGGTGATCTCCGCCGAGCACATCGGGAGGCGGCTCCGGCCGCAGCAGGACCTGTCGTTCGCGGTCTCGGAGGTTCCCAGCTTTCGAATGCTGCTGACCAGCTGGCATGGCGCCATTCCTGAGATCGCCAAGGCGGCGGTGCTCCACACCGACTACCGGCGGAGCATGGTCATCCCCCAGCGGCTGGTCCAGGCGACGACGGGAAAGGCCAGGGGCATCTCCGGTGAGCCGTTCGAAGCCGGGCTCCCCACCGTGGGACTCATCTCCGCGGAGCCCTATCTGAACTTCCCGGAAGACACCCTCGAAGCCGTCGCCGAGGATGAGCTCGTGCCGTCGACCAATCTGCTGATCGCTCTGATCCGGGCCGCCGAGAGGTATCCGCTCAGCGCGTTCCGATGAGCGGCGCTCACGCCGCAGCCGGCGCCTCTTCCGGACCGCGAATCCGGTAGCCCTCCGGTGGCTCGGCGCCCAACAGGTGGCGCACGAAGTAGTCCCAGAGCCTGCGCAGCACGTAGGGGTCGCGGAAGCTGGTCTGGTGGTTGCGGTTGGGAAGCAGCAGCAGGTCGAAGTCCTTGTTCGCCGCGATCAGCGCGTTCGCCACCTGGAGGGTCAGTGCGGGGTGGACGTTGTCGTCCATGTCTCCCGCGATCAGCAGAAGCTTGCCCTTCAGGTTTCCGGCCAGCCGGGCGTTGATCTGCGCCCCGTAGACGTCTTCGATGTCGTCCGCCGCTTTGGGAAGGCCTTGATACTTCTCGCCCCAGTAGGACTGGTACCCCAGTTGGTCGTGGTTTCCCGCCCCGGAGACTGCCACCTTGTAGAAATCCGGGTGGGCCAGAATCGCCCGTGTCGAGGCGAAGCCACCCCCCGAGTGACCGGTGATGCCCACGCGGTCGAGATCCATGTAGGGATGGCGCTGCGCCAGCTGCCGGAGCCCCGCCAGGTGATCCTCCAGACCGCCGGCATCCTCCATGCGGCCGTAGGCGTAGTCGTGGAACGCCTTCGAGCGGAAGGGCGTGCTCATGCCATCGAGGGTTACGACCACGAAGCCGAGCTCCGCCAGCACCTGGGGCAGCGTGTAATTGATGGTTTCGACCGGTTCGACGGGGAAGGCGCGCTTCGGTGTGCGGACGACCTGGGGGCCTGGGTAGATCATGTCGATCACCGGGTAGCGCTGCTCCGGGTCGAGGTGCGAGGGCCGATAGATCGCGCCGTAGAGGTCTGTCTCGCCGTCCCGGGCCTTTACCTGGAAGGGCTCCGGCCAGCGCCAGCCCGCCTCCAGGGCCTCGCTCACGTCGGCCGTCTCCAGGGTGCAGATCAGCGCCCCATCGGAGGCGCGGAGCAGCGAAACCGGCGCCGCGTCCATCCGCGACCAGATGTCCACGAAGTAGCGGCCGGAAGGTGAGAAGCCGGAGACCGAGGGGGTACCGCCCAGGAGCGCCATCTGCGACAGGGCCACGATCTCGCTGGCGGGGGGGATGGAGACCTGGTGGTCCGCGTCTTCCGGAGTCAGCAGGGTCAGATCGGACCCGTCGAGGTTCACGCCGTAGAGGTGCCGGTAGCAGGGGTCGCGCTCCGGCTCGCGGCCGCACGCAGTGAAGTAGACCCTTCGCGTCTCCTCGTCGACGCGGATGATGTCGCGCACCAGCCACTCACCCGAGGTGATCTGGTGCCGGAGCTCTCCGGTCCGACCGTCGTAGAGATAGAGGTGCCCCCAGCCATCGCGCTCGGAGAACCAGATGACCTCTTCGCCACCGCCGAGGATCCGGACGTTGGGTTGCGCCCAGGTGGCGGGGTTCAGCTCCAGATAGGTATCGCTCCGCTCTTCGAGGATGGGCCGCACGGCGCCCGTCTCGATGTCCAGCTCGCAGAGGCGGCAGGCCTGGCAGCCCCGGGCCAGATCGACGAAGTAGACGCGAGTGCTGTCCCCGCTCCACCAGGCGTGTTGGAGCTCGATGGGGGAGAGAAGCGGTGCGGGAATCGGCGGCCACTCCGCGTCCACCCGCTTCCCGGTCTCGACATCGAAGACGAGGAGCTCGGCGTGAGGAATCTCCTCGTCGGCGGCCATGGCGTAGCGGTAGGTGTGGAGCACGGGCCGTGCACTGGCGTCGGGCGGTGCCGATTGAAGCAGGTGCAGCTCCTTCACCCGCCTCTCGTCGAGGCGCGAGGTGAGAAGCCTTCGCGAGTCGGGTGACCAGATCGCCATTGGCGGCAAGGGGATGCCCGCCACCCGCGCCGTCACCGCAAATGTGTTCGAATCCGGTGACTTACCGTATGCGTAGGTGAGCTCGCCGTCCTGTGTGAGCGCCTGCTCCTCGCCGGACTCCATGGCTCGCAGGACCAGATTCGAGTCGCGCCCGGAGACGGCCCAGCGGCCGTCGGGCGAGATCAGGCCGTGAGTCAGAGTCGCGGCGAGCCGATCTCCCTCCGGGCCGGGTTGCCCGGCCTTCTCGAGCGCCTGCCGATCGCTTCCTTCTGGGAGCGGGCCGCACTCGCCGGTGCGGGGATCGACCAGCACGGCCTCGGTTCCGTCCCGCGTCTGCCGCTCGTACCAGAAGCGATCGCCGTCGCCGATCCAGTTTGGCCGCACCGCGACGTTTCGCACCAGCGGGTTCAGGTGCCAGGGGAGAAACTGCTCTGCACGGGCATAGTCTTCGGCTGTGAGGTGATGCGATGATCTTCCGGGACGCTCCACGCTGCTCACGATCTCTCCCTTCTTCGTTGGCCGCGGTAGCGAGCCGGTGAGAAATGCAGGCTAGCATGTCCCCATTGGAGAGGAGTCAGGAGAGGCCTGCCGTGGGGTGGATCCACATCTCGACCGGGATCCTGGTGTCGAATCAGCGCGGTGCTGCGGCCGTTGCACGTCCTGCAGAGAGTGCTGAACCGTGAAACCCTACGTCGAATCCTGCGAGAGGAACCGGGCGCCGATTCTGGAGGTGCTTCGCGTCGAATTGGCGGGAAAGTCTCGGCTGCTGGAGATCGGCAGTGGCACCGGTCAGCACGCCGTCTATTTCGCACCGGAATTTCCGAGGCTCGTCTGGCAGACCAGCGATGTCGTCGAAGCCCACGCGGACATCAGGGCCTGGCTGGACGAGGCTGCGCTCGCGAATGTATTGCCGCCGCTGACTCTGGATGTCTGCAAGAGTGACTGGCCCGCCGGGCCCTACGACGCCGCGTTCAGCTGCAACACGGCGCACTGGATGTCATGGCCGGAGGTCGAGTGCCTCTTCTCGGGTGTCGGCGAGGTCCTTCAGGCGGGTGGCGTCTTCTGCCTGTACGGCCCGTTCAACTACCGCGGTGCCTACACCAGTGCGAGCAACGCCAGCTTCGATCGATGGCTGAAGGAACGCGACCCGTCGAGCGGTATCAGGGATTTCGAGGCCGTCGACCAGCTCGCCCGCGAGGCGGGCATGACACTCGAAAGAGATCACGCGATGCCGGCGAACAATCGGACACTGGTCTGGTCCAAACAGGTGTGATTCAGCTGAAGAGCTACCCGGATCTCCCCACGATCACCGATCTCGTGCGCCCCTCCGCTCCCCCGCTCCTGTGCGCGACCCTGTGCGGTGTGCTGCCCGGTAGGCGCGGCGGCGGCTACACGATGTCTTCGAAGCACCGCGCGTCGTAGGAGTTCTGCTCGTACCGGTCGTGGTTTGGATAGTAGATCTGCGCGAAGAACGGATTCTTCTTGGCAATCTGATCGTAGTTCCAGGCCGGTGGAAGACACTCTGGACACCAGTGCCCGGCGCGCAGCACCAGGGTCGGCGTCGCCTTCCAGGTGTGTCCAAAGGCACACTTCCACTCCAGCGCGTGGCGCATGCTCTCGAAAGCCTCGGTCAGGCACTGCCCCCCGCGGAAGTCCGCCGCGTCCCGGAGGTCAGCGAGCGTGAGGGCGTCGTCCGGCTTGCTGTCATCGTAGCCATGGTCGAGTCGCTGGAAGTCCTCGGGGGTTGGTTGCACCGGTACCTCCCACCCGGGGATGGCACGCATCTCTTCCCGCGATCCGTAGAAGGCGCTGATCCGGCCTTCGTTTGCGTTCTTCAGCCAACCGAGGGGACCGTTCCTTTGTTTCGCCATCGGTTCCATGAGAAACTTCTTGATCAGGAAGCTCGGCGCGAGCTTGCCCAGGGGCACGTACCAGGGCGCCTCGTCGACCACCTGCTGGCAGTGATCCTCCACCGACTGGCGCCAGTGGCCGAGGTACTCGTTGAGCACACCCGAGTCTTCGAAGAAGCTGCAGTGAAAGTTTCGCAAGGCGAACCAGTCGCGGTCCATGATCTTGCGAAAATCTCCCAGGCCGAGCAGCCGCATCATCTTTGACAGGTAGTCGACAAAGGTGATGCGTCCGCCGGGACCGCCGCCCATGTTGTAGATGCGGCCGTAGAAATCGTCCGGACAGGCGAGGGTCTGCACCAGGCCATAGCCGGCGTCCTCGTCGGTGACCATCTCCATGCAGGTGTTGAGCGGTTGATGGAACATGATCGGATCCATTAGGCTGAAGAGATCCGTGATCGCGATGTAGCTCTGGCGAATGCTCGCCCAGTACTTGAGACCGGACTCGATCACCGTCTTCTCGGCGCGGATCTTGGTCACTGCGTAGAAGTCGTAGACGCTCGGCTTGAGCGGATCGCCGCAGCGCACCCAGTGGATGGGGGGCAGGCGATCGCCGTAGATGGCGAGGGAAGAGACGTGCACCAGGCGGATGTGATCACCGTTGTCCGGCTGAGCCTTGATGGCGCGCACCAGGTTCTGGGCGGCGCCGACGTTGATCTTCTCCGCCAGGTCGGGATGGTGATCGGCGGCCGGCGAGATGAAGGCGGCCGGGTGCAGGACCGCGTCCACCCCGGTGACGGATTCGAGCACATCCTCGTAGCAGGTGAGATCGCCCCACACGATCTTGAGGCCGTCGTGCTCGACGATGCTCTTCCGCCCAGCGGGAGTGCTCTTGCCTCCTTCGTAGGCCACGAACTTCTTCTTGTTGACCGCCGAGGGTCGAACCAGGAGCACGATGTCGGGCCGGTTCGGCCGGGCCATCAGCTCCAGGAAAGCCGCGTTGCCCATGGAGCCGGAGGCCCCGGTGAGGAGGACCTTCTTCTTCTGTTCCGTCATGAGGTTCAACAGTATGGTCCGTCATCTGAGGGGACGAGGGGCGTTCGTTCATCCTCGGCCCTACCGGCGTTTGCGGAGATTGGCGGGCAGGATGCGCTTGCGCAGGCGGAGACTCGACGGGGTGACCTCGAGGAGTTCGTCGTCTGCCATCCATTCGAGGGCCCATTCGATCTGGACCTCGCGCGGCGGCGACAGGACCGCCGCCTCATCCTTCCCGGCGGCCCGGATGTTCGTGAGCTTCTTGGCACGGGTGACGTTGACGTTCATGTCTCCTTCGCGGCGATTCTCCCCCACGATCTGACCTTCGTAGACCGGAACCCCCGAAGGAACGAAAATCATGGCGCGCTCCTGGATGTTGAAGATCGCGTAGGGCGTCGCCCTTCCTCGTTCGGTCGACACGATTGCGCCCACCCGGCGCCCGACCAGCTCGCCCGCCCACGGCTCGTAGCCTCGCACGGTCCGATGCAGGGCCCCATCGCCGCGGGTTTCGGAGAGAAACTCGCTGCGGTAGCCAAAGAGCCCTCGGCTCGGCGCGACGAAGGTGAGCCTCACCCGCCCCTTGTGGTTCTCCATCGAGATGACGCGCGCTTTGCGCGCGGAGAGCTTCTCCATCACCACGCCCGTGAAGGCCTCGGGCACCTCGGCCACGACGTCCTCGACGGGCTCACAGGTCTTTCCGTCGATCTCGCGTCTGATGATCTCCGGCCGCGAGACGTTGAACTCGTAGCCTGCGCGGCGCATGGTCTCGATCAGCACCGCGATCTGGAGCTCGCCGCGGCCCGCCACCACGAAGGTGTCCGGCGCATCCGCCGCCTCGACCTGGATGGAGACATTGCCGAGCGCTTCGCGCCTGAGCCGGTCGCCGATCTGGCGGCTGGTGAGGAACCTCCCGTCCTGTCCCGCGAAGGGGGAGTCGTTGGGCGAGAAGCGCACGCGGATGGTCGGAGGATCGATGCGAATCCGCGGCAGCGCCTCGAGGGCATCCAGGGCGCAGATGGTGTCGCCAATCTCTATCGAGTCCATTCCGGCGATGACCGCGAGGTCGCCGGCGACGGCGTATTCGAGCTCGACGCGCCGTAGCCCCCGCGCTCCCAGCAGCTTGGTCACGCGAAAGGTTTCCGACTTACCGGTTTCGAGGAGACGGGCCACCCTCGCTCCCCGCTCGAGGCGACCCCGCTCCACACGGCCGATCACGAGCCGGCCCAGGAACTCGTCGTAGTCGAGGGTCACGGCCTGGAACTGCAGTGGCCCTTCGACATCGACCTCTGGCGCGGGCGCGTGCTCGACGATGGATTCCAGCAAGGGTCGCAGGTCCGAGCCCGGATTCTCCGGATTCAGGGTTGCGGTTCCCTGCTTGGCCGACGCGTACACGATGGGGAAATCGAGCTGATCGTCGCCGGCGCCCGCAGCGACGAGGAGATCGAAGACCTCGTCCACGACCGCGTGGGCGCGCTGCTCCGGGCGATCGATCTTGTTGACGACGAGCAGCGGCCGCAGGCCGTGGGACAACGCCTTCCGGACCACGAATCGAGTCTGGGGCATGACGCCTTCGACGGCGTCCACGAGCAGCAGCACTGCGTCCACCATGCCGAGCACGCGTTCCACCTCTCCGCCGAAGTCCGCGTGGCCGGGCGTGTCGACGAGGTGGATGCGCACGCCCTCGAAATCGATGGAGGTCTCCTTGGCGAGGATCGTGATTCCCCGCTCGCGCTCGAGATCCTCGCTGTCCATCACCCGCTCCGCGACCGCCTGGTTTTCGCGGAAGGCGCCGGTCTGGCGCAGCAGTCCGTCCAGCAAGGTCGTCTTGCCGTGATCGACGTGGGCGATGATCGCCAGGTTGCGGAGATCTTTGCGCAGTTCTCTCATGGGAGCGGGGTCACCTTAGCCGGTGTCACGAGTATACGCGAGATCACCGGATCGGAAGCAGGGAGAGGAAGAAGTCCTGGATCCGTCTCCCCGTCCCGACCTCCGGGTCGCGCTCGTGACGGATTTCGCCGCCCTCCCCGGCACCGACCCACACCATCCTGGGCTTTCGGCGCGAGTCGCTCTCTTCGAGCATCACCCGCCAGCTGTTCTCGGGTCGCAGGTCGACCTCGATCACTTCCAGGAGCTGCTCGGCGAACTCGGGGCTGTGGATGATCAACCCGATCTCGGTGATCACCTGGGCGCCGAGGCGGTCCAGGTTGTAGGAGCCGATATAGACGACCCGGCGGTCGAAGACGGCGGTCTTGGCGTGCAGGCTGAGGTCACTCGGTCCGTCGGGGTCGGCGAGGTAGAGGCTTCGCGACGCGGCATCGGGCCGCAGCTCGTGGAGACGAGCCCCCATCTCGAGCATCTTGCGGCGATGGGGCGCGTATCCCGCGTGAGCGAGCACGACGTCCGTGGAAGCCAGGGAGTTCATCAGGACTCGAATCGACGCACCATTCTCTCTCAGGCGTGTGAGGCCCTCGAGCTCCTTCGAGACCGGCATCAGATATGGGGAGACGAGCAGGACCTCCCGGTGGCTTTCCTCGAGAATTCCGAGCAGGCCGAGGCTGACATTCTCGGAGATGTCTCCCTGCACCTTGTCAGGAGTGTCATAGACGAGATCCGCCGTCCCCCATACGAAATGCTCCACGAGGAACTTCATCCGATCGACGACCGCCGTTCGCTCGGCGGGGAGCCGATAGGGAGACTCCTCTACCTTCTCCGCGAGTGTGCGGGCTTCGTCGAGGATTGTCTCGGCCTCTTCGGGGGATGGAAGGCGACCCCGCACCTCACGGATCGGGACCGCCCATTGGCTGTTCCAATAGACGTCGAAGCTCTCGGAGATCCTGGGCACGATGGGGCCGGCTGTCATGACGTCCAGATCGCGATAGTTTCGCTCTGGATCCACCCCGAAGTAGATGTTGCCGATGTTTCGCCCCCCCATGATTCCAACCTGGTTGTCAGCGACGAAGAGCTTGTTGTGCATCCGGTGCTTGAGGCGCGCGACCCGGGTCGCCAGCTCGAGACCCCGCAGCAGCGGGCGCTGGCGGATGCTGATGGGGTTGAAGAGCCGCACCTCGATGTTGGGATGGCGGTCGAAGGCTCCAACGGTGAAGTCCCGAGCGCCGCCGAGGTAGAAGTCGTCGAGGAGGACGCGGACGCGCACGCCGCGATCCGCGGCTTCCAGAATCCGCAGACCGAGCGCCCGACTGCTGGAATCCCCCTCCCAGATGTAGTACTGCATATCGAGGCTGCGCTCGGCCAGGTCCGCCAGTGCGATGCGCGCCTCGAAGGCCTCCTTGCCGGTATTGAGCAGGAAGAAGCCCGACATGCCGGGGTGATGGTCCAGGGTGGAATCCAGCAGACCCCCGAGGTGGGTGTCTCCCGTGCCGGTCAAGGCGGTGGAGGCAGGGCGCTCTGCGGTGGGCGGGGGCGTTGCACAGCCGAGGCCCAACCAGAGCAGCGCGGTCCAGCGCAGCAATCTCGAATTCATGTCTGCTGATCCAGGTCTCGATCTGTATGGGCTATAGCGCGACGAGCGATTCGCCGCGCAGCGCATACCAGGCGGCATCAGCGAGGAAGAACGCGCCGATTGCCAGGAGAAGAAGCGGTACGAGAACCGCGCTCGCGCGGTCCATCCCCCCGTTGAGACGGCCAAGCGGCCCGTCCGCGCGCTCGCCGAAGACTGCCCCGAGGAGCACGGGGTTCAGCACGTCCGCGAGCAGGATCGGAACCAGGACGGTCAAGAGTTCCACGAATCGCTCGATCGGGGGTGTTGGCCGACGTGCCTAGATCGGCGGCTCCTCTTCGTAGTACGGCCGCAGCCGGCGCAGCACGGCGCCTGCCGCCTCGATCTTCCCGGCAACGGGCTCGCCGAGCTGGATCCGGCGCAGCTCGTCCGAGGCGCTTCGCACCGTACTGATCATCCGGCGGTATGTGGGAAGGGTTTCGTCGAGGCCGGCACCCTCGCCAAGTGAGGCGTGGAGGCGGCCGGCCGTGGCATGGATGGACGAGACGTCGTCACGGAGCTGGTGAAAGGCGCGCTTGCCCGGCTGCCCCAGCGTGGGCGGCGGCTGTCTTCGGAGCGTATCCCTCAGGTCCGTGGTCGCCGTCACCAGCTCGGCGGCGATCGCCGTTACCTGCTCCTGGTTCCAGGGAGTGAGGTCGGCGCTCGCGAGGGTTGCAGTGAAAAGGAGAGCCACCATCGACAAGAGGGAGGCCAAGATCCGAGTCTTCTCTCGAGTACGCGATCGGGTCATCGCTGTCCTTTCTTCGAGTTCTGGCGGGGCTAGGTCGGGGGTTCTGTAGATGATCGGCGGCTGCCCAGCTGGCTATTTCTGCTTCATGGACCGCCGGAGCCGTAGGACTGTACCACATCTGCGGCACGGCCATCCCGTCTGGAAGGGGGGTCGACGGGGTTTTCCCCCCTGCCGCCTGTCCCCGAGCCGAAGCGCTAAGATCGAGTCTGCGATGAGATTCCCATGAGCGACGGCGACGCCTTCTACCGGCGCAACGAGAAGTGGCTGCTCCTTCTGCTGCTTCCGCTCTGCTACGCGCTCTTCTTCCACGAGCTCGGTGCCCGGGACATCTGGGATCCGGACGAGGACGAATACGTCCTGGTGAACGTCGAGATGGTTCGGGACGGGCATTGGCTCTATCCGACCGCCAACGGCGGGCCCTACGGCATCAAGCCGCCACTCCTGAACTGGCTCGGGAGCGCCATCTCCGTGCTTCACGGAGAGGTCACCGAGTTCACCAGCCGCCTGCCTTCGGCGGTCGCTGCGACCCTGGGACTCCTCGTGGTCTATCTGCTGGGGAAGATGCTGTTCGGCTATCGGGCAGCCTGGTTCTCGGTTCTGGTGCTCGCGACCTCGCCTCTCTACATCGAGTTCGGTCGCTGGATCCAGATCAACATGATCTCCACCGTGCTCCTAACGGCGACCATGGCCTGCTTCACGTGGGGCTATACCACTGAACGGAGGCGAACCCCCGCCTACCTCCTCATGTACGCTGCCACCGGACTCGGCACGCTCGACATGGGCCCGGTGAACGCGGTGATGCCGACCATCGTGATCGGCGGGTATCTGATCGCGGTGAGGGACCTGCAGCACCTGTGGCAGATGAGAATCGGCTGGGGCCTGCTCGTCTATCTCGCGATCGTGGCTCCCTGGTACACGGCTGCCAGCCTGCAGGGGGGGTACGCCGAGAACCTCCTCGTCGTCACCAACTTGACCCGCTTCTTCGGCGAATTCCATCACGCTCGCCCCTTCTATTACTACGTCCACACGACTCCGGCCTATTTCCTTCCCTGGCTCGTCTTCCTTCCGGGGGCCTTCTACCTCTGCTTCGCGGAGCGGACGCGGGACGATCGCAGCCGGCTTCTCCTGCCCTTCGTCTGGGTCGTAGGGCTGTTCCTCTTCTTCTCGATGTCGAGGACGAAGCGAAGCGAGTACATCCTCCCGATCTTCCCCGCACTGGCCCTGCTCGTGGGCTACGCGCTGGACTGGGCTCTCCTCCGGTGGGAGAACCTCGAGGTGAGGCGGCGATTCTTCACGCGGCCGCTCTACATCGCCCTCGGGCTGGGAGCGGTGGCGGCGCTGGCTGGCGCGATCTACGCCGCGACGATTTCGATGGACTGGCTGGGGATCGTCTTGCCGATGTCGGTGCTGGTCCTCGTCGGTTGTGCGACCTCTTATCTCCTGGCCCGCCGAGAGAGGGGGGTGCCGTCGATCGTGGCGCTCGCCCTCCTGGTCGCCGCGGTGGTGGCCTACGCCTCCGGACCGTTGGTCGCAGAGCAGAACCGGGAGAAATCGGCAAAGCCCTTCTGCCTGCAGATCAATCAGTATCTGACGAAGGGTGAGACGCTCAAGACCTACCGTTTCTACAAGGCGATGTACGGTGTCTATACCGGGCGCTTCGTCGAGGTGGCGACCGATCACGAGAAGCTCGCCAGCTGGTTCGCGTCGGAAGGACCGGTGTACGTCGTGACCGAAGAGGAGGACTATCTGGAGGTCAAGGAGTCCTTTCCCCTGCCGATCCACGTCGTCCTGCGCGCTTCGGTCGATGGCAAGTCCATGCTCATCATCTCCAACGTCGCTCCGGAGGCGGGGGGGGCATCGGACGCAGGCTTTCTCCGGAGCGAATGCTCGCGGTCTCTGGCCGTCGCCCTCCCCGCATGGAGACGGGTCGCCCACAATGCTGGCATCGATCGGGCGCAGAGTACCCTCGCCATCATCCGTCGATCCTGCGAAGGGTGGTCCGTGCCGACGGTCCGCGCTCGAATCTACCTCGAAATGGGCTTCATACCACGGAAGGCAATGATCCTGCGGCCCTCTTCCGAAAAGGCGAAATCCACGAATTTCTTCACGGCTCCGGCGGGTGTTCCCCTGGTGACCAGCGAGAATTCCGCGTAATAGGGATACCCGGGGTCGCCCGGTCCCAGACCATCTGGGTATCCATGAGCCGTCTCGAGTGACCATGAAGTGTTGGGGATCTCCGCCTGGAGGATCCGATAAACCCATCTTTTCGCGTGTGCTTCGGGGGCAGCGCTCGAAGGATGGATCTGATCGCAGGGTAATTTGGAGAGTCCGGGTCGTAGGTGAGTTCGATCCGAGGCAGAAGCACTCGCTGCATGATCTCGGACCAGGCAAATTGCCGTGCCGTTCGGCGTCCCGCGCGCCGCAGTGCTTGCGCCTCCCGAGGATGCGTGCGGAGCCGCTGGAACATCGCGAGGAACTCGCGCGGATCGTTCGTTTCGAGCACCATCGCGTTCTGCCCAGGGACGGCGTACTCCTCTCCAGAGCAGCCCGTGCAGGCGATTCTGCCCGCGGCCATGGTCTCGAGCCCGACGATCCCGATTGCGCCGATCCAGCGCTTGTCGGGATCCCAGCGGGCCATCTTGGTGAGAACCGTCCGGTCGCGGAAGCGGCGCGAGAGATCTGCCAACGCTCGCGGGCTCGGGGGGGGGAAGGCATCGTCGGGGAGTCCGTTCGGAATCACGAGGGGATCCACGCTCCAGGGCCACATGCGATACTTCATGTACCGGCTCACCGTCGTGATGGCCTCCGCCCGGGCGAGGCGATCCCACGGGATCCGCTCGAAGCCGAAGGAATTCTTGGCGTTCCAGAGCATCGCGACGCGATCGCGGACGCCCGCCCGCTCAAGCAGCCAATGCAGGTGCAGGACCGCGTGCACCGTGTGCCACTCCTCGGCGAGGGCGAGGGCGCGTCCGCGGTTGCGAAGCTACGGGAGCAGCAGTTCGCGCAAGAGGTAGGGCGGGAGCGAAGCCGCAAATTCAGGCCCCTTTCCGGACTCGCCGTCATAAACTCCACTGGGCCGCCATGCAGATGTCGCGGTCGGTGACCATGCCGGCCACGTGTCGGGACCCATCGCCCGCCGTGACCGGCAGGCATCCGCAGTCGTGGTCCCACATCATCTGGGCGGCTTCGGCGAGCTTGGAGGCTCCCACTCGTCATTCACCGCGAACAGTCCAGTGAAGATCAGGCGAGACAGCCACCGCTCCGGTCCCGTGCCTGGATACGCGGGGGGATCAACCCTCCAGCATCGCAAGGACGTCGGATCGAACTGATTGGACCAGGTTCATCAGTGGCTGGCGGAGCTCTTCGGACAAGGGATCACCCGGCTCGAACCGATCCGCCGCGATGGCATAGATGAACACCTCCTGGGGAAGGACGTCGAGCCGTTCGGCCAGGCTCAGCGCATCGGCCAGACCGATGCCATGGGTTCCTGGCTTGCTCAGCGTTTGTAACGCGCGAGGCTCGGCGCGATAGTCCACGCGGTGCGCCGTGCCGGGGGGGGAACTGGTCGTTGCCTCGGCAGCATCAATCACCACTAGCGCGTCAACGTTCTGGCACCAGGCGTACAGGTTGGTCCCACCGGCCACGTCTTCCCGCACATCCACTTCCGGGGGCAAGATCGTCCGGAGCGCGTTGGCTGCCCAAAGCCCCGCCTGGTCGTCCCCGCAGTGGTGGGAGCCCCACCCGATCACTCGGACCCGCTTCATGGGTCTGCTCGATCCACCGTGAGCTTCAGAAAGTGTGTCGCGCAGGAGATACAGGGGTCGTAGTTGCGGATCACCTGTTCGCATCGGAGGGTCATCTGGTCGTCGTCGAGGTCGAGGATTCTTGGGGCCAATGCCGCCAAATCGGCCTCGATCTGCCTTTGATTCTGGGCCGTCGGGGGACAGATCACCGCGTCCTCGATCAGGCCATTCTCGTCGGTCCGATACCGGTGATACAGAATCCCTCGGGGCGCCTCGGTGCACCCGTGTCCTTCGCTCTCTCGCGGGGTGATCTCGACAGCAGCTTCTTGCGGGCGTTCATAGTTCTGAATGATCTCGATGGCGTGATCGAGGGCGTACAGCGTCTCGAGCCCGCGAGCGATGATGCTCTTGAACTGGTTGTGGCACGGCAGCGTAAAGCCGATCTCGTGGGCCAGCTCCTTGATGTGATCGGGATACAGGTCCCAATTGATGTTGAGCCGCGCCAGAGGGCCGACCAGATACGATCCACGGCCTCTCAGGCGACCCTGCAGGGCATTGGAGTGTTCGACGTGGACTTCCTCGAAGTGCTCGAGGAAATTCGGGACAGGAACTTCCAGTCCCCGGCTGGTGGCGATGGAGCCTTCGCACATGGCGACTTCGTTGGGATGGCGCAGGGCGACGCTGTCGTAAGGCATTTCAAAATCGGGGAAGTCGAGTGATCCGAGCAGCTTGCAGGCGTCGACGGCAAACTCGCGGTTCGCTCTGAGTTGCTCGGCGACGGGAGCGAGCTCGGCGCCTGCTGGGGCGCGATAGAACCCGCCGACGCAAGCGTTGATGGGATGGACTTCACGCCCGCCCAGCACGTTGACGATCTCGTTTCCGGCCTTCTTGAGCTGCAGTGCCTTGGCAACGGTCTCACGGTGGTCGGCAGCCATGCTGATGGCCGACTCGTACCCCATGAAGTCGGGCAGGTGAAGCAGAAAAATGTGCAAGACATGAGACTCGATCCACTCGCCACAGTACAGAAGGCGGCGCAGCGTCCGCAGGGGCTCGCCAACCGTGACCCCAAAGGCCATCTCCAGGGCGTGCGCGGAACTCATCTGATAGGCGACGGGGCAGATGCCGCAGATTCGCGCGGTAATGTCGGGTACTTCGCGGTAGGACCTGCCTCGCAGGAAGGCCTCGAAAAATCGCGGCGGCTCAAAAATCGAAAACTTTGCGCTGGTGACCTTGCCGCCTTTGATCTCGAGGTAGAGGGATCCTTCTCCCTCGACCCGGGCCAATTGCCGTACGTCGATCACTCTGTCTTGCGGTTCAGCTCTGGCGCTCATAGTCGTCACCGGCGGTCTTGAAGGGTTCGAGATATCCGTTGAAGCTTCTCAACATTCGGACGATTTCGGGCGTGCTGAGGCCATGTCTCTGGAAATACTCGGAAAGCGACTGGATATTGGGTGTTTCTGCGGGCCCGAAGCAGCCGTAGCATCCCCGATGGAATTTCGGGCAGATGGCCCCACATCCGGCCTGGGTGATCGGCCCGAGACAGAGCGTGCCACGGGCAACCATTACGCATGGCGTCGCGGCGCGTTTGCATTCGAGGCAGACGCTGTAGGTTGGAATCTGCGGTTGGCGGCCGGTGAGAAGTGCCGTGATGACCTCGACCAGTTGGTACTTATTGACGGGACACCCCCGCAGCTCGAAGTCCACGAACACGTAGCCGGCGACGGGCGAAGCTAGATCCAGTGTTTCGATGTACTCGGGTCTCGCGTAAACGCAGCGGGTGAACTCCTCGACGTCGCCCCAATTGCGTAAGGACTGAATTCCACCAGAGGTGGCGCAGGCGCCGATCGTAACGAGGGTCCTGCAATCCTTGCGGGCCTGACGAATCAGCTCCTCTTCGTCAGGGGTTGAAATCGAACCTTCCACGAGTCCGATGTCATACGGGCCGGGCAGGATCTGACGGCGCGCCTCGAGGAAATAGGCGATCTCGATCTGACCGGCCAGCTCCAACAGCTCGTCTTCCAGCTCGAGAAGCTGAAGCTGGCAGCCGTCGCAGGAGCTGAACTTGTACACGGCCAGCTTGGGCTTGTGGGCGGATTCCTCTTCAGCAATCACGGCTAGATCTCCTCCTTGGCGAAGACATTCTCCAACTCCCGGTAGGAGAAAACCGGCCCGTCCTTGCAGACGAACTTCGATCCGTACTGGCAGTGCCCACACCGTCCGACGCCGCAGCGCATGTTTCGCTCCAGGCTGACGAAAAGATGGTCGGTGGGCACCTGCAAACGGAGCAGCTGAAAGGCCACGAACCGGTTCATGATGCGCGGCCCGCAGACGAAAACCGAGGTGTCCTGCGCACGGAGGCGGACCCTCTTGAGCAAGTCGGTGACGACGCCGACAGGACCGGACCACTCCTCTATCGGGTAATCGACGGTGACGAGAGCATCGATATCCGGGTCTTGGGTCCAGGCCTCCAGCTCGCTTTGGAACAGGAGATCCTTTGGCGACCTCCCTCCATAGACGAGAACCACGCGCCCATATCGGTGTCGATGGGCGAGAATCTGATAGATGACCGGCCGTAAAGGCGCGAGGCCAATGCCACCAGCCACGAGGATGATGTCCCTTCCCGCGCATCGTTCGAGAGGCCAACTGCTCCCGAATGGTCCGCGCAGCCCGAGCTTTCCGCCGACGCGCATCTTCCCGATACCGAAGGTGACGCTGCCACAGTGGCGGATGGTATGGCCCAGGGTGTCGGGCTGCTCGGGATCGCTGCTGAGCGAGATGGCGGCCTCCCCGACGCCGAAGAGGTAGAGCATGTTGAACTGCCCGGGTTGAAACCGGTACTTGCCGCGTAGCTCGCGATCATCGATCCGGAGGGTATAGGTTCTGGTATTGGAGCTTTCTTCTCTGATGGCCGCGATGCTAGCCAGGGTGGGCACCATCGGCCGCCCGTCGTGACAAACGATCGTCGGTCTGTCTTGTACTGAATCCATCGAGATACTCCTACCGTGAGGCCACCGCGGCGCCTGGTTCGGTTGCGGCGTCGCGACGGAACGCCGCGGCCTCTTCCGTGATATCGATCTCGACCGGACACCAGGTGATACATCGTCCACATCCGACGCAGCCGGAGCTGCCGAATTGCTCATGCCACGAGGAGAACTTGTGGGTCATCCATTGTCGATATCGAGATGACGCGGAAGTGCGGACGTTCTGCCCGGCCATATAGGTAAATTCGAGGGCGAAGCAGGACCCCCAACGCCGCCGGCGCTCCGCGTGATTACCGGTCAGATCGGTGTGGTCGTAGACGTTGTAACAGAAGCAAGTAGGGCAAACCATCGTACAGTTTCCGCAGGCCAGGCATCGCTCGGCAATCTCCTTCCATCGCGGACTCCCCACGCCGTTGGCCAGCAATTCGGGCAGGCCGTCGGTGTCGATCTGACGCCCCATGTGTTCGGTGGCGCGGTCGATGAGCAACCGAAGAAGACGTTGCTCGGTAGGGGTCGCCTCCCTGTGTTCCAAGCGTTGGCACAACTCGGCTCCCGCTTCGCTTCCGATCTCGAGCGCAAAGTCGCCGTTCAGCTCCGTCAGACAGAGGTCGAAATGCCTGGTGCAGCGAGGCCCGGTTTCCATCGACCCACAGAAGCAGGTTGTGGCCGGCTCCAGACAGTTGACCGCGACGATAATGAGCTGCTGGCGGGCCCCATGGTAGTAGGCGTCGCGAATTTCGGAGGCAATGATCTGGTCCTGAATGGCTATGGCGGCCAGCTCGCAGGCCCGGACACCGAGAAAGGCGTATTTTGGCGGGGCGTCCCTGCGGATATCCAGTTCGAAGCCGCCTGCCTCGGTCCGGTCCGCGGAGAATATTTGAATTCTCGAAGGAAACAAGAACTGCTTCCATGAATGGGGCCCGACGACGAAGCCGAAGTATTGATCGTCGTCCCGCTTCCGCGTGCGATAGCGACCGGGCTCCTGGCGGTCGGTCCACCCGACGGGCAGGTCGGTGGCCGCGCTGATCTCGTCGTAGACGATGACGTCGTCCTGCATCGTGGGGCCGATGACCGTGTATCCTTCTTCGCGCAGCAGCTGGATCAGTCGGTCCAACCCGCTGCGAGCTACGGTGTGCAGTGTTCGTTCGGTCACTGCTTCCTCCTCTCAACAGATGCGCGGCAGCTCCTCGCCATAGGGACGTTGCACGATTCTCCGGCCTCCGATGCTGGTGATCAGCTCGACCAGGTGGGGACGGGCGGCGCTCACACGGCCGATCTGCGTCGCAAGCCTTCCCAGCGGATGCTGCCGGCAGGCATCGACGATGCGATTGGCATCCTTCGCGTCGGCTACGATGACGCACTTTCCCTCGTTGGCGATGGTGAGGGGGTCGAGCCCTAGCATCTCGGCGGCGTGAATTGCGGTCGGGGAGATGGGCAGCTGCCTCTCCCAGATCTCGATGGAGAGTCGCGTGCTGTCGGAGATGTCGGCCAGTACGCCGGCCAGGCCCGAGCGGGTCGGATCACGCAGGAATCTGATGTCTCCGCCGCTGGAGAAGACGGCGTCGACAAGGCCGTTGAGGGGAGAGGCGTCGCTCGTGAGTGTCGTCTGGAAGCTCAAGCCCTCGCGCATGGCCATGATGGTCAAGCCGTGATCGGCGAGCGTCCCGGTGAGGATGATCGCATCGCCCGGTCGGATCCGGTCCAGCGAGAGGTCGGCATCGGCGCGCTGACGGCCGATCCCGCTGGTGTTGATCATCAAGCCGTCTCCGGCTCGTCGCTCGATGACTTTCGTGTCGCCGGTGGCAATGCGAATGTTCGCCTGCTCGGCGGTGGCGGCGATGGAGGCAACGATTCGATCGAAGACGCAGAGTTCGAGCCCCTCTTCGATGATGAAGGCCAGGCTGAGCGCGATGGGATCTCCGCCCATCATCAGGAGGTCGTTGACGGTTCCCGCGATGGCCAGACGGCCGATGTCACCCCCGGGGAACTCGAGAGGCTGAACCACAAAGGAGTCGGTGGTGAAGACCAGCGGGCCGTCGATCTGTCCGAGGATGGCGCCGTCGTCCAAGTCAGCCAGCCAGCAATTGTGCAAGTGCGGGGTCACGTGGTCGCGCAGGAGGGATGCGGTCAGCTCTCCGCCGCCGCCATGGGCGAGGACAACGTGCCTGGAAGGGTGTGTTGCAGTGGTCACCTTGGTTTCTCAGGTCCGCGGACCGGCCTCCTCTGCCTGCGTTCTTGGTCGATTCAGGGTTGCAGCGCCGTCGTATTTGTACCAGGCCGAGCAGGTGCCTTCGCTGCTGACCATGCAGGGGCCGATGGGTGCCATTGGGGTGCAGCCGTCACCGAAAAGGGGACACTCGACGGGCGACGCTTTTCCTTGGATGACCTGGCCGCAGAGACATCCCGGTGGAGCGTGATCCTGTCCGAAGGTGATGTCGAACCGGCGGATGGCATCGTAGTCGGCATATGTGGGGCGGATGCTCAGGCCGCTCTCGGAGATCGATCCGATGCCGCGCCAGACGGCGTCGGTGGGCTCGAAAACCTCATCGACGAGGCGAAGGGCATGTGGGTTGCCTCGCGGGGAGACCGCGGCGGAGTAGAGGTTGTCGAGGGCAGCTTCGGCTCGCTGAGCCATCTGGGCCAACCGGAGCAGGCCTGCGATCATCAGGGCTGGCTCGAAACCAGCAACGACGCAGGGTTTTCGGCGCTGCTCGACGATCGGCCGGTAGGCTTCGGAGCCGATGATGACGCTGACATGGCCCGGACACAAAAATCCATCGAGCGCGACATCGCCGGCAGCCAACAAAGCCATCATGGCGGGGACGACCAACTTGTGTGCGGGCAGGACGCAGAAGTTCTTGAGGTGGCCTCTCTGGGCCATCAAGATGCCCGCCGCGGTCGTCGGCGCGGTGGTCTCGAACCCTACGGCGACGAAGACTACTGTCCGGTGCGGGTTCGCCGCCGCAAATTCCACGGCGTCCTCGATGCTGTAGACGACGAGAATATTGGCACGGAGGGCCCGCTCTCGCTCGAGGCTTCCGTTGGTACCGGGGACGCGAACCATGTCGCCATAAGTCGCCAGTACCACGTTCGGTAGGGAGGCCAGCTCGATGGCGGCATCGACATAGCTCTGGGCAGTGACGCAGACAGGGCACCCTGGTCCGCTCACAAGCTCGAGATTGTCGGGAAGCATCGCTTTGAGGCCGCTTCGGAAGATGGAGACTGTATGCGTTCCGCAAACCTCCATGATTCGAAGTGCCCGGGGTAGGCGTTCACAAATCGCGGCCAATTCGAGGCGCATCTCATCCATCGTCGGGGCCATCTGGCATCAATGCCGAAACAGTGGCCTCCTGTAAATATCGCCAGGTCTGTCTCGCTTCGGCTTCGTGCAGCCGGGAGATCGCAAACCCGGCGTGGACGAGAACCCAATCGCCTCGGCGGGTCTCCGGCGTGAGGAGCAGACTGATGGTTCGGCGGTTGCCCTGGAAATCAACCTGGGCGGTTTCGTTCCGAATCGAGATGATTTGTCCGGGCACGGCAAGACACATCAACGACTTCCCCCGAGTCGAGCGGCCGCGACCGCAGCCTGTCCCAGGGACAAACCGCCGTCGCCGGGCGGGACCTTCCGATGCCAGACGGGAGTGAGATTCTCCTCCTCGATCCGACGGACGGTGAGGTCCAGCAGAAGGCGGTTCGAGTAACAGCCGCCGGAGAGGGCGATTTGGTCGATACTCCTGCTCTTTGCCTCGCGGATTGCCAGGTTGGCGAGCATGGCGGCCACAGTCTGATGAAAGCGGGCTGCCACCGTGCGGGGAATGATGCCTGCATGGATGTCACGCGCGATGGTTCGGATCATCGGGCGAGGATCCAGGATCAAAACGCCGTTCGCCTGGTCGCTGGCATAAGGATATGGGTCGGCATGGTCGCCGTCGACGAGTTCTTCAAGGGCTGCCGCGGCCTCTGCCTCGTGGCGGTTGTAGAGGCACACCCCGAGCATCGCGGCAACGCCGTCGAACAATCGACCGAGGCTGGACGTCGGCGGGGCGTTCACCTTCGTGGTCAGCATCTCTTGGACGGCTGCAACTTCGTCGCTACCAATGGCGGCAAGCGGGTCGGGCAGGGAGTCGCGCCAGGTCGGGCCGAACGCGTCCCTCAAGAGGCTGAGGGCGGATCGCCAGGGCTGTCTGGCAGCGACGTCGCCGCCGGGCAGAGCGAAGTAGCGCAGGTGTCCGAGGCGCTCGAAGCCCTCGTAATCGGCTAGCAACACCTCGCAACCCCAAATAGCGCGGTCGGTACCGTAGCCGGCGCCGTCGCAGACAATCCCGATGACGGGCCCGGTGAGGCCAGCGTCGGCCATGCAACTCGCGACGTGAGCGTGGTGGTGTTGGACGCCGATCGACGTACGGCCCCGTTGCTGGGCGTAGATCGTAGATTGATAGGAGGGATGCAGATCGTGGGCTATGACCTGCGGGTCGCAGCGAAGCAGCTCCGCGAATCGGCGCACCGTTTCGAGGAAGTGGCGATAGGTGATTGGACTCTGGAGGTCGCCCAGGTGCTCGCTGAGGACCGCGTCGGATCCTTGGAGGAAGCAGACGCTTGACTTGAGCTCTCCGCCGACGGCAAGGATGGGTTGGTCGGCACGGAGAGGCAGGCGCAGAGGTTGCGGGACGTAACCACGGGCACGACGGACCGGCACTGTGGAGCGGCGGTACGCGTAGACTACCGAGTCGTCGATGCGCCGCTCGATGTCGCGATTGTGCGTGAGAAACGCATCGGCGATGTCCCGCAGGCGCTCTATCGCTTCGTCCTTGCTGGCGGCCAGCGGCTCGTCGCTGCGGTTCCCCGAGGTCATGACCAGTGGAGGGAGGCCTTGAGCGAAGAGCAGATGATGCAAAGGCGTATAGGGCAGCATGACGCCGACCCAAGGGGAGCCCGGAGAGACGGCCGGAGCAAGGGGGGAGGTTTGACGCTTGGGCAACAGGACGATGGGCCGGGCTGGACTGATCAGCAGCCGTTCATTGAAGGCGTCCACTCGGCCGCAACGCCGGGCAGCCTCCAGGTCCGCAACCATCACGGCAAGAGGCTTCGACTCGCGGCGCTTTCGTTCTCTCAGGCGAAGGACGACGTCCCCGGAATCAGCGCGGCACGCGAGATGGAATCCGCCGATGCCCTTGATGGCGACGATACGGCCCGCCTGGAGCAGGGCGGCGGTCTCGGCGATGGGATCACCGCCGATGGGTCGGCACCCGGGATCGACGAGATCTAGGCGGGGGCCGCAGAGCGGGCAAGCGGTGGGCTGAGCGTGGAAGCGCCGGTCGGCCGGGTCGTCGTATTCGCGTTGGCAGGACGCACACAGGTCGAAGACCCGCATGGTGGTGTTGGGTCGGTCATACGGGATGGTCGTGATGATCGAGTAACGGGGGCCGCAGTTCGTGCAGTTGATGAAGGGGTAGCGATGGCGACGGTCGGCGCAGTCGCTCAATTCGGCGAGACAGTCCCGGCAGACCGAAGCGTCTGGCGCAATCTGGACATCCTGATCGGAGTTGATGCGACTGCTTTGGATGCGGAGTCCGCGGCCTCCGAGAGCTTCTCTGGGTTGACATTCGAAAGCGAGAATGTCAGCCAGGGGGGGCAGCTCGCTTCGGAGCCGATTCTCAAAGGTGGAGATGCTGGCGGGGTCACCTTCCACCTCGATCTCGACGCCGTGGCTGTTGTTGGCAACGTACCCGGCTAGATTGCACTGCTGGGCGAGGCGGTATGCGAAGGGCCGGAAGCCGACCCCTTGTACCTGGCCGCGCACGCCATAACGAGTGCGAATTCGCTCGGAGTTCAAGGCACGTCTTCTCAACACCACCGCCACAGGGGTGGAGGCGGTGCCGGGAGTTCTTCAGTGGTTACCATACCACGTTCGAGCTTTCTACACTGCGGCTACGTGGCGCGGTTCCGCCTGAGCCAGCATTGGAGCTTTCGGCGAACGTCGGCGCGCCAGCCTGGCGGGTCGGTCTGGAGCCGCCCCCGTGTTCCTCGGGGCCATTCCTCGGGCGACTCGAAGCGCGCCGCGCCGCCGTGCTGAAGCTGGCATCCAGAACGGCCAGCCTCTTGCGGAGCGGGTCCGATGAGAGGAGGATTCCGCCGTAACCGCTCGCGATGAACTCTGCGACCGTGCTCTTTCCCGTTCCGACCTTTCCGGAGAGAAGGACGAGAGACCCTCAAGATCGCTTCCTCGTGCAGCTCGGTCTCGAATTCCGCCACCGCGTCGAGAATGCGGGCGCGGTGCCGAACCATTCGGGTCAAGCGATCCCTGTGCTGTTCGAAGGTGGCTCCGTACAGCATGCCGACGGCGAGGACTGTGACCGAAAGCGAAACGGTCACGAGGATCGCGATCGACAGGAGCAATATGCGGCCTCGTTCGCTCATGCTCCTTCAGGGAAGCTGCCCCGCCGCGGCGCGGCGGACGGCACGGAGGACGTCCTCCCGCGCGATCACACCCGCCAGGCGTCCGTCTTCGGCCACGGGAAAGCTCTTGTAGCGGGTGTCGATCATCATCTCCAGGACACGGGTCAGCCGCATCTCGGGATCGACCTCGACTGGTGACCGGGTCATGACGCTCTCGGCGGGCCGGGCCAGGATCTCCTGGTAGCGGGGGATCTTCGACTCGGAGGAGAAGCCGAAAGCCCTACACAGGTCCAGCTTGGCGAGAACGCCGACCAGACGTCCCTCCCGATCCAGAACAGGGAGGGCATCGAAGTCGTGCTCTTCGAAGATGGCCTGGGCTTCTTCGAGCGGCGTCTGCGGCCCGATGGTGATCGCTTCCCGCGTCATCACGTCCTTGACGCGATATTCCAGGAACTCGTACATAGCCGGCCCGCGGTGAGGATACCCGAATGGTGGGATCGCGCTCCCGGTCAGGATCTTGACCGGGAGAGAGGTCCGGACTGTCAGGCTGTCGAAACGCCCCCCGAATCCGTAGGTGGCAGCCGCGTCAGGAGTCCAGGGTCGTCAGCGCACCCTTCTTGGCAGATCCAGCCAGGTCGGAACGCCAGAGAAAAGCGCAATGAAATCAAGAGCATCGTAAGTGGACGGGCTCCGCCGCGGATCGTGCTGAGAGGCGCCCTTCCTCGCCACCCGCGGAAAGAGCGTCAACTACATCGCGGGGGCCTTCGTTCCCTGGCGAAGCGTGCTGCTGGCCTCGCAGTACGGCTACCTGGCCCTCCATACCCTGCTGATGGATGCAGAGCGTGTGAGAGACGACTCCTGGATGGAGAACGTGGTGCCCTGCGCCCCGCTTCCCGGCGCGGAGCTCTGGGAAGCGGCCGTCCGCAAGATCCGGGAGCTGGGATTGGAGCGGGCCACCATCGGTGTCGAGCTCGGCCACTCCCCCCGTATGATCGCCGGCTATCTCTTCGCGTCCGAGTACGAGTACTTGAAGGAGCAGCTCCCGGAAGCGCACGTGGGAATCAGCGAGCTCGAGATGCGCAGGCGGGGGAGCGAGTTCCACTGGCCGGTCACTGGCTCCAGCGAAATTGCCTCGGGCTATCGCTCCTGGTACACGGTGGGTGGCTGCACGCCGCCGACGGACAAGCTGGCGCAACGGGGGGAGAGCTTGCTGGTCGACATGCACCCCACCACGCCACTGGAGCTCACCGTTCTCGACTTCTAGAAGGCTGCGGGAAAACGCTGTCTGGTCGCGCTAATAGAGGGCCTTGATGCTCGTGCGAAGTTGAGCCTCCAATCCACGCGCCCCGTTCGGAGATTCAGGCTAACCTTTGCGAATGCTGACGGAGGCGCTCGCGTACCGACTGCTCTTGGTGCTCTCCGCTCTCGGGTCCCTGCTGGTTGCAGCGCGGGTCTGGCGCCGTCGATCCGCCCCGGCCAGCGCGCCGATCGCCCTGTTCTTGGTAGGGATGGCGGAGTGGGCGCTGGCCGTCTTGGTCAGCGACCTGGTTCACGACACTGACACCAAGCTGGCGTTCAACGCCGCGAGCTATGTCGCGATCGCCATGATACCGGTCGCCTGGGTCGCGGTCGCGCTCCAATACGCGGGGTCTCATCGGTGGCTTACGCGCCCGCGCCTGCTACTGCTGAGCCTCGTGCCCCTGGCCTCCGTCGTCGGAGCAGCCACCAACGGCGCCCACGGGCTGTTCTGGAGCGGGGTCGAGGTCTGGGAGAGAAACGGGGAGGTCTTTCTGGACCTCGCCATCGGCCCGTGGTTCGTCGTTCACATCCTCTACAGCTATCTGCTGCTCGCCATCGGTGTGGTCCTGCTGATCCGGACCATCCTCGGCTCCTCCGCGGCGTCCCACAAGCAGACGACGTTCTACCTGCTCGCGGTGGCAATAACGTCGGGCGTCAACGTCGTATACCACCTCGGCTTCGAGATCTTCCCCGGTCGTGACCCCACGCCGGCGGCCTTCGGGCTCACCGCTCTGTTGATGGGCGTCGGACACGCCCGGTTCCAGCTCCTGGACGTGGTTCCGGTGGCGCGAAGTGCGGTCATCGAGGCACTCACCGACGCCGTGATCGTAGTAGACGGCTCGCAGTGCATAGCCGAGCTGAATCCAGCGGCCAGCAAACTGCTCGCCGTCGAGATCGGGGATGCTCTCGGGCACCCTGCCGCCCAGGTCCTCGGTGAGCATCCGATCCTGCTCCGGCAGTGCACAGAACACTCGGAATCTCAAGACGAGGTGACGCTAATCACCTCGGACGGCGAGCGCCACTTCGACTTCCGGAGCGCGGATCTGCATCACGCTGGCAGCAGCCCGGTCGCGCGCCTGTTCGTCTTGCGCGACATCAGCGAGCGTAAGCGCGTCGAAGAGGAGCTCGGGAAGCACCGAGGCGACCTCGCGGCGCTGGTAGAGGAGCGCACGGCCGCGCTTCGAGCGGACATTGCCCGGCGCGAACGAGTGGAGAAAGCGCTGCGAGAAAGCGAGGAGAAGCTCAAGGAGGTGCTGAGAATCGGGAAGATGGGGTCTTGGGAATATGATGTCGATTCACGGCAGGTGGATTGGTCGTATCATCTGTTCGGGCTCCTGGATCGCGACCCGAATCTGGGTCCCGCTCTAGCCGTCGATCTGGCGTCCTACTACCCGAAGGACGCGGGGCGTCTGGTGAGCGCCACCCTTCGGGCCATCGAAACCGGAGAGACCCTTTCGACGGACTACTACGTGGAGCTTCCCTCTGGGGGATCTGCCTATCACCAGTGCACCTTTCGTCCGCTCGAAGATCAAACTGGTCGCGTGTTCAAGGTGATGGGAACGGTGCAGGACATCACCGAGCGCAAACGGATGGAGGAGGAACTCGTAAAGGTTCAGAAGCTGGAATCCCTGGGGGTTCTCGCGGGTGGCATCGCTCATGATTTCAACAACATCTTGTCGTCCATCTGGGGGAACATCGATCTCGCGAAGATGGATATCGAGCCCGGAGAAAGAGCCTTCGAGAGTCTCGATGAGGCGGTGAAGGCATGCCATCATGCCGCGGATCTCACCGCCCGACTCCTGACCTTCTCCAAAGGGGGGACACCGGTCAAGAAGCCGGCCCCGATCGCCAAGCTCGTTCGAGATGCAGCTGATTTCGCCCTGAGTGGGTCCAATGTGAGATGCGAGTTCGAGCTGCCGGACGACTCGTTGGTGGCGGAGGTCGACGAAGGGCAGATCAAGCAGGTTTTCCACAACCTGATCCTCAACGCCATCCAGGCCATGCCCAAGGGGGGGGAGATCCGCGTACGGGCGGAGAAGGTGCTCTCCATTACGCACGTCGAGTTGCCCTTGAAGACGGGAGATTACGTGAGGCTGTCGATCCAGGACCACGGGACCGGCATAAGGAAGGAACATCTTCATAGGATCTTTGATCCCTACTTCACGACCAAGCAGAAGGGCAGCGGCCTGGGGCTCGCCGTGGCTCATTCGATCATCGATAAGCACGATGGGCATGTCCGTGTGGAATCCGAGCCCGGGGAGGGCACGACATTTCAGATCTATCTCCCCGCTTCCTCGGCGGAGGCCGTGAGGACGAAGTCCTTGCGGGAGGACATCGTCGCTGGCGAGGGAAGAGTGCTGGTGATGGATGATGACGAGATGGTCCTCAGTATGGCAGGTCGAATGTTGACCCGTCTCGGCTACGACGCCGAGTTCGCGAGAAATGGATCCGAGGCCATCGAGCTGTACCAGGAAGCGAGCGAGCTGGGAACTCCCTTCGATGCGGTGATTCTGGATCTGACGATCCGGGGTGGCATGGGGGGTCGGGAAGTCGTAGCTCGGCTCCGGGAGATCCACCCCGAAGTGAGAGCGATCGTGTCCAGTGGCTACTCCAACGATCCCGTCATGGCTGATTTCGAGGCCTACGGCTTTGTGGGTGTCATTCCGAAGCCCTATGAGATCCGATCCTTGAGCGAGGCACTGAAGCAGGCGGTCGAACCGAACCGTTGAACACCTCGGCTGCGCCTGCAGACGGCGTTCTTCCGCAGCCTGCCAGGCTGGTTCGCCTCCTCCTCGATCGGATTCAATACGCCAGGATTCGAGCCGGGTTGTCGATGGTGATCTGCCGGATCTCCTGAGCCGAAACATCGGCAGACTTGAGCGAGGGCACGACGAAGCTGGTCAGGCGACAATAGCCGTCCCCTCCGAAACGCCGTAGCAGAATCTTGACGAAGGTGTCGGTTCCCAGGACCAGCTGGCGCGCGTAGCCCTCCTGGATCAAGCTCACCAGACCGGCCATTCGCTGCCAGTCGGGCGTGGGACCGACCCCGAGGACTTCCGCGTCCCAGTAGTGGCCGAAGCAGTCGATCGACAGGTTGAATCCGCGCTTCAGAAGCTCCCTGGCGATCTCGAGCTTCAGTCCCCAGCATTCCGGATCCAGAATCAGCTTACGGAGGTCGTGTTCGACGAAGTTCCCGTCGTTGTGGGCAAGCACCACGCGGTCGGGCTCGATGCCTTCCTCCGCGAGCAGATCCGCGATCTTGATTCCACCCTCCGGTTGCAGAAGCATGCCCTGATGGACGGTCATCGAGAAGCCGGTACGCCTGGCGACACGCGCACCCGCTCTGAGGGCATTGACTTCCGGCTCCGAGAAGTTCTCCTCGATGGCGACCTTGACGTGCCCGGGTCTCACGTCGGTGCCATCCAGACCCTTTTCGACCTCCCGCATCATGTGCGTTTCCATTTCAGCCTGACCCATCTGGAGGAAGCTCTCGGGCCAGGAGTCGCGGGAGTAGAAACCGGTCGTGATCACGATGTGTATGCCGCTCTGTTTCGACACCCTCTGGGTCGCCAGGGGATCCACACGCAGTCCCGGCGTGCTCATGTCGACCACAGCAGACCCGCCCTCAGCTTTGAAATCGGCCAGCTCTGCCGACATCAGCTCTACGTCCTTCATCACGATGGCGTCGTCACTCATGATGAAGCCGTGCTTCAACATGCCCAGGTTCTCGAGTGTGACCGGGTCCTCGACCTTCACGGGCGCGTTCGCTGGGAGGAGGTGCCCGAAGCGCCGGCGAAAGCAATGGCCGTCGTACAGGATGTGCTCGTGCATCGACGTGAATCCGAGCTCTTCCGGTGCGATCGGCCCCAGGACCGTCATGATTTCAGGCATTCCGCTCTCCTCTACTTCAATTCAGAGTTCCAGTCTGCTGGTGCGGTGAATTCTTCAATCGGTTCCGCTCACTCGTCGCCGGGCTTGGGTCGAAAATGGAGGATGCACGAGTCGTCCGGCTGCTCCGACCAGAGGTCCATCGAGTACTCGAAGACACTCCCGAAGAAGCCGTGATCGAAGGCATCGGCGTGTCGGCAGAGATCCGCCACCTCCTCATCGCTCAGATTCATCATCCGCCAGCCCTCCTTGAGGGGGCAACGGTGCATCTTGACGTCGAGTCCATCCTCATCACAGCGCAGCACCTCGGGCTCGTGCATCGCACCGCCGTCCGGGAGGAAGGCGAGCAGCCACTTCTTGAACGCTTCGAGCTCGCCGGGTGGATTCAAGAACCTCGCCATCTTCACGCCGTGGTCGAAGATGGCCCGTTTGAAGATCTGGCTCGCTTTATCCTCACCGAGCTGCTCGCGCATCTCCTTCAGGATCGCCGTGTAGACCAGGCCGCGATTGGCCGTGGCGGAAAAGAGGTCTCCTCGCAGTTTCTCGATCGTCTCGTCGCGCTGACTCAAGGCTCGCGTCTCCTCTCCGGCTAATCGACCCGCGTGGGCCCGAGAGTATCACACGCTGAGCGCCTGCCGCTGCGCGTCACTACGCGACCCGGTGGGGAATGCGGGCTAGACTGACGCCATGAAGATTGCAGTCGGAATGATGTGGCAGGAATCGGCGTCTTTCTCACAGCTGGCGACGGGCCGGCGGGCGTTCGAGGCGCTGGCATGGCGCGCGGGTCCGGCGGTGGTCGCCAATGTTCCCGCGGGCTCGGAGCTCCGCGGGCTCCTGGACGTCTGCGCCGATCGGGAGGACATCGAGCTGGTGGGAACGCGGGCCGGCTCGGCCTGGCCGAGCGGTCCGGTCGAGCGCGAGGTCTACGAAGAGCTCCGCGATGGCATCGTCGCAGGCGTGCGCGCGGCGATGCCGGTGGACGGCGTATTCATCGTGCTCCACGGATCGATGGTGGCCGACGGCTGCGACGACCCCGAGGGCGAGCTGCTGGAGCGGGTGCGCGCCGTGGTTGGCCCGGAGGTTCCCGTCGCCGCAACGCTGGACCTGCACGGGAACATCACGGAGCGCATGGCGGCGAACGCCAGCGCGTTGGTCGGCTACCACGCAAACCCGCACACCGACATGCGCCAGACCGGCGCTCGGGCGGCCCGGCTGCTGCTGCGCGCGATGGACGGCGAGGTGCGACCCACGCTCGCCTGGCGCAAGCTCCCGACCATCGCGCCGGGCAACTCGCAGACGACCCTGCTGCCCGGCGACTACCAGGATCTCTACGCCTTTTGTGCCGAACAGGAGGAGCGCCCCGGCGTTCTCGGCTGTTCGAACTTCGCGGTGCACCCCTTCATCGACGTGCCGGAGCTCGGCTGGTCGCAGGTCGTGGTGACGGATGACGACCCGGGACTCGCGGACGAGATCTGCGACACGCTGGCCGAGAAGGCGTGGGCCATGCGCGGGACGGGCGACGAGCCGAGCGCCCTCAGCATCTCGCACGCGGACCTGCTGGGTGAAGTGCGGGACGACAGGGCAGGGCCCCTGGTCGTCAGCGACATCGGCGACTCGGTCGGGGCCGGTGCCGCCGGCGACTCGCCCGAGCTGCTGCGGGTCTTCCTGGAAGGTGGCTGTTCGGACCTCCCGATCTACTTCGCGATCACCGACCCGGTGGCGGTGGAGCGCTTGTACGAGTGCGCGATGGGCGATCAGGTCACGCTGCCGGTAGGCGCCTGCATTTCGACGAAGTTCTACACGCCGGTCGAGGTGACCGGCACGCTCCTCGGAAAACACGAGGGCCGCGTACGGATGACGGCGGGCGTGTCGGAGGGCACCGTCTTCGACCGCGGCCGCACCGCCGTCCTCGGGGTGGGCGAGCTGCGGCTGGTTCTGAGCGAGCTTCCCAGCGCACAATTCGACGGGCAGATATTCGCGAGCGTCGGCCTCGATCCCAGAGCGGCACGCGCGATCGTAGTCAAGAGCATGTTCCACCACGTGGCCGGGTTCGGTGGCGTCGCCGCTCATTTCGTCTGGGTGAACACGCCGGGCCCGGTGCACGCGGACGTACGCTCGCTTCCCTACACGAAGATCTCCCGCCCCGTCTTTCCCCTCGACGAGCTGAGCGACTGGCGCTGAGGACGGCCGCCGGGTCGGTCCTACGACATCAGCTTGAAGTGCGGAAGGTCGTCGACGATCACATCGATCAGCCACGCCTCGCCGCTCTCGTGGGCCTTGGCGAGGGCGCTGCCCAGCTCCTCGGGCTTCTCGACCCGCACGCTGTTCAGGCTGAAGCCCTGGGCGATCTTCGCGAAGTCCGGCTGCGAGTACTCGGTGGCCATCCTCCGATCCGCGGCCAGGAAATCCCTGACGTTTCCGAGACAGGAGTTGTTCAGCACCACGAAGGTGACCGGCAGCTCGAGATCTCTCGCCATCTCAAGCGCGTAGAGGTGCATCATCATTCCCCCGTCACCACAGGCGCAGATCACCCTCCGGTCGGGGTGGATGATCTGCGCTGCCAGTGCCGCAGGGGGGCCGTATCCGATCGCCGCGACGCCTCCGCCGGCCAGGACCTGGCCGGCCTTCTTGGACTGGAAATGGTGCGTGAACCACATCCGGTTGTTGCCGCCGTCGAGCACCAGGAGATCGTCTTCGTCGAGGATCGCATTCACCTCGTTCACGACTCGTTCGGGCGCGATCGGTGTCGCGTTCGAGTTGAGGATTTCTTCATCGAAGCAATCGGCCTCGAGCTTCGCGCTCCTCAGGGCTTCGATTCTCTCTTCGACGTTGAACTTGACGCCCCTGGCCCGGATGCCCTGGATGATTGCCTGCAAGGCCAGCTTCGCATCCGAGGTGATGCCCATCTCCACCGGGAAGGTCCATCCGGCATTCCGCGACTCGATGTCGATCTGTATGATCTTCTGCCTCTCGGGATCGATGAACTCCGGTGAAAGCCACTTGGTGTTGTCCGGGGCGAGACTGCTCCCCACCGCCAGGATCACGTCGGCGCCGGTGATCTTCTGATTGGCCACCTTCTGCCCGATCGCCCCCATGGTTCCCACCGCGCAGTCATGGGTCTCGCGGATGCTGCTCTTCCCCAGGAAGCTGGTGGCCACCGGAATGCCGATCAACTCGGCGAGTTCCTCCACCTCGTCGAAGGCCCGGCTGCAGCGAACACCCTGCCCGGTGATCATGACGGGGTTTCGCGCCGCCAGCAGCATCTCGACCGCGCGGTCGGCATCTGCCGGCGATATGCAGGGCGCCGAGGTGTTCAGATGTCCCGAGAGCGGATGGAGCGGTGGCTTCACGCTTTTCGGATCGACGCTCTCGAAGGCCACGTTCCACTTGATCAGCACGGCGGCCGGCCCGGGCCGGCCGGTGGTCGCGTGCTTGATCGCCAGCTGGAGGCCGTGGAGAAACTCGGAGGCATTCGATGCCACGGTGGTGTACTTGGTCATTGCCCTCATCATGGCGGGCAGGTCGAAGGACCCGTATTCGCCGCTCCCACTCTGATAGGGACCGTGCTGCGGGAGCGAGAAGTAGTCGCTGGTGTCGCAGATGATCAGCATCGGCAGGCCGGTGTGGAGGGATTCGATCACCCCGATTCCGCCGCTGGTTCCGATCCAAGGTCCCTGTCCCATCACGACCGCCGGCTTCCCGGTGAGCCGGGCATGCAGGTCGGCCATCACGGCAGCACCTCCCTCGTGGCGCACCAGGACCGTATTGATCTGGTCCTTCTTGTCGAAGAGGGCGTCGTAGAGGAAGGGGGTACAGCCGCCGGGCATGCCGAAGACATGGTCGATGCCCGCCTCGACGAGGATGTCGGCGAACAGGGTGCGCAGGGGAGTTTCTTCGACTTGGGCCATGATTGTCTCCGTGGTTGGTGTCCATGAATCACCCTTCTCGGTGCCGATCAACTCCGCATCAGGCCGACGCACTTCTCGAAGGCCCGAAGAGTGGTCTGCAGCTCCTGGTCCGTGTGCGCGATGCAGGTAAATGCTCGATTGCCGTACTTGCTCACGATGCCTTCGGCCAGTAGGGCGGTCGCCAGGTCGTCGACTGCCTTCTTGCGCGCCAGGGCATCGACGATGCCGCCCTCCCTTCTGATATCCACCGTGAGGGGTCCCGCGGTCTCGTAGTGGATGATGGACCCGATGTGGTAGGAGAAGAAGGGGAGGGCCAGGCTCTCGAATAGATCGTTCAAGCCCTGGCTCAGCTTCTCGGCCGCGGCCGTTGCCTTGGGGATGGCGTCCTGCTCTTCGATGTACCGCAGGGCCCAGTAGGTCGCCGCGGTCGATATCGCATTGCCCGCCATGGTTCCGGCGACGAAGGGCTTTGGCTTGCTCGGATTCAGGCCTGCCAGGCACTCCATGATTTCCTGCTTGCCGCCCAGGGCGCCGGCGGAAGGAAAGCCATGGGTGATGATCTTCCCCAGGACGCTGAGGTCGGCATCGACGCCGTAGAACTCCTGGGCGCCGCCCAGGGCGAGACGGAAGCCGGTGACTACCTCGTCGAGAATCAGCAGGGACTCGTGCCGGTCGCAGAGTTCCCTGCAGATTCTGTAGAAGTCAGGGTGGAAGGGGATCGCGCCCGCCTCGCAACCCGCCCCCTCGACGATCAAGGCGGCAACCCCGCCCTCGCCATCTCCCCGCTCGAAGGCCCGTTCGAGCCCGTCGACATCACCGGGTCCGACGCTGATGACATTGCTGAAGTGCTGCTCCGGGATTCCCTGGGTCTGGAAGGTTCCGGAATACGGGACCTGCATGTCATAGACGAATTCATCGGCCCAGCCGTGGTAGGAGCCGCCGATGCGAAGCAGCTTGGTCTTTCCGGTGTAGGCGCGGGCGAGGCGAACCGCCGCCATGTCCGCCTCGGTGCCGGACTGGAAGAAGCGGACCATCTCGACGTTTTTCATGTGCCGGATGATCAGCTCGGCGCTCTTGATCTCCCACTCGCTGGTCCATCCGGAGCCGATGCCCTCGCCCTGGATGACCTCGACCACCTTCTCGATGAGCGGGGGATAGTTGTGACCGAGGATGATGGGTCCGGCCATCATCAGGTAGTCGATGTATTCGTTGCCATCGACGTCCCAGACCCTGGCGCCGAGAGACCGCTCGATGGTCAAGGGATGGGGATTCTTGATGATCAGCATGTGCTGGGCGCCACCGGGTATGCATCGCGTGGCGGCGTCGTAGAGCTGCTTCGATCTCGAGGCGCGTCTTGCGAGCTGTCCGGCGAGATCTGCCACCCTCTCCTCGGGAATGGCGAAGACCGGGCCCTCGGCGAGTTGCTCGCGTCGCTTCTGAATCTCGTTGAAATCCATCATGCTCGGTTTCCCACTGGTTGAATTCTCTATCGATCGGAGAGCGGCAAGTCGGCCTTCACCTGGATCTTGCCATTGTCCTTGAATCCGTGGCGAAGGTACAGAGGGTATCCCGCCTCGCTGGGAGCGTTCACCTGGAGCTCGTCACACCCCCTGGCGGTGGCCTCGGCGATTGCCGCCTTCAAGAGCGCTCCGCCGATTCCTCTCCCGCGGTATCGCTCATCGACGATGTTCTCCTCGATGCACGAGTAGAGTCCGCAGCAGCGGAGCGCCGTCGGGTAGGAGAGCGTGGTGATGCCCGCGATCTCCCCGTTCTCTTCGGCGATCAAGATGGTTCCGAGCTCGGGGTTCTCGACCAGCAGGCGAAAGATCTGGGCCTCGTCTCTCCAGTCCTCGGGCACCTCCCCGCCGGGAATCAGCAGCGTTCTCAGCAGGTTGATGACGCCTTCCCGGTCTTCCATGGTGGCCTTGCGAATCTGCATCCGGTTCTCCTGGCTCGGGATTCCAATGGTGCGACAGTCCCGGGCAAATTCAAGTCCGTCCGGGACACGGGCTCCGCAACGGGATTTCTGATACAAAGCGATCCTCGAGAGGAGCGGGTACGTGTCCGGAATCGACGATCTCACTCGCGAAGAGCTGCTCGAGCTGGTGCGCAACTTCGCCAAGAACTGGCTCGCACACGACGGTCTCTGGTTCCAGGCGGTCGAGCGGTCCCACGACCTGGAGCACGCGATCGAGCTGGACGTCGAGGCCTGGCGGCGCTTCTCACCGATCGAGGCCAGACGGATCAAGGAATTCCTCCGGCTTCCCGGGCAGCCTGGCCTCGAGGGGCTCCGCGCTGCCCTGGAATACCGATTCTACGCCGTGCTGAACCGCCAGAGCAGCCAGCTGGAGGACGGCGTGCTGCGGTTCTACATGAACGACTGCCGGGTGCAGAGCGCACGAAAACGCCGGGGGCTCCCCGATTTCCCCTGCAAGCCGGTAGGCCTGGCGGAATACGGCGAGTTCGCCACCGCCATCGACGAGCGGATCCGCACCCGCTGCATCGCCTGTCCCCCTGGAGATCATCCGGACGAGTACTATTGCGGCTGGGAGTTCCGGATCGAAGAAGATTGAACGGGAGACGGCATGAAAGTCGCGATCATCGGTTCCGGCATCTCCGGGCTGACCGCCGCACTGTACATGCTCCAGGACGGTCATCAGGTCGTGGTCCTCGAGCAGTACGAGACGCCTGGCGGAGTGACCGCGGCGATCCGCAAGGACGGCTACACCTGGGAGCAGGGACAGATGCTGGTGGAGGGCTTCGGCCCCGGGGAGGTGGTCGGAACCATTCTCTCCGAGCTCGGCATCTCCGACCAGATCGAGACCGTGCGTGACGATCGAGCCTATTGGTTTCCGGATTTCGAGATCTGCAGACCCGACCAGTACGCCGGACCCGCCTGGCGGATCGACCACCTGAAGAAGCTCTTCCCCGCCGAGAGCGGGAACCTGGACCGCTACTACCGTTTCTACGGGCGCATCATGAAGCTCCGAGCCCTGGCTCTGAGCGCCGAGCGTTCCACCGGTCTCTCCGCGATTCTCTCGAAGCTCCGCCTCTACGCCGCGTTGCTGCCCCTCTGGTCGAAGCGCAACTGGAGCGCCGCGCGGATGGCGGACCACCTGTTCGACGACGGCAAGCTCAAGGCGGTCTTCCTGGCCCTGCTCGCGGACTTCGTGGTTCGCCCCAGCCAGTTCCAGGGCCTGGCGATTCCCGCCATCAATCCCGAATCGGCCTTCGAGAGACGGCTCGACCCCGGGGCCGGCGGAATCCCGCAGCCGAGCTACAGGAACATCGTCGGGGGCTGTGACGCCCTGGTGCGAGTCATGGTCCGGGAGATCGAGGCGCGAGGCGGCCAGATCTCCTGCGGTGCCGAGGTCGAGAGGATCCGAATCGAGCAGAACCGGGCTACCGGCGTCGAGTTCGCGGACGGGACGGTCGAGCCCGCGGACCTGGTGATCGCATCCGGAGGCGCCAGGGAGTTCTTCTTCGAGCTCGTGGGCAGGAGCTCCTTGCCGGCTGATTTCGCGCAGAAGATCGATGACATTCCGCTGATGGAATCGGTGTTCATGGTTCATCTCGGGATCGACTTCGATCCCCTCCAGTATCAGAAGACGCCGGTCTGCTACTACTATCGGACCTACGACATCGAGAAGGGTGTGGAGGAGGTTCAGTCCGGGCGCTACAGCGAAGGAGACGACGGCTTCCTCATCTACGTACCCTCGGTCAACTCACCCGAGATGGCGCCGGAAGGGCATCATGCCGTCACCGTCTACACGATTGCTCCGGACACACTGGAGGACGGGAGCTGGGCGGAGAGGAAAGAGGAGTACGCCGACAAGCTCCTGGATCATGCCGAGCAGGTGATGCCCGGCTTGAAGGAGGCCGCCGGCCCGAGAATCATCGTGACGCCGGATGATTTCAAGAAGAGAATCCGATCGAATCACCATTCGTTCGGCGGGGCGGCTCCGGTCATGGGAAGACCTGGCGCACCGTATCAGACGCCTGTCGATGGTCTCTGGTTCATCGGCGCCCAGAGCCGGAGCGGCGCCGGGCTGAACAACGTGATGCACGGGGTATGGCAGGCCACCACGGAAATCAGGAAGTCCCTTTCCCAATGAGTTGCCACGATTCGTCGAGGTTGGCCCCGTTGATCGCCAGGGCTCGGCGAGAACCAGGGACGACGATCGATGACTGAGGACTCCTGTCCCCATCCCGACCGGCGACGCCTGCTCATCTGCGGCGCCCTGGGAACACTGGGTGCTCTTCTGATTCTGATCGCGGATATCGTCTACAACCTCTTCGGTGGCGACCAGCTGGGGAGGGGACTCTACATCACCACCTACTTCGGGATATTCCTGTTCCCTCTCTGGTGGGCAGGGATCTGGGTGCTCTATCGAGGTCTGCGTCCTGCGGGCCCGCTCTGGTCGCTCTATCCGTGTCTCCTCTTTGCGTTCCTCGTATCGACGGTCAACGTGTCCGGACACGCCACCTACCCGTTTTGGGCGGCGATTGGCGAGGCCAGGCAGTCGCCCCATGAAGCCGTCATTCTCGCCGTGCGCCAACTCGAGGCTCAGATAGCGCAGTACACGGGAAGGCTGTTGCTGATCCAGACGATCCTCGAGGTTCTCCTCTCGGTGTGGATCGCCATTCCGATTCTGCGAGGACGCACTCTGTTTCCGAGGTGGCTCGCCCTTCTCATCCCCATCTTTCCCACCATGGTCGCGCTCCTCATCAATCTAGGGCGGCCGGGCTTTCTCGAGATGGTCGAGCCGTATCTCGCGAGTGGGAGCATGGTCTTCGCCTTCAGCGCTGCAACCGGCCTCCAGATCAGGGGCCGCACCGGGGCGCGCTTCGAGCCGTGAGGGAACCTGGCATGGATCGCTACCAGATCGGGATCGACGTGGGCGGGACCTTCACCGACGTCGTCGTCTCCGGGGGGAGGAGCCCGACGTACCTGAAGGTGCCAACCCACGGCGGCGCTCAGGCCGAGGGAGTGCGGGAGGGTCTCGAGAGGGCCGCCGCGCGGCTGGAGCTGACACTGCCGAAGCTGCTGGCTCGCACCGATCGGATCGTCCACGGCACCACGATCGCCACCAACATGATGATCGAGGGAACGGGAAGCCGCGTGGGTTTTCTCACCACCGCGGGCTTTCGCGACGAGATCGAGTATCGCAGGGGCCTGAAGGAGGCGATCTACGATCCCTCCCTGCCTCCCCCGCGGTCGCTGGCGCGACGCCGGGACCGCCTCACCGTCCGAGAACGCCTCGGCGCGGACGGATCGATCTCGACCGCTCTCGACGAAGAGGAGGTTCGCGCTCGGATCGGCGAGCTTCGGAGCGCCGGCTGCGAGTCGCTCGCCATCGGTTTCCTCTTCAGCTTCTTGAATCCGGCTCACGAGGAGCGCGCTCGATCGCTTGCCGAGGAGGAGTGGCCCGGTGTCTACCTCTCGGTCTCGAGCGAGGTGTTGCCACAGGTTCGCGAGTACGAGCGTTTCAGCACCACCGTCGTCAACGCCTACGTCGGTCCCAAGACCGCGCGCTACCTCGACCGTCTCGAGAGCGGGCTCACCGAGGCTGGCTTCCGTGGAGAGTTCCTGGTGATCCTGAGCAGCGGGGGCGTGATCGACGGGCAATTCGCGGGCCGGAGGGCGGCTTCTCTTCTCCGCTCGGGTCCCGCGGGCGGGGTGCTTGCAGCGACCGAGCTGCTCGCAAAGCGCACCGCGCATCGCAACCTGATCACGATCGACATGGGTGGGACGAGCTACGACGTCTGTCTGATCGCGGATGCAGCTCCGCAGATCGCGTCCGGTGCCTACGTGGAGCGCCACGCCGTGGCGCTACCGATGTTTGGCATCCACACCATCGGAGCGGGTGGAGGGAGCATCGCGAGGGTCGACAGTGGCGGCGTACTTCGGGTGGGTCCGGAGAGCGCGGGGGCGGTGCCGGGGCCCGCCTGCTACGGGCGCGGTGGCAGCGAGCCGACGGTGACGGACGCCAATCTGACGCTCGGCTACCTGAATCCCGAAGCGACCTTCGGCGGCAGCGTGAAGCTCGATGTCGACGCCGCGCGGCGCGCCATCCAGAAGCGGATCGCAGAACCGTTGGGTCTCTCGCTGGAGGAAGCGGCCTGGGGGATGCTGAGGATGATCAACGCCCACATGACCAACGGGATTCGCGTGGTGAGCGTCCAGCAGGGCCATGACCCGCGGGACTTTGCCCTGGTGGCCTTTGGCGGGAATGGCGCCGTCCACGCCGGACGCCAGGCCGAGGATCTCGACATCGACACCGTGCTGGTTCCCCGGATGGCCGGAGCCCTCTCCGCCTACGGTGGGCTGTTTGCCGATGCGCAGGTGGATCACCTGGTGACCTGGGTGGCGCGCTGCGACAGTGCCGATACCGGCGCGCTCAATCGAGTCCTCGCCGAGCTTCGCGACAAGGGTGCGCGCGTTCTGGGGGGTGACGGCATCTTCCACCAGAGCTGGCTGGCTTGTCACTACGCGGGCCAGACCTCCGAGATCTGGGTTCCCGGGGCAAATTCGGAGGGAGAGCTCGATGCCGACGCGCTGGCCGAGGTAGCTCGGCAATTCCATCGAGCGCATCAAAGGGAGCGCTCCTTTGCCAAGCCCGATGAGTCCGTGCACATCATCGGCGCCAAGGTGACGAGTCGGCGTCGTAGCGCGAAACCGCTCTGGAGCGCGGGCGAAGCTCTGGAGAGCACCCCCGAGGTCGTCAATCCCGTTGCCACCCGCGAGGTGTACTTCGACGCGGGCTCCGGATGGATTCCGACGGCGGTCTACGCGGGGGAGGCCCTCGAGACGGGCGCTCGGCTGGCAGGACCCGCGATCGTCGAAGAACCGGATACGACGATCGTCGTCTATCCCGGCTGGACGATGCCGACTCGATCAGAGCCATGTCTATCACTTGACCAGGAAAGGAGGTGCCGAATGAACGGATCGGATCGGACCTCTGCCCCGCCCGCCGGGAAGATCGATGCCATCAGCGTCGAGGTGATCCGCGGCTTCCTGGAGACGGTTGCCGATGAGATGTCACTCACGATGAAGCGGACGGCGGTGACGCCGATCTTCAGTGAGTCCTCCGACTACTCCTGCGCGGTGATGGACGGGCGCGCGCGGCTGATCGCCCAGGCGCTCCGCACCGCCTCGCTCCCGGTCCACATGGGAGCCATGAAGTTCTCGGTTCAGGCCGTGCTCGAGGACTTCGAGGACGACATCCGCGACGGCGACGTCTTCCTCATCAACGATCCCTACCGAGGAGGGTCGCACATCCCGGACCTGACGATGGTCATGCCGGTCTCCTTCGACGGAGAGCTGGTGCTGTTTCCCGCGGTTCGGGCCCATCAGATGGACACCGGTGCGATGACCCCCGGGTCGTATTCGCCCAAGGCCACCGAGATCTGGCAAGAGGGGCTTCGGCTGCCTCCCATCCGGATCTGCGACGAGGGTCGCTTGCGCGAGGATCTGATCCGGATGCTCGAGCTGAACACGCGCTTGCCCACCTTCCGGGGAGATCTGATGGCCATGCTGGCGGCCTGCCGCATCGGCGTGGAGCGGATCGGCGAGCTGCTCGCGAAGTACGGCCGCGAGACGGTGCGAGAGGCCTGCGACGAGGCCATCGCTCAAGGGGTGCGGCGGATTCGGGCCGAGGTGGCGGGCTGGCCCGACGGCGAGTACGTGGGCGAGGCCTTCCTCGATCACGACGGCATGGGAAATCAGGACATCGGCGTTCGTGCCACCCTTCGGATTCGCGGAGACCAGCTGACGGTGGATCTCGGGGGCTCGCACGCGCAGGTGCCGAGCTACGTGAACAGCTCCAGGGCGAACACCTACTCCAACGTCTACCTCGCGGTGGCCACCATGATGGACCCCGAGATTCCCAAGAACGAGGCGTTCTTCGAGGCGATCGAGCTGGTGCTGCCGGCTCACTCCGTCGTGAACGCAGACCCTCCGGCCCCGGTTACCGCCTGTACGCTCAACATCGGCGGCGAGATCGCAGAGGCGGTGGCCTACGCCTTCGAAGGAATCCTCCCGGAGCTCGTCTATCCGCAGACACTCAAGATCGGGGCTCTGGTGATGGGCTTCGGAGTCCATCCCGACACCGGCGACTTCTTCCTCGACGCCAACATCGACAGCGCGAGCGGGCTGGTCGAACGCCATTCGGGGAATGGACGGCTGGGGCGGGCTTCCCAACCACTACGGCATGGCGACACTCGCCAACGCAGAGATCGTGGAGATGCGCTTCCCCTACCGCATCACCGGACGCGAGTTGACTCCCGATACCGGTGGCCCAGGCCAATGGCGCGGCGTGTGCGGGTCGCGCATCACCAAGCAGACGCGGACGGCGATGTTCCTGAACTTCTCCGCCATCGGCCGGCGCTGGCCCATGAAGGGGATCGCCGGCGGCCAGAACGGCGCGCCGAACCGCTGGCTGTACGACGCCGACAGCCCCGAGGAGCGCGAGGAGACCGGTCTGGGCTACCTGGTGAACTTCCAGCCGGGCTCGCGCTGGGCCTTCCAGCTCGGCGGAGGCGGGGGCTGGGGTGACCCCCTCGAGCGCGATCCCGCCGCGGTGCTCGACGACGTGCTGGACGGCTACGTGAGCGCCGAGGGGGCGCTGCGCGACTACGGCGTGGTGCTCACCTCAGACGGAGGCGCTCTCGATCTCGAGGCCACCCGCGCGGAGCGTGCGGCCCGCAGGAGGGAGCCATCTACTTCCAGATCACCTTCTGCTTCCTGAGCTGATCGATCTCCTCTTCGCCGAGTCCGAGAATCTGCCCGAGCAGCTCGCCGGTGTCCTGACCGAGCTCCGGGTCGAGAGGGTTCTCACCCTTTCTGATGCCCATCTCACCGCCGAAGAACTTGATGGGTAGATTGAAGGTCTTGACCTTTCCCAGCTTCGCGTGATCGATGTCGACCACCATGTTTCGGCCCACCAGGTGCGGATCTTCCAGAAGCTCGGGAACCTCCTTGACCACGCCATTCGGAATCGACATCTCGCCGAGAATCTGCTGCAGCTCCTCGGCGGTCCGGGTCCTGGCCCAGTCGGCGAAGATCTGGTTCAGCCTGGGCAGATCCCTGGAACGCTTCTCCATGGCCGTCCCGTCCATGCCACCGTACTCCTCGGCGATGTCCTCGCGCCCGATCAGACGGTAGACCTCGACGAAGCGTCTGGGGTCCAGGTTGCAGACCATCGTCCAGCGCCCGTCGCTGGTCTGGAAGGCATCCCATGGGGCGCCAAGGGGATCGGTGTTGCCCCGGGCCGGCAGCGGGTCGCCGGTCATGCTGGTTCTGATCACCGCCTCTTCGAGCACCGAGAAGACGCTGTCCATCATCGAGACTTCCACTCTCTCTCCGACACCGGTCCTGTCCCTCTGCCGCAGCGCCGCCATGATGCCGAGGGCGAGGTAGAGGCCGGAGAGCGAGTCGGCGACGGCTGGGCCGGTCTTGAGGGGCGGCTGGCCCTCGAAGCCGGTCATCGACATCAGACCGCCCATCGCCTGGGCTACGGGGTCCACGCAGGGCATGTCCGAATACGGCCCCGAGCTTCCGAAGCCGTTGATGGATCCGTAGATGATTCTCGGGTTCACCTGTCGCGCCCGTTCGTAGCCGAGCCCCAGGCGATCCAGGGTGCCGGCCTTGAAGTTCTCGGCCACCACGTCGGCCCGCTCCACCAGACGCAGGAAGAGCTCGCGTCCCTCTGCCCCCTTGAGATCCAGAGCGATCGACTTCTTCCTCCTGTTGAGCATGTAGAAGTAGCCGCTGTGGCCGTTCTCGAGCGGCGGCACCACCCGGGTCCAGTCGCCGAAGGGGGGACCTTCCAGCTTGATCACATCCGCACCGAGGTCGGAGAGCATCATGGTGGCGAAGGGTCCGGCATAGACCCAGGTCAGGTCCAACACCCTGATGCCGTCCAACGGTTTCGCAGTCATGAAGAAGACCTCCCTCGAAGATCAGGCCGTACGATTCAATCCTTCAGGACGAATTTCCACTGACACATGACTCTTTCCCTGGGCGGGTCGGGATGAGCATGCAGACAGGTGGTTTCGAACCTCTCGTTCACGACCTTGGCGAGGGCGGTGTAGAGCAGAGGAGAGCCGTACTTGCAGGGGAGCAGCTCGAGTCCCTTCCCCTTGCGGAACGTCCCCATCGGACACTCGTGAACGGTCATTCGGAGCTCCCTCTCGCCGACCTCGTCGAACTCCCACTCGAAACCCGCCGGGGCCCACTGCGGAGCGGTGAACTTTAGGACGGCGGCGAGCGCCTGGACGTCGTCGCCCAGGCCCAGCGCCTGCTTGACGCGATGGGCCTGGATCGGGGCGACCTTCTCCCACACCTTCGCGTCGAGCTTGCCGGCGGTCGCGAAGCCCGATTCCGCCTCGGTGAACACCATCCAGTAGTTCTGCAGGCTCCAGAATGTCTTGAGCCAGACATTGACCAACTCGGCCAGGGTCTCCTTGGGCAGGCTCATCAGCTCCCCTTTCAGGAGGTCCCAATCGACCTTGCCCGCCCGGGTGGTGAGATCGTTCGCGTCACTCATGCTCTTGCTCTCCGATTCGCGTTAAGTCGTCGTCGTGCTCACGGTGATCATCGTCGTCATCGTTGTGATGCCTACCTGCGCTTCGGCTCATTGGGAATCTCCGGCTGAGCGAAACCAGCTTTGGCTTCGCAGACAGATTCGCACCAGCATCAACATGACGGGAACTTCGATCAGGACCCCGACGACGGTGGCCAGGGCTGCACCGGAGGAGAGTCCGAAGAGGGTGACGGAGGTGGCTATGGCGACTTCGAAGTGGTTGGATGCGCCGATCATCGCCGTGGGTGCTGCATCCTCGTATCGCAAGCGAAGCATCTTCGAGAGCCAGTACCCGAGCCCGAAGATGAAGACCGTCTGGATGAAGAGCGGGATGGCAATCCAGAGAATCGTCAGTGGGTTGGAGAGGATGACCTCGCCCTTGAAGGAGAAGAGCAGGACGAGAGTCACCAGCAGTGCGGTGATGGTGATGGGCGTGAGAACGTGCAGAAAGCGCTCACGAAACCATTGCTCACCCTTGCTCTTGATGATCCAACGCCGGGACAGATAGCCCGAGACGAGTGGCAGGGCGACGTAGACGCCGATGGAGAGGGCGAGGGCTTCCCAAGGCATCGGGAGCTTTCCCACACCCAGTAGAAAGCCGCCGAGCAGACCGTACAGCACCAGCATCGTCAGCGAGTTGATTCCGACCATCACCAGTGTATGGCCGTCGTTGCCCTTGGCCAGAAAGCTCCAGACCAGGACCATCGCGGTACAGGGGGCGATCCCGAGCAGGATGCATCCCGCGAGATAGCTGCGCCAAAGTGGAACTTCGAGCATCTTGACGCCGTCACGCAGGATGACCGTTCCGACCCCGTACGTCGTGCCCACGTCGAGGTCGAGACCGAAGGGCATCTTGACGAGGTCGAGAGCCTCCTCTCCGATCAACCCGCGAAACAAGACGCCGAGGAACAGGAACGCGATCGCGTACATCGTGAAGGGCTTGATCGCCCAGTTGATGAACAATGTCAGGCCGACGGGCTTCAAGCTCTTGCCGGCCTTGACGACCTCGGCAAAGTCGATCTTCACCATGATGGGATACATCATGAAGAACAGGCAGACGGCGATGGGGATGGATACGACCGGAGCGCCGCCGACCTCGAGTGTGATGCGATCGAGCGATGCGGCCACGGCGGGGGCCAGCTTGCCGAGCAGGACGCCCGCGACGATGCAGAGCAGGACCCAGACGGTCAGATATCTCTCGAATAGACCCATACCCTTCGGCGCGTCCTGATCCGGAGCCGTTGTTTCCTCATACTTCATGAGTGATCCGGGTAGACATCGGCAATCTCCTTTCGGGCCTCAGAGCCCTCTTTCCCTTCTTGCCCTCTCGATCGTTCGGTTGAGGATCCCATCGACGGCCCAGGGCGCGAGGCGATTGACAAGGTGCAGCATCTTGCCGGAAAAGCCGGGAATGATGATGAACGAGCCTCTCTCCATCCCGGCGATTGCAGCGCGTGCGACATCTTCGGGCTGCATGGCCTTTGCTCCTTCGGAGACTCTCACGTTCTCGAGCGGCTGCTCCCTTTCCACGTAGTGCTCCAGCTTCTCGACATCGACGT
Organism: uncultured delta proteobacterium; assembly: GCA_963766175.1. GTDB lineage: Bacteria > Myxococcota_A > UBA9160 > UBA9160 > UBA6930 > CAVXZE01. The sequence goes on from CAVXZE010000011.1 coordinate 153,363, forward strand.
CGGGCGGGCAGAGAGCCGAGACGCTGATTCCGTACGGGCGAAGCTCGCTCCGAATGGCCTCGGAGAAACCCATCACCGCGAACTTCGAGCCGCTGTATCCCGCGTAGCCAAAAATGCCCTTGAGACCGGCCAGGCTCGAGATGCTCTGGATCCAGCCTTCTCGTCTCTCGATCATGCCGGGAAGGACCTGTTTCACCATGTATACGGTCCCCAGATAGTTGACTCGTACCTCGTCCTCTATGTCGGATATCGGCACCTTTTCCACATAGCCGGTTCGGTGAAAGCCGGCCGAGTTGACGACGACTGCGACGGGTCCGCACTCGGCTTCCGCAGCCTTGACTGCGTCATGGACGGCGCTCTGGTCCGAAACGTCCGCGCTGAAGAAGCCGAAGCGCTGTGACGCGTTACTGGCCTCTTGCTTCGTCTCTTGGGACGCGAGTCTCAAGAGCTCCTGCGTCCGTGCGATCAGGAATACATTCGCGCCGTTGCGCGCAAGCAGTCCTGCAATGGCCTTCCCGATTCCGTTCGAGCCGCCGGTCACGATTGCACACTTGCCGGTCAAGTCCATTCGAGGCCCTCTGTGTTCCAGATGATCGCTGCTTGCGTTTCAGGGTTCCCGCCCGTCACCGGGAATCTTTCCCAACGATCACTATCTGGTCGTATTCGATCCCCAACGTCTCAGATACTCCTTGTAGAGACGAGCGAAGACGATTCGGAGCGAGCTGGGGCCGGCATAAGGGATCTTGTGGTTGACCACGAACAAGTCGGTCAGCTCGCTCGATTCACCCGCCATCAGCTCGGTGATCAGGCGTCCCGCAGTCTGTCCGAAGACGACACCATGGCCGTTGTAGGCTACTCCGTAGTAGATGTTCTTGTGCTCTCCCATCACGCCCACCGATGGCACGAAATCCAAAGTAAAGCCCATGGTGCCTCCCCAGGCATGCTCTATGCGCAGCCCCTCCAATTGGGGGAAGGTGGCAAACAGATCCTTCGTCAGGAGCTCGATGACCGGCTTGTTGTTCCCGGAGCTGAGGGCGTCATTGGCGTAGTAGGGATAGTCCGCCCCCCCGATCACGATGCGTCCGTCCGCGGTGGGGCGTTGATACGTGAAGAGAACTCGTTGGTCCGACAGTCCCTGCCGATTCTGCCAGCCGACGGATTCCCATTGCGTCTCGCTCAGCGGCTCGGTGGCGATGACATAGCTGCAGAGTGGCAGGAGGCGGTTGCGGAAGAAGCCGAGCTTGTGAGAATAGCCGTTGAGGCCAAGCACGAGTGTGGGTGCGCTGATCTCCCCCAGCTCCGTCTCGATCCGATGAACCTTGCCCGGGGTCACGCGCAGCGTGACGGTTCTTTCCCTTACTTCCGCCCCTGCACTCTCGACCACTCTCTTCATTTCGCGAGCCAGCTTCGCCGGATTCAGGATCGCTCCGTATGGAAACTTCATTCCCGCGACATAGCGCGGAGACCTGACCTCGGCCTCGAGCTCTTTTCCCTGGACAAGGGTCGCCTCCATTCCCATGGATCTGTACGTCTCGTATTCCTCCTCCAGGTGCCTGGCGTGCTCTTCGCTGATGGCGGCCTGCAGCGCGCCGGTTTCCTCGAAATCGCATTCGACGCCGTGCTCGGCGATCACCTCCCTGATCTGGTCGAGGCCATAGAAGGAAGCGTCATATGCCTTTCGGCCCGCTTCCGGCCCCATCCGTTCCACATACTTCATCAAGCCCGGAATCCCGGCGCCGGCGAAGCCCCCGTTGCGCCCGCTGGCGCCATAGCCACAGCAGGCCCCCTCCAGCACGACGATCTTCTTGTCCGGGAATTTGCGTCTGAGATTGTAGGCCGAAGAGAGCCCAGTGAACCCGCCGCCGATGATGACGACGTCGGCCTTGTGGCTTCCTCGGAGCGGCTCGTTGATCTCCTGGTGTTCGAGGTCGGTCGACTTGAACCAGAAGTTGTCCAGGGAGTACTCGTACAGCTCCGGCGGCCTTCCAGAGTCACGCCCGAATCGCGCGAGTCCTCTCGACAGCCCCCAGAGCCCCGCGGTACCCGCCGCCAGACCGGTCAACAGCTCGCTCACTTCCCTCCTCCTTCCAACTGAGATCTTCGATCCGATAGTAACTCCTTTGCGTAGCGTCTGTGGAAGGGTTCGGCCTCTCTGATTGACAGCCGCCTGGGGCTGTGGAGACTCGCGAGCATGTTCTACGGCTGGCGGATCGTGACGGTCACCTTCGTGACGAACTTCATTGCCGTCGGGCTGGTCTTCTACTCGTACGGTGTCTTCTTCAAGGCGCTGGCGGCGGAGTTCGGGGGCTCCCGTTTCGGCGTCGCGACCGGTCTCGCCATCATGAACATCGCGATCGGTGTCTGCGCGCCGTTCCTGGGCCAGGCCCTGGACCGGAGTTCGGTCCGCAACATCATCTGCCTCGGCGCCGTGCTCACCGCCGCCGGGTTCTTTCTGGCCTCGCAGATCAACGCTCTCTGGCAGTTCTACGCGGTGATGGGGACCCTCCTGGCCCTTGGTGTCATGGCCGTCGGTCCCCTCACCGGCGCCACCCTGGTGGCGAACTGGTTCACGGATCGGCGCGGGATCGCCCTCGGGATCGCGGGGATGGGGATCTCGGCTTCGGGATTCGCGATGGCCCCGCTGGCGACGCTGCTGATCGGGGCGATTGGCTGGCGGGAGACCTTCCTGGTCTACGGTGTGGTGCCGCTGGTCGTGGTCATCCCGCTCGCCTGGCTCGTGGTGGTCAACCGTCCCGAGCGGATGGGACTCCGGCCCGACGGTGCGAAGGATCCGACCGGTGCGGTGCCGTCGCCTGGCGGCCAGTCCGTGCCAGCCTCCGTCCCCGACGAACGGGATCTCGCTTCGGCATCGGAGTTGGACTGGTCGACCCGGAGCGCGCTAGCCCAGCGCAACCTCTGGGTGATCGCCATCGCCATCGCGCTCAACTCCTGCACGAACGGCGCCATTCTCACCCACATCATCCCCCACGCGACGGACATCGGTTTCGAGCCCCTCGCGGCGGCCTGGATCCTCTCCTGCATCGCGGGGTTTGGAGTGGTGGGGAAGCTGCTGTTCGGCTGGATCGCCGATCGCATCGACAAGCGCCTGACGTTCTGGTGCGCGACCGGCCTACAGGGGCTCGGCATCGTCCTGATCATGAACGCGGAGCAATACCACCTGCTCCTGCTCGCCGGGACGGTCTACGGCCTGGGGATGGGAGGGATGCCGCCGCTCATGGGCGCGCTGATCGGCGCGGCCTTCGGGAGATACAAGTTCGGCCGGATGATCGGCCTGATGAACCCGCTGATGCTCCCGATCCGGGTGCTCGGCATCCCCTACGCGGGCTGGATCTTCGACCGCACTGGCAGCTACCAGATCGCCTTCCTGACCTTCATCGGTCTCTGCGTTGCATCGATCCTGGTGCTCGCCTTCCTGCGCCTTCCCGAGGTCGAGCCCGGGACCGAGTCCACGGGCGTTGGCGGCGCTTGATGGGGAGAGAGTTCACTCCATTCGAGGTCGGCGAGCGCTTCCGCATTTCTCCTCCCGGAGCCCCCGCATCTCGGGATGCGCGCATCGATCTGGTGATGGCTCCCGGTGCCTTCGGGTCGGGAGAGCACGAGACCTCCGCCAGCTGTCTGGATCTCCTGCCGGATCTGCTGGATCCGGGGGGGGCGCGCGTCCTGGACTTGGGGAGCGGCACCGGGATCCTGGCCATCGCCGCCCTCAAGCTGGGGGCTCGGCGCGCCCTCTGCGTGGACGTCGACCCGGCTGCCGTGCGCACCTGCAAGCTGAACTGCGAGCTCAACGGGGTCGGCGACCGGGTCGAGCACCTCTGCGGCACCATCGACGAGGTCGCGGCAGAACCGTTCGAGACGGTCCTCGCCAACCTCTACGGGGACATCCTGTTGGGAGTGGCCGAGGCGCTGGTCGCCAGGACCCGACCCGGTGGGGTGCTGCTGCTCTCGGGGATACTCCACGAGGACAATTTCGACGTGCGCAGGCGCTACCAGGAGCAGGGGTGCACCGTGCTCCGCAATCGACTGCTCGAGGAATTCACCACGGTGCTGCTGAGGAGAGGGAGGTAGCCGCGTCGGGCGGCGAGCAGAACGGCGTCTTACGGCTCGCCTGGCCCCTTGGAGGCGCCGGACGCAGGCGGATCATCCCGATGGCGGGCGAGCGGGTGCGGTTCCCCGCGTCGTGTTGCACTGGCTGGGGTTACCTTCTAACTTAAGCGGCCGCTCGGGAACCCGTGCGTAATCAGAAAGGCGATACCCCCATGTTCGAGACAGTCAAGACCGCCCCTGCCGACCCGATCCTCGGTCTCACCGAGGCCTTCAACAAGGACCCGAACCCCGACAAGATCAACCTGTCAGTCGGCGTGTACAAGGACGCGAGCGGCAAGACGCCCGTGCTCGCGACGGTCAAGGAGGCCGAGCGGCGCCTTCTCGAAGCTGAGGCGACCAAGTCCTATCTGCCGATGCCTGGCGATCCGATCTACGGAACCCTGGTCCAGAAGCTGATGTTCGGCGATGACCACGGCATCGTCACCGAGGAGCGCGGCGCTACGGCGCACTGCCCCGGCGGGACGGGTGCGTTGCGCGTCGCCGGCGACTATCTGCACAAGCTGCACCCGGGCTCCGCGATCTGGCTCAGCGATCCGACCTGGGCGAACCACCCCACCATTTTCACCGCCGCGGGCCTCGAGGTCAAAACCTACGCCTATCGCGACGCGGCCACGAACGGGCTCGACTTCAACGCGATGCTCGAGTCCCTCGAGCAGATCCCGGCGGGTGACGTGGTGCTGCTGCACGGCTGCTGCCACAACCCGACCGGCATCGACCCGACCGTCGACCAGTGGTCGCAGGTCGGCGATCTGCTCCGCCGGCGCGGCGTGCTGCCGCTGGTGGACTTCGCGTATCAGGGCCTGGCCGACGGCATCGACGAGGACGCCGCGGGGCTGCGCGCTCTGGTAGAGCAGGTCGACCAGCTGCTGGTCTCCTCCAGCTTCTCCAAGAACTTCGGCCTGTACCGCGAACGGACCGGCGCCCTCACCATCGTCGGGTCCACGGCCGAGCAGGCCAAGACGGTGATGAGTCAGCTGAAGCTGGTGATCCGCGCCAACTACTCGAACCCTCCGGCCCACGGCGGTGGGATCGTCATGACCGTCTTGCAGGACCCGGAGCTGCGCGCCAAGTGGGAGATCGAGGTCGCCGAGATGCGCGATCGCATCAACGGCATGCGTCACCTGTTCGTCGACACGCTCAAGGCCAAGGGTGTCGCCCAGGACTTCTCGTTCATCATCCAGCAGCGCGGCATGTTCAGCTTCTCGGGCTTGACGAAGGAGCAGGTCGAGGAGTTGCGGGAGAAGCACGCGATCTACATCGTCGGATCCGGACGCATCAACGTCGCGGGCATGACCCAGGCGAATGGCGACCGGCTCTGCGAGGCAATCGCCTCCGTACTCTGACCCCGCAGGGGTGCTCCGCCAGGAATCGGCATCCCAATCCGGCGAGAGGACGCCCGGGGCTCGCACCCGGGCGGGACCGAGCGGCTGGCTGACTCATCAGGACCGCAAGGCTCTCGCCTTGCGGCCGGGGAGGAAGTCATGAGGAGCTATCGCTTCGTCCAGGTGGACGTCTTCACTCAGAGACCTTTCGGCGGGAATCCCCTGGCCGTCTTTCACCAGGCCGAGGGGCTGAGCGCGGAGGAGATGCAGCAGCTGGCGACGGAGATGAACCTCTCCGAAACGACCTTCGTTCTGCCCTCTCGGGCGCCGGGAGCCGATTTCAAAGTCCGCATCTTCACGCCCACCAGTGAGCTTCCTTTCGCCGGTCATCCGGTGGTCGGCACCCACTGGGTCCTGGCGCACCTCGGACGCGTGGATCTCCAAGAGCCGGTCACGAAGGTGTGCTTCGAGCTGGGTGTGGGTGTGCTGCCGGCGGACCTGCATGTGGTCGGGGGCCGGGTGGAGCGCGTGGTGATGACCCAGGATCATCCGAGCTTCCTCGCGGTGCTGGAGGATGTCGGCGAGCTGGCCGCCGGGTTGGGCCTGCCTCCCGAGGCGATCACCGAGACCGGGCTCCCGGTGCAGATCGTCTCGACGGGGATCCCTCAGATGATGGTACCGGTGCGCAGTCTGGCCGAGGTGCAGTGCCTGGCTTCGGACCTGCTCGACGTCGCCACCCTGACGCGGGTCTGCCGCGCCGCCGGCACCGATTGCGTGATGGTCTTCAGCCTCGAGACCGAGAGCTCCGAGGCCACCGTCCACACCCGTATGTTCGCACCTTCGCTGGGGGTGCCGGAGGACCCTGCCACCGGCAGCGCCAACGGCGCGCTGGGGGCCTATCTGGTCCGTCACCGGGCCGTTCCGGCGACGGAGCCGACCACCTACCTCACCAGCGAGCAGGGCCTGGAGCTGGGCAGGCCCAGCACCCTGTACGTCGAGGTGGACAGCAGGGGCGAAGAGGTCGTTGGAGTGCGGGTGGGGGGGCAGGTCGTCGCGGTCGCCGAAGGGGAGGTGCGGTTCTAGGCTAGGATTGCGCCCCGGCTGGGTTGAATGGAGAGCCGCCGATGGAGACGAAGTCTCAGAAGAACAGGGCGCTCGAAGCAGTGACGACCAGGCTCGAGGCGCGCTGGGAAGGGCGGGATCCGTTCGAGCTGGCCAACCGGGCGACCGCGCAGCTGATGGATTCGGCCAGCGACTGGAGCCCGCCGCCGGGGGTCGAGTTCAAGCGGTCGCCGGTTCGCCTGGGGGTGGGGATTCCGGATGCCGTCACGCTCCCGCGCGAGGAGCTCCTCGAGGCGCTTCAGCGCGCCATGGCTGCTCCCCGCGACCGGCCACTCCGCTATCACTTCGGCCTGGGCTTCGAGCAGCTGCGGGAGCAGCTGGCAGCGCGCCACACGCGCGATCGCGGCCTACCCGTCGACCTCGACTGGTTCCGCCTCACCAACGGCTCGTCCGGGGCCATCGACCTGATCTGTCGGACGCTGATCGATCCCGGAGACGTCATCGTTTCCGAGGCGCCGTCCTATATGGGCACGCTCCACAACTTCCGCGGCGTGGAGGCCGAGCTCCGCTCTGTCCCCATGGACGAGGAGGGGATGCGGGCCGAGGAGCTCGAGAGGGTCCTTCGAGAGGTCGCGGAGGCGGGAAGGCGGGTGAAGCTCATCTACACCATCTCGAGCTTCCAGAACCCCACGGGTGTGTCGATCTCCGAGGCCCGGCGTCGGGAGCTGCTCCGCGTCGCCGCGGAATACGATGCGCTGATCCTGGAGGACGACGCCTACGCCGAGCTCTACTTCGGCGAGCCACCGCCGCAGCCCCTGTTTGCGATGAGTGGTGGACGCGGTGTGATCTCCGTCGGCACCTTCTCGAAGATCCTGGCAACGGGTCTCCGAGTGGGCTGGATTCACGCGCGCCCCGAGTGGATCGAGTTCTTCGGGCGGATGCGCTTCGACATGGGACAGAGCGTGCTGGTCCACCGGATGCTCGCGGAGTACATCGAGGGCGGACGGCTCGACGCGCACGTGGAGATGATGCGCGCGCTCTATGCGGACAAGGCTCGGTTGCTGTGCAGCTCACTCGAGGAGTCCGCAGGCGGTTGCTTGCGCTTTGTGCCCCCCGGGGGTGGCTTCTACCTCTGGGTGGAGCTGCTCGAGGGACTGACCGCGGATGCGCTGTGGCGCACGGGCGCCGAGGAAGGTGTCTGGTTTCCGCCGGGTCCGTCCTTCTTCCCCGATCGAGTCGACCCGACGGGCGAGCACATCCGCCTCGCCTTTCCGTGGACCTCGACGGAGGAGCTGCGCGAGGGGGCGCGACGGATCGGCCTGGCCTGCCAGCGACTATTTCGGTAGGGAGCGGCGAGGTGAGAATGACCGGCGGGCAGGCGCTGGTGCAACAGCTGCTCCGCTACGGAATCGACACCATCTTCGGCCTTCCCGGGATTCAGCTCGACTTCGTGTTCGACGCACTCTGGGAGGAGCGCGACCGGATCCGGGTGATCCACACCCGGCACGAGCAGGCGACCGCCTACATGGCGGATGGCTTTGCCCGCTCCACCGGAAGGATCGGCACCTGTCTGGTGGTGCCCGGTCCCGGCCTGCTGAATGCCGCCGCCGGGCTCGCGACTGCCTACGCCTGCTCCTCGCGGGTCCTCTGCCTGACCGGTCAGATCCCCTCCGACCAGATCGGCGCCGGTCGCGGAGCGCTTCACGAGATCAACAACCAGCTGGAGACCATCTCCTCCGTGGTGAAGCACGCCGAACGGGTGCTCTCTCCCGAAGCGATCCCCGGGGCGGTGCAGCGGGTGTTGAGTGCGCTGCACGCGGGTCGGCCCCGGCCGGTGGAGATCGAGGTGCCGCCCGATGTCCTGGAGGGAGTCGCCGACGTGACTCTGCTCGAGCCGGAGATGCAGGCCAGCCGTCCACCCCTGGACCTGGACCTGCTGGAAGAGGCGGCCAAGCTGTTGGGCGGGGCGCAGCGGCCGCTGATCTGCAGCGGCGGCGGTCTGCTCTCCTCGGGTGGCTGGGATGCGCTTCGGGAGCTGTCGCGGCTGCTGGAGGCGCCGGTGCTGATGACGGACAACGGGCGGGGCGCCGTCTCCGATCGCGACTACCACGCCCAGACGGGACTGGTCGCGAACCGCGTCCTGGTTCCGCAGGCCGACGTCATCCTGGCGGTGGGGACCCGCTTCACGATGATGAGGAGCGCCAGGTTCCGGGCCAAGATTCCCAGCGACACCCGTTTCATCCAGCTCGACATCGATCCCGAGGAGATCGGCCGCAACCATCCTCCGGACCTCGGCATCGCGGCCGACGCGGGGCAGGCGCTATGCGAGCTCTGCTCGCGCGTTCCGCGCCACAACCGCCGGCGGGAGTCGCGGCAGGACGAGCTCAGCGCCCTGGCGGGGAGTTCCCGTGAGAGATGGGCCGCGGCGTCGCCTCTCTGCGACTACGGCCTGGCGATTCGGGCGGAGCTCCCCGATGACGGCATCCTGGTGAACGAGTCCACCCAGGTCGGGTACTGGAACGCAGGGGGAGGGTTCCCGGTCTACCAGCCGCGCACCTTCCTCGGCTACGGCTACCAGGGGACCCTCGGCTACGGCTTTCCCACTGCCCTGGGCGCGCAGGTCGGCAATCCGGACCGGAAGGTCATCTCCGTGAACGGAGACGGCGGATTCCTCTTCAACGTTCAAGAGCTCTCCACCATGGCGCAGCACCGGATTCCGGTCGTCGCGGTGGTGTTCGACGATCGCGCCTACGGAAACGTCCGACGCATCCAGCAGCTGCGCATGGGCGGCCACACCATCGCGTCGGATCTTCAGAACCCCGATTGGATCAAGCTGGCCGAGTCCTTTGGAGTGGCGGGCTACCGGGCGGAGGATCCGGCGGCGCTGCGCGAGGTGCTCCGCGAGGCGCTCCGGAGCGAGGCGCCGGCCCTGATCGCGGTGCCGATGCCCGATGCGACGGCCATCCGCGGCTTCTATCCGCCCGAGCCGCTTCCCCCGCGACCGTCGCTTCGACGCTCCTGACCGGAGACGGGGGCTACCCTCACAACGGAGCGAGAGCTACGGCAAAGGACGCATCTTGGAGATTTTCAACGACGACATCGGGTGGCTGAGAAGGTATGTCGAGTCAAAGAGATCCCAGGGTCGCGCGGTCAGGTCGCTGGGCTCCGGGAAGGGAGATCCACGGATTCCGGACTTCTTCAGTAAAGAAAAGACGACCATTGTTCTAAGTGAAGACACCTGGCTCGAGCTCGGCAATCCCAAGACGCGTTCGACCGCGCCCGTTCTCGTCACCGATAGCCCCGACCTTGTCCACGATGGGGCCATCACCCTGATTGGCCCGGACGTTCCCGAGGCCCAGGGGAGCCTTCCCTTCGCCCAGATCCTGCTGATCGCGTCCAACGAGCTTCAGGATGAGGACTACAGGAAGATCAACTCCTTTCAGTACGAGCTGGAGCTGCGGGGATACATGATCAAGGCGATCCCCTCCTCCCTCACCATATGGAGCAGGGTGAGCAGGGAAAGCGCCGGCCAAGGCTTCTCCTTCGAAATACTGGGAAATGCGATCCTCGCGGGGTATAAGTCGGCGTTCAAGATTCCCTCGATCGAGGTAATCTTCGTCACCTCCTCCGAAGAGGATGTGGAAGAGCTCGAGGATCTGCGCGAGAAGGTCACGAGGATCATCAGTGCCATGAACAAGATGATCGAGGAGACGTCGGTCGATTGCTCCTCCTGCGAGTATCTGGACGTCTGTGGGGATGTCCGCCAGCTCGGGGCGCTCCGGGACAGATTGATGAAGCAGAGAGAAATGGCCGGGAATTGAGAACCCGACGCGCGCCCGGATACGGTGCCAATAGAGGGCACGATGGCTGAATCAAGGCTACTGAACGAATTCGAAGAAGTATCCCAGATCCTGCTGAACTCCTACATCGAGGAATGGAAGGGGCAGGGGAAGAAGGTTCTCGGCTACAACTGCAGCTACTTCCCGGAGGAGATCGTCCACGCGGCGGGCATCCTCCCCTTCCGGATCCGGGGCACGGGATGTACGGAGACCACGCTGGCAGATGCCTTTCTCGCCAGGGCGAATTGCAGCTTCGCCCGCGCGTGTCTCGAGCACCTCTTGCAGGGGAAGTACGATTTCCTCGACAGTGCGATCTTCGTCTACAGCTGCGACCACATGTGCACTGCGCACAACAGCTGGAAGGCACAGGACAAGCTTCCCCTGATAGAGAACATCATCTCCGTGCCGCACACCATCACCGAATACGGGGGGGAGTGGTTCAGAGAAGAGATCGGCAACATCAGGGACAGGATCGAAGAGCACTTCGATGTGACGATCACGAACGACGCACTCGGGGACGCCATCGTCGCCTGCAACGAGACGCAACGCCTTCAGCGAAGACTGTACGAGCTCAGGCAGCGAAGCGCTCCACCGATCACGGGCAGCCAGAGCCTCAGCGTCCTGGTGGCCGACAGCTCGATGCCCAAGGATGAGTACAACCGGCTTCTTCGGGAATTCGTCGAGGAGCTCGAGGGCGATGAAGGGGTGTCCGGATATACGCATAGGCTGATGGTCTCGGGGAGTGTGATCGACAATCCCGCCATGCTGAAGCTCATCGAGGATTCCGGAGCGCTGGTGGTTTCGGACACCCTCTGCTTCGGCGCGAGGCGGTCCTTCAGGGAACCGATCCGAGAAGACGGCGACCCCATGGATGCCATTGCCGACAGGTATTACAGACAGATCCTGTGCCCGCGGATGTTCGATTCCTATCCGGAGCGGTTCGATTTCGCCCTGGATCTGGCGAAGCAGGCAAAGGTGGATGGTGTCGTACTGCAGAGCATCATGAACTGCGACATCCATGGCATCGACAACGTGATGCTCCAAAAAGATTTCGAGGGAAGAGGGATCCCTGTACTCGTCCTGGAGAGGGAGTACGACGTTCTGGCCGACGCCGGCAGGATCAAGACGAGGGTACAGGCGTTTCTGGAAAGAATCGGGGCATGATCCAATGAATGAAAAGTCGACCCTGGCGCAGATGATGCCGCCTTTGATGCGGTTCATGAGGGCAATCAGCATTCTGCCTGGATCCCTGCCTCGTCCCATCACCAACAGGCTCTCTCAAAAGGCCGAGATAGCGCTTCCGGCCATGAAGGCGAACGCCACCTATTTCAGAATCATGCGCGAGGGTCTCAACGGCAAGCGAAAAGTCGTCGTGCATCCCTTCAATTTTCCTCCGGAGATACTCCATGCGATGGGTGTGGCGCCGGTCTTCATCGAGTTCTTGAGCACTCTCGCTTCCATGGCATCCGAGAAGTATCCGGACAATGTCTTCGGGTATCTGGACTACGGCTACGAGACCGGTCTTCCCGGAACCCTTTGCGCGGGCCAACTGGGTGGCGCGGGTGCCCTTCTCTACGGCGACTGGCCCAAGCCGGATCTGATCTTGTCGGGCGCTCCGGGCTTCTGTGACGTGAACTCGAAGATTCTGGAATACACGGCTAGAACGCTGGACATCCCGCTCCTTCATCTCGACATGTCCGCATATCACGACGAACGCGCCGTGGTGTACTACAGGAAGTCGTTCAGGGACGTGATATCGCGACTCGAGGAGTTCACCGGAAACAAGCTCGATCCGGATAGGCTGAGAGAGACGGTCGAGAACTCGAACAAGGTGATCGACCTGTACAACGAGATATCGGGGCTTCAGTCTGCCGTGCCTTCTCCCATACCGAACCTCTACGCGTTCCTGAACGTCGGTATGAAGTTCACGGTCGGTGGCCGGCCAGAGGCGATTCCCGTATACGAGGCCGTCTTGAACAGCGCAAAGAAGAAGATGAAGAAGGGCGAAGGGGCTCTTCCCAATGAGAAGATCAGGTGCCTGATGCTCTACACGTCGATCTATTTCGACGGCACGTTCAACGACTGGCTCGAAGAAAACGGCGTGGCGCTGATCATGGACATCCTTTCGTATTTTCCTCTGACGCCGGTCGATACCACGAGCACCGATACGATGATCGACGGTCTGGCGGAGATGGCGCTGAACTTCCCGATGGCGAGGCAGATGAAGGGGCCCCTGGATGGACCTGGAGGCTGGGCTGAGGACATGGTCTTCCTGGCCAAGAAATACAAGGCGGATTGCTGCATCTTCTCCGGCAACCCGGCCTGCAAACGCGCCCACGGGTCGCTCAGGCTGTTGAGTGACCGACTCAAGAACGAGGTCGGAATCCCGACGCTGAATCTGGAGGCGGACAGCTGGGACCGGAGAGTCACCTCCATGCCTGCGATCAAAGAGAAGATTCTTGATTTTCTCGAGGTCATGGGTTGAGGTAACGCATTCCGGCAGGCGTGCGGGTACATCGGGCTGCACTCAGAAGGGGAGAACGAGTGGCGGAGCCTGGCTTCGACCGGAAAGCGGCCATCGCGGAGCTCAGTGCTCCGGGCCAGCCCTACGAGGTCACCACGGCCGTGGTAGACGGCACCGAGTTTCGCGTATTTGCCAACGCGCCCGAGAACCTGCGCGAGGTGTATCGCTCGGCGCTCGAGTTCGCGGAGAGCGACTTCTTCGTCTACCAGGGAGAGCGCTACAGCTACCAGGCCAGCTGGGGATTGGCCGCACAGGTCGCCAATCGACTCCTGGCTCGGGGGGTGAAACCCGGCGACCGGGTGGGCATCGCGCTGCGCAACTACCCCGAGTGGATCTGGGCCTTCATGGGCATCACCTCGGCGGGCGCCATAGCCGTCCCGATGAACGCCTGGTGGTCGGGTGAGGAGCTCGTCTACGGTATCGAGGACAGCGGGCTCGACCTCTTGTTCGTGGATCGGGAGCGCCTGGAGCGGGTCACGCCGTTCCTGGACCGGCTGGAGATCGATCTTATCACGGTTCGTTGCCAGAGTGAGGATCATCCGGACTGGGCCTCGTTCCTGGGGAACGCCAGCGTCGAGATGCCGGAGCTGGGCATTGCTCCGGACACCAATGCCCTGATCATGTACACCTCGGGCTACACCTCACGCCCGAAGGGCGTGCTATCCACCCATCGCGCCATCATTCATGCCCTGCTCAGCTGGGAGAGCGTGGCGGCCCTCGCGGCCATGCGCTCACCCGCGCCCGTCGCGGAGGCCCCGGTCGGGCAGGTGTCCATGTTACTGGCCGTGCCACTGTTTCATGTGAACGGACTGCACGTGCAGCTGCTGTCCTCTTTCCGTCAGGGGCGCAAGCTGGTGGGTATGTACAAATGGGATGCGGAAGAAGCCCTCCGGCTCATCGAGGCAGAACGGATTTCCGCTCTTCAGGGCGTACCCACCATGACCTGGGAGGTGATGCGCTCCCCCAACTTCCACAAGTACGATACCTCGTCCCTCGCATACGTGGGTGGAGGGGGTGCCGCCATGGCACCCGAGCAGGCCCGTCGGATCGGCAAGAATCTCGGTAGCGGGGTGCCCGGTACGGGCTACGGCATGACCGAAACCAACGCGCTCGGCACCACCGTCGCCGGGAAGGCGCTACTGTCGCGTCCTCGGAGCTGTGGCCGACCCGCACCGCCCCTGGTCTCGGTCAAGATCGTCGACGAGCGGGGAAACGAGGTACCCCGCGGCGAATCCGGCGAGATCTGGATCCACGGCCCGATGAACTTTCGCGGTTACTGGAACAACCCGGAAGCCACCAGCGAGACCCTCTCCGACGGCTGGGTGCACACCGGAGACATCGGCCACATGGACGACGAGGACTACGTCTTCATCACCGATCGCGAGAAGGACATGGTGATCCGTGGCGGCGAGAACATCGGCTGTCAGGAGGTCGAGGCGGTCCTCTACGATCATCCCGGAGTCAGCGAGTGCGCCGTCTTCGGCGTGCCCGACGAGCGGCTGGGCGAGACTCTGGCGGCAGTGATCATGCTGAAGCCCGGTGCGGCGATCGATGCCGCCGCTATCAAGGCACACGTGGCCGAACGCCTGGCTCACTTCAAGGTGCCGGAGCACGTGTGGCTTCGCCAGGATCTGCTGCCCCGCATCGCCTCGGGGAAGATCTACAAGCGCGGGCTCCGCGCGGAGGCCATTCGGGCATTGGGCAAGACAGGAAGCGAGTAGGCGGGGACGTTGTTGAACCTCCAATTTCTCGGGCGAATCCGGAAAATTGAGCGTTCAACAACGTCCCCGCGCGCGGCTCAGCTTCGCTCCAGCCGGCGCCGCTCCAGCTCCGCGAGCGTCTCCGCGTGGTGTTCGCGCGTGATCTGGTAGCGCGACAGGAAGATCAGCGAGCAGAGCCATAGCACCATCAGCCCCGGTCCGACGACCAGGCCCAGGGCGAAGACCTTCTCCGGGGGGACGAAGGGGGCCACCCCGTCGGCCGCAGTCCTCGGGAAGTCGATCAGGTCCAGCGCGATTCCCGCCAGGAAGCCCCCCACGCCCGAGATGGCCTTCTGCGTGAAGGCGATGGCCGAGGAGTACATGCCCTCCTGCCGCTTTCCAGTCCTGAGTTCACCCTCGTCCATGGTGTCGGCGACCATCGAGGCGAGCAGGATCCCGATGACGATGCCTACCGTCACGCTCAGGACGCCGTGCCCAAAGATCAGGTAGAGAAGGAGAGGGTCGTCGTTGGACGGCATCAGCTCGACCAGCCGCAGCAGAACGGGGAGGGGGCCCCACAGGATGGCGAAGGTCGCCAGACCAAGGGCGGTCTTCTTCTTGTCGAACCTCTCACTGACCGGGCGCGCCAGGCTGACGGCGACCAGGAGCGCCGGTATCGCGCCCAGGCCCAGGAAGGCGATCTCCTGGGCGCTGAAGTCCCAGAAGTAGGTGCTCACGAAGAGACCGACCACCTCGGCGAATCCCGCAGCGACGGCGGCGAAGAGCCCGCCGAATACGAGCATGAGATAGGAGACATTGCCGAATACCTCGCGGAATTCCCCGAAGAAGCGTTTCGGCGTGAACGGCGTCTTCTCGGGAGGGAGCTTGAGAATGGGGATCAGTCGGTGCGTGCCCAGCGCGCAGACCAGGATCGCCACGGCAATCCCGATGCCGCCAGCGAGCGCAAAGCTGCCGTAGGCGTCCGCGTTGTAGCGTCCGTCTCCAAATTCCTGGGTCGGGGCGAGGAAGTAGCGAAGCGCCAGCTGGTACATCGCGATTCCGCCCACCCAGCCGAAAAAGAAGCGATAGCTGACCAGCGAGGTCCGCTCGTCGTAGTGTGGGGTCATCTCGGCGACCATCGAGTTGCTGGGGATCGTGTAGAGCGTCATCGACGCCCGCACCAGAACGGCGAAGGCAGTCAGCCACAGGAAGAGCTCTGTCTGCCCCAGCGACGCCGGTGGATTGAAGAGGAAGAAAAAGCACGCCGCCATCGGGAGCGCGGAGGCGTACATGAAGGGATGGCGACGTCCCCAGCGGGAGTGGAAGTTGTCGGAGATCGATCCCACCAGGGGATCCGTGACGGCATCGACGACCAGGGCGAGGAAGATCGCAAGGCCGCCCAGTGTGCCGGGGAGGTCCAGCACTTGGTTGTAGTAGAACAGCAGGAAGGTGCTGAAGGAAGTGTTCTTGATGCCCTCTGCGACCGACCCCAGGCCGTAAGAGCAGCGCATAGAGAAGGGGAGGCGCTCCTCCCGCGAGCTGCCGGGTGCGTGGGCTCCCGCTTCCGGGGCGTTCGGGTGGTCTTCAGAGTTCGTCATTTCGGCGGCCGATCCTAGCAGCTTCCCAGGGAAGATGAGAGCCGCGAAGGAACACTGTACGGAGAGAATCCAGCTCAGGGCGCCTGGATCGGTTCCGAGGCAACGATGCCAGCTTTTCGCAGGTGGGCGATCTCCGCGACGGTGTGGCCCAGCTCTTCCAGCAACGCATCGGTGTGCTCACCGGCGAGGGGGCTGGGTCCGTAGCGGGGCAGAGCCCCGTCCACGGTCGCTAGCGGGCCCCAGCGACGGAGCTGCCCGAAGCGCGCGTGCCGGCATCTGGGGGCCAGGCCGTTGGCGAGAACGTGCGGGTCCTGTGTGAAGAACTCTCCTACCGAGGCGCCGTCGGCGCGGACGCAGCCGACGGCGCGCTCGGTAAGGTGCTTCTCCCAGCTGTTCGCGTCGCGCTGTTTGAACAGCGAAGCGATTTCCTCGGCCAGCGCGTCGTCGTGCTCGCGCCGCGCTTCTCGCCCGGCAAAGCGCGGGTCCCGAGCCAGGTCGTCGCGGTCCATTGCGGCGCAGAAGCGAGCGAAGTCGCGATCGCTGGGGACCGCCAGGAAGACCCAGCCCTCCTTCGTTGCATACAGCCGGTAGCAAGCCTCAAGACCGTAGAGTTCGGGATCCACTGGAGGTCTGGGAGGCTTGCCCTCGTATTGCAGAAAATAGTCGGCGTTCGCCCAGGCGTTTGCGGTGAGCATGTCGACGAAGACGGCCTGTCCGATCCCGTGTCGCTTGCGTGCGAGCAGCGCCAGAAGGGTGGCCGAGGCCCCCACGACGCTCGAAGTGGGGTCGGGGTTCGCTTCGTTGGCCTGCATGAGCTGTCGAGAGATCTCGCGAATCTCCTCGAGCGTCTCGCAACGGACGGCGAGCGCGGCGCCCGCCTGGTAGACCGCGCCACCCGCAGCCGCGCCCATCACGGGGTGTGTGGCAGGTCGCCGCGCGCTGGGGCCGTCGGGCCCGTAGCCGTTGAGCGCGACCCAGACGATGCGGGGTCGCAGCTCGCGGGCCTGGTCGTAACCGAATCCGAGCCGCTCGGGCACGCCCGGCCGGAAGTTGTGAACCAGGGCATCGGCGCGGTGGACCAGCTCTCGCAAGATCTCCTTGCCTTGCTCCGACTTCAGATCGATGCAGATCGACTCCTTGCCCGCATTGGTCTTTACCGCGAGCTCTCCCCTCGGAAGCAGGTGGCGGTAGGGGTCCCCCGTGATCGGCTCGACCTTGATCACGCGCGCGCCCAGGTCCGCGAGCAGCGAGGTCGCGAGGGGCGCGGCAATCACCGTCGCGATTTCGAGAACGGTCAGGTCGGCCAGGGGGCCTGTGGCGCTCGTCTCCTTCGTCGTCGCAAGCTCGGGCCTTGTGCGAGTTTCCGAGAGCACCTCATCGGTGTGCTCACCAATACGAGGCGCCGGAGCTACCGGTACTGCCGGAGTCTCGGTGAGACGCGCGATCGGCCCGATCTGACGCACCGTTCCGCGGTCGGGGTCGTCGACCTCGACGATCGCCCCGTTGTCCACGAGATCCGGCAGGTCGAGGGCTTCGCCGGGATCGAGGAAGGGCTCGGCCGCGACGTTGCCGTTGCGGCGAAAGATCTCCATCCACTCCGCCGCCGTCTTCTCTCGCATCCGAACAAGGATCCGGTCGCGCGCGCGTTCGATGGTCTCCCAGCTCCAGGTAGCCGGTGGGCCCTGGAAGACCTCATCCGCCAGGAGTTCGCCGAGCAGGTCGATCGCATCCAGGAAGGAGAGAAACAGATGCTCGAGCAGATTGCCGCATTGGATCCAGCGATCGTCCTTGGCGAGTACGGGATGGTAGTTGAGCGTTGGCATGTCGCCGCCGACCCGCTTGGGATCCGGGGGTGGCTGATCCCCTCTCGCGAGGAGTTGGTGGATCAGCGCGGCCCACAGGTCGTAGGGCAGCATTCCCTGAAGCAGACTCGTCTCGACGCGTTGCCCCCGCCCGGATCGCTCTCGAGCGAGGAGAGCCGCGAGCACTCCGTGGACCGCCCCCTGGGAGGCCGCGTGGCTCGCGACCGGCACCGCGGAGTAGACGGGTCCTTCGCGGCGCAGCTGGGCGGCGAAGGCGAGCATGCGTCCCGATTTGGCGGCGACCAGCCCCTCGTAGCCGGGGAACTCCGCGTAGGGTCCACACCCACCCCAGGGTGTGATGGAGCAGTGCACCAGGGCCGCGTTCAGCTCGAATGCCCTGTCCGGGTCGAGTCCCCATCGGCTGGAACGCCCCGGTGAGCCCGAGACCACCAGTACGTCCGCCGTCTCGACGAGCGAGCGAACCTGTTCTCGACCGTTCTCGCTGGAGAGATCGATGACGGCGCTTCGCTTGCCCCGGAGCCAGAGTGGGCTGGTGGCGAGGGCGCGAAAGCGGTCGCCGTCAGGTGGCTCCACCTTGACCACGTCGGCCCCGAAATCCGCCAGAACCGTCGTGGCGAACCCGCCCACGGGACCGGTGCTCAGGTCGAGGACTCGAAGATCCGCGAGAACAGTCGTCTTCACCGAAATCGCCTACCCATCAAGTCGGTAGACCCCCGCCGCGGTGCGATAGAACATCGCGTCCTTCTCATCCTCAGAGAAGTCCATGACGATCTTCTTCAGCCCGTTCCACAGCACGTGGTAGGAGAGCGATAGCTTGTCGACCGGAAAATTGCTCTCGAACATGCAGCGCTCCGGGCCGAAGCACTCGATGGTGTGCAGATAGTAGCGACGCTGTGCCTCGGTGAACTCGTCGGATGAGGGGGGAACGTTGCGCTCGTGCCAGCCAAAACCGTTGTCGGGCATCGCGAGTCCGCCGAGCTTCGCGACGACATTGGGACACCGGGCGATCTCGGCGATGTCCGCCTTCCAGGCCTGGAAGATCTCCTCGCGCCGATCGCGGTAGCGGCCCACGCCGAGAGGGGTGCCGAAGTGGTCGAGGATCATGGTCGTTTCGGGAACCGCGCGGGCGAGATCGGCGAAGGCGCTGTTCTGATGGTGGTAGTGCCAGGTGTCGTAGGTCAGGCCGAGGCGGCCTAGGACTCGCATCCCATGGCGGAACGCGTTACCTGCGTAAAGACTCTCGGGCGCTCGACCGGCGATCCTCAGATCCTTCGGGTATGGATCCCGCGCGCCGGCATGGCGGATGCCTCGGAACAGGCCCCGCCCGGCCTCTTCGTGAGCCTCGAGCACCTCCCTCACGGCATCCCCGCGATTCAGGTCCGCATGTGCGACGATACCCGCGATGGTGGCGCTGGCTGTTCCGCCAGCCGCGCTAGCGGCGGCGATCTCGGCCACGAACTCCGTCTCGCCGACGGGCTGCAGGTGCTCTGGCCCGGCGTCCCGATAGCTGGCGCTGCACTCCACGAACACGGTCTTCTCGATCCGGTGGCCAGACTCCGTATCGCCCCAGAGATCTTCGAGCAGATACGATCCTCTGTCGGGCGCATCCCAAAGGTGGTGATGGGGATCGACGATGCGGCGCTCCGGATCGACGATCGCCTCCTTCACCTGCCCGAGCCAGGCCGGTGTTCCGGGCACTACGGCTGCCATGATCGCCCTCCTTGTCAAGGCGGGGACGTTGAACGTTCAACAACGTCCCCGCTCGTTACAACGCGCGTTCAAGGATTTCCCGCAGCTCGTCTGAGGTGAGCTCGATGGGGTTGCCTCGCATGGAGCTGGCAGCAGAGGATTTCTCGACCACAGATGGGAGGTCCTCCTGCCTCATTCCGTAGGAGGCCAGCGAGGGAACCTGCAAGGTCTGGCAGAGGTCCTGCACCCAGGCGACGCCAGCGTCGGCGGAAGCGCTGTCGCTTCCGGTCAGAATGTGGGCGATCTCGTCGTAGCGTCGAAGTGCTGGACTTCCCCCCGGTCGTTGCTGCAAGGCCCGCACGTTGATCTCCATTACGTAGGGCAGGAGCCGCGCACAGATGGCACCGTGAGCACCGTCGAACATGCCCCCGATCGGTCCGGCAAAGCCGTGAACCGCACCCAGTTGGGCATTGGCCAGGGCCAGCCCGCCGAAGAGACTGGTGAGCGCCATGTCCTCGCGGGCCGCTGAATCGTCGCCCTGTTGGCAGGCTCGGCGCAGTGAGCGGGCGGCGCGTCGCATTCCCTCTCGACAGAGTGCGTCGGTCATCGGGCTGGCGCGCTTCGAGACATAGGGTTCCATCACCTGGGTGAGGGCATCGAGACCGGTGCTGGCCGTGACCTCCGGTGGCAGGCTGTAGGTGAGTTCGGGATCCACCAGCGCCAGGCGCGGCAGCATCAGCGGGCTTCGCAGACTGACCTTCACCCGATGTTCGGGCGAGGCCAGCACCGCATTGCGAGTCACCTCGGCGCCAGTGCCAGCCGTGGTCGGGATGGCGATGTAGGGCAGGGGGGGCTCGCTGAGCGGCTGTCCCCGGCCGATGACTTCGAGATAGTCGAGGGGATCGCCGTCGTTGGTCAGCAGGGCGGCGATGGCCTTGCCGGTGTCGAGGATGCTCCCGCCACCGAAGCCGATGACCAGGTCGCAGCCCGACTCACGTGCGCGCTCCGTTCCGAGGCGGACTACATCGGTGGTCGGCTCGCTGATCACGGTGAAGCTGACGGTGTCGATCTCCTGTGCGGCCAGCAGCTCGAGCAGCGATGCGGCGCGCTCGGTGGCGCGCCCGGTGACCACCAGGGCCTGGCGCCCCATTGCTCTCGCCTCGGGACCGACCTCACCCAATGCGCCGGCTCCGAAGACGATGCGCGTCGCGGTGGCAAACTCGAAGCGCGTTCCTTGGGCGGCGTCGACGGTCATTTGCCTATCCCCAACCCGAGCATCTCGGTCACCTCTCTTTTCCCTGGATTGCCATTCGCCGAGGTCAATCATAACATCCAGCAGGTGTGATTGGATGGCTGTCATGAAGAGACGTGAATTCATCGAGAAGGCCGCGAAGACGGCGGTGGCGGCGACCTGCCTGGGGATGGGATCCTCGCTGGGGTGCGGTCGCAAGACGCTGCGCGCTGCCACCGAGGAGAGGCCGAACATCGTCCTCCTGGTAGCCGACGACCTCGGATGGAAGGACCTGGGCTGCTACGGAGACGAGCAGATCATCACGCCTCACATCGACGGGCTGGCAGCCGAAGGGGTGCGTTTCAGCAACGCATTCGTTGCGGCACCCAGCTGTTCTCCGAGCCGGGCCAGCATCATCACCGGACAGCATCCCCACACCAACGGAGTCACCGGCCTGGCCCACCGTCACAAGCGCCTGATGCTCTCTCCCTTCAAGACGACCCTGGCCGACGTGCTGGATCAATCGGGCTACAACACCGCGTTCGAGGGCAAGTGGCACGTCGCACCGTACCTCCCCACCGGCTGGTACGGCTATGCAGAGCGGCTCAGCGGAATCTTGCCGAAGGATTTCTGGATCCGATCCTCCGATGAAGCGATCGCGTTCATCGAAGAGAACCGATCCAACGCGTTCTATCTCGAGATC
>CAVXZE010000012.1:0-210943 GCA_963766175.1 uncultured delta proteobacterium
GCAGCAGGTGTGGCAGGCACGTCCGGCGCTCGAGGCAGCGACGCAGGGCGATCTGGATGCGTTGAGAGCAGCGAACAAGCTCGATCGACCCGTCTGTCGCGTTACCCTGGCAAGGACGACTCTGGCGGAGCAGATCGAGAGCTGCCACTAGCCCTGCTTACTCACGAAATCTACCCTCGCTGACAATCCCGATCCAATTCGTCGAATCTCATCGCGAGATTCAATGTCCTTTGAGCTCTTCGATCTTCTCCTCTACCTCCTTGGCGCCTTCGTCGTAGAACTTCTCCTCGTCGGGAGCGAGCTCCTTGTAGAGCTAGGCTCCACAAAACTGACCCCCATACGACAGTAAAACTAGACCCACCCCGGTGGCTCGAGGAGGAGAGGCACCGATGGAGGGGAAGGTCTGGGCTGTGGCATACAGCACCGAGGGGGTGCCGATGCTCGAGCCGAAGATCGTGAGGCAGATCGAGGAGTTGTCCGCTCAGGGGTGGGGGGCCCGCCGCATCGCAAGCGAGCTTCGGTGTCGCCCGCAACACGGTTCGGCGCTACCTGCGCGGTGGGGAAGCTGCCCAGCATCAGCTCCGTCCACGTGCGTGTGTCTTGCCCGCGAGTCCTCAGCCCAACCGGCAGGAGTGCTCGGGACCGACAGCCGGAGCCGCTTGATTCCAAAGGTGGATGAGGGGTGTAGCCAGGACGGCGACTGCGCCAGGCAGCCAGGCGACCCCCCGGTACCCCCCACATTCGAACCCGGCAGCGCGAAGAGAGGGCTCCCGCGTAGATTGCAGGATGTGGGAGGATTTCCCGGGGGGGGACTCAAGGCTGTCTAGCTTCACGGCGGCGTTGCCCGCGCACACACCCTCCCATAGAGATGTCCGCAATTCCGTAACTGGTTCCCGAGCCTTGCGATCCGCAGCAGCTCCGGGCGTTTACGGGAGCTTGAAGTCGAGGGCGAAGGGAAAGTTCTTCCTATTGAAAGGAAGAAAACATTCTTCTGGCTGGAGGTGCGGGAGCTCCTGTTGCTGTCGTTGGAGTGTAACCTGTCGATTCCCAAGGTTTCTATTCCCAGGAGGACAGTCTAATCTGGCATCGGTCTTGCGTAATGGAAAAAGGGGTTGTGCGGGCAGGTGCCCCTCGTTCGATGCCCCGAAACCGAGGCATCCCCGATTTGGAGGGTCTGACCGCTCGGAGCTCTTGGGAAAAAACACCTGGCCTGCCATGGCAATGGGCGCCTGCGGGGTGCCGCCACCTGTTCCGGATCACCAGAGACACTTCCGCCGACTCGATTCCATTCTCGGAAACCCATTGACGTTCCCTCTCGACAAACAAGGAGAATTGAGATGAAGAGATCTACCCGGCTCTTGGCATCTCTGGCTCTCGTCTCGGCCGGGCTGTTTGTGGCTGTCGCGCTGGCAGCGGACTTCGTTCCGGAAAACATCCAGCAGCCCGGAACGCAACCTCAGGAAATCGGGAATCTGGAAGGCCCAGACAAGTGCGACAACTGCCATGGGGGTACGACCTGTCCGTCGAGCCGGCGCATAACTGGCGCGGAAGCATGATGGCCAATGCCGGCCGCGACCCCATCTTCTGGGCAACCGTGGCCATCGCGGAGAAGGACTTCGCCGGCGCCGGCGACCTGTGCATTCGCTGCCACAGCACGGCCGGGTGGCTTCGCGGGCACTCCACGCCCACCGACGGCTCCGGACTGGCTGCGGGAGATTCGGACGGAGTGGAGTGCGACTACTGCCACAAGCTCACCAACCCGGACGACTCGGAGCATCTCGGCGACCAGTTCACCCCTTTTCTCGCCAACGATCTTGGTGATCCCGGCAGCGACCCCGGTAACGTGCGCGGTTACTACGGCAGCGGCATGAGCTCCATGTGGGGAGGCAACGACAAGCTCGGGCCTTACAGCGAAACCGATGCCGAGGCCCGACACCAGTTCATGCAGTCCCAGTTCCACCGCTCGGTGGACTTCTGCGGGACCTGTCACGACGTCTCCAACCCGGCGGTTGGCAACCTGGCGCACAACAACGGCACGCAGGCGACGGCCGACCCCGTGGTCGCCGACGGGGCGCTTGGCGCGCCGGTGGACGGCAAGGCTGCCTTCAACAACCTCCCTCACGAATACGGCATCGTCGAGAGGACCTTTAGCGAGTACAAATCCAGTCTCATCCCCCAAACCCTCGTGTCCGACTACCTGAATCTTCCGTCTGATCTACAGGCTGGAGCACTTCAGGCTGGCTATGAGAGCGCACTCCTGGCCGGGAGGGGTGGCGACTATGCAGACGGCTCCCCCCGGTACTTCAGCTGCCAGACCTGTCATCTGCGTCCCGTCAACGGCGCGGGCTGCAACAAGAACGGGGTGCCGGTTCGCCCGGACCTACCGCTCCACGACATGACGGGCGGCAACTACTGGATGCCGGTGGCCATCCAGTATCTGGATCCGCTGGGCAAGCTCCGCCTCGGGGGCGGGCTGACGTCCACGCAGATCGACGCCCTGAACGCCGGCATCCCCCGTGCACAGGCGCAGCTCGATCAGGCGGCCACCCTGGTGGTGAGCGGGAATACCCTGAAGGTCATCAACCATACCGGGCACAAGCTGATCTCGGGTTACCCTGAGGGACGCCGGATGTGGCTGCATGTCACCTGGAGGGACGCGCTGGGTAACGTCGTGCGAGAGGACGGAGCGTACGGGCCGCTCGTTGACGGGGCCGGTGACCCCGTCACGGTCGCCAACCCCGCCAATGGCCAATCGGTCCAGGTGGAGTCGATCCTCGATCTCCACGACCCCTACGCCGAGATCTACGAGGCCCACTACGGCCTCACCCAGGAATGGGCGAGCCAGTTGATCGGCCTCGGCTATCCGGCCGATCTGGCGTTGGGCTATGACCGGTACTCGGGAGCCCCGGACTTCACTCTTGGCGAGCTTGCAGCCAGTCCCCCCGGCACCGAACACGAAACCTTCCACTTCGTTCTCAACAACACGGTCATCAAGGACAACCGCATCCCGCCCTATGGTATGAGCTATGAGGAGGCGAGGAAGCGCAATGCCCTGCCAGTGCCTGCCGACCAGTATGGTGGTAGCCCCGGCGGCACGTACAACTACTGGGACGAGCGGTCGCTGGTTCCGCCTGCTGGGGGTGCCGTGTCCGCGACCATCGAGTTGCTCTACCAGCCCACCAGCTGGGAGTACATCCAGTTCCTCGATCTTGCCAACGACGGACAGAACGCCTTCCTCGCCGAGGAGGGGGTGAACATGCTGGACGCCTGGCTGAACGCAGGAGCCCCAGAAGTCCGGATGGCGAAACCCTACGTGATGGCGGCGACGACCTGGACGCCGGAGTGCTCCGACGGCCTCGACAACGACGGCGACGGCCTCACTGACTACCCGGCCGACCGTGGCTGCTCGGGTGCGAACGACGGCTCCGAGAGGAACGCCAGCATGCCCTGCGACGACGGCATCGACAACGACGGGGACGGGAGGATCGACTTCGATCCGGTCACCTTCGCCAGCCCCGGCGACCAGTACACCCTCCCGTCCGGTACGGGGGACCCCGGGTGCGGGGCACCCACCTGGAGCACCGAGAGCCCTCCGTGCCAGGACGGCATCCACAATGACGGTGACGGGATGATGGACTACGACGCGGGCTACTTCGCCAACGGCTCCCCGGATTCCAGTGGACCCGACCCGCAGTGCATCGCGCCTTGGTGGAATAGCGAGGCCCCTTGGCCGATCTACTGCGGCATGGGCATCGAGCTCACCCTGCTCCTGCCGCCGCTGATGTGGCTGTGGCGACGGCGCAGGCGAAGGGTCTAACCGGGTAACGCTCTCAGAGCGTCTCCCTGCGACCTCATCCCAGAGCTTGGCCGGCGGCCGGAGGGCAGGGGCCGGCGGAGGTGACGCTGAGCGGCTCGCTCCGACCGATCTGATCCCCGCGCTTCGTTGGGCTTCTGCCAGGGCTCCGCGGTGAGTGGACTGGAGAGCGGTAGCGCACGCTCTTGGGGGTATCGCCGGTGGACTTGATTCCGGCCCTGGAAAATCGGCCTCCGAGGAGGCAAGGCGGTGCTTGACCAAGAGGATTCATCGCAAGTAGGCTGAACTTCCGCACCTGGCGCTCAGGTTGGAGGCAGTGTGGTTCAACTTTTTCTGGTGGGAATTTTCGACTTGGCAGGAATTGCCCTCTGTCTGCTCTGGGGGACGCCCAACGAGGATCTGGTGCGGGCCTGATGAGAGAGTCCATGAACTTCGCTTAGGATGGTTTCATTTCACCTCGTTCGTTTCCAATGGGGGCTTCGACGTTGGTGAGAGGCTGGCGAGGGCGACTGATCTGTGGTGCGCTGCTCGGGGTGTTGCTTGCGTTTTCAGCAGGACGCGCAGGCGCGGACCCGCTGATCGCCGGCTGCTGCGACTCGATCACCTCCGAGCCCAGCTACCTGGATCTCGTCTGGGACTACTACGGCTGGCCTTCGGGCGATCCCTATGACCACAACCTCGGCGTGGACGCGTCCCCCTCGAGCTCCGGCCTGAGCCGTTTGCAGAGCTATCTGGCGACGGACGATCCCGATGCCGTGATCGTGCTATCCGGCACTCCGGACACCTTCATGGGACCCAGCTCGCCGCTGGGAATCTTTGACCACGACGAGACCGTCGCGAACATCGCCGGGATGGTCACAGCGACCCTGAACGATGGCGCCGAGCCGATCCTCGTGGCGCCACCGCCGGCCTTCGCCCCCTGCGCCGGAAGCGTGGATCCGTCTTGTTCCGTGATAGACGACCGGCTCTACGATCTCTCGGTGGCCCTCGATGACCTCGCGTTCCAGGAGGATGTGGCCTTCGTCGATCTCTACGCGCTCTTCGACGCGCACCCGGACCCGGGCTCGCTTCTCTTCTCTGACGGCATCCACCCGAACCACGCGGTTGGCGATCCCCTCATCGCGGATACGCTGCTCCCAGAGCTCGCGGACGTCTTCTGCGGGAACGGAGTCCTCGATCCCGGCGAGAGCTGCGACGACGGCAACAACATCCCCGGGGACGGCTGTGCAGCAACCTGTGGCGTCGTTGCCGACTGTCTGGACGGCGTCGACAACGACGGAGATGGGACCGTCGACTTCGGGGAGGATTTCGGCTGCGACTCGCTGTACGACCCCTCGGAGCGGACAACTCCCGGTGTGATCGTCTGCGACGACGGCGTCGACAACGACGGCGACAGCCTGATCGACTTTCCGGACGACCCCGGGTGCGGACATCCCCTGCTGACGGTCGAGAACCCCGCGTGCAACGACGGGGCGGACAATGACGGAGACAACCTGATCGACTTCGACGGCGGCTTCTCCGCGTTGGGCTACATCGCCGCAGAACCGGACCCCGAGTGCGCCGGCAAGCCGTGGCAAGGTAGTGAGAACGAGCCGACGCCGACACCCACGGCTACGCCCGTTCTTCCGCTGACACCAACTCCTACATCAGCGGCTTCGCCGACGCCCCGGCCGCCTATTACTCCGACGCCTATGCCTACGGCGACACCCGGCGGAACTCCCACGAACACGCCGGCTGTGACGCCCACGCCGGGGGGAACGGTCACACCGACACCCACGCCGGAGGCGACTCCGACACCAGCGCCTCCCGTTCATTTGGACAAGGACCAGCAAGCCTGCGTGAACGAGATGAACAAGAACGGCGCGAAGGTCAGCAAGGCGCAGCTCAAGGAAAACGAGACGTGCCTGAAGAACTATCAGAAGGGCAAGCTCACCACGACCTTCGAGGTGTGCACCACCGACGACCACAAGAACAAGATGCAGAAGGCCGACGACAAGACGGTGGAGGGGGAAGCGAAGAAGTGTGACTCACTTCCCGTAGCTCCGCCTTTCGCGTTTACTGGTTCGACGACCGTGTTCCAGGCTGCGGTGGATGGAGGCCAGACGCTGACCCGCGAGATCTTCGGCGACCCGGTCGATGACGCCGACCTCGCCACCAAGGTAGACCACAAGGACACGGCCAAGTGCCAGCTCGGAATGCTGAAGGGGGCCAGCAAGCTTGAGAACACGGTCCTTAAGGAGATCAACAAGGCCAAGAAGGAAGCCATCAAGGAGTCGAAGGTCGACGGCGCCTCGGCTCTCGCGGCGGAGCTACAGAAGGTGTTCTTGTTGGTGTTCGTCCCGAATGAGAAGATCGTAAAGGCTCAAAATCGGCTCAAGAAGGCGGTCGACAAAAAGTGCAGCGAGCTAGGCCCACCCGATATGATCTTCCCTGGCAGCTGCGGCGTTGGCGATCCAAGCTTGGCTGATGTCGAGGACTGCGTGATCGCGGCGGCACGCTGCCAGGCGTGCTTGAAGATCGAGGCATTCGACGACCTGGATCTGCCCTGCGACCGACTGGACGACGGGGGCCCTAACTGGAGCTGTCCGTAGTCGCGACGCCCCCTCCTCGCTGCCGGCCTCGCCGGGCTCGCAGCGGCAGGGCGACGGCGGTCACTTCGCTAGAAGACAGCACCTGCAACGATACCGATGAGTCTCGTCGCAGCGACGACACGGCCTTCGGGCTCTTCGTCCCTACTTCCCCGCCAATCGCTCGATGGCCTCTTGCTCCTCCGCCGCCCCGTGATTCTCGACACGACAACCCCGGCAAATCATGCGCAATCAAGCGAATGGCTTCCCATCACTGCTTCGCCGTTCCGATTGGGAGCGATAGAGGTGTTTGCAGAGAAAACTCGTACGCGCGTCAATTCTTCCTTGTGATCGTTGTCGACAAATCGTAAATTTAATCGTCAGAGTGTCTCGAATCTCAGCCCTGCTCGGCAATTGCATAGGGGGACCATCTCATGAAGCAACTCTCGATTGTTTCCTGCTTGGCGATCCTGGTACTCTTCGGCTCATCCGAGGCCTTGGCTGGCAGCAAGACGCACGTCGGAGTAAAGAGCAACGAGATCGTGAGCCTCACTACCGGTGCTGTACCCAACGACAACAGTGGTGGTCATGGGTTCTTCTACGATTCGACGAGCGGCGGCCCTTTCGTCGTGCCGGAAAAGTCTTCATTCGTGGTGACGGACATCCAGATCCTGCCGGGCAGCTTCCCCTCCTCCGGGACCTACTTGGTAGTGATTGCCTTCGGTAACCAGCAGAGCCGGACCTTCGACGCCGCGTTCACTGGAAACTCGTTCTATCAGTCCCTGACCACCGGCTTCGTCATACCGGGTGGAACGACCCCGATCGCCCGCAATACAACCTCCAGTACGGACTCCGTCTCGGTCACGATACAGGGCTACGTCGTGAAAGGCAGCGGCCTCGCGGAGCGCGATCCCGCCTTCTAAGGGAGCGATTGGGTTTCGCTACCTAGGACTGACCCGGTTCTGCCCGTCCCGGTCAAATACTCGGAACTTCCCGCCATTGCTTACATTTTCTGACCACAGGTCCAGATGAGCCTGCGCGGTACGCTCGGGGCAGTCCTCTCACACGGGAGCCTCGATGGGCGCACTGCAACTCCTCACCGCCCTCCTCCGGCAGCTGCTTCAGAGTCGCGCCGCACTCGCCGCGGAGAACCTCGCTCTTCGCCATCAGATCGTCATCCTGCAGCGTTCGGTGAAGCGCCCGAGGCTCCATCGGCGAGACCGGATCTTCTGGGTCTGGCTTTCCCGCCTATGGCGAGGCTGGCGGTCGAGCCTGCTCGTCGTCCAGCCCGAGACGGTGATCCGCTGGCACCGACAGGGCTTCCGCCTGTATTGGCGTTGGAAGTCACGGAGCCGCTGCGGCCGGCCCAAGCTCGACGCGGAGATCCGTGCCCTCATCCGTCACATGTCCCGCGAGAATCCCACCTGGGGACGACGCCGGATCCGCTCGGAGCTTCATCTGCTCGGCTACGAGGTCGCGGAGCTGACGGTGGCCAAGTACATGGTTCGCGGACGCAAGCCACCTTCGCAGGGATGGCGCGTCTTCTTGAAGAACCACTCCCGCGAGATCACGGCGATCGACTTCTTCACAGTCGTCACCCTGAACTTCCGCATCCTCATCTGCTTTGTGGTTCTTCGGCACCATCGACGGACGGTCGTTCACTTCAACGTCACGAGTCATCCGACGGAGCGGTGGACCGCCCAGCAGATCGTGGAAGCGTTCCCCTACGACACGGCACCCAGGTATCTGCTCCGTGACCGCGACAGGATCTATAGCTCCTATTTCACGGATCG
This sequence comes from uncultured delta proteobacterium, assembly GCA_963766175.1. GTDB lineage: Bacteria > Myxococcota_A > UBA9160 > UBA9160 > UBA6930 > CAVXZE01. The sequence continues at coordinate 8,175 of CAVXZE010000012.1, forward strand.
GGTTCGCGGCATGGGAATCGAAGAGGTTCTCATTGCACCGCGCTCGCCATGGCAAAACCCGTTCATCGAACGCCTGATCGGCTCGATCCGGAGGGAGTGCCTCGACCACATCCTCGTCATCAGCGAAGCTCATCTGCGGCGCGTTCTACGCGAGTACTTCGCGTACTACCACGACTCCCGGCCGCACCAGTCCCTCGACGGCAACGCTCCCCGGCCGCGGGAGATAGAGCCACCAAGCCAAGGGCGAATCGTCGCCGAGCCCCAGGTCGGTGGTCTCCATCACCGATACCGACGCGCTGCCTGAGCGCCCACCGCTTCGCGCTCCTCACTCTGGCAACGCACGAGCCGCCGCCCAACGCTCAGACGAGCGCACCGGCCGCAGCGGCTGTCGAAGGATCCTGCATCGCTGGCAGGTCTTCCCATCCATCCCCCATCGCTGGCCGGTCTTCGGAGATGGCTTCTGGCCGAAATGACCTTCTTGACCGGCACAGGGCGATCTCGCGAGCGCGGGTCTTAAGCACCCGATGTTCCTCCAGTGTTCCTCCAGGAGGAAATCGACCTCGTAAGTATTTGATTTTATTGGTTATTTTGGTGGAGGCGGCGGGAATCGAACCCGCGTCCGCATGGCGTCCGACGACCGCGTCTACGTGCGTAGGCTTCGCTCGATCTCGGTTCGGCCCGTCGCGAAGTCGGGAGAGGTCGAACCCAGCCTCACATGATTCTCGCTCCCGGCTACGGTCAGGCGGCGCTCCGGGAGCCAGCCTTCTGATGACGCCCGCGACCCCCTAGAAGGCGTCGGGGACGGACGTCGCTACTCCAGTTTCAGCTAGGCAGCGATTGCGTAGTTGTCGTCGGCAGTTATAGAGCTACCAACATGCCACTGGATTAACGAGGGAAGTGGCCTCCTCGGCACGCAGCGTCCGCCTTCGACCACCCGTCGAAGCCGATCGCCCCCACAGCTCGAAAGGTAAGCACCCGCGAATCGGGGTGCAATGTCCCCGCAGGGCCCCGCAGTAGCGAGTGGCAGCGCCTCTGCTCGCCTGGATCACGAGCGCACCCGCGACGACGCCCGCAGTAGCGCTCGCAGGAAGTCGAGACGTTGCTGCTCCTCGACCGGCTCGTAGTCGATCCGTGCGCGCAGGACCTCCACGGCCCTTTCGAGCGCCAGCTCGCGCCGCTCTTCCACCAGCGACTCGATCCGGCGCAGGGTCTGGCGGATCAGCGCCCGCTCCTTCCTGCCGACGCGCGCGATCTGGTCGCGATCGAAGCGGAAACCGGCCTCGGATCCGTCCTGCTCGTCGAGGATCGGCGGCGCTGGCGCCGGCCGGTCCAGGCGCACCACCAGCGTGCCCGCCGCCATGTCGCCCAGGCGCTTGCCCTCGGGCGAGACCACCATGGAGGTAAGCCCCACCAGGTAGCTGGTGGGCAGGTAGTCGACGATGCGGAGCAGGTTGCGCACCGCGGAGGCCCGAAATGTGATCGGGAGTCCACCGTCGCGGACCACCCGGAGACCGGCCACCAGCTTCCCGAGCGAGCGTCCCCCGCCCGACATTTCGAACAGCACGAAGTAGCTCCACTCGGCGGCGAGCTGGATGAGGAGGAAGAGCAGGAAAGCCAGCCAGAAGGCGGCGTTCAAGAACAGGGTATCGGGATTCGTGGTGTCCACGTCCTGAATCGCCGCCTCCAGCGGCCCGCGCAGCGAATCCACCAGGCTGGTCATCGAGAACAAGGTCGCGAAGAGCACGAAGACGAGCGCCAGCTGTAACAGGACGATCACCAGGTAGTCGACGGCATAGGCGAGGATTCGGCTCGCCGGACCCGCCACCGGAAGGTGAAGCACCACCTGCTCCGGGGAGTGCACCACCTGTCGGGCACCTTCCGCGTTATGCTCGATTCCACCCGGATCTGTCGAGCCCGAGGGAATCGTCATTGTCTTCGCATCCGCTGCGAGATCGGCGCACCGACCTGGCCCGCTTCGAAGCGCTTCTCGACGAGTCTGAGCGGCTCCGCGTCGCGCAGCTGCCCTTCGACGAGCTGCGCGAGCTCGGACGCCTCTACCGCCGCCACGCGGCGGAGCTGGCGCGAGTCCGCGAGCGGGATGAGGATCCGGAAGCCGTCCGGCACCTGAACGCTCTCTGTGTCCGTGCCTACACTCATCTGTATCCCAGCCCGCCTCCCGAGAAGACTCGGACGGCCGGCTTCTCGGAGCGACTCTCGCTGGCAATCGCCCGCACCTGGAGACCCCAGCTCCTGGCCTGGGCACTGCTGCTGACGGGCCTGATCCTGGGGGCCGCCCTCGAGACCCACGACCCCGAGGCAATCTACGCTTTGGTTCCCCGTTCCCTCGGATACTCGACGAACCAGCTTGACCGCCTGGTGAGCTCACCCAAATCGAGGGCGGAGTTCCTCGCCGGCGACGAGACGCCGGTAGTGGCCAACGCGCTCTTCGGCTCCGCCCTCTTCGCCCGCAACACCCGGGTGGGATTCCTCTCTTTCGCCACGGGAATGCTCGCCGGCGTGCCCACCGTGCTTCTCCAGGTCTACAACGGGCTCCTGGTGGGAGCCCTGGGGTCGGTCTTCTTCAACGACCCCTGGCCCCTCGAGTTTCTCGCCTGGATCTTGCCCCATGGCATCCCGGAGTTCACGGCCATCACGCTCTGTGCCGCGGGGGGCCTGCTTCTGGGAGGCGCGGTGGCCCTCCCCGGCCGCCGGCGGCGCAGGGAGACGCTGCGAGATGCGGTCGATCCGGCCCTGCTCCTGGTGGCCGCGGCCATCCCACTGTTCGGCGTGGCCGCCCTGATCGAGAGCTTCGTGCGGGAGTCGGCCCTCGCCACCGGCACCCGGCTCGGCGTCGCCGCGGCCATGGCGGCGATGCTCCTCGCCGCCATGCTCTACGTCCGCCGGGTGGCGATGCGGGTCGAAGTCGATACGGACTGGCTCTTGGATCTCAGCGCTCCACCCCGTAGCGGATCGCCAGGTAGCGGTTCAGCATCGCCGCGGTGATCGCCTCCGTCGGGAGATCGAGCGTCTGGAGCCCGCGTCTGCGCAGTCGTCCCAGGGCGACTTCGCGCTCGCGGAGCCGGTCGCGGGCTCCCGTGCAGGGAACGGCTTCCGCCGCTTGTCGTGGGGAACGACGACCGTATGCGTACCATTCAACCTGCAGGTGGGCGGCGGCGTGGACTTCGTCGGGATCCAAGCCGAGGACCTTTGCGATCGGGTCCTCCATCGCCCGCCCAGAGAACGAATCGTGGCCGTTCACCGAGCTGGGGATGAAGATCGCGCCTCGAGCGGGGGATCACGGCGCGATTTCCGAAGCTCGCCGACCCCCATCGCTCAGCCGCCAAACAACGAACCCAGGAGCCATCGCACGCACAGTGCAATGCCCGCCAGATAGGCGAGGACGCTCGCACCGAAGCCAACCGAAATCGCCCAGTCCAAGGCGGAAAGAGGGGAGAGCTGAAGGGAAGGCTCGCTCTGCTCGGGTGCGTTCCTACTCACCCGCGGCGGCTGCTCCTCGACGAGCTTCAACTCGACGCTTTTGCGGGGATTTGCCAGGCTCTCCGGTGCGGGAGAGGACGGGGCCGAGCTCATTGGCGGCCCCCGATCACCCCGCGGACGAGGTCGCGGAGCGTCTCCAAGGAGAATGGCTTGGCCAGCAGCCCGGCCACGCGAGCGACGCGCGTGTCTGCGCCATCGAGATCCCAGAGCGAGCCGCTCATGAGGATCACCGGCGTTCGCAGACCGCGACGCTCCACTTCCTCGACGAGCGCAACGCCCGGCGGACCCGGCATCCGCAGATCCGTCAGGATCGCCGCGAAGTCGGTGCCCCCGAGAGCGGCCGCTGCCGACGGGACGTCACTCGCACCCGTGACCGAATAGCCTTCGCTGGAGAGAACCATTGACACGGAGCATCGAACCGCAGGATCGTCGTCGACGACCAGGATCGATTTGCCATTCGGGCTGGTGGTGAGAGCAATTGGGGAGCGCTGCCGATGGATCATGGTGGTCTATATCGCAGGCAGTCCCCGACGGAGCCAGGTGCACAACTACGCAATCGGAGCCGGGGATCTACCCCACGGAGCCCTTTCGGCTATTGATCCCGACGGGGGCCGATCCGAATAGCGACCGAATGGCAGAACTCTGAAGCTCAGTCGGGGGAATCGGCGCGCAAAGGGATGCTTTCTGGCCGAGTGGCTGGCTTCTATTCTCCTGGCGGTACCAGGGGTAGGGCGAAGACCCGGAGACTGCGGTCGTGGCTGCTGTGAAGCGCCCGGCCCCGCGGACCGCACCCCGGCCGCCGACCGTTCGTTCGACGGCGCTCACGTCGATCGGGAGCGGGCTGGCGGGGCATGTCCGCTACGACCCTCAGCTCGCCGTTCCGAACAAACGCCTCGATCAGAAGCGTCGCGCTCAAGTGCGGATTCGCCGCCAGCCAACGAAGGGAGTTGGCGAGCGCCAGTGCCAGCCCCTCCGCGATCTCATCGAACGGCTCGTCGAGCCTCAGCTCGCCCGATTCGGTTCCTGTCGGCACCGCGTTCCTCCTCTGCTAACGAAGTCGCCCTCGACCGAGGGCCATTGGAGGGACCTCCGGTGGATCGCGGTAGGATCTTTCTCGCACGCAACCCCCAACGGTGCCAAGCGGCACAACTACGCAATCCGAGCCCGGGATCTACTCCATGGGACGCTTTCGGCCTATTGATCCCGACTGGGACCGATCCGAATGGCGACCGAGTGGCAGCGCCGTGAAGCTCAGTCGTCGAGCGAAACGAGCCCCTGGCGCACCGCATACTTGGTGAGCTCGGCCACGCTGTGCAGGTCGAGCTTCTCCATGATGCGCAGGCGGTGCTTCTCGACGGTTCGCGTCGAGAGACAGAGGCGCGCCGCGATCTCGCCCGAGGACCGGCCCTCGGCGACGAGCTGCAGGACCTCGCTCTCGCGGGCGGTGAGGTCGCCTCGCGATCGACCCCGCGCGAGGAGCGCTCCCTGGACTCCGGCGTCCATGACGATGCCCGTGATCTCCGGACTCAGAAAGCGCTGTCCCTTCGCGACCGCCTGGATGGCTTCGACGAGCTCCTGGTGCGCACTGATCTTGAGCACGTAGGCCGATGCCCCGGCCTCGAGAGCGCTCAAGACGTAGTCCTCTTGAGCGTAGGTCGACAGCACGACGACCCCGACCCGGGGAAGCTCGGCGCGAACCTGGCGCGTGGCCTCCACGCCGTTCAGCTCCTTCATCCCGAGGTCCATGACGACGATGTCCGGCCGCAGCGCACGCGTCTGCGCCACGGCGTCCCGCCCGTTCTCCGCCTCACCGATCACCTCGAATCCACCATGCGTCTCCAGCAACTTGCGCAGGCCCTCACGCATCATGCGATGATCGTCGGCGAGGAGCAGGCGGATCGTCATGGTTCTTCGAGCTTCGCGGGCTCCGGCTTCACGCCGGCGTGCCGCGTACCCCCGGGGGGGGCGTTCTCGACCGGGCGGTGGCGATCCTCCTCGCCGCAACCGGGACCGATGGAACGCTCGCAGCTCACAGTGGCACCCCGATGATCACCTTCGTTCCCTTACCTGGCGCAGATTCGACTTCCATCGTACCGGTGAGGTGCTCGATTCGCTCGCGGGTGTTGGGCAGGCCGCGGCCCTCGCCGGCTGCAGCCGGATCGAAGCCGGCGCCGGCGTCACAGACGGTCACGCCAATCTGATCGTCGTGACGGGTGATGGAGACGCTCACCTGATTGGCGCCGGCGTGCTTTATGACATTGAAGAACAGCTCACGGATGGCGCGGTAGAGAATCTCGCGCGTCTGTTTGTCGGGCACGGCGACCCGATCGTCGACGCCGCTGCAGTCCACCTGGAGGCCGTGCATCCGGTGGAACTCCTCGGCGAGGGTTCTGACGGCCACCGCGAGACCCGCCTCATAAAGCGCGTGGGGGCTCAGATGGTGGATCAGCACCCGGCTGGACCGGTCTGCCTGCTCGATCAAGGCGGCGGCCTTTCTTGCGTCGTCTCTGGCCTGATTGGTGTCGCCTCTGTCCAGCGCCCTGGCCAACTCGTCCAGCTTCATCCGCGCCAAGGCCAGCTCCTGACCGAGGCTGTCGTGCATCTCAATGGCCAATTCCCGCCGTTCGCGCGCTTCCGCCAGCAACAGCTCCCCCGTAGCGTGACGCAGGCTGCGTGTGCGCTCGGCCACCTGCCCTTCCAGCAACTCGTTGAGTCGATGCAACTCCAGCTCGGTACGCTTCTGCTCGGTGATATCCTGCACCGTGCCGATGACGCGGGCGGCTCGCCGCGTGTCGGCTTCGCCTTCGGAGACGGCACGTCCGGTGTCACGCACCCAGCGCGTCCCACCGTCCGGACGCACGATGCGATATTCCAGCTCGTACCCGCTCGGCCCCGCGGGGTCCAGGACGCGCTGCACCAATCCGCGAAGAGCCTCCCGATCATCCGGATGAACGAGACCGTTCATGAATGGCGGTTTCTGTGTCGTGGTCTCGGGCACGCCGGTAATCGCGTAGAGCTCCGGTGACCACACCGACCGGCCTTGGAGCGGGTAGACGTCATAGGTGCCAAAACCCGTGGCCCCCGCCGCCAGCCGTAGCCGCTCTTCGCTCTCGCGGATCCGGCGCTCGGCGGCATCCTTGTAGAGCGCCATGGCGATCTGCGTGTACAGCTCGGGCTCCCGGAACGGCTTCAGGACGTAGCCGAAAGCCCCAGTCTCCCCGACGCGCTCGAGCGTGATCGGTTCGGAGTGCGCGGTCAGGAACACGACCGGCAGATTCCACTCGCGGCGGATCACCGCGGCGGCCTCGATGCCGTCCATCTCGCCGGCCAGGCGGATGTCCATCAATATTAGCGAAGGCCGCTGTTGGGCGGCTAGGCGGATGGCCTCCTCGCCGGTATCGGTCGAGCCGACTACCCGGTAGCCCATTCTTTCGAGCTTTGAGGCGAGGTCCGCCGCGACGATGGCCTCGTCTTCCACGATGAGAACGCTGGCTTGGCTCATGGCTGCTAATGTTCGCTAACGGCTGAACGAGAGTCTGGAAGGCAATCGTGCGCTTCGACGGCCTTGGCAGGCCATCGTACCACTTCTCATTTCTCCTCGAGAACGAACCTCACGCGGAACTCCGTCCCTGCCCCTTCGCCCTCGCCGAGCTCCACGGTGCCGCGTAGCTGGCGGGCCAGCATATGCACCAGACGCAAGCCCAGTGTCGGCGGCTCGCGCCAGTCCAGCGTCGGAGGGAGACCGGCGCCGTCGTCGCGCACCGAGAGACACACGCCGCCGGTGGCGGGATCGTACTCCAGACCGACCCTCACCTCGCCGACCTCGCGGTCGCGAAAGGCGTGTTGGAGCGCGTTGGTGGCCAGCTCGTTCAAGATCAATCCCAAAGGCACCGCCGGTCCGACCGGCATGGTCAGCTCCTGGAGCGCCAGGGTCAGCCGCACCTTCTCGGTACCGTGAGCGTGCCAGAGGGTTTCCAGCAGGCTCCGCGCATAGGCGGCGAGATCCACGCTGGCCAGGTTCTCGGACTGGTAGAGCCGCTCGTGGATCAACGCGATCGAGCGAACCCGTTCGCTCACATCGCTGAAGGCATCGAGCACGTTCGGATCGCTCACCGTGTGGGCGTGCATGTCGAGAAGACTGCTGACCACTTGCAGGTTGTTCTTCACACGGTGATGGACTTCGCGCAGCAGCGACTCCTTCTCCTGCAATGACGCTTCGAGCCGCTCCTGTGCGCGCTTGCGCTGGGTGACGTCGGTAATCGTCGCCAGGATGTGCGGTCCCTGCGGTGTCTCGACGGGACTCAGGGAGATCTCGACGGGAAACTCGCTGCCGTCGCGGCGCAAGCCAGACAGATCGCGGCGGGTTCCCATCGATCGTTCCACCGGATCGGCAGCATACGCGGAGCAGTCCTTCGCGTGCTGCACCCGCAACGGCTGCGGCACGAGCATCTCCACAGACTGACCCACGAGCTCTCCGCGGTCGTAGCCGAACACTCCTTCCGTCTCGGAATTGACCAGCGCGATCTGCCCGGCGGGGTTGACCATCACGCACGCCAATGGCGCGGCCTCGATGGTCAGGCGGATGAATTCGGCCGCGCGGAATCGCGCGGTGATGTCGGCGAACGTGATCACCACGCCGTCGATGTGGTCGTCGTCGGTGCGGTAGGGAACGACCCGCCTCAGGTACCAGCGGCCCTCGCCGTCCTGAACTTCCTTCTCGATCGGCGTGAGGTGCTTGAGAACCCTCTCGGCGTCGGACACCAGGTCCTCGTCGGTGACGTTCTTGGCAAAGTCGCCGAATGGCCGGCCGATGTCCGTTTCGATCACCCGGAACAACTGGGCGGCGGTCGGCGTAAGGCGTCTGATGCGGAGTCCGCGGTCGAGGAACAGCACCGGAGAGTCGATGCTCGTCAGGAGGTTCTGAAGGTCGTTGTTGGTCACCTCCAACTCGCCGACCTTCGACTCCAACTGGCTGTTGAGCGTCTGCAGCTCTTCGTTCATCGACTGGAGCTCCTCTTTGGACGTCTCCAGCTCCTCGTTGGTCGATTGCAGCTCTTCGTTGATCGAGGTGACTTCCTCGTTGGTCGCCCTGAACTCTTCGTTCGTGGTCTCCAGCTCTTCGATCGTGGTGTGCAGATCCTCGCGCGTGCTGGTCAGCTCGCCTTCCAGATGGTGGATGACGGCTTCCCATTCCTTGGCCGTGGCGGGCGTGTCGGTCGGCTCCGTCTCGGGCCGTTCGACGTAGACCAGCCGCACCTGCCGTTCCCCGGGGCCGGCTTCGTCGAACGCCACCAGTAGCAGGCCTTCCGTGCCGTCATGCTGCGGCAGCGGTTCGACGGTGAACCGCACAGGAAAATACTTCTGGCTACGTCTCACGCGGCCATCGGTGACCGTCACCGGTCGATCCTCTTGCGTCGCCTGATGGACTGCGGAACGCAACTTGCTGCGCAATCCTGGCCTGGCCATCGCGATCAGGTTGGGCCCCAGTTCGCCGGTGGGAAGCTGAAGGTAATCATCCACGGGGCCATTCAGATAGAGGACTTCCCCCATGCGGTTCACCAGCACAGAGGCAGGTGCGTAACGTTGTATAAGCGCCTGCTGAGCGAGCGCGGCCAGACGACGCGTGCGACGCTCTTCGGCCTGGGGCGGAGCCTCCGGCGCCATCCGCGGGATGTCGGCGTGCCGGACAGGCAGTTCCACCTTGGCGTGCCGCTCGGCGCCGACGCGGCGATAGATCCGCCACTTGCGCGACGCCGGACGGAACAGGTCATACTGATGGCCGATCGTCTCGGCGTTCCCCAGAATCAGGTAAGCGCCTTCACGCAAGGCGAAATGGAACACGGTCAGGATCTTCTTCTGGATCTCCGGCTCGAGGTAGATCAGCAGGTTGCGGCAACTGATCAGATCCAGTCTCGAGAAGGGGGGGTCGCGGATCAGGTTCTGCTCGGCAAAGATGACGGCTTCGCGAATGTCCTTGTTGACCCGGTAGGTATGTTGGCCCTTGGTGAAGAACCGCCGTAGCCGTTCCCGCGAAACGTGGGCGGCGATGTTCTCCGGATAGACACCGGCGCGGGCGAAGCCCAGGGCGTCCTGGTCGATGTCCGAAGCGAAGATGTTGACGCCGCAAACCCTTGCGGCTTCCTGCATCTCTTCCGTCAGCAGTATGGCGATCGAATAGGCTTCCTCGCCCGTGGCGCACCCCGGGACCCAGACGCGGATCGGCGAAGCCACGTCGTGCTCCCGCACCAGCCGCTTGATGACCTGCTCTTCGAGCGCCTCCCAGGCCTTCGGTTCGCGGAAGAAGTTGGTAACGCCGATCAGCAGGTCCTTGTAGAGCGCCGTGACTTCATCCCTGTCCTGCCGCAGCATTTCGACGTAGTCGCCCACATCCTGGACGTGGTTCAGTCCCATGCGGCGCTGGATGCGACGGGTAAGCGTTCCCTTCTTGTAGGAGCTGAAATCGAATTTGAGCCGCGCCCGCAACAGCCCGGTGATCGTGGTCAGATGATCGGGCGCCTTTTCCGCGACGGGTGCCGGAACGGGCGCACCGTTGACGTACCAGTGTCGCGCGTAGCGGCCCAGCACCTCGGACATCTTCTCGACCGGCAGTACGTAATCGACCGCGCCGCTGGCGATGACACTGCGGGGCATGCCGTCGTACTGAGCGAATTCCGGGGCCTGGGCCATGACCATGCCGCCGGCCGCCTTGATTTCTCGCGCGCCGAGCGTCCCGTCCGTGCCGGTGCCCGAGAGGATGATGCCGATCGCCCGCTCCTGCTGATCGTCGGCCAGCGAGCGGAAGAAGAAGTCGATCGGAACCCGAACGCCGCGGCGTTCGACAGGATCGGTCAGATGCAGCGTCTGGCCGCTGATCGTCAGGTACTTGTTGGGTGGGATGACGTAGACGTGATTCGGCTCGGCGCGCATCTCGTCCTCGACCTGCAAGACGCCCATCCGCGTGTGGTTGCCGAGCAGCTCGGCGGTGAGGCTTGGGTGGGTCGGGTCGAGGTGCTGGATGAGTACGAACGCCATGCCGGTATCGTCCGGCATGGCGGAGAGGAACCGCCTGAACGCATCCAGCCCGCCGGCCGATGCGCCGAGGCCGACCACTGCGAGACGGCTGTCACCCTCGCGAGCCTCGCCAACGATCGCTGCCGCCGTCTCTTGGACCTCTCGCTTCGATTGGGCCGCCGGATTTTTTTTGCCGGCCCGCTGGCGGGTGTTGCGATTCCCGCGGGGATCCAATTGCCCCTTGCTGGCCGAAGATGCCTTCTTGCCGTCCGGTTTCGTGCGGCTCTTCGCGTTTTTCTTCGCTGGCACTGCTAGCTCCGCTACGCGAAAAGGGTTTCACCAGTTTACCCTGAGTGCATGTCAGTCTACGGGAACCGCGCCCGAAATGGGACGGAGTCTTCCATCGCCGCGATTCCTCAGGAGAATCCGCTCACCAAGAACTCCCCAGGGACCGCAGCGGTCGTTGCCATCTTCCCCCGAGTTCGGACCGATGGCCGGAACAGCCGCGTCCGAGGGCGGGAGTTCCCAGATGGCTGCCCAGGGTGGTGCTCTGGGCGAAGTCGATACGGACTGGCTCTTCCAGATCAGCGCTCCGCCCCGTAGCGGATCGCCAGGTAGCGGTTCAGCATCGCCGCGGTGATCGCCTCCGGCGGGAGGTCGAGCGTCTGGAGCCCGCTTCTGCGCAGACGTCCCAGAGCGACTTCGCGCTCGCGCAGCAGGTCGTCGAGGACGATGCGACGGTAGAGGCCGAGCGCAGCCTCCCCTTCCCCGCTCCCAACGGCATCGAGCTCACGGAAGACGCGATCGCGGATGGCGATCAGGAGCACCCGGTGGTGTTTCGCCAGCACCGCCAGCGGCGCCACGAATGGAGCGGCGTCGGCCTCGACGAAATCCGTGAGGATCACCAGCAAGGAGCGCTGACGCTGTCGCGTGGCGAGGGTCCGGGCGAGGGCCTGAAAATCCGCCTCCACCAGGCGGGGCTGCACCGGCCGGAGCATCTCGACGAACTGTCCCAGGTCCGCCCGTCCGCGCCGCGGCGGGATGAAGCCGCGCACCTTCGCGTCGAAGACCGCCATCCCCACCCGGTCCCCGGCGCTGATCGCCGCATAGCAGAGTGCCAGGGACCCGTCGACGGCGTAGTCGAGCTTGGTCCGCTCGCCGATCCGCCCGGCCATCAGCCGGCTCGCATCCAGGGCGATCACGACGGAGTGATTGCGCTCGTGCTGATAGATCCTCACCACGGACCGTCCCCGCCTGGCGCTGGCGGCCCAGTCGAGGCGCCGGGGATCGTCGCCGGGAACGAAGTCGCGGAGGGATTCGAACTCCATTCCCTCACCGCGCCGGCGAGCCGGCTTGACCCCGATCGACGCGAGAACCCGCTTCGGATCCAAAGCTTCGGGCCGCAGGAAGCGGGTCGCATCGGGATAGACGCGCAGCACGTCGTCGGAAGCGCCGATCGCGCTGCGCCGGAGCAGGCCGAGCGGTGATCGTTCGAGAACCAGCACCGCACCCAGGCGTCGGTCACCCCGGATCCGCGGCGTGACCGAATAGCGAAGGGTCAGGGGCTCGCCGGCGGAAAGCACCACCCGCGGCCAGTGCGGCTCGGGGGTGCAGAGATCTGCGGGGATTTCCTCGAAGACCTCCACCAGAACCGGCAGGCGTCCGGGGTTGCGGAGCTGGACTTCGAGGTCACAGGCACGCCCCTCGGAGGCCCGGGCCGGGAGCCTGCGCTCGATCTCGATCCGCGGGGTCCTGCGAAGCAGGAGCGCATCGCGCGCGAGCACTGCGACCAGCAGCAGCGCCGCACCGACCGCGACCGGCCAAAGCACCGGCACCGCGACGGCAGCCACCCCCAGCGCCACCCAGAGCGCGACAGCGGCGAGGAGGCGCCGGTCGGGTGCGACGGAGCTCACCTGGGAACGGCCACACTGCGGAGTGTCTGGCTCAGCGCTTCGTCCGGGGAGAGACCCTCCACTTCGGCGGCCGGATCCAGCTGGATCCTGTGCCGCAGGGCGGGAAGGAGCATCGCCTGGACGTCCTCGGGGAGAACGTAGTCGCGACCCTCCACCGCCGCATTGGCCTTCGCCGCGCGCAGCAGCATCAATCCCGCCCGGGGCGATGCCCCGAGGGCGTAGTTGAGATCGCTGCGGGTCGCCCTCACCAGAGCCGCCACGTAGCCGACGATCTCCTCGCGAACGATCACTCCACGCACCACCTCTCGAATCGCTTCGAGATCCTCGGAGCGCAGCACCGGCGCTCCCGGAGCCGGCTCACCTGCACTGGCGTGATGCAGCTCGAGGATGCCGCGCTCTTCGTCTTCGCTCGGGTAGTCGATCACGATCTTGAAGAGAAAGCGATCCAGCTCGGCCTCGGGAAGAGGGTAGGTTCCCTCCTGCTCCACCGGGTTCTGGGTCGCGAAGACCGCGAACCGGGAGCCGAGATCGTGGCGGACTCCGTCCATGGTGACGGTGCGCTCCTGCATCGCCTCGAGCAGGGCGGCCTGGGTCTTGGCCGAGGCGCGGTTGATCTCGTCGGCGAGCAGGAGATCGGTGAAGATGGGACCGGGCCGGAAGCGGACCTCACCGCTCGCGGTGTCGAGGATCGAGGTGCCGAGGATGTCGCTCGGCATCAGATCGGGCGTGAACTGGACGCGCCCGAAACGCACGTCCAGGACGGCGGCCAGGGTGCGAACCAGGAGCGTCTTCGCCACCCCCGGAACCCCTTCCACCAGGCTGTGCCCGGAACAGAGCAGTGTCAGGAAGCAGAGGCGCGCGCTCTTCTCCTGACCCACCACCACCTCTGCGATCGCAGCCGAGAGCGTCTGGAAGCGCTCGGCGATCTCGGCGACCCCGGTCTTCTCGATGTTCAACGAACGGCCTCCTTCACGAGTGCGTCGAGACGGCGAGCCCATGCCCGAAGCGTCGCCTCGTCCCGGGGCGTCTCCGGCTCGGCGAGAGCGCCGAGGAGCCCGGGCGAGAGGCGGCGATCCCGTCGCAGTCTCTCGACGATCTGTTTCGCCGGCGTCTCCGCCGCCAGTCCGAAGTGGCGACGCAGACGGGCCAGTGTGAGCTCCCGGTAGCGCTCCGCCAGCCTGCCCTTGTCCCGGCTTCGGGCGTAGAGAGAGGCGAGTGAGGCGACGAAGCGATCCAGGGCTGGCGCCGGCCGGTCGAACTCGTCGACCGAGCGCCGGGGGAGCGATGATCCGCGCCAGAGCGCGAGCAGACCCAGCAGCGCGAGGCCTGCGAATACGGGGAGAGCGCTCGAGCGAGCCAGGTAGGCGATGGGGTGGCGCTCCCGGTGCATCCCGTGGGAGAACTCGTCCACCAAGCTGACACCGTAGTGAGACGCCAGATCCACCGCCAGCGGCGCGGCGTCGGCCCGATCCAGAAAGCCGTTGGTGAGAAAGGTGGCGTCGGCCACCAGCACCAGGGTCCCCGCCCCCACCCGCTTCTCGAGGATGAAGGGCGCGCCCTCGAGAGTGGCGCGCACCTCGAAGTCACCGGTTTCCGAGAAGCGGAGCAGGCGCGGTGCTTCGATCTCGCGCAGACCGGGGCCGGGCTCTCCCACCAGCTGCTGCGGCTCGGTGGGGACCCCCGCCAGGCTGAAGTCCCCGGCGAGCCAGCGGTCGATGAGGTCGCGATCGGATGCTTCCTCCTCCTCTTCTCCCCCGCTGGCCCCGGCCCCGTCTCGCCTCGGGCTGCGCTCGGGAACCGGGAGCGCCCCGAGTTGCGCGCAGTCGCGCGGCGGGAACACCACCGCCGTCCCGCCCCGATCCAGCAGGTCGGCGAGCTCCCAGAGCACCGTCTCGTCTTCGCGGACACAGAGGGCATCGGGCGCGATCCACCAGACGGCGCTCCCCGCTGCGATGCGATCCGGCGGATCGAAGTTCCGCGTGACCGGGAAGCCGAGCTCCAGCAGGAGCTCGAAGAGGGCGCGGTAGCCATGGGGGTAGGTGCCGAAGGAGGTCGGCGTCTTGCGCTCGCTTCCATCCGGCAGCAGGATCCCCACCAGCATCAGAAGGATGGCCGCTGCGATCGCGGAACGGACCGCCCGGCTCATGACGGGGCCGCCACGGACTCGAGCCGTCGGTGCAGATCCAGCCAGGCCTCGTAGAGGGAGCGCTCCGCGGCGTGCTCGCGGAAGAGTCCGGCCTCGAGCCGCTGCTGCAGCGAGATCAGCGAGCTGCGCTCGGCCTCGGGTAGCGCCGAGCCACGCACCTGCTCGCGGAGCTCGCGGCCGGGATCGGAGCGGGAGAGCTCGATCACCCGGCGCCGAAGCAGGAGCTCGAGGGTCCCTAGCTCGACCCGACGCGCCGCCTCCAGGAAGCGCTCCTCTCGCGCCAGGCTCTCCGCCTGCTCCAGGAAATCGGGGCCCGAGGGGCGTGCGCGCTCCCGGGCCTTCGGACCCGGCATGCGCAGGGCGAGGCGCATGGTCCACACCACGTGGGCGAGCAGCACCACCACCGACAGCAACAGCACCCCCAGGATCATCCAATAGATCAGCGGACTCGAGATCCGCAGCGCCTCCAGGAAGTCGAAGAAACCGAGGATCCGCGCCAGCACCACCCGCCAGGCCTCCTCGGCGATCCCGGGCCGGAAGTACTCGTCGCGGCTCAGGATCTCTGCGGCGAGGGTCCGGATCTGCTCGTCGCCGAGATCGGAAGGCGAGGTCACCAGCAGCTAGCCGATGCCGCCGGGCAGTGCACCGGCTCCGGACTCGACCTGCCGGGCCAGGTGTTCGAGGTCGAAGGCCTCCTTGCGGCAGCGGATGTCGAAGTAGAGCACCACGAGAGCGGCCGCTCCAAAGGCGTTGGCGGCTCCCTGGACGATCCCGGCCACGACACTCCCTACCACCGGGATGAAGCCGGCGACGAGATCCACGCCCGCGATCAGCGCCGCAGACAGGATGCCCGTCACGATGAAGAGGCCCAGGGCACGCAGCTTGTTCTCCTTCATCAGCGCCCCGCTTCGTTCCATCGCTGCCACGCCGAAGATCCCCTCGGTCACCATGACAGGGGTGAGCACCGCGAACATGAGGGCGAGAATCAGCCCGGGAATGATGAGCAAGAGGAATCCGACCATGACGATGAGCGATGCCAGGAGCCACGTCCCCACCAGCGGCAGCACGATCGAGAGGGCGAATCGAAGCGCGCCTCCGAAGGTCACACTCCTGGAGAGGTAGTTCTCGCTGATCGCATGGGTGATCGCCGCCATGATGATCGGCTGCAGGATCAGCAGCGCCAGGAAGACCGGAAGCATTCCGGCCAACACCATGAAGGGATCGCTCGAGCCGACCTCCCGGTTGAGGAAGTCGGTCACCAGACGCGTCGGAACCACGACGATGGCCTGAAGGCCCACCAGCAGGACGAAGTGGTTCCTGAGGATGCGAAACCCCATGTCGAGGATCTCGCCAAAGGACATCGCGCGAATCTCGTAGTCCACACTCACCCCCCGGTAGTGGAGATCGGCTGCGGCCCGCTCCGGCTCGCCCCTCCCGTCAACCTGCAGCGGGAACCAGCCGAATCGCGACGGTCGTCTCCGGATTCCGGAGCAGACCGGTCAGCCAATCCGCCCAGCCGTACTTCCGGGCCATTGCACTGTTGATCTCCTGGGTCCGATGGGGCGTGGGGATGGCGCGATAGCGCTTCCACTGCCCATTCCTCTGCACCTCGACCAGGGGTCGCTCGATCAGGCGCCGGTACCAGCGGTTCTCGGAGCTCCCGGCTCGAAGCCATTCCATTCGATCCAGATCCTGGATCCAGAGGCGCGTTTCGTGCGTTTCGCCCGCGACATCCGCCGTCCGCAGCACCACGTTCTCTCCGCCGAAGTGGCTCGCGACCACGATGCTCAGGGCGAACGCCAGCAGGAGCCCGCCCAGCAGGGTCAGCAGTGTCTTCATGCGAAATCCTCCCCCGTATCCTTACTGCACGAGAACCCGTTGCCGCGTCAAGGGCTTCCTCCCGGTGGAGCGTCCGAATCGGCGGCGCCGCTCGAGTAGTCGCGATCCGCCCCGGGCTTCGAGCTGTCCTGGATCTCCAGTGAAGCCAGCATCGCGTCGAACCAGGAGCGATAGGCGGATTGTCGCTCGACCGGCCACTCGGCGATCGAGATCAGCACCCGCCCATCGCCGCTCTCGATGAAGAGGAACTCCTCGACGAGGCCGTAGTCCGAGCGCGACAGCGTGAATCTCCTGGCGAGATGGCCGGCGACCGACGCATCCTGGACCGACGTGATCACGGAGGTACCGAAGTGGGCCGCCGCGTGCCGCTCGAGATAGGACTCGATGGTCTCGTAGCGACGCACGATGATCTGAACCGAGGCATCGTAGTCCCACGGAACCCCGTTCACCGCGACCACGCCGAAGGGGGTCGGAATCCGGAGCCAGCCCATCGGCATCTGGATCTCGAAGCCGCGTTGAGAATCCACGTGGGGGGCCAGCGCCAGCCGCGGCGGGCCCTCCGGAAGCGGGGGGGCATCGGCGACCTGCCGCTTTGCCGGGGCCAGCGAGGTGTAGACCGTCCCGCTGGGAATCGCGTAGAGGGACAGGAACGAGTTGACGTCCTCGACACCCAGACCGTCGGGGCCCAGTCGATCTCGGACCACTTCATACATCAGGTCGGCGGGAATCGGACTGTGGCCGCGCATGCCGATGGCGTGACCGATCTCGTGCAAAGCGACCCGCTCGACCTGGTCTGGGAGCAGGAGCCCGTGCTGGTCGGCCACGTAGATTCGGAGCTCCCGCACCTGGTAGCGGACCTCGAGTCGACCGCTGGCGGGGTCCCCGCCGAGCACCCGGCACGCGTCCCCGAGCGATGCTGTCCCGAGAACCTGCACCGTGGGCTCCGGAGCGGGCGCCCCCTCGCCCAGGATGCGTAGAACCAGGGTTGCCTCGTCACTGCTCTCGACCCGCTCGAAGCGCACCCTCCCCTCGAGATCGCGCTCCCAGATCGCGAGCGCCCGCTCCACAGCGGCGACGTAGTCGCTCGGTGACTTCGACCAGAACTCGTAGCTGAGATCGTCGTCGATCTCCGGGGGCACGATGGCCACGCGGAGCGGGAATTCGCTCTCCGACCAGTAGCAGAAGACCAGCAGCTCCTCGTCGGAGGGGGCTTCGAGCCCGAGCCACTCTCCGACGCGCCTCGTGATGCCAGCGACACCACCCGGTGCGGGCGGGGAGACCCGGTACGCCATGAAGGGAAGGTAGTTGGGCTCGAGGAGATCGGGGAAGCGGTCCCGGAAGCGCCAGTAGTCGTAGCGGTTGTGCCGGTAGGGTTCCGGCGTCTCGGCTTCCGCCGCGCATCCGGCTCCCGCGATGGAGGCGAGCATCAGGGCAGCGAAAGCGCGCTGTTTCACCGAGACCTTCAACCGCCTCTGCGCCCCCTCTCGCGGGACGCGCGCTGGAGGTCGCGGTCCTGCTCTCGACGGCGAATCGCCTCGCGCTTGTCGTAGCGCCGCTTTCCCCGGGCCACCGCCAGCTCGACCTTGGCGCGGCCATCCTTCCAGTACAAGGAGAGTGGGATCAGCGTGAGGCCCCGCTCGGCCACCTTCGACCGAAGCCGGCGGATCTCCTGCCGGTGCAGCAGCAGCTTGCGCTCCCGGGCCGGGTCCGGATTCTCCCGACCGGCCTCCTGGTAGGGGCTGATGTGGAGATTCCGGAGAAACACCTCCCCCCCACGCAGGGTGGCGTAGGCGTCCGAGAGGTTGGCGCGGCCCGCCCGGAGTGATTTCACCTCGGGCCCGCGCAGCGCGATTCCGGCCTCGAGGGTATCGAGGATCTCGTACTCGTGTCGCGCGCGCCGATTCGAGGCGATAGGTCTGCGCTCTTCGCTTCCCCCCATTTCCGCCACGTTAGCAGCCGAGGGGGACTCGAGCGCTCAGGGGCGTTGCCGGTTGGCCTCGTCGACGAAGACCCGAGTACCCTCCCAGCCGCGCGCCTCTTCCTCGTTCATCTGGACGAAGCTGGAGATGATCACCACGTCCATCGGCTTGATCAGGTGCGCCGCCGCCCCGTTGATGCAGATCTCTCCAGAGCCGGCCTCGCCGCGGATCGCGTAGGTGGTGAGGCGATTCCCGTTGGTGCAGTCCCACACGTCCACCTGCTCGTAGGGGATCATGTCCGCCGCGTCCATCAGATCGGAGTCGATGGTGATGCTCCCCTCGTAGTCGATGTTCGCCTCGGTGACGGTTGCCCGGTGGATCTTGGACTTCAGCATGGTGCGAAGCACTTCCATTCCTCCTAGGAATCTTGCCGCGGAAGCAGCACACGGTTGTCGATGAGCCGGACGTTCTGTCCGTCGCGACCCTCTCCCCGGGGAAACCGGACGGCGAGGGCCAAGAGTGTGGGAGCGGCGAGGGTTTCGGGCGCCAGCTCCAGTGAATCGGGATCCCGGAGCTCCGCGTAGTCGAGATCGGCCTGCGGCGCCTTCCCGATCTCCCCGCGAACCAGGTGGAGCAGGGCGTCGCGACTCCGCTCGCCGGCGGCGACCGCGCCCTCCGCCGCCTCCAGCGCGCGCACCAGACAGAGCGCCTGGGGACGGGTCGCGGCGTCGAGATAGGCGTTGCGGCTCGAGAGGGCCAGCCCATCGGACTCGCGCACCGTCGGAACTCCGACGATCTCCACGTCGAATCCGAGGTCCAGCACCAGTCGGCGGATCAACGCCAGCTGCTGGAAATCCTTCTCCCCGAAGACGGCGAGATGGGGCTTGGCGGCGGTCAGGAGTTTGGTCACCACCGTCGCCACTCCACGAAAGTGGACGGGCCGCGAGCGACCGCAGAGGGGCTTCGCCAGCTCCGCCACGGTGACCCAGCTCTGGTAGCCGGGCGGGTAGACCGCCGCGTCGCCGGGCGCGAAGAGCACGTCGACTCCGTGAGACCGACACTCATCGGCGTCGCGCTCGAAGCTGCGCGGATAGGCGCCGAGGTCCTCGCTGGGTCCGAACTGGCTGGGGTTCACGAAGATCGAGACGCAGACGAAATCCGCCCGGCGACGTGCCTCCACCACCAGCGCCAGGTGCCCCGCGTGGAGCGCCCCCATGGTCGGCACCAGGGCGATGCGCCGGCCGGCGGCGCGCTCGGCATCGGCGAGCGCCTGGAGTTCGGGAATCTCGCGAACGATCCGCATGGGTCGAAGCGGCTACCGGTAGGAGTGCTCTTCGTCGGGGAACTTCCGGTTCGCCACCTCCTCGGCGAAGCTTCGCGCCGCCTGGGAGGCGAGGGACCCTAGATTCGCGTACTGCTTGACGAAGCTGGGTGTCCAGTCATTCAGCCCGAGCAGATCGTGCATCACCAGCACCTGTCCGTCGCAGGCGGGACCGGCGCCGATGCCGATGGTCGGAATCGAGAGCGAAGCGGTGATCTCCCCGGCCAGGTCGGCCGGCACTCCCTCGAGCACGATGGAGAAGGCACCGGCGGCCTCCACGGCGCGTGCGTCCTCGATCACCCTCTGGCGCGACGCCTCACCGCGACCCTGGACGCGGTACCCCCCCATCCGGTGGATCGCCTGGGGGGTCAGCCCGACGTGGCCCATCACCGGGATCTCGGCGGCGACGATGCGTTCGATGGTGGCGCTCATGGTCCTGCCCCCCTCGAGCTTCACCGAGTGGACGCCACCCTCCTTCACCAGGCGGATCGCCGACCGCACAGCGTCTTCCGGGGACACCTGGTAGGAGCCAAAAGGCATGTCGCCGACGACCAGGGCTCGTGAGGCGCCCCGCACCACCATCCGCGAGTGGTAGACGACCTCATCGAGGGTCACCGGAAGCGTGGTCTCCCTTCCCTGGACCACGTTGCCCATCGAATCTCCCACCAGGAGCACGTCGATGCCGGCCTGGTCGAAGATGCGGGAGAAGGCAAAATCGTAGGCGGTCAGCATCGAGAAGGGCTCCCCGCGGCGCTTGCAGCGAGCCAGGGAACGGGCGGTGACGCGGTGTTCGCGCTTCGACGAAGCGGTGACGGTCGACATCCGGAAGCCTCCCGCTCCCGTGCGCCCCGTTTCCCGAAAACGACGACCGCGCCTGCCGGATTCCTCCGGAGGCGCGGCCGATCGCGAGGGCACCCCGACGAGGCCGAGGACACCACTCGATCCGCCATCTCCGCCCCCGTCTCGCTCCGCCGGGGCGGATACGAGCGTCCTTCGGGCAGTACTAGGCGATCGTCCTGTTTTCCGGGCTTCTGGCGCCCGGGAGATTTTGGAATCGATGAGGATCGCGCCCTGCGATACCTCTCGCAGCACTAGAGGCTATCGGTTGGACGCAGTGTGTCAACGACAGCCGCACCCGTCCCTCAGCCCTGTTTTCCCCTCGGGGAAGAGAGGCGTTCGCGGACCGCCGGAGGCAGATAGCGTCCCTCCAGCGCTTCGGGAGCGTGTGTGCGCACGGCCGTCGCCGCGGCCTCGATGCGGTCCTCGAGCGGCTCGTCCGAGGCCAATAGAAGCCAGGGAGCGCCCCGAATCCGGCAGATGCCACTGCGGGGGGGCAGATCGACCACCGCCCCGGAGCCGGGAATCACTCGCACCTGGATCCCGGCCTCCTGTGCCAGCTCGACCAGGTAATCGAGAAGCGCAGGCCCCTCCACGCCGCGGCTACCGGCACCCGTCGAAACGCAAAGGTGCCCGGGGTTCGCGGCGCGACTCACCACCCATCGCTAGACGGCCCCCGCCTTCGCGAGCGCCCGGGCGACTTCCAGCCACTGTTCCGGGGAGAGGCTCTGGGCACGGGCACGACGATCGATGCCGTGGCTGGCCAGGGTCTCCGCGATCTTCTCGGGAGGGAGAGGACTCCCCGCCGCGGCAGCTCGAAGGGAGTTCACGATCGTCTTCCTTCGATGGGCGAACGCCGCCCGCACCACACCCTCGACCATCCGAAGCTCTTCCGCCGCGATTGAAATCTCACTTCGCGGCGTGAGGTGCAAGAAGGTCGAGGTCACACGCGGCACAGGGTAGAAGCATTGCGGGTGAAGATCGAGTCCGACCTTCACCGTGGACACCAGCTGGTGAAGCACGGTAAGAGAGCTGTATGCCCGAGCTCCCGGGGCTGCCAGAAGCCTTCCCGCTACCTCCTTCTGCACCATCACGGACCAGCTCACCAGTCGCTCCCTCCAGTCGAGCAGTCGCCGAAGCAGAGGAGAAGCGATCGCGTAGGGGAGATTGCCGACGATCCGCACCGGTCCGGTGACTTCGCCGATCAGACGATCGAGATCGAGTTCGAGCGCATCCCCGTGGATCAGCTCCACGTTCGCGGGCAGGACGGCCTCGCTGCGCAGCGCGCGCACGATCCCCGCGTCGACCTCGATGGTGATCACCCGCCCGGCACGGGCCGCGAGGGCCCGGGTGAGGGTGCCTAGACCGGTGCCGATCTCGATGACTCGATCTCCCGGACCGACGGCGGCGATCCGGACGAGCTTCTCGGCCACGCGCTCGTCGTGGAGAAAGTTCTGGCCCCGATCGCGCCGGGCTGCCAGGCCGTGCGCCTCCAGGAAGGCGCGCACGTCGCCGGCCTTCAAGCCTCACCACCCCCGGCCCAGCGCCCTTCGGAAAGCGGCACGCGGGAGAAGCAGGTCAGCTCCAGGCCATCGCGCAGTCCCCGGCGCAGCAGGTGTGCTCCCGCCGACGCGATCATGACCGCGTTGTCGGTGCAGAACTCGGGCGGCGGGAAGAAGACCCTGAACCCGTCCTTCTTGGCCGCGGCCGCGGTGTTGCGGCGCAGAAGCCGGTTGGCCGCCACGCCCCCCACCACCGCCAGCCGACCGATTCCCTCTTGCCGGAGCGCTCGTCGCGCTCGCGAGATCAGCACGTCGGTGGCGGCCACCTCGAAGGAGGCCGCGATGTCGGCCACCGCGGTCGCGTCCAGGGGACGGCGGCTCTCCACCTCCAGCGCCACGGCGGTCTTGAGTCCGCTGTAGGAGAAATCGAAGCCGGGCTCCTCCTGCATGGGCCTGGGGAAGTCCACTGCCCTGGGGTCTCCCCGCTCGGCGGCCTCCGAGAGAGCCGCCCCGCCCGGATAGGGGAGCCCGAGCAGCTTCGCGACTTTGTCGAAGGCCTCACCCACGGCGTCGTCCCGAGTCTCCCCGAGCAGCGCCGGTGCAGCGCCCTCCTCGATCCGGTAGAGGGCGGTGTGCCCTCCCGAGACCACCAGCCCGATGTAGGGAGGCCGAAGCTCTTCCGCACAGAGCTCGGCGGCAGCCAGGTGGCCCGCCAGGTGATGCACCCCCACCACGGGGATTCCCAGCCGATAGGCGAGGGCCTTGCCGAAGGAGAGACCCACCAGGAGGGATCCGAGTAGACCCGGCCCCGCCGTAACGGCGACCCCGGAGAGCTCCCGCTCGGAGACACCGCTCTGGCGCAGGGCGCTGGAGACCACCTGGGAGACCGCGCGCACGTGGTCGCGAGACGCGAGCTCGGGAACCACGCCGCCGTAGGGCTGATGAACCTGGACTTGTTCCTGCACCACGCTGGCGAGGATTTCGGTCCCCCGGCGAACCACCGCCGCAGCCATCTCGTCGCAGGAGCTCTCGATACCGAGAACGATCTCGGGCACCGCGTAACGGCTCAGCCGAGGTTCCGTTCGATCTTTTCCTGCTCGCCCTTGCAGTCGATGCAGAGCTCCGCGACCGGGCGCGCCTCGAGCCGCTTCAGGCCGATCTCCTCGCCGCAGTTCTGGCACTCGCCGTAGACTCCTTGCTCGATCTTCGCGAGCGCGTCCTCGATCTTCGTGAGAAGACCGCGCTCGCGTTCACGGAGGCGGCCCATGAAAGCGAGGTTCACCTCGGAGGAGGCCGTGTCGATCTCGTCCGGAAAGTCATCCGGGTCGAGATGGATGTCGCCCGTCATGGCCTTCTTGGCGTTTCCCACCAACTGGTCACGCTGGGCGTTGAGAAGCTTTCGAAACTTTTCCAGATCTCGTTTTCTCAAGATCTTCCCTTGTTCGGACTCTGGCTTTGAACCGCCCTCGGCCGGGTTCCGTCAATCCGGTCCGAGCAACTCGAGCTGTCGCCGGGCCTGCTCCGCCCGCTCCGAGTTGGGATACTCGTTGATCACCCGCTCGAACGCCTTTCGCGCGGCCTTTCCGTAACGCGGTCCCAGGCGGAGAAGCGCTTCGCCCTGGCGATACAGCGCCTCGGGCGCCTTTCCACTGGTGGGATAGCGACCGGCCACGTCGTCGAAGCGCAGTATCGCGGTCTGGTAGTCCCCCTGCTTGAAGTAGCAGTCCGCCATCCAGTAGGCGGCATCATCTGCGTACTCCGAGGACGGATAAGTTTGCAGGAACTCCCGGAACTGGTCAATACACGCGCCGTAATCATCGGTCCGCCAGGTATTGTAGGCCTCCCGATAGGCGCGGAGTTCCACCGATGCACTCTGCGGGGCGTCCTGCGCTTCCCCCGGGGCCGCGTACGGATCGGCGGCGCCCACGGAGCCCTCGGCGGCGGCGGGCGCTCCGGGCTGGGACGCGTCGAGGCGGGCGGCCCTCGCCTCTTCTACGGCCACCCGGCTCTGATGCTCGGTCACTTCGAGGCGCCCCTCCAGCTGGGCGATCGCGTCGCGCAGCTCTTCGACCTCGGCGGCGAGATCCGCGACCCGGGCTCCGGCGGCCCCTCCGCCTCCGGAGCGCCGCATCTTGTTGACCTCGTACTCGAGCTTCCGGAACTCGGCGACGGTGACGCATCCCGCCAGCCAGGGGAGCAGCAACAACGCGGCTCCCAGGGTCACGCTTCTGGTTCGCAACATACTCCTTCCCCCCGCTATCGCCGGTACGGTCCCCACGCCGGATTCGTGTTGTCGCCTCCACCCTGGGTGATGCGACGCAGATTCTCGCCATTCAGATCGATCTGATAGATGTCGGCGCTCCCGCGCCGCGTCGACGCGAACGCGATCTTTCGGCTGTTCGGAGCCCAGGTCGGGTGCTCGTCGCTGCGCGGATGTGTCACCAGCGGAAAGTTCTCCCCTCCATTGGGATCGATCAGCCAGATGTCGAACTGGCTGCCCACCCGGCTCTCGTAGGCGATCCAGCGGCCGTCCGGCGACCAGGCCGGCGCCGTGTTGTAGGAACCGTTGAAGGTGAGTCGTCGCACGTCGCTCCCGTCCCGGTCCATCACGTAGACCTGGGGCGTCCCGGCCCGGTCGGAGACGAAGGCGATGCGCTTTCCGTCCGGCGACCAGGTCGGCGAGATGTCGATGGCCCGGTTGCGGGTGAGCCGGCGCATCCCCCCCCCGTTGGTTCCCACGGTGAGGATCTCGGTGGCTCCGTCGAGACTCATCACCAGAGCCAGGTGTTCGCCGGAGGGTGAGAACACACCTCGGTAGAGAGCCGCACCGGAGTCGAGACTGCGAAGGATGCGGCCGGGAGACTTCCGGCCGCGCGTCAGCATGAAGAGGTGCGGCCGGTTCCGGTAACGGTAGGAGGTGTAGATGATCTCCTGTCCGTTTGCGGACCAGGAGGGGAAGGAGTTGATCGAGCCGTTGCTCGTCGCGGAGCGAAGGGCGCTGCCGTCCGCGTTCATTACAAAGACTTCCTTGCTGCCCGACCGGTTGGAGATGAAGGCGATCTCCGTGTCCGACACCCCGGGATCGCCGGTGAAGAGGCTCACGATGTCGTCGGCGATGGCGCTTCCCATCCGACCCGCGTCGTGCCGCGCCCCGGTGTAACGCTTGCGCACCATTCGCAGACAGCCGCGGGATACGTCGAGCACGCGGAACTCGATCTGCGCCTCGCCGCCGACCACCTGGACCGCGCCCTGGACCAGGGCGTCGGTGCCGATCTGGCGCCAGTTGGGGCAGACCACCGGTGGGCCGCCGTCCAAGGGAGGGCTGAACACCGGCCCGAGAAAAGCCTTGGGGTCGATCACGGTAAAGAGGCCCGAGAACTCCAGCCCCGTGCGGATTCGCGCGCCGATCTCCACCGCCAGCTCGTCTGCGCCGAACTCCATGGGCGCCTGGAACTGCTGGATGGCGGCGCGATAGGTCTTCTCGCTGGGATCGGTGATCACGATGGGCGGAGGATCCGCCGCTCGCGCTGCCGCAGAGGCGAGGCAGATCGCCAGGACCAGGGCGCCGGTGAGACAGCGGCTCATCAGAGCACGTCTTCCGGCCGGAATACGAACAGCCACTCGTCAGCCTCCGGAGGCGGGGGTAAGGGACTTGCCTTCTTGATGGCGCGCTCGACGCTCTCGTCGAACCAGGGGTTGCCGGACCGGCGCACCACTCGGGTGCCGAGCACCTGCCCGCCGGCGCTCAGCCGAACCCGGATCTCCGTGGTCAGGGACTGGGTGCGAAAGCCCGGCGCCAGCACCCATGCCCGGGTCACGTGAACCTTGGCGCGGCGCATCCAGGCCATGACCTCGGGACCGACCGGGATCCCCCGTCCAGCGCCCGGGAGCCCGCTGCCCGCGTCGGCCACCACGGCGGGGCCCTTGACCTCCCCCGCCTCCTTCCGGAGCTGCGCCATGACATCGTCGTAATCCACCTGCGGCTCGGCAGCCGGCTCGGGCTTCGGCGCCGGCTTGGGCTTTGCCACCGGCTTGGGCTTTGCCACCGGCTTGGGCTCGGGCGCCTTGCGGGGCTGCGCGGGGAGCACGGTCTTCTTGGGCTTGGGCGGCTTGGGCTTGGCAGCCGGCTGGGCGGGCGCTGCCTTCGCCGCCGCCGGGGCCGCAGCCACCAGGTCCACCCGTACCACAGCGGGAAGAGCCGTCCCCGCCGGTCGCGGCGAGAAGGTAAAGACCAGGAGCAGAGCCAGGTGGGCGATGCCCGAGTAGGCCAGCAGCCGGCGAAACTCCCGCCGTCGCGCATCCTCGATACTGCTCACGAAGCCCATCACGCCTGATTCTTAGACTCCAACCGTTCATTCGGGTTCGGTGACGATCCCGAGCGTCTTGGCGCCGGCGGCGCGAGCCGCTGCCATGGCCTTGACCACGATGCCGTAGGGGGCCTCCTTGTCGGCGCGCAGGAAGACCTCCTTCTCATCGAGCCCCTCGAAGATCGCGCCGAGCTTCGCCTCCAGCTCGTCCAGAGCGATCTTCTGGTTGGCGATGTGGTAGCTGCCGTCCTTCTTTACGGTGAGGATCAGCGGCTCGTCGCGCATCCGAAGCGGCTGCGTCGTCGTCTCGGGGAGGTCGACGTCGAGGCCTTGCTGGAGCAGGGGCGCCGTCACCATGAAGATGATCAGCAGGACCAACATCACGTCCACCAGGGGCGTCACGTTGATCTCCGACATCGCGCGGTGTTCGCGACCCGCGCGCAGTCCGGCCATCGCTAGCTCCCCGTCGCCTGGGCGGGAGTATTCGCAGAGGTGCCGTAGCGCCGCAGGTCACCCTCGAGCTCGGCCGAGTAGAGGTCGATGGCTTCGTTGAGCTCGCGAAGCTTGGCGACGAAGACGTTGTAGAAGATGGTGGCCGGAATCGCTGCGAAGAGCCCTACGGCGGTGGCGATCAGCGCCTCGGCGATGCCCGGGGCCACCACCGCCAGGCTGGCGCTCCCGGCGATTCCGATCCCGGTGAAGGCGTTGATGATGCCCACCACGGTGCCGAAGAGGCCAACGAAGGGAGCCGCGCTTCCCACCGTCGCGAGGAAGGAGAGCCGGCTCTCCAGCCGGAGCGTCTCCTGGGAGGAGGCCCAAGCGATGTGGCGGGAGAGCGTGTGGCATTCGCCATCGTCGAAGGGATTCCCCGCCCGGCGTCCGGTGTACTTGAGCATCCGGTTCATCTCGGAGTAGGCGGCCAGAAAGATCGCCGGAAGTGGACCGCGATTGAACTCCCGCGCCGCCTCGTAGGCCGCGTCGAGGGAGCCGTCGTGATACACGTCGAGGAAGGCCTCGCTATCCTGCTGGGCACTGGCGAGCTCGCGCCATTTGAAGGCGATAGCGGCCCAGGAGATGATGGAAGAGGCGGCGAGGAGGAGAATGACGAGCTTTACGACCCACGAGGCCTGCCAGATGAGGTCGAATGGGTCCAAGCTCGCGAGACGTCCCCCCACGACCGTCCCAGCGATAATGAGCACCATGGCTCTCTCGAAAGTTTTCTCTGGATGATTCTAGGAGAGGGCATGGCACAGTTCAACCGACGCTCCGCCTTTCCACCCACTCACCCCGAGGAGTCGTGATGCAGGTCACCGTAGATACTCGTAGCCCAGCCAGGCGAGCCGCCGATCTCCTGGCCCTGCCGCTGACTCAGCTGGATCCGTCCCACTGGCGGCTTCCGCCGCGTATGGCGGGGGTGGATCGCGCCGCGGGAGGAGCGATCCTCTCGCTCCTGGCCACCGGCGACTTCCGGGGCAAGCGGGGCGAAACGCTGCTCCTCTACCCCCAGAGCGGCATCGGCGCCAAGCGAGTCCTGCTGGTGGGGCTCGGCGAGGAGAATCGGGTCGACGCCGAGGTCTTGAGGGAGGCGGCGGGGATCGCGGTTCGCACCGCCGCCGAGCGCCAGGGAAAGGCACTCGCCATCGTGGGCCCCGCCTTGCGCCGGGTCCGCGTGCCAGCGGTGGCGCAAGCGATGGCCGAGGGTGCGATTCTCTCCGGCTACCGGTTCGACCGCTACCAGTCGCGGCGCGAGAGTGCACCGGGCGAGATCCGGTCGGTCGCGATCCTGTTGGAGAAGGGGGCAGACCTTCGAGTTGCGCGCGCGGCCGCATCCGTCGGGGTGTCCGTAGCCGAGTCCCAGAACCTGGCGCGGGACCTCTCCAACGAGCCGCCCAACGCCCTGCCGCCGGCCGGAATCGCTCGCGCAGCCCAGAAGCTGGCCAGAGAGGTCGGTCTCCGGGTCCGCGTGCTCGGACCGGCCGAGATCCGTAAGCGAAAGCTCGGGGCGATGCTGGCGGTGGGCGGCGGCAGCACCCATTCGCCGCGGCTCATCGTGCTCGAGCACAACCCACCGGTGAAGGCGCGAGGCGGCAAACGGCCGAGCCACCGCCCCACCACCATCTGCCTGGTTGGGAAGGGAGTGACCTTCGACTCCGGCGGTCTCTCTCTCAAGTCCCCCAACAACATGGTCAAGATGAAGCACGACATGTCCGGCGGCGCCACCGTGATCGCGACCCTGCGAGCGGCCGCGCTGCTGAAGATTCCACTCCACGTGGTCGGCATCGTGGGAGCGGTGGAGAACATGCCCAGCGGCACCGCCTACCGTCCCGACGACATCGTGACGTCCGGCTCGGGCCAGACCATCGAGATCAAGAACACCGACGCGGAAGGGCGGCTGGTACTCGCCGACTGCCTTCACCTGGCCCGCTCCGAGTTCGAGCCAGAGGCGCTGATCGATGTGGCAACGTTGACCGGGGCCTGCACGATCGCCCTGGGTCACTGGGCCGCCGCAGTGCTGGGCAACAACGAGCGTCTCTCCGACCTGATCGTCAAGGCGGGCGAGAAGACGGGAGAGCGCTTCTGGCCGCTCCCTCTCTGGGAAGTGCACCGCGAGCACATGCGCAGTCAACTGGCAGACCTGAAGCAGACGGGCGGAAGAGAAGCGGGCACGATCACGGCCGCAGCCTTTCTCTCTCACTTCGTGGGCGACACGCCCTGGGCCCATCTGGACATCGCCTCCACCTCCGACACCAGCCGCTCGGGCCCTCTACAGCCAAGCGGCGCCACGGGCTTTGGCGTGCGGACACTGTGTGAGATCCTTCGCAACTGGGGCAGGGTCAAGGTCGATTGACTCCCGTGAAGAGGGAAGAAACCCGGTGAATCGGTTTGCGATCCTGGCGCCGACGGCGTGGCTCGCGGTCGGTCTCCTCTCCCTCGTCATCCCCGCGACGGCTCTGGCCGGCGGAAACGCCACCGAGGGAAAGAAGACCTACGACCTGCTCTGCGGGGTCTGCCACGGTGTCACCGGCGCCGGAGACGGGCCGGCCGGCTCTGCAATCGATCCGCCGCCCCGAAACTTCAACCTGGGGGAGTTCAAGTTCGATGCCAACAAGGACGGCGTCGCCGGAACCGACGAGGATCTCTCCATCGTGATCAAGAAGGGCGGCGTGTCCTTCGGCGGCAACCCGGTCATGGTGCCCTGGTCGTCGCTCTCCGATGCGGAGATCACCAACGTCATCGCCTACATCCGCACGCTCGAGACCACCCGTCACTAGACCCGGCTCCGCGCCCTGCCTCTCTGCTACCCTCCGCATCGTGACCGCTCGCGACTCCCGCAACACCGACCCGGAACGGGAGCGCCAACTTCCCGCGCCCCGACCCGAGCACGCCGTAGAGCCCGTCGACGCCCTGACGCTCTACATGTCAGAGCTGCGCAACTACGCTCCGATCTCGCGGGAAGAAGAGCACCTGCTGGCGATGCGCTGGGTCGAGCAGGGGGATCGGGAGGCCGGCCGAAAGCTCGTCGTCGCCAATCTCCGCCTGGTGGTGAAGATCGCCATGGAGTACCGGCGAGCCTGGACCAACGTCCTCGACCTGATTCAGGAGGGAAACCTGGGGCTGCTCCAGGCAGTCCAGCGCTTCGACCCCACCCGGGGCACGAAGCTCTCCTCCTACGCGGCCTACTGGATTCGGGCCTACATCCTCAAGTACCTGATCGACAACATCCGCCTGGTCCGCCTCGGAACCAGTCGGGCCCAGCGCAAGATCTTCTTCCGGCTGAACAAGGAGAAGCGGGAGCTCGAGAGCCAGGGCTACGAGGTGGGACCGAAGCTGCTCGCCGAACGGCTCGACGTGAGCGAACAAGACGTGGTCGACATGGAGCAGCGCCTCTCGGAGAGCGAGCTCTCCCTGGATGCACCGCTCCAGGAGGAGCGGGACAGCGCGAGCTTCGGTGATTTCATCCCCGCCGGAGGAGAATCCGTCGAAGAGCAGGTGGCCAGCAGCGAGCTGCATCGCGTCTTCATGAGCCACGTTCGGGAGTTCGCCAACGAGCTCGACGATCGCGAGCGGCAGATCGTGGAGCGGCGCATCCTCGCGGATGAGCCCGATACTCTCCAAGCGCTCGGGGAGGAGTTCGGAGTCTCGCGCGAGCGGGTGCGTCAGCTCGAGGCGAGACTGGTCGAGAAGCTTCGCAGCTACCTGAAGGACGCCGTCGTCGACTTCGAGTACTACGCGTCGCCCGAAGAATGATCATCGTGGGCAGCAGATGGGACGAGGGATGACTCGGCGCCGGGTGGTGGTACACGGACGCGTCCAGGGTGTCTTCTTCCGGGGCTCCACTGTAGAGCGGGCGCAAGAGGTCGGGGTGAGCGGATGGGTGCGGAACCGGCCCGATGGAACGGTGGAGGCGGTCTTCGAGGGAAGTGCGCCACAGGTGGCGGAGATGGTCCGTTACTGCCGCGAAGGCCCCGAATGGGCCCGCGTCGAGCGGATCGAGGAGTTCGAGGAGACGCCCGAAGACCTGGCGGGCTTCGGGATCCGATGAGGAAGGCCATTCGAGTCACCCTGGGTCCCGCGACGATCCTGCTGCTGGCGCTCGCCTGCGCCGGCGAGCGAGAGTCTCCCGCCTCGGCCTATCCGACGGCAGAGGTCACGATCGGAATCCACCGAGTCCAGGTCGAGGTTGCGGACACGCCGGAGCGGATGAGCCGGGGGCTCTCCGGGCGTGCCTCTCTCGCCGAGGGAACGGGCATGATCTTCCCCTACGCCCGGGCGGACCGCCACGGATTCTGGATGTACGACATGCACTTTGACATCGACATGGTCTGGATCCGCGGCGGCCGGATCGTCGATGTGACGTCCCGGGCACCCCACGATCCCCCCGGCGAGCTGCCGGTCTATCGGCCCGGGGTGCCCGCCGACCTGGTTCTCGAAGTCCCCGCGGGAACAGCGGAGAGGCAGGGCTGGAAGATCGGCGATCGGGTGACGGTGGATCCGCCCTCTCATCTCCGGGCACCTGCCGGGTAAAGCCGAGGGGAATCCATGCCGAGGGATGAGTCATGGGCCGGGAGAATCGATACATGCTCTTCGTCCCCCCGAGCCCTCCGCTGCGCCTCGACCCCGAACGGGAGGCGGTGATCGGCCGCAGCCGGGGCTGCGAGCTGACGCTCCAGGTGGGCCAGGCCTCTCGCCGTCACGCGGCGGTGCGCTTCGAGGATGACCACTTCCAGGTGCGGGACCTCGAGAGCACCAACGGCACCTTCGTGAACGGAGAGCCGCTGGAAGCCGAGCGCGTCCTTCGCTCTGGTGACCGCATCGAGGTCGGCGGGATCATCGTGACCTTCTGCCAGGTCGACGAGGTCATGGAGAATGCCATGAACGATCCGGGCGAGGGCGAGACCATCCTGATGGCTCGACCGCGCTCGGGGGAAAGTGAAGCACTGCGCGGCAGCTTCGAGGAGTTTCCCTCCTTTGCCGTCCTTCAGATCCTGGAGATGGGGAGCCAGACCGGCCTCCTGTCCGTCGAGAGCGCCGACGGCGCCAGCTCGATGTGGCTCGAGGATGGACGGCTGATCCATGCCAAGACCGAGAAGGCGGAGGGGTTCGACGCGGCGACCGAGATCGTGCAGAACACCTCGGGCCGCTTCCTGTTCGAGCCCGGTGAGGAGCCTTCGAGCCGCAGCATCGACGCCTCGGTCACCGAGGTGATCCTCGAGGCGAGCCGGCTTCTCGACGAGTCCGCCGCCCAGTCCGGCTGCTGAGAAACGCAGGCTAAACTCGCTTCCCGTGCGTCCCCATCTGATCGGAATCGACGACGGCCCCTTCGACAAGGACGCTGACCCGGTGACGCCGATCATCGGCGTGATCATGGAGGGCCCGGATCTGGTCGAGGGCGTTGCAATGACCAGCTTCCCCATCGACGGAGCGGCGGTCACGGAGTTTCTGGCGGAGTGGATACGAGGCCTTCGCTTCCGACCCGGCCTCCACGGGATCATCCTCGGAGGCATCACCATCGCCGGCCTCGCCGTCGTAGATATCGAGCGCCTCTCGCAGGCGCTGGAACTCCCGGCCATGGTGGTGAACCGCAAGGACCCCCGTGAACATCGGCTCGCGGGGGCCCTGGAGTCCGCGGGCCTGGCGGACCGGCTGGCGGTGGTCGATCGAACGCCCCCCTCCCTCCTGGTGAGCAACGGCCTCTACCTCGCCTGTGCGGGGACCTCCCGGGAGGAGGCGACTCGGCTGATCGAAGCGAGCAGGCGCAAGGGGGAGATGCCGGAGCCCCTGCGATTGGCTCATCTGATCGCCTCTGCGGTGGTCCGCGGTGAATCGAGGGGGCGGGTCTAGGCTTAGAACCCCACTGGAAACTGGGAGAGGATCTCGGCGCGCAGAGCGGCGTCGATGCCGTCGGTATCCATCCCGACCGCCTCCTTCAGAGCCTCGTCATCGCTCCAGCCCTCACCCAGCCGGCCCAACAAGCGGGCGCGGCTGTCGCGGTCGGTGTGGGCCTCCACCCAGGCGGCCGCCGCCGTGGCGACGAGGTAGGCGAGGCGGGCCTCGCCATCGCCCAGGTCCGCGAAGCTGGGCGCGATACGGCGCAGGAAAATCCACTCATTCGCGTCGATGGCTCGCCGCAGGCGCGCCTGCTCGCCACGGGTCAGCAACACGATGCCATTGGAGGCCCGCTCCGAGAGCTCCGCCAACCCTTCGTTCAGCCAGAAGGGTCGATCGCCGGCGGTCCGCTCGCGAAACAGGGCGTGGCTGTACTCGTGGAACAACAAGGTGCGAAGCTCCCCGGCCGGATGGGCCGCCGAGACCACATGGATTCGCCCGTCGAAGAAGCCGACGGTCTGGAAGGAGAAGCGGTGGCCATGGGCGCGGAGATAGGCGGCCTTTCCGTAGAGGACCACGCCCGTAGGCTCCTCCGGAAGGACTCCCAGACGCCGGCCCAGCGCGGCTCGCGCATCTCCCAGGTAGCGCAGCACGGTGCGCACGAAGTCGGGGGAGCTGGCCTGCAACAGCGCCTCGTGGTAGTGGACGCGAAAGAACGGACTGTCCTGGTCGATCAGGCGAAGCGTTCCCGCTTCGGACGCATCCATCAGCCGGCGCTCGTCTTCGAGGTGGGCGAGGCGCTTTCGCGCCGATGCGCGCAGCGCGTCGTACTCCTCACCGGCCACCGAGAGGAAGGTGAGCAGGTGCTGCTCCGCCGCGTCCAGATGCCCGCGCCGCCCCTCCAGGAGCGCCAGGTACCAGTGCGCGTCGGGCTGGTTCGGCTGCCGCTCCAGCACGTTTCGCAGCGTTGCCATGGCGCGCGCGGTCTCGCCGCGGCGGAGATCATCCACTGCGCCGCGCAGCTGCCGCAGGATCCGGTCTTCGTCGCTGCCCGAGGAGCCGGGAGGGGTGACCAGTGGCGGGCCGCTCACGCCATCATCCCAGAGGGCGCGAAGCTCCTCGACCCGCGTCCCCGCCGTGCCGCGCTGCTCCGCGGGAACCTTCTCCGGGTCATCGGTGACGTGGGTGGTGCCGTCCGCGTCCACCCAGACCTGAAGCTCGGCCCGGGCGCTCAGGGAAGCGATCAGCAATGCGACGGATAGGAGGATGACCTGTGCCACGGGGGATCCATCGTCCGGGCCTCAGCGCTTCTTGACAGCCTGGGCGACCAGATGGCCCAGCTCCGGCAGAATCAGCTTCTCCATGGCCAGGCGAACCGCCCCCCTGGACCCCGGCAGGGCAAATACGACTCGACCGTCCTTCAGCCCGGCCAGCGCCCGGGAGAGGAGCGCTGCGGATCCAACCTCCTGGTAGGAGAGCATGCGGTAGAGCTCTCCGAAGCCCGGAATCGTCCGGTCCAGTAGCGGCTCGATCGTGTCGGGCGTCACGTCCCGCGGCGCCACTCCCGTGCCCCCGGTCACGATCACCGCGCCGATGCCCTGCCGCGAGGCGGCGCTCTCGACGGCCACGGCGATCTCCGGGGGCTCGTCCTTCACGATCACCCGGGATGCCACGAAATGCCCGGCCCCCTCGAGAAGCTCCACGATCAGCCGCCCGCCAGCGTCATCCTCGAGCGTTCGGGTGTCGCTCACGGTGACCACCGCCGTGGCCACGGTTCGGGGCGCCTCGGCCCGATGCTCCTGGATGCTGGCGGACTCACCTTTGCGAGCAGCGGCCGGGGATTCCTCGGGCGTCGTGCCGCCGGGATCCTCCTGCCTGTGCTTGGCGCCCCCGGAGCTCACGCGTGGTCCTCGACCCAGTACTCGCCGTCGGTCGCCACCTCCTTCTTCCAGATCGGGACCTGCTGCTTCAGGGTGTCGATGGTGTAGCGAGCGGCGGCGAAGGCATCGCCCCGGTGGGGCGCGCCGGCGGCGACGACCACCGCGATCTCGCCGACTTCCAGGCGTCCGCGGCGGTGCGCCACGGCCACCCGGGTGCCGGGCCAGCGCTGGGCTGCGTGGTCGGTGATCTTGCGGATCTCCCGCTCCACCATCTCCGGGTAGGCTTCGTACTCCAGGTGACGGATCGAGTGCCCGCGCGAGGTATCGCGCACGGTACCGATGAAGCTGACGATCCCGCCGATATCCGGACCGACCACGCGGTTCACCACCGATCCCACGTCGAGGGGCTCCGAGAAGAGAATGCGACTCCCCGAGCCGCCGGAAACGGGGGGCAGAAACGCCACCTCGTCCCCTTCGGAGAGGGCGCTCTCCCACTGGACGAATTCGTAGTTGACAGAGACACGCAACCGATCGGCCATCTCCTCGAAGCTGGGGTGATCCCGCGCCAGGAGCCGCCGGAGATCGGCAACGGTCGAACCCTCGGGGACCACGACAGCGAGCTCCTTGGCACCCGCCGCCTCCCGAATCGATCCGAAGAGCTTCACTGTGACCTGCATCGCCAAAAGGCTAACTCGACGCGCAGGCCGCGGCGAGAGCGTTCAGTGGAGCCGCCGGATGACCGATTGAGGGAGCATGGCAATTGCCCGCACCAACGCCCTTCGCGACCGGGTGGAGATCGCCCTGGACGGCCTGCGGCCCGCCCTGATCGCCGATGGTGGCAACGTGGAGCTGCTGGACGTGGCGGAAGACGGCACGGTCTGCATCGTGCTCCAGGGCGCCTGCGCCAACTGCCCCGCCCAGAGCGCGACGGTCCGCTTCGGTGTGGAGGCGGCGCTGCGGGCTCAGATCCCGGAAATCACCACGGTGGTTGCCGCACAGGGGGGAAAAGCGCGTTGACCTGCGTTTCGGGTCGCGACTAGACTGCGGCGAAGAACCCGGGAGGGAGGCGCCATGGCCGCAGGCAGGAAGAAGCCGGCTCGAAAGAAGGCCTCTGCGAAGAAGACCATCCGCAAGAAGGCCACTCGAAAGAAAGCCTCTGCGAAGAAGACCGCACCCAAGAAGGCTGCTCGAAAGAAGGCCTCCGCGAAGAAGACCGCCCCAAGAAGGCCGCTCGAAAGAAGGCCTCCGCGAAGAAGACCGCACCCAAGAAGGCCGCTCGAAGAAGCCCCGCAAGAAGCCCTCGCGCGAAGAAGACCGCACCCAAGAAGGCTGCTCGAAAGAAAGCCTCCGCGAAGAAGACCGCACCCAAGAAGGCCGCTGCGAAGAAGACTGGACGAAGCGAGCAGGTGGCGAAGCCCGCGGCGTCGAAGGAGGTGAGCGCGGAGAAGACAGAGGGTGCGAAGGTCGCCGCTGGCGTTCCCGCCCGGATCGGAGTCGTCACCCACTACTTCGGAAGGGTTGGGGTGGGGGTCATCGCCCTGGATTCTGGCGAGCTGAGCGTCGGCGACACCATCCACGTGCGAGGGCACACGACGGACTTCTACCAGCGCGTGAACCGGATCGAGATGGACCACGCCTCGGTGGAGATCGCCAGGCCCGGCCAGTCAGTCGGCGTCGAGATCACACAGCGGGTGCGGGAGCACGACGAGGTCTTCAAAGTCTCCGACTAAGCCGGGCCCTTCGGATCGCCTTGTGGCGAGGACGGCGCACCACCCTTCGAGGCGTTTGACGAGCTTCCGCTCTTCTTCAACGAGTCGGAAGCAGGCATCGACACCTGGCCGTTGAAGTTGGCTCCTTCCTCGATCATCAGCGAGGGCGACTCGATGTTGCCGTGCATGCGGGCGCTCTTGTGAAGCACCACCTTGGTCCCCGCCACCACGTCGCCGGACACGGAGCCGCTGATGACTACCGTCTTGGAGCGGATGTTCGCCTCGATCTCACCTGTCTCACCGATGATGAGCGTGTTCTCGCTCGTGATCTCACCGGTGAAGTGACCGTCGATCCGAACCGTGTCCTTGAAGGAGAGCTTCCCCTCGAAGGACGATCCCTGATCGATGAAGGCCGTCAGGCCTCCCGTCGACGGCGCTCTCGAAGGTGCGCTCGGCTTCGGTGTGGTCTCTTCTACTCGCTCTCGCCCAAATGCCATTGATGCTCTCCTCCAAAGCTCTTGCTGGAGGCAATTCGGCCCCCCCCGGAGAAACTTGAGGAGTCTCTTGCCGGCCCTTCCACCCCCCGTGGGAAAGCAGGGAAACCGTGGCAACCCGGGGAGTTGCGAGGCCGTGTGTGCGACGTCGTCGATCGCCGCGAGCGAGCAAGCGGATTGCTAGACTCGCGGCCCCATGAGCTCCTTCGCGTCGGAGCCTCGCCTGCCGCTGCTGCGCAGCCTGGAGACGGGGCGCATCCACTCCGCCTATCTGCTCTCCGGCCCCGATCAGGCGCCGCGGGAGACCGCCCTCTGGTTCGTCCGGGCGCTGGTCTGCCAGAGTGGCGAAGCCGGTCCCTGCGAGGCCTGCGCGGCCTGTCGTCGCTCGGCCCGAGGCGAGGAGATTCCCCTCGACGGCTCCGGCAAGAAAGGACCCCTGTTCCGCCACGTGGGCGACCACCCGGACCTGCTGTGGGTGGAGCGTGGCCAGGAAGACACCCGCGTGCGCATCGGCCAGATCCGAGCCATCCAGGGGATCTTCCGGCTTCGCGGCAGCGAGGCAGGCCGCCGCGCCGCCGTGATCGCCGATGCCGAGTGGCTGAACCAGGAGGCCCAGAACGCCCTGCTCCGCTTGCTGGAGGAGCCGCCCCCCCAGACCAGCCTGGTGCTGGTGGCGGCCAGCGGAGCGGGCCTCCTCGCCACGGTCCGCTCACGCTGCCAGCGCGTCGCCTTCCCCACCGACACCGCGCGCTCGCCGCTCGGGCCCGACGCTTCCGATGAGGAACGGAGCCTGGTCTCCCGGCTGGAGAACCTGCCACGGCAGGATCTGCCGGACCTGCTCGACTGGGCCGAGGCCTACCGCGGTCCCCGGGCCATCGCCGCCAGCGAGGTCAGCGAATTGCTGGGAACGGCTTCGGCCTGGCTGCGCCAGCGTGTGGCCGAGGCCGCGGAGGCGGGCCGGCGCGACCTGCGGCGCGAGCTAGACGCCTTCGACACCCTCAAGGCCTGCCGAAAGTCCCTGATCCAGCGCAACGCCAACCCCCAGATGGTGGCTGAGCGGGCGCTCATGGCGCTCCGAGACGCGACGATCCGATGAAGCCCCGATTCACCATCACGACGCCGATCTACTACGTGAACGCCGAGCCTCACATCGGCCACACCTACACCACCGTCGTCGTCGACACGCTGGCTCGCTACCACCGCCTTGCAGGGGAGGAGACGTTCTTCCTGACGGGAACCGACGAGCACGGAGAGAAGGTGGCGGAGGTGGCCGCGCAGCGCGGTGTCACCCCCCAGGCCTTCAGCGAGGAGATTTCGGGCGTCTTCCGCTCCACCTGGGAGGAGCTCGGGTTGAGCTTCGACCACTTCATCCGCACCACCGATCCGTATCACGTTCGCACCGTCCAGATGATCCTGCAGGCCGTCTACGACGCCGGGGAGATCGAGTTTCGCGAGTACGAGGGTCTCTACTGCGTCGGATGCGAGCGCTTTCTCACCGACCGCGACATGGTGGGCGGTCTCTGCCGGGATCACGAACGCCCTCCGGAGCGGCGCACCGAATCGAACTACTTCTTCAAGATGAGCCGCCACTTCGACTGGTGGATGGAGCAGCTCCAGGAGCAGCCGGACCTGATCCTTCCCGAGCGCTACCGAAACGAGGTCCTGGCCATGCTGCGCGAGGAGAGCGGCCTCGAGGACCTCTGCATCTCGCGGCCGAAATCGCGCCTCGAATGGGGCATCGAGCTTCCCTTCGACGAGAACTACGTCTGTTACGTGTGGTTCGATGCGCTGATCAACTACCTCTCTGGGCTCGGCTATCCCGACGATCCGGACTTTCAGGAGCGTTGGGGCTGCGTCGAGCATGTGGTGGCAAAGGACATCCTGAAGCCCCACGGAGTCTTCTGGCCCACCATGCTGCGGGCAGCGGGCTTTCCGCTCTACAAGCACCTCTACGTCCACGGCTACTGGAACGTGGACGAGCGAAAGGTGTCGAAGAGCCTCGGCAACATGATCTCACCGCTGCTGATGAGAGACCGCTACGGCTTCGATTCGTTCCGCTACTTCCTGCTCCGCGAGATGACCTTCGGTCTCGATTCGAACTTCGCCGAGAAGGCGCTGGTCGATCGGATCAACGCAGACCTGGCCAACAATCTGGGCAACCTGGTCAGCCGCACGCTGAACATGACCGCGAAGTTCTCCGAGGGGCGGGTGCCCGAGCCGGGAGCCAGCGGCGAGGCGGAGGCGACGGTGCAGAGGGCGGCCCGGGAAGCGGCCGACGCCGTTGACGCACTTCTGCGTCGGCTGGAGTTTCGCCAGGCCCTGGAGACGATCTTCGCGGTGGTGGACGCGACGAACCGCTATCTCGACGCGCGCGCTCCCTGGAAGGCGGCCAAGGATCCCGATCGCGAGGAAGAGGTGCGGACGACGCTCTACACCTGCTGCCAGGCATTGCGCACCGTGGCGCTGCTGCTGGCGCCTTTCATTCCCGACGCAGCCAGGACGATCCTCGAACGACTCGGGCTGCCCGACGCCATCGAACACGCGAAACTCCCGGAGAGCGCGCGCAGCTGGGACTCCCCGCCGCCCGGCACGCCCACCACCAAGGGGACGTCACTCTTTCCTCGCGTGGAGCTGCCGGAAATCGAGGCGGGCTGATGTGGATCGACAGCCACTGCCACATCACCGCGGACGACTTCCGCGAGGACCGGAGCGATGTCCTCGATCGCGCCGAGCAAGCCGGCGTCGAAACCGTGATCGCGATCGGTGCGGGCTACGGTCTGGAGCACAACGAGCGGGCCCTGGAGCTGGCCGCGCGGGATCCGAGGTTGTTCGCGACGGTTGGCGTCCATCCCCACGAGGCGGAGCAGCTGGACGACGAGGGACGCGAGCGGCTGCGGCACTGGCTTCGCCGCCCCCGCGTAGTGGCGGTGGGCGAATGCGGCCTCGACTACTTCTACATGAACTCCCCTCGCGAGATCCAGCGCGAGGTCTTCGCCGAACAGGTGGCACTGGCCCGTGAGATCGATCTCCCGGTCGTCATCCACCTGCGCGACCGGGAAGAGGATGCCTACCGGGACCTGATGGAGATCTGGAAGAGGGAGGGGGGTGGCCAGGTGGAGGGGGTGCTCCACTGCTACAGCCACGATCTCCCCTTCGCACGCAGCGCACTGGACGAGCACCTCTACATCTCTTTTTCGGGAATCCTGACCTTCAAGCGCTCCCAGGAGCTCCGGGATGTGGCGGCAGCTATTCCCAGCGACCGGCTGCTGGTGGAGACCGACGCTCCCCTGCTCTCCCCGGAAGGCTTCCGGGGCAAACGGAACGAGCCCGCCCACGTGCGCAGGGTTGGCGAGGTGCTGGCCGAGATCCAGGGGTGCTCGGCGGAAGAGGTCGCCCGGGAGACCGCGGAGAACACCCGGCGTCTGTTTCGATTGCCCTGAGCAAGGAGAACCATGGAGCAGGAGAAGTCGGTGCTGGAGCTCGCCTCCAGCCTCGCTCGCGCCGCCGGAACGATCCAGCGGGAACGCTACGGAACCGGGTTCGAGATCCGCACCAAGAGCGCGGCGGTCGATCTCGTCACAGACGTGGACGATAGCTGCGAGGCCCTGATCGTCAGCACCCTCGAGGCCGAGCGGCCGGAAGATGCGATCCTCGCCGAGGAGGGTGGCGAAAGGAGTCGAAGCGGAGCAGCCTGGCGATGGATCATCGATCCGCTCGACGGCACCACCAACTACGCCCACGGCTATCCTCGTTTCTGCGTTTCGATCGGCGTCGAGCTCGAGGGGGTCCGCACCGTCGGCGTGGTCTACGACCCGCTCATGGACGAGCTCTACCACGCCGTCGTCGGGCGGGGCGCCTTCCTGAACGGACGGAGAATCCACGTCTCCAAGGAAACCGCCCTCGACCGCTCGCTGCTGGCCACCGGATTCGCCTACGACCGGCGCAAGAGCGAGCAGGACAACCTGGACAACTTCGCGGCCCTGCTGAAGGCCGCCCGGGCCCTTCGGCGGGACGGGAGCGCCGCCCTCGATCTCTGCTACGTGGCGGCCGGGCGACTGGACGGATTCTGGGAGTTCAAGCTCGCACCGTGGGATGTCGCGGCGGGCTATCTGATCGTCGAGGAGGCCGGCGGGCGCTGCAGCGACCTCTCCGGCGG
This sequence comes from uncultured delta proteobacterium, assembly GCA_963766175.1. Taxonomy (GTDB): domain Bacteria; phylum Myxococcota_A; class UBA9160; order UBA9160; family UBA6930; genus CAVXZE01. Next base: position 49,034 of record CAVXZE010000012.1, read on the forward strand.
TGCCGCCCCCGCCTCGGGAAGCGCCGTGGTGGCGAGCAACGGCCAGATTCACCAAGCCATGCTCGACTTGCTGAAAGCAGTCCAGTAGAGGAGAGGAGCGGAAGGATGGGTAGAAGGATCCGGAATCACGGGGGCTTCGTGGCGCTCCTGGTCGTCGCCTCGCTACTGCTGGTCTTCCAGAGCGAAGCGCAGGAGGAGGCATCACCGACTGGCCTCGAGGTTCCGAGGGAGCCGGAACCGTTACAACCGACTGCCCTCGAGAGCTTCCTCGAGGAGCCCGGAGTCCTGCTGGTGAAGCGACACCATCCGCTGGCACCGGTCCAACTCCAGGGAGGGGGAAAGATGCGGCTCGACGCGGTGGTCGCCTACGAGCCCGGGATGCAGCACCAGCGTGTGATGGGCATTCGCGCCGAGGTAGACGCACCGGGCCTCGCCGACGAGGATCGCGTCTTCCACATCGACGTGCACGAGATCGAGGAGCTGGTGCGAGCCATCGGCTACATGACGAGCCCGCCCGAAGGGAAAGAGTCAGTGCGGGGGAATGACCGAACCGAGATGAGCATCTCCACTCGGGACGGTCTCGAGGTGGGGATCCTCGTCACCGCCGGCGGGACGGGGAGCTTCCTGCGTACCCCCTCGGCCAGCTTCGAGATCCAGGGAGCCGGGCTGCAGACCCTGCGCGAGAGGCTGGACGAGGCCCGCGAGCACCTGTTCTCACACTAGCGGCTCACTGCTCGTCGGGCTTCGGAATCTCCTGGGACGGCTCGCTGGTCTCCTCGGAAGCGAGGAAGCGGTTCACGAACGCCTCGCGACTGATCGGAATGCGCTCGGCCAGCTCGTAGTCGAGTCGGTAGATCACCTCGTCGCCAGATCGCTGGGCGACGATTCCGAGCTCGGGATCTGCTTTCCCCAGGTGAACCTCGGCCAGGAGCGCCGCTTGCTCGTCCTCTTCGTCCGAGAAGGCGCGAAGCGTCACGGCGGGTGGCGAGAGTCCGATGCCGCGGAGCTCATCGTCTCCCATCGCGTCGGCGACGATATCGACTGCCGTCAGGCTGGAGAGCACCGCGAGGATCTGGGAGGCCTTGCCATCCGCCATCATCTCCGGCGTCGTCGTCCAGCCCTCCTCGGCGAGCTCGCCAAGAACCAGAAGGGGTGCGTCTTCTCCTTTCGCCGGGAACGCCAGCTCGAAGCGAACCGCAGCGGAAGCGTCGAATTCGGCGAGGTCCTTGAAACGATAGGCGGCGACGGTGCGCGGGAAATCCTCGAGCCGCTCCGCAGCCAGCTGATACAGGGCGCTCTCCACCGATCCGCGCACCGCGCGGTGGGTTCCGTCGCTGGTCGCCCCGATCGCCAGCCGGGTTCGCGTGGGCGCCTCACCCTCCCCGCCCGCCTCGGAGACGAGCTCGACCTCGAATGCCGGTGCGTCGAGGCCCACCTCGGCATCCGGCGGAACCTCGTCGATGAATCCATCGGCCCGGAGGAATTTCAGATTCGAGAGCAGATCGTCGACGGCGTCCAGGTCGGCCAGCGTCTCCAGGGGTTCGAGCAGCCGCCAGCCCTCCTCTTCCTTCTCGAGCACCACGCCGCCGCCGGGCCACTTCGCTTCGATGCGACCGATCGCATCGCGATCGAAGTCCAGCACCTTCGACTCGCGAAGCTCCGGGAGCGAACGGGTCAGTGCGGTGGCGTGATAGGTCTTTGCCGCGTAGACCTGCGCACCCTCGCCGGTCTTGAGGTAGGTGTTGCCCCCGACGGGCGTCTTGTCTCCGATGTAGAGCAGGTGCTCCACGTCGCCGACCGAGAAGCGGATATTCGGATCGGCGCCGATTCCGTATTCCTCCAGGGACTCCGGCTCCTCGAAGACCGCTTCGCTGGAGAGGCTGGCGAGAGAGGAAGCCAGGCTGTCGGCGCGAATCGCGTCGGCCGGAAAGCGCACCGGCTCAGTGATGCGCCAGCCCTCGTCGGAGCGCTCCAGGCGAACCGATTCGCCTCCGCTGGCGATCAGGGCGATGGCGCCGATCTCCTCGGCGGAGACGTTCGGGAACAGGCGCTTCGCCGCCTCCTCGGCCTCTGCCCGCTCCTCCTGGCCGCGAATCTCGTAGAAGTACAAGAACGCACCCAGGGCGGCGACCACCAGGGCCAGGATCAGGGTGTTGCGCGGGTTCATCGGGACCTGCCTCAGCGACCGGGCGCTCGCCGCCGCAGCCACCAGGACAGGACTCCGAGGATGGCGATCGCCTGGGGAAGGACGAAGAGCGACAGGTAGCGGATCTGAAGGAACTGCTCGCTGGAGAGCTGCATGCGACTCGCCCGTGCCTGGCCGGGTCGGATCGAGATCGCGTCCACGTCGCCGAGCAGCCAGTTCACCGCATTCACGAAGAGATCGCGGTTCCGGAATTCACCGATCAGTTGGTTGCCGGCGAAGTCCGAGTCACCGACCACGACGACGCGGGCCTCCGGACTCTGCGCTGATTCCGCGTCGCCGCCTCTCTCCGGGTCGGGAGACCCCCCCTCGTCTTCCTCGACGTCATCCACCGGTCTCAGGATCCCCGCGACCGCAATCGAGACGGGACCGGCGAGATCGTCACCGCCGAACTCGGCCTTTCCGGCCGTGAAGAAGCGGTCCAGGTCGCGCTCGCCCCAGGAGGCCTCACTGGTCAGGACGAGGGAGGTGAACTCTCCCTCGCCCCCGGCCTTGGGTCGGACACTGCGCGCCACGTGGAAAAGGGTCGCGTCGCGCAGCTCCCTGGTAATGGGATGATCGCCGTACTCGGCGGCGAGCGGGGACACGGGGCGGCCAAACAGACCCTGCACGCGGTCGACGACGACGTCTTCTCCCACCTCGAAGCCCCAGCGCGCCAGGTCCTCGTAGACGTCCGTCTTGGCACGGGGATCCACCAGGACGAGCAGCGCCCCACCGCGCTCCAGGTAGCGGGCAAGTGCCTTGTGCTCGGTGTCGAAGAGGGGACGGGTGGGACCCGCCAGGATCACCACGTCGGCATCTTCGGGAACCTCCCCCTTTGCCGCCAGCAGCAGGGTCCGAACCTGGTAGTTCTCGTTCTCGAGCGCGTTCTTGGCGAAGCCGAAGCCTTCCGACCCGTCCGCCTCCTCGCCTTCGACCGGGCGTTCGTTGTGCCCGATCAGGAAGTAGACGTTCTTCTGCTCGCGCCGGGTGAGCTTCAGGATCGCGTTGGTGAGCTTCTCCTCGGTCAGCTCCGTGATCTCCACGGATTCGTCGCCGATGGTGAGATGGATCAGCCCGCCTTCGAGCCGCTCCGGCGAGATGCCCAGACCGCGCACCAGACCGGGCTGTGCCAGGGGATCGGCGAAGGTGACCTTGAAGCGATCGCTCACGTAGCTGTAGCGGTCCAGAAGCTCCCGGGCGGGAGGCGCGGTGATGGCCGAGAACAACGCCGTGACCTCGACGTCCCGCTCGAGTCCTTCCAGCAGCTTGAGGGTCTGGGAGGAGAGCGAGTGGGAGCCCGCCTCCGTCCAGTCCCATCGGGCGTGGTAGCGGGTAGAGAGAAAGGCCAGCATCACCAGGAGGACGATGCCCAGGACGGTGCCGAGCAGCGCGCTGGTACCGTACTTTCCCGCACGTCGGGCTTCACCCGAGCGCATGCGTTCGCGCAGGGCATCCAGGCTGGAGAGCAGGGCGACCGCCAGGAGCACGGCGCCGATCACGAAGTTGCCGAAGATCCACCAGAGATCCGAGCCGAGCATCGGCGTGCCGGAGAAGAGCTGGAGCAGGAGACTCAGCAGTCCGAAGAGGATCGCGACAGCGCCGAGCCAGCCGATCAAGCTCGCATAGGCCTGCATCTCAGCGCCACCTCACGGATTCGACGGACGCCTTCGCGAGCAATAGGAAGGTCCCGATCATGAATGCGAAGTAGGCGAGATCCCGGGTGTCGACCAGGCCCCGCACCATCTGCTCGAAGCGATCCGCCGAGGACAGGTATCGGAGGATCTGCGAGGCCACGGAATTGGTGCCGACAGCCCCCCCGGCCGCCCCCAGGTCCGCAACCACCGAGAGCAGCCAGAGGATCAGGAGCAGCACCAGGGCGAGGAAGAAGGCGATCAGCTGGTTCCGCGTCACCGAGGACGCGAAGGTGCCCACCGCGGCGTAGGTGAGACTCACCAGAAGCAGACCCAGCAGTCCCGAGAGGGTCTTGGCAACTTCGGGCTCTCCGTAGAGGAACACGATCCCGGTGAACAGGCCGAGAACCGCGACCAGCAGGGTGACGAAGATCGCAGCCGCCAGGTACTTGCCGATCACCAGCTCCCAGATCGTGATCGGACTGGTGAGCAGGAGCTCCTGGGTGCCGTTGGCCTTCTCGGCCGCGAACAGGCCCATGGTGATCCCCGGCACCAGGAAGAGGATGACGATCCACATCACCTGGTAGAAGGGCGAGATCAGATGGTCGTTCAGGTTGAGCTCGCGCAGGAAATCGAAGGCCTGGAACTGCTGGGCTTGAGCGACATTGCTGTCGAATGCGAGCACACTCGCCAGGAAGAAGAATCCCGCCAGCACCGCAAACAGCGTCAGCACCGCGTAGGCGACCGGTGAGACGAAGAGCGACTTGAGCTCGCGACCGGCAATGGCACCGACGTGCCTCATTGCTTCCCCTCTTGCGGGCCGCTGGCGGTGTCCGCCGTGGTCACACGGGCGAAGATGTCTTCCAGCCTCTGTCCGCCCTGGGTCAGCTCGTCGAGGGGAGAGTCGACCACCTTGCGTCCGGCGTTGATCAGGATCACGCGGCGACAGATCGCCTCTACCTCGGCGAGGATGTGGGTCGAGAGCACCACGGTGCGAGCGCCTTCCGCCTGCTCCGCCGAGGTGAGGTCGGCGATCAGCGCGCGGATCTCGCGGACCTGGGTCGGATCGAGGCCAACCGTCGGCTCGTCGAGGATCAGCACGCTCGGGTTGTGGACGATGGCCTGCGCCAGGCCGACCCGCTGCCGGTACCCCCTGGAGAGGGATCCGATCACCCTGCGGTGAACCTTCTCCAGACCGCAGCGCTCGATGGCGCGCTCGACGGAGGCCTTGCGCTTCGAGCGGGGAACGTCCTTGAGCTTCGCCACGTAGCGGAGGTAGCCGACCGGGTCCATCTCCGGGTAGAGGGGCGGAACCTCGGGCAGGTATCCGACCGCGCGGCGTGCGGCGAGAGGATCTTCGAAGATGTCGTGACCCGCGATCAGCGCCGTCCCGTCGCTCGCCGGGAGGAAGCCGGTGAGGATGCGCATGGTCGTGGTCTTTCCGGCGCCGTTGGGTCCGAGGAATCCGATCACCTCGCCGCTTTCTGCCGAGAACGAGACATCGTCCACGGCCAGCAGGTCACCGTATCGCTTCGAGATTCCGCGCGCCTCGATCAAGGGACTGACGCCTCCGCTGCCCTACCGTGCATCGAGAGATCCACCACCTAGAGAGATCCGGGCCTCTGATCGGTTCGGGCGCCGGCAATATAGTACCCTGGCGCGATGGGTCTACCCCCTTCGAGCACTTCGCTCCAGCGTGGAAAACGCCCCACTCGCGGATGAGAATTGCCTTGATCATCGAGCGCTTCGACCCCGCCGGCGGCGGTGTGGAGGCTGCGGCCTGGCAGGTCGCGCGGGGGCTGGCGAACGCCGGGGAGGAAATCCACGTCTTCGCCCGACGGGTCGATCCGCCGCAGGAGCCGCCCTCGGCGGCAGAAGCCGAGATCCACCTCCACGAGCTCGGGTCCACCACGGGCTGGCAGCCGTTGCGGGTAACCGCCTTCTCGCGAGCTGCGGCCCGGGCCGCACCGCGGGGAAGCTTCGACGTCGTGCACTCCTTCTCGAGGACCCGGCACCAGGATGTCTACCGCGCTGGGGGCGGTAGCCACGCCGACTACATGGAGCGCGCCTACACCGGCCTCGGCCTTCGGATGCGGTGGCTCTCCCCCCGGCATGCCACGCTGCTCGCCATCGAGCGCCGGGTCTTCCGCGACCCCAGCCAGCTGATCCAGTGCAACTCGGAGATGGTTCGCGACCAGCTGGTCGCGCGCCACGGCCTTCCCGCGGATCGCCTCGTCGTGATTCCCAATGGCGTGGACCTCGAGCGCTTCCATCCCGGCCGGCGCGAGGCGACGAGAGAGCGAATCCGCGAGTCGCTGGGTGAGCGTGGGGGTCCCGTCTGGCTCCTGGTCGGAAACGGATTTCACCGCAAGGGTCTCGACACCGCCTTCCGCGCACTCGCCCGAGGTGGCCCCGCCGACGCAGTACTGTGGGTGGTCGGCGCGGACCCCCCCGATCCCTGGCGCCGACTGGCCGACGAGCTCGGAGTCGGGGGCCGCGTGCGCTTCCTCGGGCAACGCAGCGATGTCGAGGATATCTACGCCGCCGCCGACGCGCTGATCCTTCCGACCCGCTACGACTCCTTCGCCAACGTCTGCCTGGAGGCGGCGGCTGCGGGAATCGCGGTGGTGACGAGCGGCACCAACGGGGCCGCGCGCTGGCTCGGCGAGGCGGGCCTCGTCGCCGACGATCCAGAGGACGTCGCGGGCTTCGCCCGCGCGCTGGACGCGCTGGCGGACCCGATGACGCGAGAGCAGCTCGGCGCCTTGGCGCGCCGACGAGCCGAGGCGCAGAGCTGGCCCGAACACGTCCGCGCCCTCCTGGGGCTCTACGAGCGGGCGCGCCGGTGGAACCAGCGGGTTCGCTGGTACCGAGTCAGCGAGACGGTCCGCCGCGTGACGGAGCTGAAGGAGACCTGCAGCGAGGGGGAGGTGCTCCACGACAACCCGCGCCGACGACTGATCCGCCTCTCCGACCACGGCGGCGGCGATCTGATGCTCAAGCAGTTCCGCGTCAGCAGCGGCCGTCACCCCCTGCGCGAAAGACTGAAGCTCCGGCTCGGACGCAGCCCGGCGGAACTGGAGTGGCGCAACCTGGTGGCGCTGTACGGGGCGGGGGTCCCGGTACCCGCACCGCTCGGACTCGGCATCTTGCCGAGCGGCGATCGGCTCCTGGCGATGTCCTTCGTGGAGGGGCGCCCCTTCGCGACGGTGCTGGGAGAATCCGCAACGCAGAGATGGGACGCGCTCGGGCGTCTCGGCGCTCTCGTGACCCGCATGCACGATGCCGGGTACATCCACCGGGACCTTCACATCGGGAACCTGCTCTGGACCGAGGCGGGGCCTCTACTGCTCGACCTGCAGCGCGCGCGGCGGAGCCGCTCGCGCAGTGCCCGCAACCGCGACCTCGGCGACCTCGACTACTCGCTCTGGCGACACGCCAGCCTGGCGGATCGGATGCGGCTGCGGGCGGCGGCCCTGGTCATCTCGCCACCCTTCGATCCCGCTGCCCGCGCGGCCCTTCGGGCCGTGGGCGGCGCCGCGAGCGCCCGCGCGGCCCGTCACGGCCGCAGTCGTACCCGCCGCGCGCTTCGTCCGGGGCGACTCTACGCCCGCCTCCGACTGGCGGAGGGTGGTGGCATGCGGCTGCGCGAGATTTCGGAAGCCGAGGTTCGCCAGGCCCTCGCCGCGCACCGCGAGGCGCTGGCGTCCGGCGATCGGCGCCTGCTCAAGCGCGACGAGCGCTCTCGCATCAGCGCCGTCGAGGTCGCGGGGCGGCGCCTGGTAATCAAGGAGGTGACCTTCCGCGGGCTCGCCCGGGGGTTCGTCGACCTCGTGCGCGGCTCGGCGGCTCGGCGGGCCTGGCTGGGTGGACATGGACTGATCGCTCGGGGCGTGGGAGCAGCTCGCCCTCTGGCATTCGTGGAAGCGAAGCGAGGAGGCCTGGTCGCCGAATCGGCAGTGCTGCTCGAAGACCTGCGTTCCCTCCAGGACGCCTGCGAAGCCGCATCCCGCGACGATCGCGAAGCCGTGCTGGCTGCGCTCGCCGGCCTGGTCGCGACCTTGCACCGCCGTCAGATCGACCATGGCGACCTGAAATCCACCCACATCTTCCTGAAGGAGCAGGATGGGCGCCTGGTGCCTCAGTTGATCGACCTGGAGGGGGTGCGATTCCCGCGTCGCCTCGACCCGAAGCGGCGGCTCCGGGCGCTGGCCCAGCTCAACGCCTCACTTCCCGACGCGTTCCCGAACCCCGCCCGTTGCCGCGCTTTCGCGCGCTACGTGGCGGAGCACCCGTTTCCGGGCGGCAACCGCCGCGCACTCGAGCGCCTGGTGGCCATGAGTCTGGCTCGGCGCCATCGCTGGAGCGGCGCGGGAATCCAAGGGCCGGACCCTTCGGTCAGGAAACCCTCTCGAGAGTAAGCCACTGGTAGTAGGAGGAGGAGCCCGGAACCGCTCCGCCCTTCCCCTCCCGGTACTCGATCGAGTAGGTCGACGATGCGCTCTCGATGATCTTCTTGAAGGCCTCGATCTTGCGGCCTGGATCTTCGGGGTTCAGGCCGTGGAAGACGAGATTCACGCTCCGCTTGGTCTCCAGGACGTTCAACACCAACGTCGCGAGGGTAAAGACCTTCCCGATTCCCTCGACGGCCTCTACCGAGAAGCGGGGAACCTCGATCTTGTCGAGCTCGATGCGATACTCGAGACGCATGAATCTCTCCTAGATGGGGAGCGCGCCGCATCGTGCCCCCCGCCCGGCGGGGTGTCAAGTCAACGCGCGGAGCGCTTCTTGTTGAGGGCAACGCGCTCCAGCAGCTCCGCGCGGCTCACGACTTCCTTCTCGATCAGGAGCTGCGTGAGCGCGTGGAGGATGTCACGGGTGGGCACCTCTCGCGGCTTTTCGATCGAGGGGACAGGGGCTGCCACCACCTCCGCTTCGACCTCGCAGCTCGCCACAGCGCCGTCTTCGCTCTCCACCTCGAACCCGGTCTCTCCGAGGGGCTCGGGGACGACCTCCTGCTCATCGCTGAAGACCGGGGCGGTGTCGCCATCGGACAACGGCGTCTCTGCGAGGGCGGCGGTGTCCGCCGCTCCCTCGAGCGGGTGGGGGCCCTCGCCACGGTAGAAGGCGGCAATGGCGGCGTTGAGCTGGAGCGGGCCGACCACGACGGGCCGGACCGGTAGCCCCGCCCGAAAGCTCACGTCATCGATGATGCGGAGATCCTCGGGGTGTGCCATTCCGAGGTAGAGGACTTCGCCGCCGCTGACCCGCTTCTTGAACAGCGGAATGCAGCGGTATTCCTCCGCCACCTCGACCGGCAGCAGGGCCAGAACCTCCGACTCGACCCGCTTCCCTTCGAGAAAGATGCCGGGGAGTCCGTGGTGGCGGGAGAGGACCCGCACCAGATCCACTTCGGTGAGATATCCCAGGTGAACCAGCGTCTCACCGAGACGATTGCCCCAGCGGGTCTGTTCTCCGAGGGCCGCCGTCAGCTGGAACTCGTCGATGAGCCCCGCCTCCACCAGCATTTCCCCAAGCTTCGTCTTCTCGGGCAAGCTCGCCTCCGCGCTGCGCCGCCCAGGTAATCGGCGCACCGGTGATGAGAGCTTGAGTCGCATCTATCCCCCCAGGGGATGGCCTCTCATCGCATCATGGACAGCGGTGCTCGAGTCGGCGCTGGTGCAGTCCGCGCCCTCCTCCCCCTTCATTCGCTGAGGAAGCAGCGACTGCTGCCGCCCTCGACGGCGTAGAGGCCCGGCGCCTCTACGCTGCATCGGTCGAAGGCCTGCGGACAGCGGGTGTGAAAGCGGCAGCCGGCCGGCGGGTCGGCGGGCGAGGGAACGTCACCTAGCACCTGGGCCGCGGCGCTGCGCCGCTGCGGATCCGCCGAGGGCACCGCTGCCAGCAGCCCGCGTGTGTACGGATGTTGAGGATCCTCGAAGATCCGCTCCGTCCCGCCCCGCTCGACGATCTGTCCCAGGTACATGACCGCAACCTCGTCCGCCAGGTAGCGCACCACGCTGAGGTCGTGGGTGATGAAGAGATAGGTCAAGCCGAGATCCTCCTGGAGCTCGCTCAACAAGTTCAGGATCTGTGCCTGGATGGAGACGTCGAGGGCAGAGACGGCCTCGTCACAGATGACCAGCCGGGGCTCGACGGCGAGCGCGCGGGCGATACACAGCCGCTGCCGCTGACCCCCGGAGAACTCATGCGGGTAGCGCGACATCTGCCGTGGGTCGAGCTTCACCCGTTCGAGGAGGGCGGCCACGCGATCGGTACGCTCCGATTCGCTCGCCCCGATGCCAAACGACTGCATGCCCTCGGCGATGGCGTCGCGCACGCGCATGCGCGGATCGAGTGATCCCAGGGGATCCTGGAATACGATCTGGATCACCCGGCGCCGGGCGCGCATCTCCTGGTCGCCGAGAGCGACGAGATCGTCCCCGTCGAACAGCACGGATCCGGCCTGGGGCTGCACGAGTCGCAGGATCGAGAGCCCCACGGTGGTCTTGCCGCAGCCCGACTCCCCCACCAGCGCCAGCGTACGACCCGCCCCCACCTCGAAGGACACGTCGTCCACCGCGCGCACCCAGCCCACCGTGTGCTGGAGGATCCCGCGCCGGATCGGAAACCAGGTGCGCAGCCCCTCCACGCGCAGGAGCGCTCCGGTGCCGCTCACGACGCCTCCTCCTGTTGCACCACGTGGCAGCGCACCACGTGATCGTCGGCGAGCGCGAAGTCGCCGGGTGGTTCCAGCGGGCACCGCTCGATGGCTCGTGAGCAGCGCGACGCGAAGCGGCAGCCACGCGGCCATTCCTCCGGCGCGGGAACCGTGCCGGGGATCTCGGTCAGAGGCTCCCCGCGCCGCGCCAGCGCGGGCATCGAGGAGAGCAGCCCAAGCGTGTAGGGATGCCGGGCACCTCCCAGAATCGCCTCACGGGTTCCCTCCTCGACGAGCCTCGCCGCGTACATCACCGCCACCCGGTCGGCCAGCTCGTTCACGATCGCGAGGTCATGGGTGATGAGCAGGATCGCCATGCCGGTCTCGCGCTGCAGCTCGCGCAGCAACTCGAGGATCTGCGCCTGGATGGTGACGTCGAGCGCCGTGGTCGGCTCGTCGGCAATGAGCAGCTTCGGCTGGCTCGAGAGCGCCATGGCGATCATGACCCGCTGCTTCATCCCACCCGAGAGCTGGTGTGGGTAGGCGTCGAAGCGCGCGTCGGAATCCGGGATGCCCACGCGCTCGAAGAGCGCGACAGTGCGGCTGCGGGCCGCGGCTTTCGAAACGCGCTCGTGCAGACGGATCGCCTCGACCACCTGGGAACCGACGGTCTGCACCGGGTTCAGGCTGGTCATCGGCTCCTGGAAGATCATCGCCGCGTCGCGGCCCCGGATGGCACGCAGCTCCGGGACCGAGAGAGCCAGCACGTCGTGCCCGTCCAGCTGCACGCTTCCCCGCGTCACGCGGCCCGGCTTGGGCACGAGCCGGAGCAGCGAGAACGCGGTCATCGACTTGCCGCAGCCCGACTCGCCCACCAGTGCGAGCACCTCGCCGCGCTCCACGTGGAGGGTCACGTCGTCCACCACCGGGATCGGTCCCGCCGGACCGGGAAACGCGGTCTGCAGGTTGCGGACCTCCAGGACCCGCTCGCTCACCACATCTCCCGCACCGTGCGCGGGTCGAGCACGTCGCGCACGGCATCGCCAACGCGGTTCACCGCCAGGATGAGCAGGAACAGCGCGGCGGATGCCGATAGAAGGTTCCAGGTGATGGGGGGATCGCGAGAGAGCTCGTCGCGCGCCTGGTCGATCATCTGCCCCCACGACCCATCGATCCCGATTCCGAGCCAGGAAAGCACGGCCTCGGAGAGCACCAGGCCCGAGAAGAGCAGCACGAAGGTGATCACCACCAGGTGCATCAAGTTCGGCAGCACGTGGCGGAAGACGATGCGCGTCTCCGAGACGCCGAGGGCGCGCGCGGCCATGACGTAGTCGAGCTCGCGGAGCTTCAGCGTCTCGCCGCGCAACAGGCGGCAGAGCCCCACCCAGCCGGTGACCCCAAGCGCCACGCAGACCTGCACGGGTCCGCGGCCCAGCACGGTGATGAGCGCGATGAGCAGGAGCAACCCCGGCATGGCGGCCAGGGTCGAGATCAGGAAGAAGACCGCGTCGTCCACCCGCCCGCCCCGGTAGCCTGCCGTGACCCCGAAGAGCAGCGCCAGCGGGATCACGATCAGCGTGGTGAGCCCGCCGATCAGCAGCGCCACGCGGGTGCCCTTCAGCGTCAGGTGGAACACATCGCGCCCGATGATGTCGGTCCCGAGCAGGTGCTTCCCGGGGTGGACGAGAGGTGCACCGCCGTAGAACTCCGTCCGGGCGAGCGGTGCCGAGTAGCTCCGCTCGAGGAAGTCGATCGGAAAGGCGCGATCGATGATCGAGCGCGGCTTGTACAGCGCCACCACATCGCCCCCGCCCGACGCCCCTGGGCCGCCGACCCAGGAGACCGCGTCCAGCAGCGCCGTCACCACGAACAGCAGCACCATCGCCAGCGCCAGTGGGCGACGCCGGACCACCTCGCGGCCGGCTTCGCGCCACAGGCGGTTGCGGCCCGCCACCCGCAGCACCCAGGCGCTACCCGCCAGCAGCAGGCCGACCACGAGATTCGAGACGACGTAGGGCTCCAGCGCTCCCCCTCCCCTACCCGAGCCTCACCCGCGGGTCCACCAGCGCGTAACTCACGTCGGTGAGGATCTGTCCCGCGATGAAGGCGAGCGATCCGATGAAGACCATCACCCGCAGGGTCGCGAAGTCGTTTCCGTTGATGGCGTCCACCGTCATGGAGCCGAGACCGGGGATTCCGAAGAAGGACTCGAGCAGGATCGACCCGGTGAACAGGTAGGGGATGGCCATGACCACCCGGGTCAGGATGGGGATCAGCGCGTTCCGGAGCACGTGGCGGGCCATCACCCGACCGTCGCCGCAGCCCTTGGCCCGTGCGGTGCGCACGTAATCGCGGTTCGTCTCCTCCAGGAAGACGGTGCGGTAGAAACGCACGGACTCTCCGATCCCCGCCGCGAGCGCCACGGTAAGGGGAAGCGCGAGAAAGCGCAGAATCACCGCCGGCGAGGAATCGAAGCCCGAGATCGGGAACCAGCGAAGCAGCTTCCCGATCAGGTACTGCCCGCCGATGATGTAGATCACGATGGAGAGGCTCATGCCCAGCACGCAGAGGGCGACGCCCACCGTGTCGATGTAGGTGTCGCGGAAGTAGGCCACGAACAGCGAGAGCGCGATGCCCGCCAGGGTCCCCAGCAGGAAGAGCGGGATGGTGAGGGAGAGGCTCGGTGCGAGTCCCTCGCGCAGGCGCCTCTTGATGGGCACGTCGTCGGCGTCGCTGCGCCCGAAGTCGAAGCTCAGCATGCTCCGGAAGTGGTCGAAGAGCAGGGTGTCGGTGGGATCCTCGGGGTTCCAGAGGCGGGGCCTGTGGTAGCCGTGATTGGTGATCCACTGGGCGACGGCCTCGGGGGGAGCCTTCTCGCCGATCGCCCGGCGGGCCATGTCCTCGGGCGTCACCCAGCCGAAGAAGAGCACGAAGAGGAAGAGCAGCACTCCGAGCACCACCAGGAATCCGTAGGCGATGCGGCGCACCACGAAGGCCAACATCACTGGCGCTCCCGGAAGAAGGTCACCACGCCGGGGACCACCAGGATTACCAGCAGTGTCGTGATGGCGTAGGCAGGCCAACGCACCGGCCGGTTCCACTCCTCGCGCAGCCGGGCGCGGAGCACGGGATCGACGTCCTGGTACTTGAGGGTCGAGAACGACATTCCGAGGGGCTTCACGTTGGCCACCCAGGGCTGGTAGAGGCCGAAGGACTCGGGATGAAACAGCTCGATCCAGGGGCGCTCGCGCTCGAGGATCGCCCGCATCTCCCGGATCAGCTCGATGCGGCGCTCGTCGTTGGGGCGATCGCGCATCTCCAGGAACAGCTCGTCGAAGCGCGGATCGGAGAAGTTCGCCGTGTTGGGCCCGGTGCTGACACTGCGCGCCATCGGTCCCCAAAGCAGGAAGAGGAAATTCTCGGGGTCGGGGTAGTCCGCGACCCAGCCCCAGAAGAAGATCTGGTAGGCGCCCCTTCGCACCTTGTCCTGGAACTGGTTGTAGTTGGTGGCCGCGATCTCGACGTCCAGCCCGATCTTCTTCCACGCCTCGACGAAGAAGAGGTAGCGAAGCCGCCCCCGCGCACTGGTATCGCCGGTGTCGAAGCTGAGATGCAGGGGCTTGCCGGTCCCGGGATCGATTCCGTTCGGGTACCCCGCCTCGGCCAGGAGCCGCTGGGCGCGGAGCAGATCCACCTGCCGGTAGGGATTGCGGTAGCCCTCCTCGTAGCCGTAGAGGCCGGGCGGAATCGGCGTCTGGGCAGGGATGCCTCGGCCGTTCGCGAAGATCCGGGTGTACTCGCGTGCATCCACGGCCAGGCTCATGGCCTGGCGCAGCTTTCGGCCGCGCTCGCCCGCCTGGCGCCCCACCTCCGGATCGTCCATGTTGAATCCCAGGTAGTAGATCGAGGGCACGACGGATTTCTCCAGACGCATGCCGATCGCCTGCATCTCGGGCGACAGGTTTCCCTCGTGGATGATCTTGTCGAAGCTCTCCTGGATGACTCCCGAGGCGTCGTAGTAGCCCTGCAGGAACTTGTTGAAGGCGGGAATCGTCTCCTTCTCGTAGCGAAGCTCGATGCGCTCGATGAAGGGCAGGGATCTCCCCAGGTAGGCAGGATCGAGCCGCCCCAGCTCCTCGTCTCCGGGCTCCCCCTCGCTCGGGTAGGTGGCCGCGGGTGCTCTCGCCTCGGGATGACGGATCCCGTACCAATTGGGGTTCTGCTCCAAGACGATCCGGCTGCGCTTCCGGTAGTGCACCAGGCGAAAGGGACCGGCGCCCACCGGATGCTCGGCGAAGGCCTTGCGTCCCTCCTCGCCGTCGTAGTAGGCCACCGCCTCCCACGGCACCGGCGTGGTGAACTCCATGGCGAACCAGTAGAGCAACTGCGGATAGGCCGCGCCGAGCACGATCTCGAACTCGGTGTCGGAGAAGACGCGCAGCCCCTCGACGGGGCCGACCGCCTGGTACTGTCGATCGATGCGCAGGGCCGCGAAGTCGGGGTCCGCCTCGCGCCGCCCGGCGAGACGCTCCCCGAACTCGCGCATCCCCATGATCTTCCAGAAGGTGGTGACGACGGGGCTGTTCACCTCCGGATCGGCGATCCTCATCAGCTCGAAGACCACGTCGGCCGCACCCACCCCGCGCGTCGTGCGCCCCTCGCCCCCCAGGGCGAAGCACGGGTCGTCCTGGAAGAGCAGGTCGTCGCGCAGCTCGAAGCGGTACGCGACGCGTCCGTCGGGCAATCGCCGTGCCCCGGGCACCCGTGTCGCGATACCCGGAATCAGTGTGTAGGGTCGAATCAGGAAGTGGTACTCGAGCAGCGTCTCGTAGACAGGCCCGGTCACCGCATGGTCGGCCGTGGAGTAGGCCACGGCGGGATCCAACGTCTTCGGCGGCTCGCCGATGTCGGAATAGAGGATCTTGCGGGCGGAGTCCTCATCCGGATAGGGATTGTTGGTGCAGGCGGCGATTGCCGCGGCTCCGATGGCGAGCGCGGCCAGCCGCAGCCGGTTCCTCATTCGGATGACTCCCCCGGCGGGGAGAATACACGCTCCGGCAGATCGAGTCGGAAGACGCTCTCGGAAAACACCGGGTTGAGCTGGACGCCGCCGAACTGCACCTCCGCGTGGACCTGGGAGAACGGAAAGTCGAGATCGACCCGGTGGGCGAACTGGGTGCCCGCTACTTCCCGGTAGTCGCGGTAGCGCACCTGGAAGAGAGCTCCCTGGGGACCGACCAGGTCGTAGCCGGACAGGAGCCCCTGGGCGTCGAACTCGAGCACCGACCAGTAGAGATCGGAGCCTCGGATCTCGAAGCGCACCGCGGCATCTGCGCTCTCGACGGCACCGGTGGTCTCCCCTCCCGGCCGCTGCATCTGCGGAGCGCCGAGCAGCACCCCCACCGCCTCCTCGGGAGTGAGGGGAACGCCCGCCACCTCCCACAGCACACTCGGCCGGATTTCGCCGCTCTCTACCGCACCGCTCTCGGAGCGGTAGAGGTCGAAGCGCTCGCCATCGGTCGCGAGCACCGCGATCCGCTGGTTCAGCAGGCCGAGCACCTCCACCCGGAGCCGTGCCGGCCGCTCCAACGCCAGCAGCTGACGCGCGAAGGACGCGCCGCGTGCGCCGTCGAGGGACACGCGCGCCGAGCCCCGGAGCGAGCGCAGCTCGCCGGCGCGAGCCGTCCAGCCGGCCAGCAGGGCGTCCGGGCGTGGGTCGTCGACGGCGAGCGGCACCACTTGTGAAGGCAGAGTGCGACAGCCGATCTGGAGCAGAAGCGCCGCGGCGAGCGCCAGCGCGACGCGCTTCACCGCGCCCCCAGCTCCTCGCGCAGGCGTTCGTATTTCTCGCGAAGCTGTGGCTGCTCGTGGAAACGGGGCGCGAGATCGAGCGCCTCTTCGTACATCGAGAGCGCCCGCTCCTTCTCGTCCAGGACCAGGTAGACATCGCCCAGATGCTCCGAGATCACCGGATCGCCGCCGGTGAGCTCGGCGGCCCGCTGGAGCTCATCCACCGCCCGGTCGAGCAAGACCCGCGCGGCTTCGATGTCCCCCCGGTCGAGCAAGGGGCGCGCGCGCATGAAATAGACCCACCCGAGACTGTCGGTGATGTAGCCGTCGTCGGGGCGAAGCTCGAGGGCGCGCGAGATCATCGCCTCGGCCTGATCGAGATTGGTACCCTGCTCGGCCCAGGTATAACCCACGTAGTTGAGCGCACCGGCGTGATCCGGATTCATGCCGAGAACGATCTGCATGTAGTGGATCGCCTCGTCGATCTGCTTCGCCTCTCCGTGAATGACGCCGATGTTGTAGAGAATCTCTGCATCGTCGGGTGACTCGTCCAGAAGCTGCTGGAGGAACGCGAGGGCGCCGTCGAGGTCGCCGGCCTTGGCGCGAAGACTCGCCAGGTAGAGATCCAGGGGGCGGCTCTCGTGAACCTCCCGGGCCCACTCCACCTCCGCGATGGCGCGCTCGAAGTCGCCCTCGTGCTCGTAGATTCCAGCGATCTGCGTGCGCGCCTCGGCGAAACGGTCGTGATCGACCGGGATCCGGTCGAAGGCTGCGATCGCCGCCTCGTCCTCGCCGAGGCGCCTGCGCACCACGCCGAGGAAGTACACCACCTCGTACTCCTCCGGATTCTGCTCGAGGGCGAGCTCGAAGCGATCGGCGGCAGCCGCATAGCTTCCCAGCTCGAACTCGATGAAGGCGAGCCGGAGTCGCGCACGCAGGTCCTCCGGATACAGCGACTCGAGAACCTCCAAGGTTTTGATGGCCTCGTCGGTCCGCTCCAGGGCGAGCTGGGCGTCGGCGAGGGACTGAAGAGTGCTGCGGTTCTGGGGGTGGATCTCCAACACCTCGCGGTAGATGGCGATCTCGCCGACCCGATCCCCACGCATCCGGCGACCTCCGGCGAGGGCTGCGTAGATGGCGAGCTCTCCAGGGTGCCGCTCCAGGCCGGTGCGGAGCGTGGCCTCGGAGGCGGCCGGATCACCGAGCTTCTCCTGGACATCGGCGAGGGCAAAGTAGCCGCGCAGCCCATCGGGATCGGTATCGATCATCTGCTCGGCGAGACTCCGCGCGTCGCTGAGTCTCCGGTTGTCGGCGTAGATGCCGTACAGAAGCACCGCCGCATCGTCGTTCAACGGCTCCCCGCTTTCGTCGCGGAGCACGCGCTCGGCGCTCGCCACGTCCTTGCGGAAGCGGTAGAGAGTTCCGAGAAAGAGGCGAACCCCTTCGTTGTCGGGCTCGAGCTCCAGAGCCCGCTCGGCGTAGACCACGGCTTCGGCGAGACGATTCTGGCGCGCAGACAGCTCCGCTGCCCGCTTCAGCAGATAGACCGATTCGGGATCCTTCGAGAGGGCCCTGGTGTAGGCCTCGAGCGCCTCCTGCAGATGTCCCTCCGCCTCGAGGTCGCGGCCGACCAGGAAGTCGAGCTCGGGAGGCGTCTCTTCCAGCGCCGGGCTCGGCCGGGAGCCCTCCCCCGGAGCCCAGCTCGCGCACCCGCCCGCGACGAAGAGAAGGACGAGCAGCAGTATCCCTGTCCGTCTCCCAGGGAACCCGCGAGCTCCCGGAGTCGACCCAGGTGCCTCACTGTGTTGCGGTGCCCGCACGCGGTTCCTCATCGAACTGTCTCGATCATGGGCTGGGATCCTGCACGAGTCCCCGTTTGGGAATCCGGAGAGAGGTAGCCCTTCTCTTCAAGATATTCGATGATCCGCGCGACGCTCTCCTCGACCGTCAGAGATCCGGTCTCGAGGACCAGTTCGGGGTTCTCCGGCGCCTCGTAGGGTGCGGAGATTCCGGTGAACTCGGGGATCTCGCCCTTCCGGGCCTTCTGGTAGAGCCCCTTGGGATCCCGCCCCTCGCAGGTTGCCACGGTGGCAGCGAGGTGAACCTCGATGAAATCACCCGCGGCGAAGAGCGCGCGGGCCGCGTCCCGATCCGCGCGGTAGGGCGAGATGAAAGAAGTGAAGACGATCACGCCGGTGTCGGTAAAGAGCTTCGCCACCTCGCCGATGCGGCGAATGTTCTCGGTCCGGTCCTCCGGAGAGAATCCCAGGTTCCTGTTGAGCCCGTGCCGCACGTTGTCACCATCCAGGACGTAGGCCAGGTGTCCGCGCTTCAGCAGGGCGGCCTCGGCCGTCACGGCAAGCGTCGATTTCCCGGAGCCGGAGAGACCGGTCAGCCAGATCGTCGCGCCCCGCTGCTTCAGCAGCTCCTGGCGCTGCTCACGGTCAACCTGCCCTCGGTGCCAGGTGATGTTGGTGTTCTTCTCTTCTGCCAACGATGTTGAGCTCCACGCTCCCGAGGAATTCGGCACTTTAGCCCGCTCCCGCCCATGCCACTAACCGAGCCCTGGTATCGGCAGGTCCACGGGGATCTGTTTAGTTCCCTCGGCCCGCTCTTTGGGCGACGACGGCTGCGATCAATGCGTCGGTGGCGATCTCGACCTCCTCGGCGGTGGTGAAGCGACCGAGGCCGATGCGGATCGACGACCGTGCGCGACTCTCGTCGCATCCCAGGGCGCGAAGGACGTGGCTGGTCTCTGGCTTCGCCGAGCTGCAGGCAGAGCCGGTGGAGACGGCCACCTCCTTCAGATCCGAGATCAGCGCGTCGGCCTGGGCGCCCTCGAAGGAGAGGTTGAGGTTGCCGGGAAGACGTCGTTCGGGGTGGCCATTGAGAAAGACCCCCGCCAGGGACTCCGAGAGCCGCTCCAGCATGCGGCCGCGCAGGCGGAGAAGCCGTCTCGCCTCGGCGTCCATCTCTGCGACACCCAGGGCCACCGCGCTTCCGAAGCCGACGATCAGCGGAACCGGCAGGGTCCCCGAGCGCGAGCCGCGCTCGTGCCCTCCCCCGTGAAGCTGCGGGAGCAGGCGCAGACGTCTTCCGTCGGACCGCCGGCTTCGCACGAAGAGCGCCCCGATCCCCTTCGGACCGTAGAGCTTGTGAGCGGAGATCGAGAGCAGATCGATCCCCATCTCCTCCACGTCGAGGGGAATCTTCGTGACGGCCTGAGCAGCGTCGGTGTGGAACAGCACTCCCCGCTCCCGGCAGATCCGACCGATCTCCGCCAGGGGCTGAAGCACACCGATCTCACCGTTCGCCGCCATGATGGAGACCACGGCCGTGCCCTCGGTGATGGCTCGGGCGACCTGCTCGGGATCGACGAGCCCATTCGAATCGACGGGCAGCACACTGACCGCGACTCCTCGCCGCTCCAGGTCCTCACAGGTATCCAGCACTGCCGGATGCTCGGATGCGGCGGTAACGATGTGACCCCCGGGGGGCGTGACTCCCTTGATCGCCAGGTTGTCGCTCTCGGTGGCACCACTCGTGAAGATGACCTCCCGCGGATCCGGCGCCCCGATCGCCGCCACCAGCTTTTCCCGAGCGATCTCCACGGCGGCCTCGGCCCTCCACCCGAACACGTGGCTGTGACTGGCTGCGTTGCCGTAGTCTTCGCAAAAGAAGGGCAGCATGGCCTCGAGCACCCGGGGATCGACACGGGTGGTGGCGTGATTGTCGAGGTAGATGGGAAATTTCAAGAGGCCGTCCTCGGATCGCTCTTCAATGTAGCCCAGCGCCTATATCGGACCAGATCGGTCTGATATCACTCCCCCGGTGGGGACGAAACCGCTCGCAGCCGCAGGAAGATCTCCCGGTTCCCCTTCGGCCCCGGAAGCCGGCTATCCACCTGCCCCTCGAGCCGATAGCCGAGGGACTCGGCGCAGCCTCGCACCCGGTCGGCGGCTGCCGCTCGCTGGGCCTCGTCGCGGACGACACCCCCCTTCCCCACCTGGCTCCGGCCGACCTCGAACTGCGGCTTCACCATCACCAGGACGTCCGCTCCGGGCGCCACCTCGGGAAGGCGGGGCAGGAGCATCGTGGCCGAGATGAAAGAGACGTCGATGGTCACCAGATCGATGGGGCCGGGGACGGCGGAGGCCTCCAGGTGGCGGGCGTTGGTCCGCTCGAGCACGAGCACGCGGGGATCGCCGCGCAACCTCACATCGAGCTGTCCATAGCCGACGTCCACTGCCACCACCCGCCGAGCGCCAGCGCGCAGCAGGCAATCGGTGAAGCCACCCGTCGAGGCGCCCAGGTCCAGACAGGCGAAGCCGTTGGGATCGATCCCCAGATCTTCGAGCGCGCCGGCAAGCTTCTCGCCACCGCGGGAGACGAAGGCGCGCTCCTCACCGCGCACGCGAATCGCCGCCTCGTCGCGAACGCGAATCCCCGGCTTCTCGACCGGGACGTCGTCGACGAGCACCCGCCCGCTCCGGATCAGGGCCTGGGCCCGGGTCCGCGTCGCCGCGAGGCCGTCGCGGACGACTCGCTCGTCGAGGCGCGCGCCCTTCAGCACTCCTCCGCCGGGGATCCCTTGACGAGATCCCGCACCGCCTGGACGATTCCGTCGGCATCGAGACGGAGACGGTGGCGAATCTCTTCGGTGTCACCTTGCTCGATCACCGAGTCGGGAACGGCGAGGCAGCGGGAGTTGACGGCCAAACCCGCGGCGGAGAGTGCCTCCAGTACCGCGCTTCCAAAGCCGCCCATGCCGCTGTGCTCTTCGACCGTCAGCAACGCCCTGCAACGGCTCGCCAGCGAGAGGATGCGATCCCGGTCGAGGGGCTTGGCGAAGCGCGCGTTCAGCACCGCTGCCGAGATCCCCTCCGCGGACAGCTCCGCGGCGGCCTCCAGGGCCGGATGCACCAGGGTGCCGTAGGCGACGATCAGAGCGTCGTCCCCGTCGCGCAGGAGCTCGGACTCGCCGATGGGGATCACCTTGAGCTCCGGGTCCAGGGGCACGCCGAAGCCGGCGCCGCGCGGATAGCGGACGGCCGCGGGCCCGTCGTACTCGACGGCGGTGCGGAGCATCTGCTGGAGCTCGTTCTCGTCCTTGGGCGCCATGCAGATGATGTTCGGCAGGTGGCGCAGGTAGGCGATGTCGTACATCCCCTGGTGTGTGGCGCCATCGGCGCCGACGATGCCGGCGCGGTCCATGGCCAGCGTGACATCCAGGTTTTGCAGGCAGACGTCGTGGACGATCTGGTCGTAGGCCCGCTGCAGGAAGGTGGAGTAGATCGCGGCCACGGGCTTCATTCCCTCGGTGGCGAGGCCGGCCGCGAAGGTCACCGCGTGCTGTTCGGCGATGCCGACGTCGTAGAAGCGGTCCGGAAACTCCCGTGCGAACCGGTCGAGACCGGTGCCGTCGGCCATGGCGGCGGTGATGGCGACGATGCGATGGTCTTCTCTGGCGAGGCGGACCAGCGTCTCCGCGAAGATCCTCTGGTACTTGGGTGGACCGGGCTTCGACGCGTGGACCCTCCCGGACTCCACGTCGAAGCTGCCGACCCCGTGGAACCTGTAGGGATCGCTCTGGGCCGGCTCGTAGCCGAAACCCTTGGCGGTGAGCGCGTGAACCAGGATGGGGCCGTCGCCGTTGGCGAGCATGGCCTTCACGTTCTCGAAAGTCTCCAGCACCACATCCATCCGGTGGCCCTGGATCGGACCGACGTACTTGAAGTTCAGGGCCTCGAAGAGCAGTCCCGGAGAGAAGAAGACCTTGAGGGACTCCTCGGCCTTCTGCGCCCAGTGGAGCATGTCGCCGGGCATCGTCGAGAGAAACTCCTTCGCCCAGCCCTTCATGCGCCGCACCATGGGCGCCGACAGCTTTCGAGACAGATACGAGGACATGGCGCCCACATTGGGAGAGATCGACATCTCGTTGTCGTTCAGCACCACCACCAGGTTCTTCTGCCCGAGGGCGCCGGCGTGGTTCAAGGCCTCGAAGGCCATTCCCGCGGTCATGCCGCCGTCGCCGATCAAGGCGATGGCGCAGTGATCGACACCCTGGAGCTGTAGACCCTGCGCCATTCCGAGGGCCGCCGAGATCGAGGTGCCGGCGTGGCCGGCGCCGAACGGATCGTACGCGGACTCCTGGCGTCGCAGAAACTTGCCGATCCCGCCTTCCTTGCCGAGCCGGTCGAATTCATTGCGCCGGCCCGTCAGGATCTTGTGGGGATATCCCTGGTGACCGACGTCGAGAACCAGCCGGTCACGGGGCGTATCGAAGATGTAGTGGATGCCGGTGATGAGCTCGACGGCGCCGAGGCTCGAGGCCAGGTGACCGCCGGTCTTCGACACGCGCTCGATGATTTCGGCGCGGACCTCCTGCGCCAGTTGCTGCACCCGCTCCCGGGAAAGTCGCCGTAGATCTTCCGGCGATTCGATTCCCTCCAGCAGCTTCCGTTCCGTCATCGACTTCTCCGCACCGCGAACCGCGCGAGCTCGCGGAGTGGCTCACCGCGCTCACCGAGATCTTCGATCCGGCGGAGCGCACCCTCGAGGAGTTCCTCTGCGCGCGCCCGCGCCCCCTCCAGACCAAGAACCCGTACCAACGAGCAGAGTTCCCCGTCTTCCCGGTCGAGCAGATCGTCGGCGATCTGGAAGGCCACCCCCACTTCCTCGCCAAAAGAGCGCAGACGCTCGAGCAGGGGAGTGTCGGCACCGCCCAGCCGGGCGCCGGTCAGCACCGAGGCGGCGATGAGCGCCGCCGTCTTGCGCCGATGAATCGACTCGATGGCAGCGCTGTCGCCCTCGCCGGCGCGAAAGGTCAGGTCGTCGGCCTGGCCCCCCACCAGGTTGCGCGAATCCGCGGCGCGCGACAGGTCGCGGAGCGCCGCGAGCCGCCGCTGCGGCTCCGCGTCTCCGGCTCCGGCGGCCAGCACCTCGAAAGCCTGCGCCAGCAGCGCGTCTCCCGCCAGCACGGCCACCGCCTCGCCGAACGCGACGTGGACCGTCGGTCGGCCGCGCCGTTCGTCGTCGTCGTCCATGCAGGGGAGATCGTCGTGGATGAGGGAGTAGATGTGCACCAGCTCTACCGCCGCCGCCGCCGGGAGCGCCATCTCCGCGGGAGCCCCGGCCGCCTCGCAGCCGGCGAAGGCGAGGGCCGGCCGCAGCCGCTTGCCACCGGGAAAGAGCAGGTGACGCATGGCGGCGTGCAGGCTGGTGGGGCTCTCGCTGGCGGGGGGCACCACCTCGTCGAGGTAGCGGTTCACCAGCGACGAACGGTCCGCCAGGTACGCATCGACATCCACTACCCCTCGTCCTCCGGCGCCTCGAAATCTCGCTCACTCCAGCCGTCGCCCTCCTGGGTGAGCACCTCGATTCGCCGCTCCGCGTCGCGGAGCTGCTCGGCACAGCGCCGGGCCAGCGCGACTCCCTCTTCGAAGGCGGCGAGAGCGGCTTCGAGCTCCAGATCCCCCGCCTCCAGGCGCTCTGCGATCTTCTCCAGACCTTCGAGCGCCTTCTCGAAGGATAGCTCCTGGGAAACTTCTCGTTTTCGGCTGCCGGTCTCGCGCGCCTTTCCCATCGCGGGGCGGATCGTACCGGCGGCCGCCAGCCTCGTCAAACCGGAGTAATCAAGAAAATCCTTCGAAATTGAGGACTTCCATCATTCCCCAGCTTGCCGAAGGGGGCCTGCGGTCGCCTCGATCTCACCCTCCGCAACCCTCAGCCGAAGGGCATCCCCGGGGCGAACCTCCCGAGCCCGACGCACGATCACCCCCTCCGGCTCCCGATACACGATGGCGTAGCCGCGGGAGAGCACGGCCAGGGGCGAGAGGGCATCGAGGCGGGCGGAGACGGCGGCGAAACGGGCGCCGCTGCTGGCGAGATTGGCCCCGATCCCCCGCCGCAGGGCGCTTTGCGCGGCCGTCCAGCGGACCCGATCTGCCAGCAGACGGGCGGAGGGAGCGTGGGCGCGCAGGGATTCCCGGCTGTGGCCCAGCCGCCTTGCGGCCCGATCGACGATGCCGAGGGCGGCCGCCCGCAAGCGACGGCGGTCTCGATCCAGCCGGGTCTCCAGGCCCTGGCGGTCCGGCAGGGCCAGTGCCGCCGCAGCGGAGGGCGTGGGCGCACGCGCGTCCGCCACCAGATCGGAGATGGTCACGTCGACCTCGTGTCCGACGCCGCTCACCACGGGGACGGGACAGGCGCGAATCGCCCGGGCCAACCGCTCGGTATTGAAGGCGAAGAGGTCCTCCAGTGAGCCGCCTCCGCGCACCAGCAGGATGACGTCCACGCCGCGACCGGACACCAGCTCGAGGGCGGCCGCGATCTCCTCCTCGGCGCCCTCGCCCTGCACCCGGGTTGGCGCCAGCAGAAGCGGGATCGAGGGAAAGCGCTGGCCCGTCACCTGGATCACGTCGCGAATCGCGGCGCCCGTGGGTGAGGTCACCACGCCGACCCGGCGGGGCAGCTCCGGAAGCGGCCGCTTCAGCTCCGGCGCGAAGAGACCCTCGGCTTCGAGCCGGGCGCGAAGCTGCTCGAAGGCCAGCTGCAGCGCACCCTGCCCCCGGGGCTCGAGACCCCGCACGATGATCTGGAGATCGCCCCGGGATGGGTAGAGCGTCAGGTCTCCGAAGACGACGACCTCGAGACCGTCTTCCGGGTCGAAGGGCAGGCGCTGGGCGACGCCGCGAAACAGGGCGGCGCGGATCTGCGCATCGTCGTCCTTCAGCGTGAAGTAGCTGTGGCCGGAACGGGCGCGGTGGAGATTGCTGATCTCACCCACCACCCAGACGCGCCCGAACTCGTCTTCGAGCAGCGACTTGAGATCGGAGACGAGCTCACCGACACTGAAGACACGCCGGCCCAGGAGCTCAGGCTGCGCAGACTCACCCACCCAGCGAAACTAACTAAGGCGCAGAGGCCTCGCTCGCTGCCTCCGCCGAACGGATCGCTGCGGACTCGGCGCGTGCCTCGCGCAGCCGGTCGAAGTAGGTCCAGCTCTTCAGAACCTCGAGGGCGCGGGCGAGCTGAAGGTCCGTTTCCCGATCGGCTGCGGCGCCCTCCTCGAGATTCGAATCCTCCTCGGACTCCGGCACCGCTTCTTCCTGTGTGAAGTGACCTTCCAGGTCCTCCTCGCGGAACCTGTGGAATTCCCCGCTCTCCTCGTCACTGCCCTGGAGCGGCTGCGGCTCGACTGGAATGTCCGGCTCGATTCCGACCTCCTGGATCGAACGCCCCGAGGGCGTGTAGTAGAGGGCGGTCGTGAGTCGGAGACCGGAGTGATCCTCGAGCGGATAGACCGTCTGCACCGAACCCTTCCCGAAGGTCTTGCCACCGAGCAGCAGCGCGCGGTGATGGTCCTGGAGCGCCCCGGCCACGATCTCCGACGCGCTGGCACTTCCCGCATTCACAAGGACCACCAGGGGGTACTGACCCTCGCCGTTGGATCGAGCCTCGTACTTCTGCTGCTGGCTCTCCACCCTGCCCTGCGTATAGACGATGAGTCCCTCATCGAGCCAGGTATCGGCGATCTTGACGGCCTGGTCGAGCAGGCCACCCGGGTTGTCGCGAAGGTCGAGCACGAATCCGTCGAACTCCCCGCCGTTCTCCTCGTGAAGCTCTTCGAGAACGCGGTTCAGGTCGCGAGCGGTGCGTTCCTGGAAGGATCGGACCCGCAGATAGGCGTAGCCGTCTTCCAGCATCCGCCCCTCCACCGAGGCCACCTTCACCACATCTCGCGAGATTGTGAAGGGCTCCGGTCGTTCGAACCCCTCCCGGAAAATGCGGATGGTGATCTCGGTGCCCTTGGGACCCCGCATCAGACGCACCGCCTCGTGGAGATCCATCGTCTTGGTGCTATGGCAGGGCTCCGTCCAATCCTCCGGAGGCTCCGTCGGGCAGATCGCCACGATCTGGTCCCGCGCGCGGATCCCGGCTCGCCAGGCGGGAGTGCCCTCGATGGGCGACACCACGATGATGAAGCCGGAGCGCTCCTTGCTGATCTCGATCCCCAGCCCGTGGAACTCGCCCCGGGTATCGATCTGCATCTCCTTGTGGGCTTCCGGATCGAGATAGGAGGAGTGTGGATCGAGCTCCTGGAGCATTCCCCGGACTGCACCCTGGATCAGCTTGCGCTCGTCGACGGGCTCGACGTAGTTGTTGCGAACCAGGCGAAGCACGTCACTGAAGAGGCTCAAGTCCTCGTAACGGGTAGAGGCGAGGCTCCCCGTGCCCGCGGTGGCGAACACCAGCAGGGCGGCCGAGAGGGTTCCCGCAAAGAAGCCGAGGAGGAAGCGAAGGTTCAGCCGACGCATGGTGCCGAGTGGTTCTCCTGCGGGGGAGGCCCGCTTCGTGGGGTTGCTCAGGGAGGCCGCGGAGCCGACCCGGAAACCATTTCTGGGGTTCGGCAATCCGCCGCCTCTCCTTGACGCATCGGTGAGTCTACCGCTCCAGTACCGGGAGGAGCCACTCGGCTGGATCGAGGGCTCCACTCCCCTTGCGAATCTCGAAGTAGAGTCTGGGACCGCTCAGGGATCCGGTCTCGCCCGCCACGCCGATCCGGTCGCCGCCGCGCACCTGGTCCCCGACCTCCACGTCGATTTCTTCGAGGTGGCCCGAGACGGTGAAGTAGTCCTCTCCGTGGTCGAGAATCACGAGCTTTCCGTAGCCGCGGAACCAGCCGGCGAAACGCACCTCTCCCTCGGCGACGGAGTACACCGGGTCGCCGATCTCCACCGCGAAGTCGACGCCCTTTCGAAAGGTCTGGGTTCGGAACTCATCGTCCAAGACACGACCGAAGCCGCGCAGGAGGAGGCCGGGCACGGGCGCCTCGAGTCGACCCTTGAGCGATGCGAAGGGAACCTCGACTGTCTCCGCGCGCCGGCGGCGCGGGCTTTCACGCAGGTGGCTCAGGGTTTCCTCCAGGGCGCGGGCCGCCGCCTCGAGCTCGTTCAGGACCGCCCGCTCGCGCGCCCGGTTGCTCCGCGCCGCGAGCAGGAGCTCCCGCTTGGCGCGCCGCTCTCGCTCCAGCTCGGAGGATCGGGTGCGAAAACGCAGGGCCGCCTCATCGCGCTCCGCGGCCGCGACCACCGCATCGGCCCGGGCTCGTTCCAGAGCGGTCACCTCCTGGTGGAACCGAGTCAGGAGCTTCTGATCGTGACGGACCAGCCGCCTGAGGGTCTGGATTCGCTGGAGCCGATCGCGCAGGGATCCGTCCGTGAAGATCATGCGAACCGGTCCGAGCTCCCCGGTCTTGTAGAGCGCGACGGCGCGGCTGGCGAGGGCACGCTTGGTCCGGGCGAGCCGCAGCTCCAGGTCGGCGCTGCCGGCCTCGAGATCTCGAAGCCGAGTCCGCGCCGTCTCCGCCTCCCGGCGCGCGCGCCCCAGATCCGCCGAGAGGGCCCGTACCGCCTCATCGAACGAGCGGATGGCATCGAAGAGGCCTCGCTCGCGCCGCTCGTACTCGGCGACTCGTTCCCGACGCTCCTGGATCAACCGGCGCAAGGACTCGAGCTCGAGAGATTCGTCCGCAGCCCCGAGCGCCACCGGTGCGCAAAGCCCGAGGGCCAGCACCGCCAGAAGAAACCTCACCTCTCCGATCCCTCGACGAGAGCCAAGCCCGACCCCAGCGTTCCGAGCGCGGCGCCGGCGACGATCAAGGCCAGCACCACCTCGGCACCGACGAACACCGGCTTCGCGAAGCCGAGGAGGAGCTCGACCCCGCCCTCGAGGCCAGGCAGGAGAATCCTGAAGAACCCGTAGAGGAGCGCGACGGCGAAGACGCCTCCCAGGCTCCCCTGGATGAACCCCTCGACGAGAAAGGGGACCGATACGAAGCTGCGCCCGGCACCGACGAGGCGCAGGATTTCGATCTCCTCCCGACGCGCGTAGACGGCGAGCCGGATCGTGTTGGAGACGATCAGCAGGGTCGCCAGCGCGAGCACCACTCCGATCCCGGTCCCGATGGCGCGGATCAGGGACATGGCTCGCGCGTAGCCTTCGACCCACTCGGTTCCATAGCCGAGCTCATCGATGCCACCCAGGCCCTCGAGGGCGGCGACCAGGGTCGCGAGCCCCTCACTGGATCTCGAATCGGGAGCCAGGGTGATTTCCAGGGAGGCGGGCAGCGGATTCTCATCCAGGCCTTCGAGAAGCGAAGCCTGTCCCGCGCTGCCCTCCCGGAAACGCTGCATGGCCTCCTCCTCGGTGACCAGCCGGACGAATTCCACCCCCGGCGCGCTCTGCACCCGCTCGACGAGAACGCGCCTTCCTTCGCCCGACAGGTCCGCCTCGAGGTAGGCGGAGACCAGGATGTCCTCCCCGAAGCGATCCAGGAGCCGCTCCATGTTGGAGACCAGGAGTACGAAGGCACCGACCAGGAGCAGTGTGACGCCGATGGTGGCCACGGCGATGACGCTGGTCATCGGACTCCCGCGCAGACCGTAGAGCGCCGTGCGCAGGAAGTAACGAAGCCGTGCACCGAGACGCGTCATGGCAATCCCCGAGCCCCGGGATTGTCTTCGACGATGCGTCCGTCCTCGAGCCTCACGGTCCGCTTTCCGTAGCGTTCGATCAGGACCGCGTCGTGGGTGGCGACGAAGACCGCGGTTCCGCGAGTCGCAGCGCCCACCAGCAGGTCCATGATCTCGAGGGTCAGCTCTGCGTCGAGGTTGCCGGTGGGCTCGTCCGCGAGCAGGATCTCCGGCTCGTTCACCAGCGCGCGGGCAATCGCCAGCCGCTGCTGTTCGCCCCCCGAGAGCGAGAGCGGATGATGGAAGCGGCGATGCTGCAACCCGACGCGCTTGAGCATTCCAAAGACCTTGCTCCGGACCTGGCGCCGCGGCGTTCCCAACACTTCGAGGGCCAGCGCGACGTTCTCCTCCACCGTTCTCCTGGGCAGAAGCTTGAAGTCCTGAAACACGACACCGATCCGGCGGCGCAGAGCGGGGATGCCGCTCGGTCCGAGTCGGCCGACATTTCGACCCAGCACGATGATCTGCCCCTCGCTCGGCCGCTCCGCAGCGAAGACGAGTCTCATCAGCGTGGTCTTGCCGGCGCCGCTCGGCCCTGTCAGGAAGACGAACTCACCCTTTCCGAGCTCGACACTGACGTCGCGGAGCGCCCAGGATCCCGCCAAGTAGGACTTCGAGACGTGAAAGAGACGCACAAGGGCCCCGCCGCCAGGGTGAGCCGGGTCCACGCCCCTAGCCCGCATTTCTCCCCAGGTCGCTACCGCGGCCGCCGATGGCAACAGATCTTCGCGGCGCTCTCGGCGCCCTCGCGACACGACCTGGGGAGAAATGCGGGCCCGGTCTCACGAACGCCGACGCTTTCGCTTGCGCGCGTTCTCGACCAGGTAGTTGAGAATCACCTCGTCGAGAGGCTTCTCGGAGACGATTCCCTCGCCGAAGGAACGGCCCGACGGTCCTTCCGGCTCACCTTCGCCGGCGCTGGCGTGGGTCTCGGTGGACGTCATGGTGGTGGGTGCGGTCCTTCCCTTGCTGTCCTCGGATTCGCCAAACACGGACTCTCCGAGTCTCTCCCGAATCAGATCGTCGAAGGCCCGCGAACGGAGCCTCTCGAGCACCGCCTTATGTTGAGCCTCCATCAGGTTGCGCACAAGATCGCCGAGGTTGGGATCTTCGAGGTGATCGGCGTAGCTGCTCTTCTCGGAGGCGAGAATGGTCCCGCCGTGATACAGGTGCGTGATGATGTGGGGACGAGCGCGACCGCTGTCCTCACTTTGCACGTGGAATAGCACGCCTCGGTGTCGGATGTTGGTATTGAATCCGGACAGCATGACGGGGCGCGATCCCCTCGAACCTCGGCGCAGAGCGGACGAGCAGTGTGCGCGACCGCCGCTGCATTTGCAAGCAAGTCCCGGGCTAGTCGTGCGGCTTCCCAGGTCCGCCGCACCAAGCTCGTGCCCCGCTATCGGCGAGAAGCCCGTCCCGCTGAAATCGCAGCACGGTCTTGGAGAGGGCGGGTGTCCCGGGGGGATCGATTGCCGAGCTCGGCTGAGTGGCCCCGGCGCGGGCAGGCGCGCCGGGGCCTGTGGCGACGGAAGAAGATCCGTCACCGCGGGGGAGCGCAGCGCGTCAAACCCGTGTCGGGGCTCTCCTGCCGGCGCGAGCGAGTCCCAGAAGCCCCAGTGACAGGAGCAGGGCACTCGAGGGCTCCGGGATTCCGGAGAGAGGAGCGCTGCCGGGCGTCGGCACCTCGAGCACCACGAAGTCTGTGGCATTATCACCGCTGTCGATGTCGGCGAAACGGCGCGCGAGACTCGAGCCAGCCGGCGGATCCGGGGCGGAGCTTCCCTCGCCGGCGAATACCTCCCCTCCGTCGAAGACGCCGTATCCCAGTGCATCGAGCACTGTGTCGCCGTCCCGGAGCAGGATGGAGTCCGGCCCGTTCTGGAAGTCGAAGTTGAGGAGCTGATCCGCGCCCGCCACCGAACTCGCCCCTCCGCCGGCTTCGTCGGCGAGAACGAAGAGACCGTCGGCTGGAATCGATCCGGAGAGAGGGAGGCTGACGGTGACGCCGCCGTCCGATCCGTTGATCCCTTCGACGGTGAGACCGTCGAGATCGGTGCCCGCCTCACCGTAGATCTCGACGAAGACCAGGCCGTCGTCGGTGCCGACCGCGTCGTAGAAGACCTCGGAGAGTACGGGAAGGGCAGCGGCCGGCAGGACGCCGAGCAGTGCGACGAGTAGGGGAAGTCCCCACAGCGTTCTCATGGATGGTTCTCCTCAGGGGTGTCTCGGGGCGAGTTCGATTCCGGAGTCGACGTGGCGCGGCTCCACCAGCCACCCGTCCAGGCGTCGAGGCCAGAGGCGAGCTCGTCGGCTCGCAGGCGTAGCCGCGCGGCCTCGTCGCCGGGCGCGGAGGACTCGCCGGAGAGCTGGAGAAGCGCGCGCCGCCGTTCGAAATAGAGCTGGGTCACCTCGTCGAGGACGTCGTCGCGCAGCTCGATGATCTCGCGAGCCTCCTTCGAGACGTCGATGGACTCCGGGTGATAGGCGATATCTCCCAGGTCCCAGACCAGGACCGTGGATGCGATGAAGTCACGCCTGCGCTCTTCCTGTCTGTCGAAGAACAGACGAGGGGCGTCGTAGGTAAACGCCTCGTCGTAGTCGTGCTCCCGCCTGTGCCCTCCCCCGTACGAGCCGCGGAGCTCGAATCTCGGCAGCCAGCCGCTCCGGCGCACACCGCGCTGCAGCGCTCGAATCCTCTCCGGCGCGAGATCCAGGTAGCGAATCGCCGCCACCTGCACCTGACGCACTGTGGGCTCATCCGCCCAGGGCATTTTCGGGGGCGCGAGAACGGCCACCGGCTCCGCCGGGTCGGACCGCGACCGGCCGGCGAATAGACCCCGAGCGCCTGCGGCGTAGACGAGCGGCTCGCCCCCTCCCAGAACGGCGATCGGCGTGTTGCCGACCGGTGGGGCGGAGCGATGCCAGGGACCGGAAGGCGACGACGCCTCGAGAAGCCCGCGATCCGTCGCGATCCATATGCGACTCCCCGTGTGACCGACGCGAAGCGGCGTGGCGCCTGGAGGCAGGCCGGGGCGGAGGCTCTCCCAGGAGCCCCCTCCGTAGAGCAGGAGACCCCGGCGGGTGAGCACTGCGACCTCGGCTCCCGGAATCGAGGTCGCGAGATCCACCGCGTCACGGCGTCCGCGGGCTCCGGCGACCGACACTCGCGCCACCTTCTCGAGGACGAAGCGCCCGTCCCGGGTTCGAAGTGTGGCACGGTGGACCGAGCCTTCGATGATCAGCCAGAGATCTGTCCCGTCGGGCAGTGGCCGGACTGCAAAGGCGTCCACCGCGCCTCGGGGCAGGCCTGCGTTCAGGGGAACCCAGAGCCGCCCGTCCCTCGAGAAGAACGCGCCGCCGTCGGTGCCCACCAGGATGAACTCGGGATGGACGAGAATGCGCCGGACCGCCCCGGCGCCGGTGCCGAGCGACTGCCTCGAGACGTCACCCACCGCATCGATGTAGAAGAGGCCGCGATCGGTTGCGGCGTAGAGGCCGGTGTCGGAAGAGAATGCGAGATCGCGCACCGGCCCCCTGCGCAGCACCCTCGTCGCTCCGGACGTCCCTTCGGCGAACCACACACCCGCTTCGTCTCCCACGGCGAGGCGATCCGTCTTCGGATCGAACGCCAGAGCGGACGCCTCGCTGAGGCCCGGAAAGAGCCCGGAGCGCTGCCAACTCCAGAGCGGAGCGCCGGCCCTCGCGCTCTCGACAGCCAGCGCGATCAAGAGCAGTGAGAGAGCGGAGAGAGCGATCAGAAGGAACGAGAGAACCGATGCGCGCGAGCTTCGCATGCGGCGGAGAAGAGCAAGCGCCGTGCCGCCCGCTCCACTCCCTCACCCATCGAGAGAAACCCCACGACTTCGGGCAGATGCAGAACAGACGCGTCCAGGAGCCGGCTTCGCCCGTGAACGGCGAGGCTCGAAAGGCGCAGGAACGGGCGGAGACACTCCTCGATGAGAGCTGGAGATGGCCTGGAGATCGACCAGTCGGTCGCTCGGCGAAGCGCGCTTCATCCTTGATGAAGCCCCCCGGGGGCAAACCGCGTTTGAGCTGAACCGTGACCGGGATCACGGAAGCCACCCGGCGACTCCGTCAGTCTATGCTTTCAGTTGTCTGCTCGCGGAGAAGGAATGCGAGGGCAGAGAGAAGAATCACGCCCCCTGAGTGAGATTGCGCTCGAAATTCAGAAGGAATGGCGGCGCCTGAACTACGCCGCCGTGACGCCGGTCGCCGCGATGCACCACCTGCGGCACATCGACGACCGCTACGGCGGGAATCCGGCACGCGCGGTCGTTCGCGATTTCCTCGGCTGCTCGGTATCGTGGACGGGCCCCGCGGCGCGCCGGATCAAGGCAGAGCTCGTCGGTCTCTTGGAGAATCCTCGGCGGGAGTGAGAAACCGTCATTTCGTTGTTCCGCGGACCCGAGGCCTCGATAACGGTCCGGAATTCGGTGAGTTAGGGCGGATCCGGCGAGAAATCGGGCTCTCCTCTGAAGGGGCAGACCCAAGCTGCTGAGCTGTGCGCCGGGACGATCTCCTTTGCCTTGACGGAGAGCGCCCTCTCCAGAAGAATCGGAGCCATGCGAGCTGCTCGAATCGCGCTCCCGCTCTACCTCGCCGTGCTCCTCGGCGCCGCTCCGGCGATCTGGATCACCGCGTCCGGGGCCGCGGAGCTGGAGGAGAGCGAGGGGGGCGAGGGCAAGGCAGCCACTGACCCGGCCCCCGCCCCAACGATCTACAAGTGGATCGACGAGAACGGAGTCGCTCACTACACGACGGATCGCGATCAGATCCCCAGGGAGGTGCGGAATCGGATCGGAAAGCTCGGTCCGCCGGATTCGGCGTTGAAACGCACGCCGGTCGAAGCGAGCGCCCCGCCGATACCGACTCGGCCGATCCCGGAGTTCGACGATGGAGAGCAACCGCCGATACCGACTCGGCCGGTCCCGGAGTTCGACGATGGAGAGCAACCGCCGCTACCGACTCGGCCGGTCCGGGTGTACGACGATGGAGAGCAATGGGCGGTGCGCGACCGCAGCTTCGAGCGTCCGCGAGACGCCTGGGACGAAGGCGATCCCTACGCGAGCGTGTCCTCGCCCGAGTTCGGGGAGGACGAGGTCTTCGTAAGCGAGGTCGAGCTGGAGGACCGGCGACAGCGGCTGGAAGACATCGACGAGGCCATCGCCTCGCTGCAGACGGACATCGCGGCCGACGAGGAGGCGCTCAAGGCATTGCTGGTGATACCGGTACTGGAAGGCGGGGGACCTCTCGCAATGGCGGACGATCCGACTTTTCGCGAGGTCGCCGACCGCCTTCCCAAGCTCCTCTCCGACCTCCGCGCCCTCGAAGACGAGCGTGCAGAGCTCCAAGCTCCCTGAACCGGTCCGGTCGTGAGCGGGAGTCACGGAGCTTCGGGAGGTGTCGTCGCTCTCGCCGGTGGCGTGGGCGCGGCGCGCTTCCTGCGCGGTCTGGTGCGAAGAGTCCCCGCCGCCGAAGTCACGGCGATCGTGAACACCGGTGACGACCGGAGCTTCTACGGGGTGCACGTATCACCGGATCTCGACATCGTCACCTACACATTGGCGGGTCGGGTCGACAACGAGAAGGGTTACGGCCTCGAGGGCGACAGCTTCGCGGTGGTGGATGCCCTGGCCGCCCACGGCCACGAGACCTGGTTCCGGCTCGGGGACCGAGACCTTGCGACCTGTCTGCACCGCACCATCCGGCTCGGCGAAGGAATCGGGCTTGCCGCGGTGAGCGACGAGATCCGCCGCAGCCTCGGCGTGCCGACCCGGATTCTCCCGATGTCCGAAGATCCCTGTCCGACCTTCGTCGAACTCTCGGGAAGCCGGCGCGCCCACTTCGAGGAGTATCTCGTCAGGGACGGCGCCCCGGATCAGGTCAGCGGCGTCGACCTCTCCGCAGCGGCCGCGGCGGTACCGGCGCCCGGTGTGCTCGAGGCCCTGGAGAGAGCTTCGGCAATCCTGATCTGTCCGAGCAATCCCGTCGTCTCCATCGGACCCATCCTCGAGGTGCCCGGCATCCGGGAGGCGGTTCGCGCCCGCCGGGCGTCTGTCGTGGCCATCTCGCCGATCATCGGTGGCGCGCCGGTGAAGGGACCCGCGGACCGCCTGCTGCGAGGGGTAGGAGTGGAGGTCTCCGCACGCGGTGTTGCCGGCCTCTACCGCAATCTCTGCCACGGCTACGTCCTCGACGAGCGGGACGCAGAACAGGCTCGGGATGTGGAGGCTCTGGGCATGAGAACCGCCGTTCTCGACACACTGATGCGGGATGCCGAGGTGGCCGCTCGAGTGGCGGAGGCCGCGCTGGGCCTAGTACGGCAGTCGGGATGATCGCTGCGCTGGTTCCCGTCAAGCGGCTCGAAGCCGGCAAATCGCGGCTGCTGGGCTCTCTCGAGCGCGGCGCCATCGAGCGGCTGACCCTCGCCATGCTGGGGGACATCCTGTCGGCGCTGAAGCGGGTTCCCCAGATCGACCAGATCGCGGTGGTCACGCCCGACGGCGAGGTGGGCGCGGCCGCCGAGGCGGCCGGCGCCGAGGCGCTGGTGCGCAGCGATCCCGGCCTGAACCCGTCTCTGGATGTCGCCGGCGCGGAGCTGGCGGAGCGGGGGGTCACGCGCCTTCTGGTGGTGCTGGGAGACGTCGCCGGTGCCGAGGCGGCCGATCTGAGAGCGCTCTTCGACGCCCTCGACGGGCTGGGCGGCCGGGGCGTGGTGCTGGCTCCTTCCCGCGACGGTGGAACCTCGGCGCTCTTGCGCGCACCCCACGCGGTGATTCCCAACCACTTCGGCAAGGAGAGTGCCGCCGCACACCGCGATCTCGCGCGCAGTCGGGGGGTGCCCTACAGCGAGCTCCCCCTTCCCTCCCTGGCCATCGATCTGGATCGCGTCGAGGACGTGGACGCCCTGCTTCGGGCCAAGCGCGGCGCCGACCGAACCCGATCCCTGCTGCGCGAGCTCGGTTTCGGGAGCGGCTCGTGAGCCGGGAGATCCGGCTGGT
The DNA here is from genome assembly GCA_963766175.1 of uncultured delta proteobacterium. GTDB lineage: Bacteria > Myxococcota_A > UBA9160 > UBA9160 > UBA6930 > CAVXZE01. The sequence goes on from CAVXZE010000012.1 coordinate 84,862, forward strand.
CGCGATGGAGGGAATGCCCATCGTCGCGCCCGGCGACGACCTCGCCGCCTTCCACCAGCAGGCCGCCTCCCGGTGCGGCGTCTCCCTCCGAGACGGAGTCCTGGCCGTCTGCCAGAAGATCGTCTCCAAGGCCGAGGGGCGCGTCGTTCCACTGGCGGAGGTGAAGCCTTCGCCCGAGGCCCGGACCATCGCCCGAGAGGAGGACAAGGACCCGCGCCAGGTGGAGCTGGTGCTGCGCGAGAGCCGGCGCATCGTGCGCCGCGGCCACGGTGTCCTGATCGCCGAGACCCACCACGGCTTCGTCTGCGCCAATGCCGGCGTCGACCTCTCGAACGCACCGGGTCCGGAGATCGCGGTGCTGCTGCCCGAGGATCCCGACGCCTCCGCGAGGCGACTCCGCGAGGAACTGATCGCGGGGGGCGCCGGCCCCCTGGCGGTGATCGTGACCGACACCTTCGGTCGACCTTGGCGGGAGGGGCTGGTGGACGTCGCCATCGGATGCTCCGGCATCGCACCGATCGACGACCTTCGCGGCAGCGTCGATCTGATGGGCCGGGAGCTGGCCGTCACCACCACCGCCACGGCCGATCAACTGGCCGCCGCGGCGGGTCTGCTGATGCGCAAGAGCTCGGGAATCCCCTCCGTCTGGATCGAAGGCGTCCCCCTGGAGGGCGGCGGCTCGCTGCGCGACACGCTTCGCGACCCGGCAATGGACCTGTTCCGCTGACCAACGGGGACGGGGTTGCCTTTTGCCTTTTCGGGCTTCCGAAAAGGCAAAGACAACTCCGTCCCCGCTCGGCGGTCAGGCCTGGTATTCCATCCGGCTGATGATCTCTTCCTGGGCGAGCTCGCTCAGCTCGGTGAAGAGCGCCGAGTAGCCGCTCACCCGGACCACCAGGTCGCGGTAGGCCTCGGGGTTCCGCTGGGCGTCGCGCAGGGTCTCGGTGTCGATCATGTTGAACTGGATCTGGGAGCCGCCCAGCTCGAAGTAGGTCTTCATCAGCGAGGCCAGGGCCTCTGCGCGCAGCCAGCGCGGACTGAAGCGCATGTTCAGGTTGGTTCCGTTGTGGGCGCGGCCGAGCGGGAGTCGGGTGACCGAGTTGAGCAGCGCGGTGGCGCCACTGCTCGCGCGTCCGCTGGCCGGGGTGATGCCATTGCCGAGCACCTCGCCTGCCCGGCGCCCGTCGGGGCTGGCGGCGGAGAAGGCGCCCAGCGCGACGTGGAAGCCCACCGAGAAGATTCCCGGCCAGAAGGACCCGCCCCGGTAGTTCTGGTGGCGCAGCACTTCATCACAGAAGTGCGTCAAGACCCGGGCCGCCATGGCGTCCGCTTCGGGATCGTCATTTCCGTACTTGGGGACCTCGCGGAGCAGGTGGGATCGAATCTCCTCGGCGTCGTCCCAGTCGTTGGCGAGGCACTCGGCCAGATCTTCGAGGGAGATGAACTTCTCCTCGAAGACCGCCTTCTGGACGGCGGTCAGGCTGTCCACCACGTTCGCGAAGCCGATCAGCTGGACGCCGGTGGAGTTGTAGATGGCGCCGCCGCGGGTCAGGTCCAGGCCCTTCTCGATCGGTCCCTCGACCATGGCCGAGGCGAAAGGCGACGGCAGCATCTCCGCGATGGCCTGGTCGAGAGCGCCCATGCCCCGGTCGACCTGATCCAGGGTCTGGGAGAGCTGGGCGCCGTAGGCGCCCCAGACGTCTTCGAAGGAAGTGAATCCAGCCGGGTCTCCGCTCTCGATGCCGGATCGATAGCCGAATACGTTGTCCACCCCGTTGCTGAGCGCGAGCTCGACACACTTGGCGCCGTTGATCTGCACCGCGAAGGTCGAGCCGAAGGTCTTGCCCTGTGCGTTCGGCTCCAGACAGCCCACCACTCCGTAGTCCCGCGCATCCTCCAGCGTGTGACCACCGTCGACCAGGGACTCGACGATCACCTCGTCGTTGAACAGATGCAGGGGAACTCCGTCGCGGGCGTAGCGAATCGCCTGAAGGAAGAACTCCTCGGGGGCGTCCGGGCAGAGCCGCACCCCGAAGTTCGGCTGCACGGTGCGGATGTCCCCAAAGGCATCCATCCCGATGCTGCTGAGCGCGCAGGTGGCGTCCTTTCCATCGGAACCCATGCCGCCCACGGTGACGTTCTGGGTCGTCTTGCCCTCGGTGCCCTCACCGCCCGGGATGAATGCCTCTTCGAGGATGTTCCAGGTCTCGTTGGTCTTGAGAAACAGGAGCGACAGCAGCTCCCTCGCCTGGTCGCTGGTAATCCTTCCGGCCCGAAGATCGGCCTCGTAGTACGGAGACAGAGTCTGATCGATACGGCCCAGCGAGATGGAATTGCCACCGGATTCGATCTGGGCAATCAGGTGAATGAAGTAGACGCACTGGACGGCCTCGTGAAAGGAGCTCGCCGGGTGCTCGGGCACTCGCCTGCAGACCCGGGCGATCTCTTCGAGCTCCGCCGTCCTTCGGGGATCGCTCTCGCTCGCGGCCATCTCCTCGGCCCGGTCGGCATGGCGATGGGCGAAGCGGATGGCGGCGCTGAGGGACCGAATCATCGCGTCGTAGAGGAGACCGGTCTCGCCGGCCCGCTCGTCGGCGTTCATCGCATCCAGCTTCAGGCGCAGATCGGCGATGACCCCGGAGAGGCCGCGCTCCAGGATGCGCCCGTGGCTCATGGTGAAGTGGCCGATGCCGTAGGTGATCTCGAGGATCATGGTGAAGACGTACTTGTCCATGTCCTCTGCGACGTCGGCCGGCAGCAGCTGTTCGAATCTCTCCTCGACGGTGCGGCCGCGCCAGAAGGGCAGGATCTCTTCCCTGAGCTCCCGCGCCTCGGCCTCGTCGATGAGCACCTTCTGGATCACGCGCTCTTCGAAGCTGTCGACGTCGCCTTCGATCCAGCGGGACTTGTTCTCGGGAAAGAGGGGCGCGCCCTTCAGCTTGCTGGTGCGGCAGCCGACGATGAGCTCGTCTTCGCGGATGATGGCACTCACGTTCTCGAGGATCTGCGCGAGGGCCTTGCTGATGCGGGTGAGGGGGTGCTCCTCCCAGTGGGCGGACATCGACTCGGTGAGGTAACGCGCGCGCTCGATGCAGGCCTCTCGCGGGGCGTGCACGATTCTCTCCCGGAGCCTCCAGACCCGCTCGCTGGCACCCGTCTGCAGCTCGGCCACGGACTCCCGTGTGGATGCGCTCATGATCCTCTCCTCCGCTCGCGACCGCCGGCGTCCGCGCTCACTTCTCCCCTCGGGTGAGCACAAGGTGATCATAGCCCAGCTCCCGAAGAGCGACGGGAAACATCTCGAAGGCGCGCCGCGCCACCGGGAGGAGCTTCAGCATTGCGACGACGTTCCCGCCCTGCTTGACCTTGCCCTTCGCCACCGATGCGACCGGGTTCTCGAGCCCGTGCCAGAAGCGGTGCGAGTGGTCCGCCGATTGTCTGGACCAGACGTCCGCCTTCACGTCGCAGGGACCGAGATAGAAGGTCCCGTGGGCATCGGTCCTCTCCGGCGGATTCTTCAGGTCGATGGTGATCTCGCAGTCGGGATCGGTGTAGATGAACTTGACGATGATGTTCGCGCTGCTCATCTTGGGACCGATCCGTTCGTGCGTGAGGATCCGCTCCAGGAAGTGGCCGTAGATCTCGAACATGTGATCTACATCTCGGTAGTACTCGCCCATCTCTCTTCCTTTGACACTCGCTTATGTCGATGCCCGTACTGGGAATGCGGGAAGTCTCTTTGGCCGATCGTCACTGGATGTCCATCTGCCGGAGCAGGACGAGATCGCGGAGCCTTCGCGGCAGGACCCGATTGAGCTTCATGAAGAAGCGGCTCTTCGGATCGACCTGGTTGTGAAGTCTCAGCTTCGGTGAGCGGATCACCTTGACGATCTCTGCCGAGGCCGTGGCGGGATCCGGTGCGTCCCGGATCAGCTCTTCGTCTCGCCGGATGAAGCGCGCCACCCGCTCCCGGTAGGGGGACCCTTCCGGCGGAAGGGTGTGGATCTTCGCTGCGAAGCTGGTGGAGACCTGGGCCGGCTGGATCAGCGCCACCTCGATACCGAAGGGCTCGACCTCGTAGCGAAGCGAGAGAGTGAGGCCTTCCACCGCGAACTTGCTGGCGCAGTAGATCGACTCGAACGGGAAGGGGACCTGACCGACCAGGGACGACATCACGATCAGCCTTCCGCTTCGCCGCTCCCGCATGCTCGGAACGAAGGCCTGGAGGAGCGCCGCGGTGCCGGTAACGTTGATCTCGAAGCAACGGTTGGCCTTCTCGAGATCGACCTCCTCGAAGGGCCCGAAGAATCCCACGCCGACGTTCGAGAGCACCACGTCGACGCGGCCGAACTTGTCGAGCACGCGATCCCTGAAGGCGAGAATTCCCTTGCGGTCGGTGATGTCCAACGCCGTGAGGAGGTGCTCTCCTCCTCCCTCCTCGAGCTCGCGCTGCAGGGATTCAACCCCGGGCTCGTCGACGTCGAAGCCGGCAATCGAGTCTCCAGAGCTCGCCAGCTGGCGCGCCACCTCGAGCCCCATTCCCTGGGCCAGCCCCGTGATCACTACCACCTGCATGGTCGTCACCCCTCTCGCTTCTTGTCGGCGCGCGCCGGGCTGGATCTCCAGCTCCCGCTCACCGGGATTCAGCGCGGCGCCTGGATCCGTCCCATCTCCTGCATGGAGGCCCGGAAATCCGGGTAGAGAAGCTCGTAACCCGTCGACTTCAGTTTGGAATTCTCCACCAGGTAATCGTCCTGGAGGAGGCGCACCGCGTCCAGCTCGAGATCCGGTATCCGACCCCGCAGCCTCGCGACCGGCCCCTGGAGCCTCGCCAGGCCCGCCACCAGCCCGAGCGGGAGATGAAGCCTGGGCGGGCGAGATCCGAAGGCCTCCGCTGCCAGAGTCAGCGCCTCTCCCAGCTCGGGATGACTGTCGTCGGCGATGTTGAACGCCTGGCCTTCGGCATCGTCGAACTCGGAGAGGTGGACCGACGCGGCCGCCACGTCCTCCACCCGTACATTGGAGAGGCGCTGCCTGCCGCTCCCCGGAATCGCCAGGATGGAGGTCGGCCGTGAGAAGACCTTTCCCGCTCCGTCGGTGCATCCGGGACCGTACACGGTGCAGGGACGCGCGATGGTCGCCGGAAGCCCCTCGGCGATCCCCTTCCAGACCACCTCCTCCCCCTCCGACTTGCTCCGGCCGTAGTCGTCCCGGGGCGCTCGCTCCGAATCCTCCAAGAAGGGCCGGCCGCGATGCGGGCCGTAGACGCTGCTCGAGCTCATCTGGAGGTAGCGCCTCACCCCCGATTGCAGGGCGAGCCGGGTGATCTGCTCCACCGCCGCCACGTTGGTCGGGTGCAGCACCGCATAGGGAGTGGAGAGGTTGCAGATCGCTGCGAGGTGGAAGACCCGGTCCACACCCCCTTCGAAGAGCGGGGGCAGCGTCTCGGGATCCAACAGGTCCGCGCTCCGGACCTCGGCACCGAGATCGCGCAGGAAGCGGGCATCCTCACCGGGCCGCACGGCGGCGCGCAGGAGGACACCGCTCTCGGCGAGGCGCTGCGCCAGGTGCCGTCCCAGGAACCCCGCGGCGCCGGTGATGAGCGTGATCCCGTCGAATTGCATCTCGCGCCCTTCCGGAGCTTTTCGTCCGCGAGGTCTTGATTCCGGCCGCCGAAGATATTACGTTTTCGGAATATTCGGTTCGACGATAGTCCGAAAATCGCAGAACGTCAACTCGGCGGCCGGGTCAGCCGGACGGAAAGAGGCATCGAGTCAAGTGAGCGAGAGCGAAGAAGCGGCGCCCTCGGCGGAGAGTCGCCAGGCGGAAGCCCTGATGCGCCTCATCCACCGGGTGAGCGCCTCCAACTCGGAACGCGCCACCATGGAGCTGAACCTCCGCCAGCGACTGATCCTTCAGTGTCTGGGCCTGGAGGGTGACCAGTCCATCGCCGCGATCGGGCAGCGCCTGGGGCTCTCGCCATCGACAATGACGGGGCTCGTGGACCGCCTCGAGGATCAGGGCTACGTGAAGCGCCGAGCCCACGCCTCGGACCGCCGCGTCACGCTTCTCGCCCTCAGCCCCAAGGGATACGGGGCCTTTGCCCGCGAGATCGACTGGTACCGCTCGCTGGTCGACGAGATCTTCGGCTCGCTCGGCGAGGATGCCAAGCAGGTGGTGCTCCGGGCGCTCGGGGCGCTGCGCTCTTCGACCCACGAGGCGCGCGCCACCGCCGCGTAATCAGGAGGATCCGATGGATTTCCAGCTCAGCGAAGAGCAGCGAATGCTTCAGGAGACCGTGCGCGAGTTTGCGGACCGCGAGTGTCAGCCGCTGGCGGCTGTCTGGGACCGCGAGGCCCGGGTTCCCGACGACGAAGTCATGGGCAAGATGGTCGAGATGGGACTGATCGGCATGTGCCTGCCGGAAGCCTACGGAGGAGGTGGCCAGGAGCTTCTCTCCGCGATTCTCTGCATCGAGCAGCTCGCCCGGATCTCGCCGCTTTGTGCCGCGGCCGTCTTCGAGAGCAACGTGGGACCGGTGCGGGTCGTCGAGAAGTTCGGCACCGAGGAGCAGCGCAAGAGGTTCCTCCCGCTGGTCTGCCAGGGGAAGCTGCAGATCAGTGTGGGCATGACGGAGGCCGAGGCGGGCAGCGCCCTCACCGATCTCCGGACCAAGGCGGAGCCCGCCCCGGGAGGCTGGCGGCTCAACGGGCGCAAGGTCTTCTGCACGGGCGGGGGTCACAGCGAAGCCTACATGGTGTACTGCCGCTTCGGCGACAGCCTCGGGGCCAAGGGCATCGGCGCCATCCTGGTGGAGAAGGGAACACCGGGCTTCTCCTTCGGAAAGCAGGAGCAGTACATGGGGCTGCGCGGAATGCCCGGCTCGGACCTGGTCTTCGAAGACTGCGTCGTCCCGGAGGAGAACCTGGTGGTAGCGGCGGGCGGCTTCCGGTCGCTGATGGAGTGCTTCGACATCGAACGCTGCGGCAACTCCACCATGGCGCTGGGGATCGCCACCGGAGCCCTCGAGGCCGCCCGGAAGCACGCCCTCGAGCGCGAGACCTTCGGCAAGCTGATCGCCGAGCGTCAGGCCATCCAGCTGCTGATCGCCGAGATGGCGACACGGGTCGACGCCGCGCGACTGCTCGTCTATCGCGCCGCGGTGAACGCCAGCGGGGGGTTTCCGTCGGTGCAGGAGACCTCGATGGCGAAGGTCTTCGCCAACGAGACCGCCAAGGCCGTGACCGACATGGCGATGGAGGTGCTGGGAGGTTACGGCTACAGCACCGAGTATCCCGTCGAGCGAATGCTGCGCGACAGCAGGGGATGGCCCCTGGCGGGTGGGACCCTGCAGATGCAGAAGATCATCATCGCCTCCACAGTGCTGGGACGGCGCTTCGACCAGCGAAAGTAGGTCGGCCGCACCGCTAGCCAGCCGACGCGGCCCCGCGCCTCGGCCTTCCAGACTCGATCGCCGGCAGCCGACGCAGCTCCGCCGAGAGCAGGAAGACCAGCGTCGCGAAGCCGGTCACCGAGAGGGCGCCCAGCGCGACGGTCCACGGCGCCCCGATCCACTCCGCGAGCGCGCTGGCAGGGAGCCCGCCGACGGCGGAGAGGAACCAGGTCATCGACCAGACACCCATCACGCGGCCTCGCAGCTGATCGGGAACCAGCACCTGTAGAGTGGTCATCCCGATGTTGAGGTACAGCGAGGAGCAGAAGCCGGCGCAGAAGAGCAGGGCCGCCGAGAGCTCGAAGTCCCGGCTCGCCGCAAAGCCGGCGATGAAGAGTCCGAAGATCGCAGCCGCCGCGAGCATCACGATTCCCGAGCTCGGCCGGCCACCCATCTTGATCATCGAGAGGGTCCCGAGAAAGCCCCCGACCCCCACCGCCGTCTCCAGAAGACCGAATCCCGTCGACCCCACCTCGAGGACGTCCTTGGCAAAGACCGGGAGCAGGGTCTGGTAGGCCATCCCGAAGATCGAGGTGAAGAAGGAGAGCCCGATGGTGGCGAAGAAGAGGCGGTTGCGGAGGATGTAGCGAACTCCGTCGAGGACACCTTCGGACCTCTCTTCCGCCCGGCGCTCGAGAGGCTCGAGACGAAGCGTGGCGATCAGGAGTGTCGACAGCGCGAAACCCACGGCGGTGACGAAGAAGGCCTGACCGATGCCGATCCACGCGATCAGCACGCCCGCCGCGGCCGGGCCGAGAATGCGCATGGTGTTCCAGATGGTGCTGATCAGCGCGACTGCACTCGGCATCGAGGCCGGCTCGATCAGCCGCGGCAGGATGGCAGACTGGGCCGGCATCGAAATCGCCGTCAGGCACCCGACCGTGACGGCCCACACGATCAGCAGCCACACGTCGACAAGGTGCTGGAGGATCCCGAATGCGAGCAGAAGGCTGAGCGCAGCGGTCAGCCCCTGACTCCAGGCCAGGATCCCGCGGTGTTCGTAACGGTCTGCGACGATCCCGGCTGGCACCGAGAGTGCGATGGGCGGCAGTGCCGCTGCCAGGCCTACGATCCCGAGCCAGATCGGCGAGAGGCCGAGTCCCTCGTCGCTGACCACCAGCCACCCGACACCGATGAAACGGAACTGCAGGCCGAAGACGCGGCAGAGAGCCGCCAGCCAGAAGCGCCGGAACGGCGCGTAGGAGAAGGCTCCAAAGCGGCGCGACGCGACCTGGGGGCTGGGCTCGGACATGGATCGCCCATCCTAGCCCCTACAGGAGCGTGTCGATCACCTGCCAGAGCTGGTCGATTCCCGCGCCGGTGCGGGCCGAGGTCGGAATCACCCAGTCCGCCTGCACCGGGAGACTCCCGCCCAGGTCGCGCAGACGTGTGGCCCGCTTGTTCGGCTTCAGCTTGTCGATCTTGGTGAGGGCCACGAGTGCCGGGATCTCGCGCTCGGCCAGCCAGTCGAGCAGCAGCGTCTCGTCCTCGCTCGGATCCCGTCGCAGATCCTGGAGCAGCACCGCCACGCGCAGAGCCTCGCGGCGTCCGAGGTAGTCCTCGATCAGCCCCTTCCAGCGGGCGCGCTCGCTCTTGGCCGTCTTCGCGTAGCCGTAGCCCGGCAGATCGACCAGGAGCAGCTCACGCCCGGGGCGCTCCACGCGGTAGAAATGGAGCAGACGGGTCTTGCCGGGGGTGCGGCTGGTCCGAGCCAGCTGCTTCCGGGCCACGAGGCGGTTCAGCAGGCTCGACTTGCCGACGTTCGAGCGCCCCAGGAAGGCCACCTCGGGAAGCTCTCCCGGAGGGAAGCCCTCGGGACCCGCGGCGGTGGCGACGATCTGGGAGGAGAGGATCTTCAAGCAAGCTCTCGCAGCACCGGCGCCAACCACTCCAAAGCCTCCACGATCTCCTCCTCTGCCGCGGCATAGCAGAAGCGCAGGAAGCCCTCTCCGGCCTCGCCGAAATCGATCCCCGGCGTGGCGGCGACTCCCGACCGCTCGAGCAGGTCGAAGGCCAGCCGCCGCGAATCGCTTCCGAAGGCCCGGGCGTCGGCGAAAACGTAGAAGGCTCCCCGGGGAAGCTCCGGGACTCCGAAGCCGAGCTCGCGGAGCCCATCCACCAGGAGCCGGCGGCGTCGGTCGTAGGCGGTGCGCATCATCCGCACCGTCTCCTCTCCCTCCTGCAGTGCGGCGATTCCCGCGTGCTGGACGAAATGGTTGGCGGAGATGAAGAGATTCTGCTGCAGGATCTGGAGGGTCCGGATGCGCTCCAGGGGAGCGATCGCGTAGCCCAGGCGAAAGCCGGTCATCGCGTAGCGCTTCGAGAAGCCATCCAGGACGAAGGCCTCGTCGCTCACCTCGAGTGCCGAGATCACCCGCGCCCCGTCGTAGACGAGGCCGTCGTAGATCTCGTCGCTGATCAGGGGAACGCCAAAGCGGGCGAGCTCGCGGAGGGTCGGCTGGTCCTGGACGGCACCGGTCGGATTCGAAGGGGACGCCACCACGATGGCACGAGTCCGGTCCGTCAGGCTCCGGCGAACCGCGTCGGGTTGAATGCGGTATCCGTCGGCGGGGTCGCACACCACTGGGACGGGTGTACCGCCGCAGTAGCGGATGAAGTTGGGGTAGCAGGGGTAGTGCGGAGTGGGAAGGATCACCTCGTCGCCGGCTTCGATCAGAAGGGAAAAGACCAGCAGCATCGCGGGCGAGGTGCCCGAAGTGACGATCACCTGCTCGGGATCGACGGCAACGCCGCTGCGGCGGCTCTTGTCGATGGCGATGGCCTCGCGCAGCTCCGCGAGCCCCCGGCTGTCGGTATAGCGGGTCTCGCCGCGGGTGAGCGCCGCCCGGCAAGCCTCCACCGCCGCCGAGGGCGCCGGGAAGCCGGGCTCGCCGATCTCGAGGTGGATGACCCTCCGACCCTCCCGCTCCATGGCGAAGGCGCGCTCCATCACCTCCATGGCCAGGAACGGCTCGATCTTGCGGAGCCGATCGGCTAGGTGGGACGGCATGCCCGTGCCAGTTAGCCCCGGCAGCCGCCGACGTCAAGGAATACCCTCACGCAACTAACCGTTTTTAGTTGGTTTCTTGGATTTCGCAGATTGACGCGGGGATAGGAGCTGGTAGCTTCGAGGAGGGGCGAGGAGTCAAATGTCCAAAGGAATACAGATCGCCGTCGGAGCGATCCTGGTGGTGATTCTTCTCGGCTGGTTCGGCTGGAGCCAGGTCGAGGAGGGAGCGCTCGTCTACTACACGAATCTCGAGGAGCTCCGGGCGTCCGGGGAGATGGGATCCGGCGCGCGGGTCCACGGCTTCGTGGTCGCGGGATCCATCGAGCGAGATGTCTCGGCCAAGGTGGTGCGATTCCGCGTCCGGAGCACACCGGAAGGCACCGGTGAGTCCGGCGAAGACTTCCTCCCCGTGATCTACTCGAGCCTCGAAACACCGGATCTCTTCAAGGATGGCGCCGAGGTGGTCGTCGAGGGCCGGCTGGTGGGCAACGGCCGGGGCACCTTCGAAGCCACCCACATTCTGGCCAAGTGCCCCTCCAAGTTCGAGGCCAAGGGCAGCGGGCAGGCGGCCCTCTAGCCAAACCAGAGCTTCGGGGCGAGGGGCCCTCCAGATGTCAGAGCTAGGGTACTACGCGCTTCGCCTCGGCCTCGTCGTCGCGGCTGTCGGCATCTTCGCCGCCGTCTACGCGGGCATCAACCGGCGCAGGGATTGGTGCCGCGTGGCGGAGCGAGCGGTGCTGCTGGTGGCGCTCTTCGCCACCCTGGCCATCGGCGCGCTCTTCTACGCCTTCGCCACACTCGACTTCCAGCTCAGCTACGTGGCGGGGCACGTAGCACGGGCGATGGACCTCGAGTACCGGATCGCCGCGCTCTGGGGGGGGCAGGCGGGCTCGCTGCTGCTCTGGCTGTGGTTGCTGACGCTCTACGCGAGCGGCGCCATCCTGGTGAACCGCCGCAGCCACCCCGGACTGATGCCCTGGGTTTCCGCAACCCTGCTCGTCAACTGTCTCTTCTTCCTCATCCTCCTGAACTTCGTCAGCAACCCTTTCGAGAAGCTCACTCCCGGCGAGGTCCCCTCCGACGGCAGCGGGCTCAATCCCCTGCTCGAGCATCCGGCGATGCTGATCCACCCACTGTTGCTCTACATCGGCATGGTCGGCTTCGTGGTGCCGTTTGCCTTCGGGCTGGCCGCGATGCTGAGCGGACAGCTGGGCACGGTCTGGATGCGCACGACCCGCCGCTGGACGCTCTTCTCCTGGTTCTTCCTGTCGATCGGGATCTTGATGGGCGGGCGTTGGGCATACGAGGTGCTCGGATGGGGCGGCTACTGGGCCTGGGATCCGGTGGAGAACGCCTCGTTGATGCCGTGGCTGGCGGGCACCGCATTTCTCCACTCGGTGATGGTCCAGGAAAAGCGGGACATGCTCAAGATCTGGAACCTGATCCTGATCGGGCTGACTTACTCGCTTTGCCTGTTCGGCACCATGCTGACACGTAGCGGCCTGGTGCAGTCGGTCCACGCCTTCGCCCAGACCAAGGTCTTCGGGCTGCTCTTCATGGGCTATGTCCTGCTCACCGTCCTGGTGTTCTTCGGCGTGCTCATCTGGCGCCGTCCGGCCCTGCGCAGCACCAACCGACTCGAGTCGATCCTCTCCCGCGAGTCGGGCTTCCTGCTGAACAACTGGATCTTCATGGTGATCCTGGCGGTGGTCCTCTGGGGTACGATGTTCCCCAAGATCTCGGAGTGGCTGACCGGAACGGAGAGGATGATCGGCCCGCTCTGGTTCAACAAGCTGAACGCACCCCTGGCCCTCTTGCTGCTGCTGCTGACTGGCGCAGGCCCCCTGATCGCCTGGCGGAGAGCCTCGCGCGCCAATCTCCGCAAGCAGTTCCTGTGGCCGGGTGTCGCGGCCGTGCTCACCGCCGGGGCGCTGCTCGCCTGGTTTCGAACAGAAATCGGCTTCTTCCCCCTTGCCACCTGGAGTCTCAGCAGCTTCGTGGTAGGAACCATCTTCCAGGAGTACTTCCGCGCCATCCGCGCCCGCATGCGCGGAGGCAAAGAGAACCTGCTGAAGGCCTTCGCGACGCTGATGCGCAAGAACCAGCGCCGCTACGGTGGCTACGTGGTGCACCTGGGCGTCGTCTTCATCCTGATCGGGATCGCCGGCGCAGCCTTCAACGAGGAGCGGCTCGAAAATGTCCATCCCGGCGGCTCCATCGAAATCGACGGCTATCGTCTGGAGTACCGGACGGCGTCGGCGATCCCGAAGCAGCACTACGGTGGGGCTGTGGCGCGGATCGCCCTCTACCGGGATGGCCGTCCGCTGGTGACGATGACGCCGGAAAAACGCATGTACTGGCTGCAGGAGCAGCCGGCTTCGATTCCGTCGGTGTATTCGACGCTGCGCGAAGACCTCTACGTGGTCCTCACAGCGGTCGAGTCGAACGGCTCTGCCACACTCAAGATCTACCGCAACCCGCTGGTGAACTGGCTCTGGATCGGCGGCTACACCTTCGTACTGGGAACCCTGTTCTGCATGTGGCCCTTCCCGGAGAGGCGCAAGGGATGAGGCGCGCGGCGGCGCTCTGCGTCCTCGCTCTACTGGTGACCGCGCAGACGACCGATGCCCAGGAGACCACATCGGCACCCCCCGACGTTCCGCCCGGTCCGGGAACGATTCGAGGAAGAGTCGTCCACCAGGAGGACGCGGAGCGCTCTCTGAGCGGAGTCGCCCTGATTCTCTACGCGCTGACGCGCACCGGACTTGCGGGCATGCGGCATGGCGTGACCGACGCCGAAGGGCGCTTCAGCTTCGAGGGCGTAGCCAACGACCCGGCCGCGCCCTATCTGATCGGCGCCGAGTACCAGGGAGTTCCGTATTCGGGAGCTAGGGTGGCCTTCCCGCCAGGAGCGCTCGAGCGGGAGGTCGAGATTCGCGTCGCGGAGGTGACCAGCGAGACGCAGGGCGTGAGCGTACCCTTGGTGCGACTTCGCATCGACTGGCTGGGAACCAGGCTTCGCGTGGTGGAATCGCTGACGATCCGCAACGGGTCTTCGCGCACCGTCTATGTCCCGGCCGAGGCCCGAGGCACCGGGAGCCCCGCTCTCCGCGCGCACCTGCCGGCGGGAGCCGAGGAGTTTGCGATGCCCCACGGTCAGCAGCCCGAGGGCGTCGAGTACCGCGACGGGAAGGTCGCCTTCTGGGGACCTGTCTATCCAGGCGAGCAAGATCTCAGCTTTTCGTACCTGATTCCCGCGAGTGGAGAAAGGGCCGAAATCGATCTGGCATTCCCGAGCGGCACCGAGCGGATCGAGGTACGGGTCCCCGCTGGGGGGCCGGCAGCATCCGGAGAGGGTCTGGTCGAGAAGGAGCCGGAGACGCTGGACGGGCGCAGCTTCCGCATCTTTGAGGGACCCGCCCTCGCGCCGGGCGAACGCCTCGCCCTCTCGCTGGATCTCCCTCCGGCCCGGGTCGACCCGGACTCCTTCGAAGTGACGGAGGCCCGACTGCTCCTCAGCCTCGATGACGCCGCTCTCGGCGTCCGTGAGACCCACGTCCTCAAGGTAGAGGGGAAGACCGGGGTAACGCCGGCCCCGGGAGAATCGCTGCTGCAGATCCAGCTGCCGGAAGCCATCCAGAACGTCCACTTCTCTAGCGACGCGGCGAGCCTTTCCCTGGAACGACTTCCCGGGGGTGGACTCGATGTCGGGGGAGTCGCTCCACCCGGGGAGTCGACCGTCGCGGTCGACTACCGGATCCCAGTCACCGGCAGCTCCGTCGATCTGGTCCGCTCTTTCGATCAGCGGGTTCCCCTTCTGAGTATCTACCTCGCGGATACCGGACGGTTGATTCCGGAGTCCGATCGCCTGCACCGCCGAAGACCGGTGCGGACGAACGATCTCACCTACATCCATCTGGAGGCCTTCAACGTCGCTCCCGGCGAGGAAGTCACGCTTCGCATCTCCACCCGATCTCTCGCCCGGGGAACTTCCCCAGGCCGCGTGATGGCCTTCGTGGTGCTGGCGGGACTGCTCAGCGGCGCACTGCTGATCGCTCCGCTACGCGGCAGGGTCCTCGGCCTGGAAGAGGCCGAGATCGGGGAACTGCCCAGCGTGCGCGAGCGCGAGTCGATCTACTCTGCGATCCGAGATCTCGAACACGACTACGAGACGGGCAAGATCTCCGAGGCGGACTACGCCACGATGCGCGAGGAGCTTCGCTCCCGCGCCGTCGCTCTGCTTCGCCGGGAGCGGGAGAACGCAGTCGATGCGGAGGAGAGCGGAGCGCTCCCCCGCTGTGCCGGCTGCGAAGGGGAGATCAAGGCCACCGACCGCTTCTGCTCCCAGTGCGGCCGGGCCATCGCCGGCAGCCCAGAAGCAGAGCCGAAGGGGTGAGCGAAGCGCTGATCGTCGCTCGTGGCCTGGAGAAGCGTTTCGGTCCGATCCCGGCGCTCCGAGCGCTCGATCTCGACGTCCACGCCGGGTCGACTCTGGCCGTCATCGGGCCCAATGGCGCCGGCAAGTCCACTCTGCTTCGGCTGCTCTCCGGCCTGACGCGACCGAGTGGGGGCGCGCTCCGGGTGGGCAGAAACAACGACGATCGCCGCTCGCGCCGGGGCCATGTCGGGCTGATCGCACACGCCAGCTTCCTCTACCCAACCCTCACCGCCCGCGAGAACCTGATCCTGGCCGCACGCCTCTACGGGGTCGCGAATCCTGCCGAACGAGCCGATGCACTGCTCGAGGAGCAGGAGCTCGCGGGGGTGGCCGAGCGGCAAGCGGGAGGCTTCTCGCGGGGCATGTCCCAGCGGCTGTCAATCGCCCGCGGCCTGGTGCACGACCCCGAGATCGTTCTGCTCGACGAACCCTTCTCGGGCCTCGACCCGCGGGCTGCGACGCGCCTGGCCGAGCGACTGGGGGCTCTCCGGACCGACCGCCGCACCGTGGTTCTGGTGACCCACGACCTGGCGCGCGCCGCGGAGCTGGCAAACGAGATCTTGCTGCTGGTGCGTGGAGAGTCGGTAGCGCTGCCGCCCCGGGCGGGGCGCGATGCAGCCACCCTCGAGCGACACTACCGGGAAGCGGTGGAGTGAACGTCTTCCTCGCCGTGTTCTGGAAGGACATGCTCACGGAGTGGCGCAACCGGGATCGGCTGGTGGCGATGGGAGTCTTTGCCCTGCTCGTGGTGATCGTGCTCTACTTCGCCGCCGCGCCGGAAGTCGGAAGCGAAGCACGAGCTCCGGGTCTCATCTGGGTCGCCTACGTGTTCGCATCGGTCCTGGGCTTGAACCGCGCCTTCGCTCTGGAGCTCGAGAACGAGGCGCTCTCGGGCCTCGCCCTGGCACCGGCGGACAGGGGCTGGATCTTCCTCGGCAAAGCGGCGGCGAGCCTCCTCCTCCTGCTCATCATCCAGGCCGGTGCTGCCCTGGTCTTCGCCCTCGCCTTCGACGTGGCGATCGTCCCCGTAGCACTCCCCTTTGCGGCGGTGGCGTTCCTCGGAGCGCTCGGCCTCTGTTCGGTCGGAACCCTCTTCGCCGCCATCGCCGTGCGCACGACCTTCCGGGAGGTGATGCTTCCTCTGCTCCTGCTGCCTTTGATGGTCCCGGTGATCCTTGGATCCGTGCGGGCCACCAATGCACTGCTGCTGGACGAAGCGCTCCCCTGGCCCGCGATCCGGCTGCTTCTGGTGACCGACGCGGTGTTTCTGATAGTGTCATTCATCAGCTTCGAGTACGTTCTGGACGACTGAGCCATGCCGCTCTCTTCTACTGACCGCGTGGTTCCGACGCTACGGCGCGTAAGTGCCGTCGCCCTGGGCATCTGTGCGATCGTGTACGGCTATCTCGTCGTGAACGCGCCGGTGGACAGCGAACAGGGGGTGATCCAGAAGATTCTCTACCTCCACGTCCCCTGTGCCATGTCCGCCTATCTCGGCTTCCTGCTGACGGCGATTGGCGGAGGGCTCTACCTGTGGAAGCGCGACGACCGCTTCGACCGCTTCGCCGCATCGGCAGCGGAGGTAGGAGTCTTCTTCTGCGCCCTAGTGCTGGTCACCGGCCCCATCTGGGGGAGGGGCACCTGGGGCAGCTGGTGGTCATGGGATCTGCGCCTCACCGTCACACTGCTGCTCTTCCTCGTCTACCTCTCGTACCTGCTGCTACGCAGCTTCACGGAGGGAAGCGAGCGTACGGCGCGTTTCGCAGCTGTGTACGGGATCGCTGGGCTCGCGGTGATCCCGCTCAACTACTTCGCCATCGACCTCGCGGGGGGACGCTCGATCCATCCCGAGAACCTGGAGGGCGGGAGCCTCGGCGCGGGCATGGTGATGCCCTTCGTAATGGGAGTCATCACCGCCCTCGTGGCATTTTCCCACCTGCTGCTGGGGCGGATCGACATCGCCAGACTCAGAGGGGAGCTCGCGGAACGCGAGGCGGAGCGGGACATGCGAGGGGGAGACAGCTCACCGTGACCTACCTGATTTCCACCTACCTGATCGGAGTGGGCGGAGTCCTCGTCTACGCCGCCTACATTCGCAGTCAGCGCCGGGCACTTCGAATCGCAATATCCCAGGGGGAGGAATCAAATCCTGGTTGACAACGGATGGCCGGGCGCAGTATAAGCACGCAGATGCGTAATTCGCGGTAGTTGTTCGTTTTTTCAGGCATCCGGAGAAGTCGACCCACCCCCGAGGGTGGGCTGTGTCTTCGGTATGATGAAAACTGCAGATCGGGAGACTGGACCGCGGTCAAAGAGTAATCCAGTTCTCAATCTGAGATAAACGATTCCCATCGGGGTCGAAGACCGGCGGCTCCGAGAAGACGCAGGAGAGCGGCAAGAAGCAGCTACAAGTCTTCGCCTTCGCATCGCGGTGCCCCCCCACCCGCCCGCATGGCACGGGGCTTGCCTATCAGGTCTTCCGTAGGGCCCGGGAGACCACAACATCGACTTCCCGCACCGCAGAGTCTTCTTTGGCCCAGAGGCGGATCGAACAGCATGGCAAGCATGAAACGCGGTGTCGGTTACTGTGAGAACACGGATTGCGAGGACTACGCCAAGGGCGTGTTCTTGCTCAATCACGGTGACACCTTCTACTGCCCCCGGTGCCGTCAGCTCGGAAAGGTCGAGAAGGAGCGGGGCTTCTACACCGGAAACTCGGACGTCTTCAAGGAGGTGCGGGTCGAGTACAACTTCGACCCCGTCAACGGCGTCTACCGAGAGATCGCGATCGTGCGAGACGAGAGCCTTTGGGGCCGCAACAACGTCTACACGCTCCAGTCACCCCTGATCAAAACCGAAAAGCGAGCCCTCAAGGTGGCAGAGGCCATTCTCGCGAACCTGAACCGGTACAGGGGTCTGCTCAACGGGGACGAGATCCCGCGAACCACGGAGATCATCCTCTCCTTCGACGACTCCTTCGAGGAATTTCAGCGCAAAGTCCAGCAGCTCGGAAGAGAGCTGGAGCAGAGCGGACTTCGCGACACCGCTCGCTAGCGCTCGAAAAAGAAAGCGTGTGAAGAAGAACCCCCGCCCGGATTCGGCTCCCGGGCGGGGGTTTCGCTAACCGGGACGTCCCCGCTTACACAGCTCGATCGTCGCTGAGACGCATGCGGAGGTCGATCTTGAGGCTGGTGATCACCTCTGACATTCCCTGGTGTTGCTGACGGAGCACCGGCCGGTCGAGGCGTTCCAGCCCGTCTCGCAGGGGTTGGCGGCACCAGGGGAACAGGGTGTCGGGGACCGCCTGCGGATCCCACCAGCGGACCTTGGGCGTCTCGAGGCTGGGAGCGATCAGCCCGCCCACGGGCCGGCAACGGTAGACCCTCGCCGTATGGGGGAGGAAGCCGCTGCGGTGATACTCGCCAACCAGCGACCCCACCGAGATCTCGATTCCGGTCTCCTCGCGCACCTCGCGCACCAGGGCGGACTCGTCGTCCTCACCAACCTCGAGATTGCCGCCGGGAAGCTCCCAGCCCCGCGGCTCCAAGCGCACCACCAGCAAAACGCCCGCCTCGGAGAGAATGACGCCCTGGACGATGGCCAGGGGCGCGCCCGACGAGACGAAGTGCCGCGAGACCGCCCATAAGGCGGTGCGCGAGTAATCCGGAAGCGCTCTCGCAAGGCGCCCCACGAGCCTCGCCACCCGCCTCAGCCCACGATCTTGTTGAGCGGGTACTCGACGATCGCCTGCGCTCCGAGCTCGACGAGCTCGGGGACCAGATCTCGCACCACGGATTCCGCGACGACCGTGTTGAGCGCCACCCAGCTCTCGTCGGAGAGAGCGGAGACGGTCGGCGTACCCAGGGCCGGGAGCACCTTCAGCAGCCGCTTCAGCCGGGCCTTGGGCACGTTCATCATCAGCCCGACGCGTCCCGCCGCCCGGATGGCGCCCATCAGCATCAGGAGCATCCGCTCGAGCTTTCGCCGCTTCCAGGGATCCGCGAAGGCCTCGCGATTGGCGATCAGCCGAGGCGTGCTCTCGAGCACCGTGTCCAGGACGCGCAGGTCGTTGGCGCGGATGCTCGAGCCCGTCTCGGAGACGTCGACGATGGCATCTGCGAGCAGCGGGGGCTTCACTTCGGTGGCGCCGTAGGAGAACTCGATCTCGGCCTTGACGCCGTGCTTCTTCAGGTATCGCCTGGTGAGCCCGATCGCCTCGGTCGCGATCCGCTTCCCCTGCAGATCGCCCACCTTCCGCAGCTTCGAGTCGTCCTTGACGGCCAGCAGCCAGCGCACCGGCCGGTAGTTCGGCCACGGCGCCTTCAGGTCTGCCAGCTCCTTCACCTTGGCCCGGGTCTCCATCACCCAGTCGACGCCGGTAATGCCCGCGTCGAGCACACCCTGCTCCACGTACCGGGCCATCTCCTGGGCGCGAATCAGCACGCACTCGATCTCCGGATCATCGATCTCCGGATAGTAGGAACGCCCGGAGAAGCGGATGTTGTAGCCCGCCTTCTCGAAGAGCTGCGCGGTCGTCTCCTGCAGACTTCCCTTGGGAAGCCCCAGCCGCAGACGCTTGTCGGACTTCCCGCTCATTCGCCGTACACCTTCTTCGGATCGAACACCTAGACCCCGACGTCCTTCCAGGCGTCGCCTTCGCGCTTGCGGAAGAAGCAGCTCCGCCTTCCGGTGTGGCAGGCGGCGTTGCCGCGCTGCTCCACCTTGAGCAGCAGCGCGTCCCCGTCACAGTCGAGAAACATCTCCTTCACCACCTGGATGTTCCCGCTCGACTGGCCCTTGTGCCAGAGTTCCTGGCGGGAGGTGCTGTAGTAGACCACCTCACCGAGCTCGAGGGTCCGGCGAAAGGATTCCGGGCTCATGTAGGCCACCATCAGGATCTCGCCAGTGGCGTGGTCCTGGGCGATCGCGGTGATGAGACCGCCGCGCTTGGCGAAATCCGGTGCGTCCGAGGTTTCCATGGGAGCGGCGAATCTACCTAGCCGCCAGAACTCCCGCCAGCCGTTCCCGGAGACCCGCCAGGTCCTCGAAGGCCTCTCCGCGGGCGTAGTTGGGCTCGCGATCCTTCTCGCCGGCCACCGTCTCCAGGATGCCCCTCCGGGTCATCAGATCGAGCGCGTTGCGGAAGGTTACGGAGTTCCAGCCCTCGGTCCGCTGGACCTCACCCAGCAGATGGGCCCTGGCGAACTGCTCCTCGGCCAGCTTCTCCAGCTGCTTCGCGGTGCTCGGCTCCTCCAGGTTGAGGATGGTGGAACAGGTGGCGTAGTAGGCCTCGATCAGGCTTCGGGTCTGCTCCGCCAGAAAGGCGATGTATCCCTCTCCCTCTTCCGTCACCCGGAGCTGATCATCGGAGTGCTCCAGCACACCGATCCGCTCGAAGTAGTCGAGGAAGGCCTCGAGCTGGAGGCCGAGCACTGTGCCCTTGGGGACATAGAACTCGCGATAGAGGAGATCCAGCCAGAAGCCCAGCTCCTCGCGGAGGACACCCAGGCTGGCGCCCCGCTGGAGCTGGCGAGCGAGCAGGCTCGGCGCCACCAGGAAGTGGAAGAGCACGTTGCGGTACACGTCCAGGGCGCGTCGGCGCGACTCCTCGTAGTAGAGGATTTCTCCTCTCGGGTCGTCCCGCTCGGACTTGATCAGGCCTGCCCGGAGCAGGAAGGCGATCGACTCGTTGAACTCCCCCTCGTCCCGGACCAGGGCCGGCGTCATTCGCACGTCCTGGAGGTGGAGCAGCTCCACCACCTCGCGCATTCGCTGGGTGAGCTCGCTTCGGAACATGCCGCGGCGCGGCTCGCCGAGCAGCGCACTCGCGGCGACGGAGGTCGCGTTCGCCACCACCGCCCAGTTGATGCGCTCGACGATCTCGTTGCCGAGGGCTTCGGTCAGCACCCGCTTGCCGGCGACGGCGCTCGGCGTCTCGTCGGGCAGGAAGAGGTCGCGGTGCCCATCGAGAGTCTGTGCCAGGGAAATCGGCTCACCGAAATTCACGAAGACGCTGCCAAAGCGGCGCTCGAGATACTTGCGAGCCCGAACCAGCGCCAGCGTGCTCTCCTGCGTCTTGGCGCCGCCTTCGAGCTCTTCCACCATCGAGCTCTCCTCGACCAGCCGCTCGTAGGTGATGGCGATGGGAACGAAGAAGAGATCCCGCCTCCCGCTGGCGATGAACGCCTCGATGTTCCAGATCAGCATTCCCAGCCGGGGTGCCAGGCTCTTTCCAGTGCGGGAACGCCCGCCCTCGATGAAGAACTCCTGCGTGAATCCTTCCCCGACCAGGTACCCCACGTAGCGGCGAAAGACCTCCTTGTAGAGCGGGTCTTCGAAGGAGCGACGCAGGAAGAAAGCTCCCGCGCGACGGAAGAGGAAGCCGAAGGGGCCGAACGCCATGTTCTCCCGGGCCGCGATATGGGGCGGAACCATGTGGTTGGCGTAGAACAGCCAGGAGAGGATCAGGAAGTCGAAGTAGGAGCGGTGACTCGGCACCAGCACCACCGGATACCGCTTCGAGTAGTCCGCCACCTTCTCCAGTCCGGTGGCCTCGATGGAGACGAACATCCTCTTGAAGATGAAGGTGACCACGACGTTCAGCATCGCGAGGAAGGTGGAGTTCATGTTGGCCGAGATCTCTCGGAAGATCTTCTCGGCTGCGGCGCGCGCCGCGTCGGGGCTCGACTTGCGCTGACGCGAGCGCTCCTCGATGGCCGCCTGCACCAGGGGATCTCCCAGCACCGTCTCCTGGACCCTGTGGCGGGAGCGCAGGGTCGGCCCCTCGACGCTCCGCTCCTCCCGGTAGAGGAAGAGCAGGATCGAACGCCGCACCTTGCGTACGATGGCGGGCTTTCCCTCCGGGCGACGATCGTCGACGAACGCATCCAGATCGATCGGATCCCCCACCTTGATCGAGAGGCCCTCGTAGGCGACCAGGAAGGAGGCGACCTTGGCGAAGTCGCTGGGGCGAGTTGGCGCACCGTAGGCCAGATTCAGGAAACGCCGCTCGGCGCGCGGCCCCTTTCGCCAGAACAGCGCCAGGGGCACCAGGTGGACCGGCCGGTTCTCGGTCCAGACCGAATCGACGATCTCACCGAGGAGATCGAGCTCGCGCCTTCCCTGCTCGACAGCCGCCCGCCGACCCCGGATCCGGCGGGATCGCCGCGCGGTTCGCAAGAACAGGAAGGCCGATTCTCCGGCCAATGCGACCTCCCGCACCTTCTGCCTGGCGTGCTCCACCTCGAACTCCCGGCGCGCCTTGCGCGACATGCGCATGCGCCGGAACCAGACGCGGATGGCTGCCAGAAGCGGCTGGTAGTAGTAGAAGCTCAGGCCGTTGGCGAAGGCCGAAAGTCGGACACTCTCGCGGGCAAAGAGGGTGTTGAACAGGAAATAGTCGAGCCGGCTGGCGTAGCGCATCACGTAGAAGACCGAGCCCCGGGATTCCAGCTCCCGGAGCCGCTGCACCGTCGGGTCATCCAGGTCGAAGTGGCGGAAGTAGCGCTTGGCAAACCAGCGGAAGAAGAAGTTGAAGCGCGGCGTCATCGCCGAGCGCGGGTCGGCAACCTCGGCGCTGGCTGCGCGTACCGGGTCGGAGGACGGTGCGTCGTCCGGCATCTCGTCCCCACAGTTACCACGAGGGCGAAACCCGGGCAACGGAGACGGCGGGAGGATCCCGCCGTCTCCGCGCGGTCACGAAGTCAATCGGGCAGGAGGATCTTGCTCATCTTCTCGGAGATCTCCTGGGGCGTCCAGAGACCGCCGTTGTCGGTCTTGGTCACGCCCGCGGCGGTCACCATCTTCATCTCGGCGATGCGACCTCCACCCACGAAGAAGGTCTTGTTGGTGATGTCCTTGGCGAGATCGCTCGCGAGGAACGTCACCAGGGGCGAGACCAAGCCCGGAGCCATCTTCGACTTGAAGCTCTCGTCCTGGAAGCCGGGCAGATCCTCGGTCATGCGGCTGAGAGCGACCGGTGCGAGGATGAAGCAGCGAATCCCGTACTTCTGCCCCTCCAGCGCCATGCACCGGGTCATCCCCGCGACGCCCGCCTTGGCGGCGCCGTAGTTGCTCTGTCCGAAGTTGCCGTTGAGACCCGAGGTGGAGGAGGTGTTGATGATCACGCCCCCGCCGCCCCGCTCCTTCATGTGGTTGAAGGCCGCGCGGGAGACGCAGTAGGTGCCCTTCAGATGCACCGCGATCACGCTGTCCCACATCCCCTCGTCCAGCTTGGAGAGCGTCTTGTCGCGAAGGATCCCCGCGTTGTTGACGCAGACGTCGAGCTGACCGAAGGCGTCGACCGCGGTCTTCACGATGTTCTCGCCGCCTTCGACCGAGGCGACGCTGTCGTAGTTGGCGACGGCTTCGCCACCCGCCGACTTGATCTCCTCGACGACGGCATCGGCCATGGCGCTACCCGTGCCGCTTCCGTCGCGGGAGCCCCCAAGATCGTTCACGACGATCTTGCCGCCCTCCTTCGCCATGGCGAGGGCGTGCTCGCGTCCGATTCCTCCTCCGGAGCCGGTGACGACGATTACCTTACCTTCCAGCAGTCCCATTCCGTCCTCCTCTCGATTCGTGTGAGAGTGGCCAACGTAGCCGACCGCCCTCTCGACGATCAAGCCTGAGGCCCTGCCGCTAGCGGAACAGGATGGTCCGAAGCCGGGCAAAGGGGCGGAAGCCCAGCCGCTCGTAGAGCCCCTCGGCGGCCGTGTTGCCCTCGACCACCGAGAGCTGGACGTGATCTGCGGCCGCGGCAAAGGCGTTCCGGCACAGAACCGAAACCCCCGCCGCCGCCAGGCCACGACGGCGGTACCGGGGCCAGGTATAGATCCCCTGGAGAAGCCATCCCCGCTCGCACTGGACATCGGCGTAGCCGACGAAGCGCACCCCCGTCTCGACCTCGGCCACCGTCGCCCTGGGCACCCGTCCGCGAACCCAGCGCCGGAAGCCCAACGGGTCTCCCTGGAACGGATCCGGACGGCTCTCCTCCCGGAGGCTGGCTCGGGCCGCATCGACCAGGAGATCCAGATCCCGGCCCCGCGCCTCCCTGACTCGGACCCCCGGCCCGGCATCGACCAGCCGGGCGTGGTGGGCCTCCAGCGCGTAGCCCGTCTCGATCCGGTCCAGCAGGGCGTGGCGCCCGTGGGAGCGAAGCCATTCCCAGAGAGGATCCACCACTTCCTCGCTGCTCTTGACCAGGCCGGACCCCACGCCCGCCAGGTGGGGAAAGAACGCCTCCAGAGCCTCGCGCCCGACGGTCGCGTCGAGGGTCATGCTGGGATGCAACGCCGCCACCCCCGCCAGCTCGCGGCCGCGGTAGGCCGCGAGCAGCTCGGCCCGACCTTCCCCCCGCCTGGAGGGCGTCCCGAGCCGCAGGACCAGGTCGATCAGCGAGAGATTGAGGCGCGCGGCGCGGTCGAGGTAGCGGAGCGCTGCACCTCGGTCTCGAACCCTGAGAGGCCGGACTTTGAACTCACGAGCCACGATCGGCACCACCCTCCACTCATTCGATCACCGCGAGAATCGCCCCCTCTTCGACGCTTTCCCCCTCGTCGACGCGGACCTCGGCCAGCGTGCCAGCGCAGGGAGCCTCGACCGGAATCTCCATCTTCATCGATTCCAGGATGATGATGACGTCGCCCTCGGCGAGCACCTCCCCCTCCTGCTTCTCGATCTTCCAGACGGTTCCGGTGACCTGTGCATCGACCAGGGTGGCCATCGCTCCCCCTACCGCTCTCGCCGCGTTCCGTCGTTCGCCTGCATTTCTCACCAGCTCGCTGCTGCGGCCGCCGAGAGTGCCGCGATATACCACATTTCGCGACCATACTGAAAACATCAATGATCTCATCTCGTTACGAGGGCGCTGGAGTGCCGAGGACCGGTCGGAAAGATCCCCACGGGCCTCTCGGAACCCGCCTCTCCTCTCGGTCGAGGGTCCGTCGGCCACGGAGAGAGGATCCAGGACAAAGTTGGAGACGAAGCAATCGAAGGACGCAGGGGGCTCCGAAGCCGGCGGACCTCCGTCGGCGAGAACCACACGGGCGCGGTCTGTGAACACGGGAGCGGAAGGACTTGGTGAGGACTAAGTTCTCAGGCTCGGCGGCTCCGAATCGAGGAGGGAGGAAAACGCAATGACTCGAGGGCTTCGACTATCCGCGTCTTGCGCGCTGTGCGGCCTGCTTCTGCTCGGCACCGGTGCAGCAGCGGGGGCGGAGCAAGTGCAGGTCCGGTCGGTCGCGGGCGTGGCGACGACCAGCACCATTCCCCCCAATGTCAAGCGGGAGTGCAACATCCAGAACGAGCTTCCGGCGGCGGTGGTTGCCAACGCAGCCGATGCCAAGCTCGTCCCGGGGAAGCCCAAGTCCGGGCTCTACCTCGACCTCGTCTTCACCTACGTCCACGCTCCGGGGGGAGGGATGTTCAGCGGGCCCAAGTGGCTCGAGGCCCGAGGAACACTCCAGCGGGGCGAGAAGAAGCTGCGTTCCTTCCGCGTCAAGCGGATTTCGAGCGGACGCGGACCCTTCTCGCGAACCTGCGCCACGCTGGCAAAGGTGACGAACGTCATGGGCCAGGATATTTCCGGCTGGCTGGCGGACGAAAGCGCGGGCTCGCTGCTCGGGGACGCGCGGTAGGATCGGCTTTCAGCCGTCCCGAGGCACTAGCCCGCATTTCTCACCAGGTCGCGTAGCGAGGGCGTCCATCAAGATCGACTCGTGGAATTGGCGCCGCGCGCCGCACAGAGGGCGACCTGGAGCTCGGAAACATCTCTGAACCGCTGGCAGTCGACGTGGTCCCAATCGTCGAAGGGATCCAGCAGGGCCGCGTGAATCCCCGCTGCGCGCGCACCGAGAATGTCTGCGTCGTAGAGATCTCCCACGTGCAGCGTCGTCGCTGGCTCCGCTCCTGAGACCCTGAGCGCGTGCTCGAAAATCCGAGGATCCGGCTTCTCGTATCCGACCCGTGCGGAGTCCACGACCGCCCCGAAGAATTCGCGCAAGCCGCGATCCCGAAGGCCCGACTCGACGGTGCCATCCGAATTGCTGACGACGGCGAGCCGAAATCCAGCCTCCACGAGCCGCGACAACGCCTCGGGAACGCCCGGAAGAACACGAGACCAGAGGCGTTGGGTCTGCCCGGGGGCACGAAGGATCGGCATGAGCTGCGCTGCCAGCGCTTCAGGTCGCGCCGATAGCCCACCGCCCAACAGAACGAACTGCTCCAGGACTTCCTCGAAGTAGGCAGCACCGATCTGCTGGCCGTCATCCTCCGTCTCTCGGAGGAGTCGTCTTGAGATCCGCGGGCGGGCCGCCGCCTCCGCGCGTTCCAGCCGAACCGGGTCCACCGACTCGCCGAGAACCTCGAGCTCAAACTGCACCCAGGCGAAATCGACGGAGACGAGGGTGTTCCCGGCATCGAGGAAGAGGGTTTCGATTCGGTCGAGCGGAATCGGCGCGATCAGTGTGCCTCCTTCGAGCTCCAAGAGCCCCGGACCTCGCCCGCGGGGATTCTAAGACAGACGCCCGCTCGCTCACAGCCGACTCACGCCCGGCGAAAGGCCTTGGACCGGGAGCGCGGCCTTCCTTATCTTCCGCCGTTCGGGGGGTTCATGCTCGAGATCCTCAGCAAAGGCTTCAAGAGCGCCAGCGAGAAGCTGTCGGGAGTCCGAGAGCTCACCGAGCAGAACGTCGACGAGGCCCTGCGCGACGTCCGCATGTCGCTGCTCGAGGCCGACGTCGACTTCCAGGTAGTGAAGGACTTCCTGGGACGCGTAAAGGAGCGCGGCCTGGGGGAGAAGGTCGAAACCCGGGTCAAGGACGCCCAGGGCCGCTCCCACCGGGTCACGCCGGGGCAGCACTTCGTCAAGATCTGCGAGGAAGAGCTCACCGCCCTGATGGGTCCCGTGGACACGGAGCTCAAGCGCGGTGATGGTGGTGTGATCTCGGTGATGCTCTTGGGTCTCCAGGGCGTCGGCAAGACCACCGTGGCCGCCAAGCTGGCCCGTCACCTCGCCGGTGAGGGCCGTCGGCCGCTCCTGGTGGCCGCGGATATCTACCGCCCCGCCGCAGTCCTACAGCTTCAGCAGCTGGGTGCGCGAATCGACGTACCGGTCCACGCGGGGACGGAGGGGGAGTCACCCGCCGCGATCTGCGCCGCCGCCGAAGAACGGGCCCGCCGCGAGGGCTTCGACGCCGTCGTCTACGACACCGCCGGCCGCCTCGCCATCGACGACGAGCTGATGCGAGAGCTCGAGGAGATCTCGGAGACCAGCGCCCCCGCGAACACCCTGCTGGTCTGCGACGCCCTGATGGGCCGCGACGCGGTGAACGTGGCCCGGGGCTTCAGCGAGCGGCTGAAGCTGGATGGCCTCGTGCTCACCAAGCTCGACGGCGACGCCCGGGGCGGTGCCGCCCTCGCGGTGAAGGCCGTGACCGGCGTCCCCATCAAATTCCTGGGCACCGGCGAGATGTTGGATCGCCTGGAGGCCTTCCG
This sequence comes from uncultured delta proteobacterium, assembly GCA_963766175.1. GTDB lineage: Bacteria > Myxococcota_A > UBA9160 > UBA9160 > UBA6930 > CAVXZE01. The sequence goes on from CAVXZE010000012.1 coordinate 112,258, forward strand.
GCCGGAGGGTCTGGCCTCCCGGATTCTCGGCATGGGAGACATCGTCGGCCTGGTCCAGGACTTCGAGGCCGTGGTCGACGCGAAGAAGGCCGAAGAAGACGCGGAGCGGCTCCTCAAGGGTCAGTTCGGCATGGACGACCTGCTCACACAGCTCCGCACCATCCAGAAGATGGGCCCCCTGAGCGACGTCCTGGGAAAGCTTCCCATGTTCGGCTCGCTGGCCGACCAGGTCGACGAGAAGGAGCTCACCAAGGTCGAGGCGATGATCCAGTCGATGACGCCGGGAGAGCGCACCCGGCCCGAGGTCATCGACAAGAGCCGCGCGGCGAGGATCGGCCGCGGCAGCGGACACAAGAGCAAGGAGGTGACGGACCTGGTCTCCCGCTTCTCCCAGATGCGGGAGATGATGGGCTCGCTGGGGGGAGGGGGCCTGCTCTCGAAGATCCCGGGCATGGGACGACTGGCAGGAAGCGGAGGCGCCGGGCTCGGCGACCTGGATCCCAGCGCCCTGCTGGCAGCCGGCGGAGGCGGCAACCGCCGGCTGCGCCGGAGCACCCAGGCCAAGCAGAAGAGCCAGCAGAAGCGCAAGCGCAAGCAGGCGCGAAAGTCCCGGCGCAAGGGCCGAAAGAAGTAGGCCCCGCGGGAACTCCAGGAAGACTGGCCGGGACCCAGCATCCACCTACAATCAGCCGAATCTTCCCCCGAGAGCAGTGAACCCCGGGATCTGGGCCAGGTGACGGTAGGACGCGTCCGCTTTGGGTCAGGTTCAGCGTCGATGTGCCGATTGAAGAAGCCAGAATGCTCCGACTTCCCGCCCTGCTGATCGGACTCCTTCTCGCCGTCTCCTCCGCACCGTCACGGGCGGCGAACCCGGCTTTTCCAAAGCCCCCGGAGCTGGTGCCGCGGGTCGGGTTCTGGAAGCGCGTCTATACCGAGGTGGACACCAACGGCGGCCTCGTCCACGACGCCCGGGACGTGGGAATCGTGTACGAGGCGATCCGGCTTCCGCCCGGCCTCTCCGGACGATCCCGCGATCGCAAGACACGGCAGGTGAAGGAGCGATACAAGTCGATCCTCCGCACCCTGGCGAGCGGAAAGCGAAGCAATCTGAGCCCGGATCAGAAGCGGGTCCTGGCCCTGTTTCCGCAGGGCGTCTCCAGCCAGACCCTGCGCGCGGCCAGCGGGCAGGTCCGGTTCCAGCTCGGCCAGGCGGACATGTTTCGGGATGGGCTGGTGCGAATGGGCCGCTGGGAGAGCTACATCCGCCAGGTCCTCTCCGCCCGCGGACTTCCGACCGAGCTCGTCGCCCTGCCCCACGTGGAGTCCTCCTACAACCCCAAGGCCCACTCCCACGCCGGGGCATCGGGGATCTGGCAGTTCACCCGCTCCACCGGCCGCCGCTACCTGCGCGTCGACCACGTCGTCGACGAGCGCCGCGACCCCTTCCTCGCCACCATCGCGGCGGCCCGCCTGCTGAAGGCGAACCTCGAGACCACGAAGACGTGGCCGCTGGCCATCACTGCCTACAACCACGGTGGATCGGGGGTAGAGCGCGCGGTCCGCAAGCTCGGAACCCGCGACATCGCCGTCATCCTGGACCGCTACCAGAGCCGCAGCTTCGGCTTTGCCTCGCGAAACTTTTACACCGAGTTCCTCGCGGCGCTCGAGGTAGAGGAGGATCCCCAGAGGTACTTCGGGTGGGTCCAGAAGGATGCTCCGGAGGACCCGGAGATCGTCGTTCTCGACCACTTCTACCGGGCAAAGACGCTGGCCAGCACCTTCGGGCTCACCACCGAGGCGCTTCGTGCCGCCAACCCGGCCCTGCTGGATCCGATCTGGAGCGGCCAGAAGTACGCACCGAAGGGCTACGGCCTGCGTCTGCCCCGAGATCCCCAGCGCGCCGGCGGACGGGTGATGCTGGCGCGGATTCCCGCCGGCGAGCGCTTCTCGGAGCAGGTCCGCGATCGGCACTATCGCGTGCAACGGGGCGACACCCTCTCGACCATCGCGCGACGCTTCCACGTCGGACAATCCGAGTTGATGGCGCTGAACAATCTGCGCAACCGAAACCACATCCGCGTCGGCCAGGTGCTCAACCTGCCGGTCAACGATCCGTACCGGGCAGTGGCGCGCACCGCGCACCCGAACCAGGTGCCCGAGCCGATCCCGGCGGACGGGCTCTACCGGGTCAGGCGCGGCGACAACGTCACGGAAATCGCTCGGCGCTTCGGAGTCGGCGTGAACGACCTGCTCGCCGTCAATCACATCCGCAACCAGAACCGGATCTCCGTCGGGCAGGTGCTCGAGATCCCCGGGGGCGCCAACACCGCGCGCACATCGCCTGCCGGCGGTGCCTCGCCGGGGATCTACACCGTCCGCCGGGGCGACACGCTCGACAAGATCTCGAAGCGCTTCGGCGTCACCCAGGACGCCATCGTCGCGCTCAACGGTCTGCGCAATCGCCACCAGATCCGCGCGGGCCAGACGCTCTTCATCCCGGGCAACGGTGAGGCGGCGGTCACCGAGCCCGGCGCCGCAAAGCCCGCAAAGCTCGAAACACAGCCCAGAGAGGTGGCGGAACAGCCCGCGGCGAAGCAGGCGATCGCAGCCCCGACAGAAGCGCCCGCGGATCAGGCGGCCCAGCGCTCCGTGGTGCCAATGCTGCTGCCACTCAGCTCCGAGCGGTACTCGGTGCGCCCCGACGGAACCATCGAAGTCCAGCCCGGGGAGACACTCGGTCATTTCGCAGACTGGCTGGAGATCCCCACCTCATCCTTGCGCCACCGGAACCATCTCCAGTTCGACTCCGCGCTCCCCATCGGGACGAAGCTCTCCCTCGACTTCTCCCGGGTCTCGGCGAAGCGCTTCCAGGAGCGCCGCGTCGCCCACCACCGCGCGCTCCAGTCGGCCTTCTACGGGGCCTACGAGATCGCGGGGACCGAGGAGTACGTGCTCCAGCGAGGCGATTCCCTTTGGAAGCTCACGCGGGGCAGCCAATCGGTCCCGGTCTGGCTGCTGCGGGAGTACAACCCGGACCTCGACCTCGGGTCACTCCGTGCCGGACAGCGGCTCACCATTCCCAAGATCGCGAAACGGCAGGGTTAGACCTGAAAGACGGTCTCGTCGGGGAGCCGGATGGCTGTGAGTGGGCCGCCGTAGACCGCGCCGGTGTCGATGCCGATGCTGAAGGGGTCGTTCCAGCGAACGCACAGGTCGGCGCGGGGGGTGTGCCCGTAGACGATGGTCACACCGAGACGATGCGGCAGATCCCCGGCTTCCCGGTTCCAGAGCAGATCCTCGACCCGGGTGCGGCGCAGTGCGTAGCCGAGATCGCTCTCGTGCAGCTCGTCGCGGCCGAGTCCAGCGTGGACGAAGAGATAGTCACCGTCCAGGTGATGGAGCACGAGAGCCTGAAAGAACTTCTGGTGCTCCGGGGGCAGCTCGAAGCGCTTCTCGGAGTCCGGGGCCTCGAAGTAGCCGTAGCTCGCCAGCGTGCGATCCCCCCCATTCATCAGAAAAGCCTCGCCACCAAAGTAGGCTTGATCCCGCCAGCCGAGAAAATCCAGGAACATCGACTCGTGGTTCCCGAGCAGGAACACGCACTCGTAGCTCTTCTGTAGTGCGATCAGGCGATCGACCACCGCGCGGGAGTCGAGTCCCCGGTCCACGTAGTCGCCCAGGAAGACCAGACGATCCCCCGCCTCGAGAGGGAGCTTCTCGAGAAGCGCATCCAGCTTCCCGACCTCTCCGTGAATATCGCCGACTGCGTACAGCATCGATGTTCGGGGACGCCCCCGGAGGTCATCGGCGCGTTGTACCCCGCGCTTGATCCAGCGCCGGGCGGCGCCCACGCATCGCCAGCTGCCCACAGGCTGCATCGATGTCGGATCCCCGACTGCGCCGGAGTGTCGTGGTGATTCCGCCCCGAACCAGCTCGCCCATGAACCTTCCAGCGACCCCCGATGGGGGCGGCTGGAGACCCGAATCCGCGTGGGTGTTCATGGGAATCAGGTTGACCTTGGACGGAATCTCCCGAAGAAGCCTCACCAGCCTCCGGGCGTCCTCCGGCGCGTCGTTCACGCCCTCGATGAGAGTGTACTCGAAGAAGACCGGGTGCCTTCGGGAGATCCCCGGCAGCGCCCGCAGCGTGCCCAGCAGCTCCGCCAGGGGAAAGCGCCGGTTGATCGGCACCAACTGGTCTCGAACCTCGTCGGTGGTCGCGTGGAGCGACACCGCCAGATTCACCGGGACCTGCTCCAGCAGCTGCGGGATCTTCGGAACGATACCCACAGTCGATACCGTCACCCGCCGAGGCGCCAGGGCAAAGGCCTTCGGATGGAGCAGGATCCGGATCGCCTCGACGACCCTCGGCAGGTTCAGGAGTGGCTCACCCATGCCCATGAAGACGATGTTGGTGATCCGCTCTCCCTCCGGGAGGACTTCCCGCATCCGACACAGCTGATCGACGATCTCCGCGGTGCGCAGATTTCGCGTGAAGCCCAGGAAGCCCGTCGCACAGAAGGAGCAGGCGAGAGGACAACCGACCTGGGTGGAGACGCAGAGGGTGACCCGATCCTCCTCGGGAATCATCACTGCCTCGATCAGTGCGCCGTCGTCGGCCCGGAGCAGTCCCTTGACGGTGCCGTCGCCGGAGCGGGCGAGCTCCTCGACTTCCAGGGCGCGGGCACGCCAGCGGGTGGCAAGGTGCTCGCGGAGGTCCAGGTCGAGGTCCGTCATGGCGTGGGGATCCTCGACACCCCGTCCGTAGAGCCACCCGGCGATCTGGTCGGCGCGGTAGCCGGGCAGCCCCTCCCGTGCCAGCCTCTTCCGAAGCGCGATTGGCGAGTAGTCCTTCAGATTCTCGACCATCGATCCCTCGGTTCTCGGTTGCGCGCTTCCGACCCGGGGGCCGTCGCGAGATTCACCCGCCTTCGGTAGGTCCAGAAGCAAAGCGACCGCCCCTCCCGCAGCCACTCGATCTGGTAGGCGGTGCGCATGCGTCCCGGCACCTCGCGCAGGAAGGGCTTGGGTGTGTGGATGTTCTCGAGCAACGGCTCTGCCGTCAGTACCTGATCGATCCAGCCGGCGTAGGCCTCGTGGTCCGTGGCGATCTCGACGCGGCCGCCGGGCTGCAGCCGGACTGCGAGGTCACGCAGGAAGGCGGGCTGGATCAGGCGGCGGCGATGATGGCGCTTCTTGGGCCAGGGATCGGGGAAGTTGATCCAGAAGGTCTCCACGGAGGACTCGGGGAGCAGCTCCTGCAACATCTCCTGTCCGGTTCCCTCGACCAGCCGAATGTTGCGGATCCCGGTGCGCGCCAGACGCCGGGCCATCTTGAAGACCCGCTTGAAGGAGACGTCCACTCCCACGTGCGCCCGCTGCGGACGCTCGACGGCGAGCTGCCGAAGAAACTCGCCGCGCCCGAAGCCGATCTCCACCACCATCGGGAAGGGGCTGGGAAGATCTTCGGCGAACAGGGCCTCCCAGCCCTTCTCGCGCACCTCGTCCTTGTCCACGCGCAGGTCGGGCCCGGGGATGTCGGATTTCAGCCTGCGGCTCACGGCGCGAGACTCGCTTCAGCGGGCCCGCGGAACCAGGCTGCGAATCAGGGCGAACAAGCCGGGTATGCGCGGGAGGCGGGGGTGTACGTCCAGCAGAATGGACTCTCCGGGGGCGATCCCGGCGCGCCGACGGACCTCTTCCAGGGCCTCCAGGGGACCACCGAGGCCGTCCACGAGACCCAGGGAGGTCGCGCGCCCGCCGCTCCAGATCCGGCCCTGGGCGACCCGGTTGACCTGATCGCGCGTCATCGACCGCCCCTCGGCGACCCGCTCGAGGAACAGCTCGTAGATGGCCTCCATCTCGTCGCGCACAGCCGACCGCTCATCGGGGGTGAAGGATCTCGTCTCCGACAGCAGGCCGGCACGGGCTCCGCGTTCCACCGCGTCCTTGCCCACGCCGAGCCGTTGGTAGAGCCCCGCGAGGTTCACCTTTCCACCGACTACGCCGATCGATCCGGTGACCGTGGCCGGCTCGGCGAGGATCGCGTCGGCGGCCGCCGCGACGTAGTAGCCGCCGGATGCCGCCACGTCACCCATCGAGACGACGACCGGCTTCTCGGTGCGGACCTGCCGTACCGCGCGCCAGATCAGGTCCGAGGCGACCCCGTCTCCGCCGGGACTGTCGATCCGAAGCACCATGCCGCGCACCCTGGCATCCTCGCGAATCCGCTCGAGCAGGCTGCGATAGACCTCGGAGGCCACCCCACGCAGGCCGCCGCCGCGGTGGATGGCGCCTTCGGCGACCACGTAGGCGATGCGCGGGAAGTCCCCCAGGAGGGGCCGAAACCCCGGGTCCGAGGCGTAGAAGCTCGAGTAGGCCGGCGCGTCCACCACCTGCACCTCCTGCTTCGAAGAGGTGAGCTCCTGGAGCGCATTTTCGATCTGGTCCGGATACAGACAGGCGTCGACCAGACCTGCTTCCACGGCTGCACGGGCGATGTAGGGCCCGCCGTCGATCAGGGCGCGGACCCGGTCCGCGTCGATTCCCCGCCCCTCGGCGATGCCATCGACGAGGGTCGCGAAGAAGTCGTCGATCAGCTCCTCGAGCTGCTCCCGGTGCTCGGGTGACATCCCCTCCCGGGTCAAGATCTCGGCGGCGCTCTTGAACCCACCCACCCGCACCACCTCGGGCTCCACGCCCAGGCTGCCGAGCAGATCCTTCACGAAATAGCTCTCGAAGCGCAGCCCGAGCAGGAAGACCGAGCCGCTCTCGGGCAGCCAGAGCCGGCTGGCGGCACTGGCCAGCAGCATGTCCCCGCTGCTCAGCGTCTCGCCGTAGATCACCACCGGCTTGCCCTCAGCGCGCAGCCGCTCGATGGCGCGGCGCAGGGTGAGGACCCGGGCCAGCCCGCTTCGCACCCCTTCGAGGCGAATCAGCACGCCCTCCACGCGCGGGTCCAGAGCGGCGTGCTCCAACACCTGGAGCAGCTCCAGGAACGAGAGCGAGTGATCGCGAGCGCGGAAGAGCACCGACGGCAGCAAATCCTCGATGGGCGAGGCCAGGCGAATACGGATCCAGATCGGTCCCCGCGGCAGCGCGAAGTGACCGACGCCGCGCCGGACGATTCGAACGGCGTTGGATCCGAGTCGGCCCGCGATTCCGGCGGCGCGCGCCATCAGCGGTGCCATGCGCGCCGCCGCGAGAGGTAGTCGACCATCAGGAAGGCGCCGAGCCGCCCCGGCGAGGTGAAGAAGGCGCGGCCCTTGTTGATCTCGGTCATGCGCTCCACGAAGCCCACCAGCTCCGGGGAATCGTCGAGCATGAAGGTGTTGATGACGAATCCGCGCTTGGTCAGGCGCCGAACGGTCTTGAGGGTCTCCGCCACCGCGTGGGGGGAGACACCGCCGAAACCCATCGGCCACTCGACCCGAAGCTGCCGACCGTCGAAGTACGCGGTGGGCTGCCCGTCCGTCACGACCAGGATCTGCGGACTCGGACTGGGATGCCGGTGGATGAGATCCTCCGCTACCAGGAGTCCATCCTGGAGATTGGTGAAGGGATCTCCGGCATCCCACGTCGCCAGCGGCAGCTCCTTGATCCCGAGCTCCCTGGCCCGGGTCGAGAAGCCCACCACGAAGAAGTCGTCGCGTGGATAGCGGGAGCGGATCAGGTGATCGAGAGCCAGGGCGACGCGCTTCGCCGCCGGGAAACGACCCGCCCAGGACATCGACCAGCTCATGTCCAGCAGCAGCACCGTGGTGGCCTGGGTGCTGTAGTCGGACTCGTGGACCTCGAGATCGTCGACGCTCAGACGGACCGGCGTTCCCATCTCGCCCCCTGCTGCGGCCGCCCTGCAGATTCCGTTCATGAGCGTTCGCACGATGTGGAGATCGAAGCTGTCTCCGAACTCGAAGGGACGGGTTTCGTCCGGGCGCGGGACGGCGACGCCGCGATGGACGGTCTCGTGGCCACCCGAGCGGCCCTTGCGCAGGGCGCCGTAGACCGAGGCCAGCGCCTGTGCGCCGATGCGGCGGATCGCCCGCGGCGTGAGCTCGGGACCGGCCGCGCCGTCGCGGAGGAAGCCGGCCCGGCGCATCTCGCCCTCCAGGTCACGCAGCAGGATCACCGACTCGACCGCATCGTCGGAGAGCATCTCCCGCAGCTGATCCGGATCCAGGGATTCGAAGTTGCCCTGGGCGAGATCCCGCGCCAGCTGCTGCAGCGCCTCCATCTCCTCGCGGATCTGCTGGGCGGTCTCGTAGTCCGCCGACTCGGCCCCGCGGAAGCGCCTCCCCTGCTGCCGCTGGAATTCCTCCAGCGCCTGAAGCCGCTCGAGCTCCGCGAGCAGCTTCAGGAACGCCTCGCCGGCTTCGGCGTCTTCGAACTCGTAGCCACGGAAGCGCTCGATGCGCTCGGAGAGGGATTGCGTCTCGGCGTGGCGGCGATCCATGAAATCGTTCATGCGCGAGGACTCGAAGCCTTGCGTCTCGCGCAAGACCTCCTCCTCGCGATCGAGAATCTCGTCGAGCTGTTTGCGAAGCTCGTCGGTGGCGGAATCCAGGTTGTACCGGTCGGAGAGAGCCCGCGCGCGAGCCCGGAGCTCGTTGATCAGCTCCTGGACGCCCATCACGCGCATGTTCATCCCGGCCATCTGGAAGCCGTAACGCCGCATCCACTCCAGGGCTTCCTCGACGTCGAGCCCCTCCATGAGCAGGTCGGACATGGCGTCGAGCGCGCGCCGGGCGTCGAGAGAGAACTCCTCCTGCCGGCCATCCCAACGGCTGTAGCGGTGGACCTTCATGAACGTGTGTAGCGCGCCCCGGATTCGCTGGTGGTCTTGTTGAGCCGATTTGCGAGGTGGAGCCCCTCGAGAATGAACTCGATCGCAGATGCCAGGCGCTCCGGAGAACCGCCTCCCGCCAGCCCGGTGGCCACTTCGCGGAGTCCCCGGATCTCGTCGAGCCCCTCCAAGTAGTCGCCCGCGGGCATGCCTGACGAGACCTCGACATTCCAGCCCTGGTCGAAGGACTCCACCACCGAGGCCACAGCTTCGAGCGGCACCACTTCGTCGAAGACCAGACGGGTCGCCCGCTTGATCAACTCCTGGACGACGTCGGCCTCGGAGCGATCCTCCCCAGCGTACTCGAGCTCGAGCTTCCCCGCGGTCGAGGTCACCAGGGCGTCCAGGTCGCTGATGCGCGGAACCGCCCGCTCCTCGCCACACCGGATCGCTCGCCGGATCGCGTTGGCGATCAAGGTCTCGTAGTTCGAGATGGAGACGCGAACCGAGACCCCCGAGGTCTGGTTCACGTCGGGGCTGCTGCGGGCCTGCAGGGTGATCTCGCCGACCAGCGCCGCCATGAAGTCCGGCACCTCGACCTGGACTCCCTCCGCCGCCGGAATCCGGGCCTCCTGGCGAACCACGTCGAGCTCCAGTTTCCGGGTCTCGGGATAGTGCGTGCGGACCTGGGCCGCGTAGCGATCCTTCAGCGGAGTGATGATCCTACCGCGGCTGGTGTAGTCCTCGGGATTGGCGCTGGCGACGACCATCACGTCGAGGGGCAACCGGACCCGGTAGCCCTTCACCTGAACATCGCGCTCCTGCATCACGTTGAACAGCCCGACCTGGACCTTCTCGGTCAGGTCGGGGAGCTCGTTGATGCAGAAGATGCCGCGATTGGTCCGGGGCAGCAGTCCGAAGTGAATGGTCAGCTCGTCGGAGAGGGACCGCCCCTCGGCCACCTTCACCGGATCCACATCGCCGATCAGATCGGCAATCGAGACATCGGGAGTCGCGAGCTTCTCGACGTAGCGATCCTCCCGGTAGACCCAGGCGAGCTCGGTGTCGTCGCCCCGCTCGGCCACCCGCTGCCGGGCGAATTTGGAGACCGGCGCCATCGGATCGTCGTGAATCTCGCTCCCGGCGACCTCGGGGCTCCACTCGTCGAGGAGGTCGACCAGGGCGCGTATCATCCGCGACTTCGCCTGGCCCCGTTCTCCGAGGAAGATCAGATCGTGACCGCTGAGCAGGGCGTTTTCGACGGCGGGAATCACCGAATCGTCGTAGCCCAGAATGCCCGGAAACAGTTTTTCTCCACCGCGCAGCGCTCGGAGCAGGTTGGCGCGGATCTCCTCCCGGAGCGTCCGGACCGAGCGGCCTTCCTTGCGGAGCTCACCCAGTGTGCGCGGAAGCGGGGGCTGGTTCATCGGTACTCCTAATCGGCCTGTCTGCGTCGGGGCGAGGACTCTGCGCGGGGTGTCGCCGGCCCGACCAGCAGGCGGACGCGTCGCTGGATGATCTCGAAACGACCGGAATCGTCGACGCGCAGGTCGCTGCGCGGCGGAAGCGCCGCGATCAGGAGCCGGGTTTCCTCGATCCGCTCGTCGGTCGCCGGGTGGCTGGACAGGAAGCTCGCTGCCTCCCGAGCCAGACTCGCTCCGGAGCGTCTTGAAGAACGTCACGAGTCCGATGGGATCGTAGCCGGCCTTCGGCATCACCTCGACGGCGAAGGCATCGGAATCCCGCTCCGCATCCCGACCGAACTTGTTCAGGTACGCCGTTCCCGCCAGCGCGCCGCCCAGGTTCGCTGCGCCGGCCGCCGGCGAACCTCCCAGCATCCCGGCGGCTAGCACGAAGCCCTGGTGGGCAATGCCCGTGTTGCGCTGGCGACCGTAGTTGTGCGCGATGTGCCGCTTCACCACGTGCCCCACCTCGTGGGCGATCACGCCGGCGAGCTCCGACACGTTTCGCGCCATCAAGATGGTCTCGGTGTGGATGTAGATGTAGCCGGCCGGTGCGGCGAAGGCATTGATCTCGTCGTCGTCGACCACGTAGAAGTGATACGCGAAGGGCTGGGGGCCTGCGGCCCGCACGATCTCCTGGCCGATCCGCTCCACGTATCCCGTGACCACCGGATCCCGCAGCAAGATCACCTCCCGGCGAATCTCCCGGGAGAACTCCTCTCCGAGACGCTTCTCCTGAGGGACGGTCAGCGTGCCACAGGCGCCGAGGAGCAAGAGGGCCATCAGACCGGCCAGGCCAATGCGCAGCTCAGCCGTGATCCGCAACATCGGACTCGTCCTTCTTCCGCAGCGTTTCGGTTACGTGGCGGATGACCGAGGTCACCGAGGTGTCGAAAAGGCTGTTGTCGACGATGGGGACCCCGTCCGCTTCCGCCAGCTCCAGCAGATAGTCCTGGATTCTGAGAATCGAATCGAGGTTCTCGAGGTAGCGATGAATGGGGCGTCGCGCGGCATGCTTGGCGCGAGAGGCGAAGCGGGTGGTAAACGCGTCTTCGTCGAGGCTGGCCACGAGCAGGAAGATCACGTGAGCCAGCTCCGCGTAGTGTTCGAGATCGATCAGGCCCGGGACCACCGAGACCCCCTCGAGGATCATGCTGGTATTCTCCGCCACCGCGCGATCCATCATGGCGCGCACACCGATGGAGACCGTGGTCGCCTGGATCCGAAACCCATCCACCACCGGATCGTCGCCGGTGGCGAATCCGCCCACCACCTGGTGTGCGTTGTAGGAGGAAGTGTGAATTGCCGGCACCAGAGCCGGCGACAGCATGATCCGCATCACCTGTCGAATCGCGTCGGTGGAGACGATCCGGTGAATCCCCAGCCGGTAGGCGACCTCGTGGCCCAAAGAGGTCTTGCCTACCCCGGTTGCCCCACCGAGGAGCAGGATCGTCGGCTTCTCCGCGTCACGGTGCTTGCGCCAGGCCAGGTAACGTTGCGCGGCTCGCTCGTCTGCACTCCGCTCCAGGGTTTCACAGGCGAGGCGTCGAAGCTCGGATCGACCGACCTCGGGCTTCCCGCGCCTCATCAGCTCGCCCTCGATCTCCCGGGCGACGTCGAAGGCGTCGCTGGGCTCGATGGCGGCCGCCAGCAACGACTGTGAGAAGAGCCCCTTGGAGAAGGGTTTCGCCCTCTCTTTCTCCGAGCCGGTGACCAGGACCGGCTTGGGCAGGCGAACCCTCGGGTAATGCTCGGCGGCCTCCGGGGCGCCGAGGAACTCGTGAACCGCCCGGACCAGATCCTTCGGGCTCACCACGCCGCGACCCCGGATCTTCTCCCGCACGGCATTGGCAACCCGGAAGGCGTCTTCGAAGCTGACGCCCCGGGACATCAGCGAGTGCACCATGATCCCGCGCATGAACGGGCGGCGGCCGGCTTCGTCCTCGACCACGATGCCCTTGGCTCCGCCTCGATCCGAAGCCCGGGTTGACGACCTGGCAGAGCCCATCTGTTCAGCCTACCCCACGCCCCGTGGGCGGGCGAGACGCGCAAAGCCTGAGAGGAACCCTCCTGCGGCGTAGCAACCCCTGAAGAATGCGACATTTTCGAGCGGTTTTCGGTTGACTTCAGACATCGCGCGGCTCTATTTTCCCCACAGGGACATCAGGGAGGGGTGCCTCTTGGCCAGCGCTTCCACACCGGAGCTCTACCGAAGTCGCGAGGTCGCACAGATCCTCGGGATCTCGCGCCGGCAGCTGCGGTACTGGGCGCAGACCGATCTGGTCCGGCCCTCGATGCGTAGCCCGGGTGGGCACCACCGCTATACGTTCCGGGATCTGATCGCGCTCAAGACCGCCAAGCGGCTGATCGACGCCGGCGTGTCGGTGCAGCGCCTGCGCAAGAGCATCGGCGCGCTGCGGCGCATCCTGCCCACCGTGAAGCGGCCGCTGGCCGAACTCGTCCTGGTCACCACCGGCGACATCGTCCTGGTGGTCCACGAGGGATCCGCCTTCGAGGCGGCGACCGGCCAGGAGTGGGTCTTCGAGGTGGCCGCATTCGAGCGCGAGCTCGAGGCCTGGAAGCGAGAGCCCAAGCCTCTCGCGAGGCGTTGCTCGGCTCCTTCGACCGGATCCGAGGCTGCGGAAACAGAGGCGAGATGGAGATTGGAATAGGGAGGGTCGGCAGAGTCACGAACGGCGTCCATTAGGGGGGAACGATGCCATGCGCACCATCGCAATCGTCAACCAGAAGGGCGGCTGCGGAAAGACCACCACCACGGTCAACCTGGCCGGCTGTCTCGAAGCGGAGGGGATGCGGATCCTCGTGGTGGACATGGATCCACAAGCCCACGCCACGCTTGCCTTGGGAATCGACCCGGAGGCTCTCGACGAGAACCTCTACGAGGTACTGGCCGAGCCGGACGGAGCCGCGCGGCTCGACCAAGTCGTGCAGATCCACAGCGAGCGGATACACGTTGCACCATCGGGGATCGTGCTCTCGGCACTGGAGCAGAAGCTCACGGCGGAGCGGGCGGACGCGCGCACGGAACGCCTGCAAGCGGCCCTCACCACCGTCGCAGACCGCTATGACTACGCCCTGATCGACTGTCCGCCGAACATCGGGGTGCTCACCTTCAACGCGCTGAGGGCCGCCACCGAGGTGATCGTGCCCCTCGAGACCAGCTACTTCGCCATTCACGGCGTGCGCAAGCTTCTCGAGACGATCGCGCTCCTCTCGGACCGGATTGGCCACGACCCGGCGGTCCGGATCCTGCCGACCCTCTACGACGGCCGAACACGCTTCGCGCGGGAGACCCTGGCCGAGATCCGGGAACTCTTCAAGGACCTCTGCTTCGACACGGTGATCCGGTCGAACGTGCGGCTGCGCGAGGCCGCGCGCCGGGGTCAACCGATCAACCGCTTCGCGGCGTCGGCCAACGGCGCGACCGACTACGCCGGTCTCGCCACGGAGGTCGAGGCCACGCCTCCCCAGCAGATCGCGCGACCGGTCAGGCCAGTCCGCGAGGTGGAGCAGGCGAATCGGGAGATCGTGATCCACTTCCGAAACCGGAGTGCGAGCGATGTTCGCCTGGCGGGAGATTTCAACGGCTGGGTTCCGGACAAGGGCGTACAGTCGATGGTCCAGACCGAGGGAGCTCAGCGGATCTGGACCAAGATCCTGACCCTGCCGCCCGGGACCTACGAGTATCGATACGTGGTCGACGGTGAGTGGTGTGAGGATCCGGAGAATCCGCTCGCGGTGCCCGGCCCAGTGGGCGGGCGAAACTCCGTACTCGTCGTCAGCTAGCTCCGTTCTCGCCCGCAGGCGATTCACGGCATCTGGGATCAGGGAGGAAGCGAATTGGCGCAGGAACTCGGGGACGTGCTCCACTATTTCATCCCCGATGATGAAGCTCCGCCGCTGCCGGAGCCGCTGCGTGAGCCGGGTGGGTCGCCACTCGCCATCGTGGCCGTCCCCGTGGATGAGAGCGATGTGGTGCGCGCGGCGTTCGTCTGGAATCTCGCTGTGGAGATCGGCCGCCTGGGAGCCGCGGCGACGGTGATCGCAGCGGGGGACGAAGCGAACGAATCCCTGTGGCCGCAGCCCGGTCGTGGGCCGCTGGGAGCGGAGTTCCTACCGACCTTCGTCCCGGACCTGCCCCGTCTGGCGAGCAGGGCTCTGGAGGTGGCAATCAGCCGCGGCGCCGAATGCCGCACCGGTGGGATGGTCCTGGTCCAGGTGCCGCCGAGCTGGCTGGACAAGGCGGCGGACGGAGATCCGCTGCTTCGTTGGACTCTGCTCTTCAGTGCGCCGGAACCCCGCGAACTCGAGGAAACCTACGCCCTGGCTCGACGGCTGTTCTTCGCCGCGCCCGGGGCGCGGGTGGGCGTGACGATTCACGGGGTGCGCAGTATCGACGAAGCGCGCGGAGCCTTCGACGCCCTCGTCTCGGCGCTCGAGCCCGAGCAGCGCGAAAGACTGGTCAGCTACGGTCTGCTGCTCGACGACCTGGACGTCTACCGGGCGATCGTGAACCGCCGGCCGATCGGTGTGATCCACCCGCAGTCCAGAGCGGCCCGTGCCCTCGCCGACGTCGCCCGGCTACTCCTCGGCGACGCCGCCGTTCCCGCGGTCGCCGGTGAGAGGCGAGAGTCCGCCGGACGAGGGCGGGGCGGTGTGTGAACGGCCGGACCGCGCCAGGCTGCTTCGGCGCCTGCGGAGCCGTCTCCCGAAGCTCCCCGACCCCCTCGAAATCGTCGCGGAGCAGATCCTCGGCCTCGAGTCGCGAATCGACTTCGTCGCCAAGGACCAGCGCGGTCAGGTGGTGCTGGTCTTCCTGGCCGATCGGGGATCCGACCTCGGCCTGCTGGCGGATTCCCTGGCTCAGTGCTCCTGGATGGAGCCCCGGGTGGCGGACTGGGTGAAGCTTGCGCCGCATCTCGGCCTCCGCCCACAGCTGGGCGTGCGGATTCTGCTCCTGGCCTCCCACCTCGACCCACGCACCGTCGCTGCTGCGAAGAGCCTCGAAGGCCACGTCATCGATCTGGGCATCTGCCGCCCGGTAAAGAACGGCGCCGGCTTCGAAATCCTGATCGATCTCCTAGAGGCTCCTACGCCGACCTTGGTCCCCCCGGTCGCGGAACCCATCACCTCACGGTTCCGAACGGGACTCCGCGCGGAAGACCTGGGCGGCTGAATGCAGCCTCCCCGCGGGGCTCTTCTGCCTGACAAATTTGGTCATCAGGTGACGAATTTTGACACCTCTTTCCCAATCGGGGCCACTCCAAAGAAGGGGATGAAGTGTGGGTGGCGCCACTCAGGGTGCCGCGCCCGCAGCGGTTGTTTGGGGAAGGGGAAGATCCAATGGCTGCATGCGACTCGGAGCCGAGCGCGCCCGTCACCGATGAGGACCTGGTCGAGGCCATCCTCGACGGCGACCGGAGGGCCTTCGACGCCCTTTACGAGCGTTACTTCGCGAGGATCTACCACTTCATCGACAGGCGGATGCAGAACCGCGCCGACGCCGAAGAGGTGACTCAGGAGGTCTTCGCCAGCTTGTTCTTATCGCTCCCCAGCTTCCGCCGCGAAGCGCCCTTCGCAGCATGGGCCTTCGGCGTCACACGGCGCACCATCGCCGCTCGCTTCAAGAAGAAGCGCCAGGAGACGGTGACCCTCGATGAAGAGGACGCGGAGCAGGCGGCGAGACTATCCATCGCGGCGCTCCAACGAGAGCCCGATCCCCATCAGGTCTACGAGTACAACGAGCGGATCGGTCGCATGCAGGCCGCCGCCAGCAACGAGTTGACCCGCGAACAGCGGCTGCTGTTCCGTCTGCACCACATCCAGAATCGGTCCATCCAGGAGATCTCCCAGCAGGTGGCCAAGAGCGAAGATGCGGTGAAATCCCACCTTTATCGCGCGCGCAAGGTGCTCTTGGCTCGCTAGGTCTCTCGAGTCTCGGCATTTCGCCACAGCGGGTAGCGGTGGATCGGGGCCGAGACGCATCGATCCGATCCAGCTTCCAGCGCGTTCGTTAGACTCGGTTCCGTGGGCGCAATCTCGATCTTCCAGCCCGATCCGCATGAGCCGATCTGCTTCTTTCTGCGGGAAGCGGAGAGCCCTGCGAGGTCGTCCGCCGTTCGCCAGTTGGATTTCGAGCTCTCGAGCCAGGGGGACCGGGTGCCGGGACGGCTCCTGCTGCCCGCGGATCGCGAGCGTCCCTTCCCCCTGATCCTCGCCCAACACGGCGCGGGTGGAGCGAAGGACGCGGACTACATGGACATCGCCTGCCTCCCCTGGGTCCGCGGTGGAGCGGCGGTGGCCTCCATCGACTTCCCCCTCCACGGGAAGAGGGCAAGCCCCAAGCTCGGAGAGCGAATCCTGAGCCTGTTCGAGGCGCGCTCGGATCTCTCGAGATTCGAGGCGGAGCTCTGGATCGGCTTCGTGCGGCAGGGCGTAATCGACCTGCGAAGGACTCTGGACGCAGTGGCGGGGCTCGAGGAGATCGACGCCGGGCGTATCGCCTACGCGGGATTCAGCCTCGGAACCATCCTCGGTGTCCCCTTCTGCGCCGAAGACGGGCGAATCAAGGCCGCCGCCCTGGCGATCGGCGGCGGCGGTGTCGGTCCGGGCGCCTCGGATCCCGTCGGTCACATCCCGCGCCTGGCCCCGCGACCGGTCCTGTTCGTCAACGCCACCCGCGACGAGACCATCCCGCGAGAAAGCGCCGAGGCCCTTCACGAGGCCGCCAGAAATCCCAAGGAGGTGCTCTGGTTCGACTCCACCCACTCGGAGCTCCCGGGCGCCGCGCTCAAAGCAATGTGGCTTTTTCTGGAGCGCCACCTCGAGATCCCGAGCGACACTCGGGCGACGCAGTGACGGCTCTATGCTAACAGTCGCGCCGCCATTACAGCAGCTTGCGCCCGCAGCCGGCGCGTCTACACCACCAGGAGACAACATGCCCCTTCGACCCACGCTCGCGATCTGCATCCCGGCGCTCGCCCTCGCGCTCGGATGCCCAGCGCAAAAGACCGCCGGGCCCGATCACGGCGAAGCTCGGGACTCGACCGCGGCCGCCGATATCGGTGACACCACTGTCATGGTGGATGAAGTCGACGCACGGATCAAGGAGCAGCTATTCGCTCAGGCCACCGACAATCGGAATCCGACCAAGCTCTACGAGCTTCGGTCCCGGGTCCTGGATGAGATGATCAACGAGCGGCTGCTGGAGCAGGAGGCGGCGACTCGGGGCCTCACGAAGGACGAGTTGATGCGACAGGAGACCGAGAAGCAGACCGCCGTCGGCGACGAGGAGTTGCTCGCCTTCTACGAGGAGAACAAGGAGCGCATCGGGGGAGTCGCCTTCGAAGAGGTGGAGCCCCGGATCCGCAGTCATCTCCAGCAGCAGCGTGGAACAACCGCGGCGAAGCAGTACATCGAAGCTCTCCGGGCGAGCGCCTCGGTCGAGATCCATCTCGACGCCCCGAGAGTCGAGGTGGAGGCGAAGGGCGCCTCCATGGGACCGGACGATGCTCCGGTCACCATCATCGAGTTCAGCGACTACCAGTGCCCCTACTGCAGCCGCGCGGAGCCGGTGGTCCAGCAGGTGTTGGAGCGGTATCCGTCCCAAGTCCGCTTCGTCTTTCGCCACTTCCCCCTGGAACGGATTCATCCCCTCGCGCGCGGGGCCGCAGAGGCCGCCGCCTGCGCGAACGAACAGGGCCAGTTCTGGGAGTTTCACGGCAAGCTGTTCGCCTCCGGAGCGAAATTGGACGCCGAGAGCTTGCAGCAGTACGCGAGCGACCTGGGGCTGGATCTCGAGGTCTTCCAGGCCTGCGTGGAGGAGCGTCGCTTCCAGGCCGACATCGAGGCCGACCTGGCCGCTGGGCAACAGGCCGGGGTCTCCGGCACTCCCGCCTTCTTCGTGAACGGCATCCCCATGCAGGGGGCTCGGCCGTTCGACGACTTCGTCAGCGTCATCGAGAAGGAGCTGGAACGAAGCGGAAGCTGAAGTCCGCGGCTAGAGACGCAGGCTAGGACGCTTGATCCATGCGGGCGAGCAGACGGTCGCGCTCGCGGACCATCTCCTCCTGGCTCCGCGCCTCCACGTTCAGGCGCAGCAGGGGCTCCGTG
The DNA here is from genome assembly GCA_963766175.1 of uncultured delta proteobacterium. Lineage (GTDB taxonomy): Bacteria > Myxococcota_A > UBA9160 > UBA9160 > UBA6930 > CAVXZE01. Next base: position 130,636 of record CAVXZE010000012.1, read on the forward strand.
TTCGAGGGGCGCAGGCTGAACCACCAGTCCTCGTACCGCACCAGCAGCCCGTCCATCTTCGAGACCTCCGGGGCGCCCCGGTGCTCCGCCTCGACCGCCCTGATCAGCGCCTGCGGATCCGAGACGCGGCGGCTGATCTCTCCGCTCGTCGCGTAACGACGCAGCGGAGCGATCAGCTCCGAGAGCGAACGTTTCTCTCCAGCGAGCACGTCGAGCAGGGCTACGAAGGCGGCGATTCCGTCGTCGGCCACGAGCGTCGGTGAGAAGCGGAAGTAGAAGTGGCCCGAGAGCTCTCCGGCGAAGATCGCACCGCTTTCGCGCATGCTCGCCTTCACGAAGGAGTGTCCCACCCGACACATCTCGGCAACGCCTCCGGCGCTCTCGATCTCCTCGCGGGTGGCCCAGCTCGAACGAAGGTCGTAGAGAACCCGCCCGCCTGGATGTCGACGCAGCTGGGAGCGGGCGAGCAGACCGGTCATCAGATCACAGGGGATCGGCTCGCCATGCTCGTCCACGAAGATGGCGCGATCCGCGTCCCCGTCGAAACCGACGCCGAAGTCTGCGCCGGAGCGTTTTACGGCCTCCCGAACGTCGGCGAGATTCTCGACCTTGAGCGGGTCCGCGGGGTGATTGGGAAAGGTGCAGTCCGGATCGAAGTAGAGCCGCTCGACTTCGAGATCGAGGCGATCGAGCAGCGGAGCGAGCCCCACCGACGCCATGCCGTTCCCGCAGTCGATCGCGACGCGGAGAGAGGGACGACCCTCGCCGACGGAGAGAGCGTGCTCGACGTAGTCCGCCACCACGTCCACCCGGCGAATCCCCTGCGGTGTTGACTCGCCGTCCCGAGCTGGCGTCGCTTCGCCGACAGCCGGCTCGAGCTGCTCGTATTCGCGCTCGATCTCCTTCAGTCCGCTGGCCTCACCGATGGGGATCGCATTCTCCCGGCAGATCTTGAAGCCGTTGTACTCGGCGGGGTTGTGGGACGCGGTCAACATGATCCCCCCACCGGCCCCGAGCCGATCGACGGCGAAGTACAGCATCGGGGTCGCCACCATCCCGATGTCCACCACCTCGACGCCCTCATCGGTCACGCCACGCACCAGGGCTTCGAAAAGCGCGGGAGAGCTCGAGCGCGCATCGCGACCGATCACCAGCTCAGGCGCCGCCAGGAAGCGGGCGGTCGCCCGACCGATCCGGTAGGCATCCTCCGGCCCGAGTTGATCCGGAACCACTCCGCGGATGTCGTAGGCCTTGAATATGGGCACGGATGGATTGTAACGACTCCGGGTCGGTGGAATCAGCCGCCGGGTTGACCGACCCCCTTCCGAGCGGCACTCTTGAAGATCACCAGGCGATATCGAACGGAGTCAAACGATGTTTGGACTCGGCGCCACGGAGCTTCTCATTATTCTGGGAATCTGTATCCTGCTCTTCGGAGCGAGGCGGCTCCCGGAGATCGGCTCGGGTCTGGGCAAGGCCATCAAGGGCTTCCGGGCTGGGATTTCGGGCAAGGACGAGATCGACGTCACTCCCAAGCAAGAGGAGCTGTCGAAGGGAGAGGATTCCCAGGATCCGGGTGAAACGGCGAGGTAGCGGCCTGAAGCACCCATCCCGCCGCTGAGTCGGGAATGGATTCGAAGACCGCGTCGAAACGGACGCGCGCGCCCGGGCGAAACGGCCGTTGGGCGATCTCCGCAGCCGAATGCTCCAGATCCTGGCGAAGGCGATCCGGATCCCACTCGCGAAGCTCCGTCTCGGCAACGGCGTGGCCCACGGCCGCCGTGGCTCCGTCGATCGGCACTCCCCTGGCGGAGACCAGCTGCACCAAGACCGGGCGACCCGGTGTGAACGCGGCCGAGCCCCGGTTCTCGAGCTCCCCGGAGACGACCAGGAGGTTTCCCGCCAGGGCATTCTCGACCAGGCGGCCCTCTACCTCGCTGGCGGTGAGGGAGAGGCCCGAGACGGCGATCTCGGCCGGTCCGGCGCTCACTGCGCCTCCCTCGCCCGGCTGGGTGAACAGAGCCGACATCCCCACCGAGAAGGCAAGAGCCACGACCACCCAGCTGGCGATCGATCCGACCAGTGCGAAACGGGCCGCCAGGGAATCCCGATCGGGCTCCTCTGCGGCCGCCGTTGTGCCGGTCGGCGCTTCCGCTTGCACGGGAGAGTGCGGAGCCGAGCCGGATTCATCGACCTTCCCGAAGAGAGGCTCCGAGGCTTCGTCCTCCGGGGTGAACTCGAACGGGGGTTCGGCCTCGGCGGTCCCCACGAAGTCCCAGTCCGCGGGACTGCCGAGATCGTCCGGCGAGGAGAAATCGAGTCCCGCGTCCCGGGCGCGAATCGACTCGACGGGATCGATCGAAGGCTCCTTGACGGGGTCAACCGGTGACTTCTCGACGGGGAAGAGGTCGGTGTCGGGCTCTTCGATCGAATCCTCGTCATCCGTGGCGGTCTCCGACGGAGGAGCTTCCCCCGCCAGGTCCAAAGCCGTCGTATCGAACTGGCTGATCTCCGGAAACTCAGGTTCCGCTTCCACCTGGGCCTGCGCCGGCGAATCGTCGTTGAATTCCCAGTCCTCTTCGAAGTCCCCAGAGGAGCGGTCTTCGGCGTCGAACTCCACCGGCTCGGTGTTTCCACGCAGGTCCAACTCGGCTTCTTCCGGGTTCGAATCCAGAAGATCGCTGGCTGCATCGGGCGCCGGCGTCTCTCCAGGGCCGGTTACCTCCGCTACCACCTCATCGATGCCATCTGCTTCTCCGCTCCCCGGAGCCGCAATGAAGAATGCGTGCGTACAGCGGGAGCAACGCACCTGGGCCCCCTCCGCGGGGACTCTCGACTCGTCGAGATGAAAGCGGGTCTCACACTTCTCGCAGACGACAACCACGTCCGATCATTCCCCTGACAATGCGTGGGCCTCGGTGCGCTAGCTTCCGGGCAAACCCGGTCGCCCCCAGTCGTTTCGGACGGGCCGAGACCGCGCTTGAGTTGGGCGACCCGCGGGGAAATGGCTCTGCTGGAACCCGCCCGCTCGATACTGGATCCCAGGCTGCTCATCGTGACGGGCAAGGGCGGGACGGGAAAGACGACCGTGGTCGCTGCCCTCGCCCGGGCCGCTGCCGAGCGCGGGCGTCGGGTCCTGGTCGTCGAGACCGGCCGGGAGGAGCACGTCCCGCGGCTCCTGGCCCCGGTCTCGGATCCGGTGGGATACCAGGGTCGTGAGATCCGGCCAGGGCTCTGGGCCATGCGGGTGGATCCCTATCAGGCACTGGCCGAGTACCTCGGCTTGCAGCTGCGAATGCAGGCCCTGGTCTCCCGAATGATGCGCTACAAGGGATTCCGGCAGCTCATGGACGCTTCTCCGGGCTGGAGGGAGCTGATCACGCTCGGGAAGGTCTGGCACCTGGAGCAGCAGCGAACCGACAGCGGTGAACCCCGCTACGACCTGCTTCTGGTAGACGCGCCTGCCACCGGCCACGGACTCACCTTCCTGGACGTACCCCGGGTCGTGGTCTCGGCGCTTCGCGCTGGCCCGCTGCGGCGTCACGCCGGCTGGGTGGAGGAGATGCTCCGGGATCCCGAGGCGACCCTTCTGGTACCCGTTGCGCTCGCCGAGGAGCTGCCGACGCGAGAGACCGTCGAGTTGGTCGAGCGGGTGCGCGAGGGGATTGGCGTCCCCATCGACCGAGTGGTGGTCAACGCAGTGCTCGAGCGCCCCTTTCCGGAGGATCTTTCCGATCTCGATGAGCAGCTGGCGAGGATTCCCGATGACCGGGTGCTCCTGGGACTTCCGCCCGCACCGGTGATCGCAGCCTGTGCGTCACATCTGCGCTCCCGCTACGAGCTCAACCAGCGCTACATCGAGGAGATCGCCCGCGCGAGCGGGCTGCCCACCCTGACGCTCCCCTACCTGCGCGGCGGCATTCACGGTCCCGACGATCTCGCCCTCCTGGGCGAGCTGCTGGTGGGCCCAGCGACTGGCGCGGTCGAATGAGCATCACACCCGAAGAGATCGTCGACGGCCGACGCATCGTCGTCTGTGTGGGCTCCGGGGGAGTTGGCAAGACCACCATCTCGGCGTCGCTCGCCCTGGGCGGCGCCCGCCGAGGCCGTCGCGTCCTGGTCCTCACCATCGACCCCGCGAAGAGACTGGCCGACGCGCTCGGCGTGCGAGCGCTGGGCAACACACCCCGGGCGATTCCGCGCAAGGTGCTGGATCGGCTCGGTGTACCTCCCGAAGGCCGACTCTCGGCGATGATGCTCGACATGAAGCGCACCTTCGACGATCTGGTAAAACGCTTCGCCGAGGACGAAGTGGTTCGAAACCGGATTCTCGAGAACCCGATCTACCAGCACGCCTCCGACGCGTTGGCGGGGAGCGCGGAGTACTCGGCCATGGAGAAGGTCTTCGAGCTGAGCGAGCGAGAGGACTTCGACCTGATCGTCCTGGACACGCCTCCCTCGCAGCACGCACTCGACTTCCTGGAAGCCCCACAGCGCCTTCTGGAGTTCCTCGACAGTCGGCTCGTTCACCTGTTGCTGCATCCCGCCTTCGCCGCCGGCCGTTTTGGCTTCCGCCTGTTTCAGCGAGGCGCTCACCAGGCACTGAAGGCACTGGAGCGGGTCTCGGGGGTGTCGTTCCTCGAGGACATCTCCGAGTTCCTGCTGGCCTTCGAGGGAATGTCCGAGGGATTTCGGGAGCGAGCGGGCCAGGTCCAGGCGCTCTTGTCCGGACCGGAGAGCGCCTTCGTCCTGGCCGCCGGGCCAGCGGATGAATCGGTGGTCCATGCGACGGCCTTCCTCGACCGGCTCGAAGAATCCGGTGCGCCAGTGGCGGGGGTCGTCATGAACCGCTTGCGCCTGTGGCCGGCGGCCGAAGTGAAGCTTCCTCCGAAAAGCCAGCGCGAGGCGGCAGTGACCAGCCTCGCCGAGGCGCTCGCGGAACAGCAGGAGACGCAGGAAGGTGCCCACCGGGCCGCCCAGGCGGCGCTCTCGGTGCTCGACGGCTACGCTTCGATGGTGCGGCAGGATCGGGTCGCCACCTCACCACTGCGAGAGCGGGCGCGGCAGAAGGGCTATTTCTGGCGACCGGTTCCGGAACTCCCGCGGGATGTCCACGACCTCGACGGACTTGCACGGATCGCGAGCTTCGTCTTCGAAACGAGCGGTGAGGAGATAGCCGTTGGCGGCTAAGTCTGCGAAGAGCCGATCTCCCGGTGCCGCACCGAGCCCCGGCACGGCAGCGCCGGAAACCGTCGAAGAGGCTCTATCCCGAGCCCGGACTCACGGGCGCGTGGCGGCGGCGGAGTCGGTGGCCGCCCTGCAGGCGTTGCTCGATGCGGTGGCGCTGGCTCTCTCGGGCAAGGCCGCCGAGCGGGATGCCATCCTCGGGCCTCTCTCCAGAAGCCTGGAAGAGCTGCGGGGTCTCGTCGCTCCTGAGGACTCGCACCTCGGATCCAACCTCCTCAGCGCGCTGTTCGACGCTCTTGACGCGGAGATCGCGCGCTGGGAGGTGCGAAGCCGCGAAGACCCGAATGCCCGCTCGGTACTGCGCGCATTCCTCGGAGTGCGCGAGGTCCTCTGGGAGATCAGCTCCAGAGGGCGGGAGCCTGCGGAGTCCTCCGAGGAGGAAGCGCCGGCGACGCCGAGGACCAGGCGATCGGCAGGGACGGGCCGTTCGCGCCGCAGCACCCGGGTGCGGCGGGTCCCGGTCGAGGGATGACGCGGCGCGGCACTGTCTGCTAGGTTTGCGCCGGTCATGGCTGTTCTCATCAAGCGGTACGCAAACCGCAAGCTCTACAACACTCAGACCAGCCGGTACATCACCCTGAAGGGGATCGCCGAGCTCCTCGAAGAGGACGAGGAGGTCCAGGTCATCGACAACGAGAGCGGAGAGGACATCACCTCGGTCACCCTCTCCCAGATTCTCGTCGACACGGAGCGGTCCAATCGCGCCGTGCCGGGAAATCTTCTCTCGGAGCTGGTCCAGCGCGGCGGCGACGCCCTCTACGGCGCTCTGCGTCGGAGCATGGGCGACGCCTCCGACGGACTCGACGACTTCCAGAAGAACATGCGCCGGCTGCTCGGAACCAAGGAAGGCGAGGATGGTGCCGGGCGGGACTGGATCGCCTTCACGCCGCCGGACATGGATCGGGTGGTACAGCGCACCATCGAGCGGGTCTTCAAGGCGCTCGACCTGCCCCGGCGCTCGGACATCGAGGCGCTGAACCAGCGACTGGATCGCGTGACCAAGGCCATCGAGTCCCTGGACGGCTCGCAACGGCCCCCCGCGACCACCCGCAAGGCCTCGAAGAGCGGCGAATCGAGCTAGCTGGCGGGCTAGCCCCAGACGCCTACACGCGCGTGGAGATCCACGTCCACCATGCCCTGGATCTCGGAGCGGAGCTCCTCGGTCATCCGCGAGACCAGCAGCTCGTCCCGAGCCGTCTTGGCATCGAGGTGCTCGGTCTCGATGGGGGCGCCGAAGCGGATCGACCACTTCGAGGGAAGCGGTAGCAGCCCCAGAGGACCGAGCAGCGGAAAAGTTGGCGTCACGGGAAAGAAGGAGACGCCGATGCTCCGTGCGAGCGTCTCCATCTTGAAGAGAACCGGATGCGCCTCCTCGGCCCCGACCACCGCGACGGGAACCATGGGGATGCCCGCTTCGATCGCGATACGCACCACACCGCCCCGGCCGAAGCGCTTCAGCCGATAGCGCTGACGGAAGACCTTGCCCGCGCCCTTCAAGCCCTCGGGAAAGGCCACCACCGAGCGGCCCGTGCGCAGCAGTCGATCGGCATTCTCGCGGCACGCCCGTACGCCACCGAGGCGTGCCAGGTAGGGTTGCACGAAGGGGAGCGTGATCAGCCAGTCCGCCACCAGAAAACGTGGCCGGCGGCGCTCCGACAGCGACTCCGCCACCACATGGGAGATCATCAGGCCGTCATAGGGAAGAATTCCGGAGCGGTTCGCCACCAACAGCACGGGGCCTTCGGTGGGAAGCTGCTCGATGCCCGCGACATCCACCCGCCAGTACTGGCTGCGCAGGTACTCCAGAAAGGGACGTGCGTGGCGGATGGTCTGCTCGTCCAGTCCGAAATCGTCCACGTAACCGGAACGCTCGGTCATCCCCAGGGTCGGGGTGCGGCGACGCAGCTCGTCGACGAGTGCGACCCAGTTCGCGGGCCGCCTGCCCTTGGCATCGCCGACGGTGGTCTGCGCATCGAAGCGCGAGCGGATCTCCTGGCGCAGATCGAGAAGGGCGCCGGAGAGGAGATCACCGCACTCCCGATTCGGATCTTCCCCGTCGCTCTGGCGCCTTCGCCTCGAGGAGGTCTGGTCGGCCGGGTCGATGTCGGAACCTTCTCCCACCTGCTCGGACCTCAGCGGTAGCGACGCATGCGACGGGAGGAAACGAAGGACATCCAGGCCTCCCGGGTGCTGTATTCCGGCTCCCCGAAGGCGGCCCAGCCCCGCTCGCCGTCGGCTACCCAGAGATAGCGGAGATAGTCGTAGAAGCCCTCCGGTGGGTCTCCCGTCTGAGCCCGACTGGGGTAGTAGCGCAAGCGATAGAGGATCGCTGCCGGGATCCGCAGAAGTCGTTTGCCGGCGGCCCGCAAGATCGTCGAGAGAGGGAGGACGCCCCGTCCGACGACGTTGAAGACACCGGGATGGTTGCGAAGGGTGGCGGTCTCGAAAGCGTGGAGGCAGTCGTCCTCGTGGACGAACTGGATCAGGGGATCGTAACCCAGCAGCGTCGGGACGACGGGGCGCGAGAAGTAGCGCACCACCGAATCCAGGTAGTCGGGACCCATGATCCAGCAGGGCCGCAGGACCGTGACGCGGGTGCCCGGGTGGGCCGCCGCCCAGTCGGCCACCAGATTCTCCATCTCGACGCGGTTGACCACACAATGTGCATCGGGATGGCCCCGAAGGGGATGGGACTCGGTCAGGTAGTTCGGGTTGTCGGGCCGTGGCCCGTAGACCATGGTCGTCGAGGCCACCACCAGGTGCCGGACCCCTGCGGCGGCACAGGCATTCAGGATGTGCAGGCTACCGATCGTCTCGAGCTCGTGATCCTCTTCCAGGTTCAAGGTGGGCTCGCGGCGGAAGGCCGTGTGAACGACCGTGTCCACCTCTTCCTTTTTGAAGATCTCGGCGAGATGTCCATCCGCCGTCGGTATGGTCAGATCCACGGGGTGAAAGCGAACCCGGGTGCTGAGACCGTAGGGCCGGCGCAGGTCGACACCGATCAAACCGGCCTCTCTCTGGGTTGCCGCCAGGCGCTCGGCGAGACGCCTCCCCAGAAAGGTCCCAAGGCCGGTAATGGCGACGTTGACGGGCTTTCGCATCTGCTCGCGGCGTCCTCCTGGATTGCTACGCAGCGGCTCGGTTCGGGTCCGAGAATCTCGCCGCCTGGGCCGTCCTGCTCCCACTCAGATACCATTGGAGCGTATGGGAGTCACCCGCAGCGTCGGCGTCATCCAGGATTCGCGGTACCGCGATCACAGCGCGCCGGAGGGACATCCGGAACGGCCCGATCGTCTCGCCGCCGTCGAGGAGGCAATCGCCTGCCGTGCCGAATCCCTCTCGGCTCTGGCGGCCCGGCAGGCCGAAGACGAGGAAATCCTGCGAGTCCACGAGCGTGCGCACCTGGAGTCGATCTCGGCGGCGGTGGCGCGGGCTCCCACCCAGCTGGATCCGGACACCTACGTATCGCCCCGGAGCCTGGAGGTGGCCCGCCTCGCCGCGGGGGGCAGCATCGAGCTGGCCCGAGCCGTCGCCCGGGGCGACCTGAGCGCCGGGCTGGCGGCGGTGCGCCCGCCGGGTCACCACGCCGAGGCCCACCGGGCCATGGGATTCTGTCTGTTCAACAACATTGCCATTGCTGCCGCGGCCCTCCGGGCCGAGGAGGGGATCGAGCGGATCCTGATCCTCGACTGGGATGTCCATCACGGCAACGGTACCCAACGGAGCTTCGAGGAAGATCCGAACCTGCTCTACTTCTCGACGCACCAGTATCCCTTCTATCCCGGCACGGGAGCCTTCGACGAGGCCGGAAGCGGACGCGGCGAAGGTGCCACCGTCAACGTACCTCTTCCCGCCGGCTGCAACGACGAGGAGTACCTGGGCGTTCTCCAGCGGATTCTAGTGCCGGTGACCCTGGCCTTCCGTCCGGAGATCCTATTGGTCTCCGCGGGCTTCGACCCCCACCGTGACGATCCCCTGGCGGGGATGCGGGTTGGCGAGAAGGGCTTCGCCGCGATGGCATCGATCGTGCGAAACCTGGCCGATGAGGTCTGCGGCAGCCGGCTCGCCTACTTCCTGGAGGGTGGGTATGCCCTCTCGGCGCTTCGCCAGGGAACCGGGGCGGTTCTCGACGCCACCCTCCCGGCCGAGGCTCCGAGCCTCCCCGGGCCCGTCGAGGCACCCGATGGGAGTCTTCTGTCGAAGCTGGTGGGGCTGGTGCGCAGCGTTCACGGACGGCGGTACCCGGACCTCGGCGCCTGGTAGCTGGAACCAGATCTCTGCGCATTCTTTTCGCCCCTGGATCTAGTAGCCTACGCTGGGAAACAACCCCATATCTTGTGGTGCCTAAAAAAAAATCGAAAATTAAATAAATTCAGGGATTTGTGCTTGGAAATTGCGAGCGGAGCCTCTATAAGAGGCGAAGTGGGATGAAGTGGGTGCGAGTGGGATAAATGCCCAAAATCGGAGAATTCAATCGTCGGGATCCCATCAATGGCGCGTGGCCGATCTACTCATACGATGGATGCGAAAGGGCGCATCAGCATCCCAGCGGGATTGAGAGTGGAGCTCCAAGTGGAGAAAGATCGGCCCCCCTTCCTCACCAATCTGGCGGATTGCCCAGCCCTGGGGCTTTACGGCCACGACCACTGGCTCGAATTCGAACGCCGTCTCGAAACCATGTCACAGATTCAACCGGAAGTCCAATCGTTCCGGCGGCTGTACATCTCGGGAGCGGTGGAATCGCCGATCGACGCCCAGGGGAGGGTGCTGATCCCTCCGCACCTGCGGGAGCACGCTGGTCTGGAGAAGGAAGTCATCATCGCGGGTGTCGGCAGGCGGATCGAGATCTGGGACAAGGCACGCTTCGACGAGGAGCTCCAGAAGACCCGCAATCGGTCTCACGAGATCTCCTCGGTCTTGGCGGAGCTCGGTGTGTAGGAGGATTCACGTTGGGGGGTCCGGGGGAGTGATCTCCCCCGGGTGAGAGGATGGGGTGTCTCCGGAGCGCCGACCCGCGGCGCGCGGCAATCGTTGGGGGGCGTGACCCGCGCATGCGGCGAAGGCGCTCCGGAGCACCCCGACTCCTACGACTCGCGACGTCGAGTTCATTTCAAGACAGCAAGAGCGGGAAATGCCCCGCACCGCGTAGGTTGACCAGCCGAGCTCTCCATCAGCCGGTCCTCTTGGAGGAGTGCCTCACACTTCTCGGGGCCCGGCCGGGTGCAACGGTGGTGGACGCAACGGTCGGTTTCGGGGGACACGCCGAGGCCATCCTGGAAAGAACGTCGCCGGACGGGCGGCTGATTGGTCTCGACAAGGACGATGAGGCACTCCGGCAGGCGGAACACCGGGTGCGTCGCTTCGGAGATCGGGTGCAGCTGGTGCGAACCTCCTTCCGGGACCTGCGGCAGACGCTTTCGAGGCTCGGGATTTCCCGAGTCGACGGTGTGCTGTTCGACCTGGGCGTCTCGTCGCCGCAGCTGGACGAACCGAAGCGGGGGTTTCGCTTCTCCGATGACACCGCCGAGTTGACGCCCCTCGACATGCGCATGGACCGCCGGTCGAAGCTGACGGCCGCAGACCTCCTCGCCACGGCCTCCGAGAAGACACTCGCCGACTGGTTCGGGCGCTATGGCGAGCTGCCCGGATCCAAGCGCCTGGCCAGGGCCATCGTCGAGAGGCGTCACCGAGAGCCCTTGCGCACCGCCGCCGATCTACTGCGCGTGATTCGCGAGGCCCGGGTGGGCGGCGGCCGCCGGCATCACTCCGCGACACTGGTATTCCAGGCGCTCCGCATCGCTGTGAACGATGAGATGGACGCGCTCGCAGTGGGGATCGAGGAAGCGACCGAACTGCTCGCCCCGGCGGGGCGGATCGCGGTCATCGCCTATCACTCGCTCGAGGACCGCATGGTGAAGCAGCGCTTCCGCGCGCTGGAACGGGGCTGCATCTGCTCACCGAAGGCGCCGGTCTGCACCTGCGGACAGACGCCGCGCTTGCGCCAGCTGACCCGCAAACCGGTCCGTCCGGGCCCGGATGAGCTCGCCCGCAATCCCAGGTCGCGATCCGCCCGTCTGCGGGCGGCCGAGAGAACCCGGGAGGCGGCGTGAACAAGGTCTGGGCGAGACAGAGGGCTCAGCTGTTCGCGGAAGAGCCGCCGCCGGACGCTTCCTCGACGCCGCTCTCGGAATCCTCGGATCGCGATTCCGACACGGTCGGGCGCGACTTCGCTCACCTCCCCTCGCGAGGTCGAAGACCTTTGCAGCCCTGGGTCGCAATCACGGTGGGTACGCTCGCTGCGGCCCTGATGGTCGCATCCCTGCGCGTCTCGATCCTGCGGCTCCGCTACCAGCTCTCGGCCGCCGTCACCGAGGAGACGGAACTGCTCGCGAGTCAGCGCGAAATCACGGTGGAGCTCCGCGAGCTGCGCGATCCGACCCGACTGCGCGAGCTGGCGACGAAGCAGGGCTTCGCCCGCCCGGAACGCGTCATCCAGCTCTCCGTCCCGGCGACGGCGCAAGTCGAAACCGCACCATGAGATCGGAAGACCTGGGCAGATCCGGCCTGCGGCTGCGCGTCGCCTGCGCCGTTCTGCTCGGCTGCTTTGCGCTTCTGGCGGTGCGAGCCGCCCAGCTCGCAATGGTCGATCCGCGCGGTCCGGAGCTGGCCAGGAGACAGAACGCGGGGACCCTTCGCCTGGCGGCTGCCAGAGGGCTGATCGTGGACCGCTCGGGCGCCGAGCTGGCGGTGACCGTCTCGGCCCCGTCTGTGTACGCGACCCGAGCCGCGATCGCCGATGACGAGGAGACGGCCAGGGCCATCGCCCGAGCGCTTGGCAGCGACACCGCATCGGTGCGGAGGCGGTTGGAGACGAATTCGCCCTTCATCTACGTCAAGCGCTGGATCCGCCCCGAACAGGCCGAGGCCATCCGCGCCCTCGCGCTCCCGGGAGTGGGAATCATCCCGGAGCCCCGCCGTGCCTATCCCCACCGTGAGCTCGCCGGCCCCGTGCTCGGCTTCGCGAACATCGACGGCGAGGGAACTCGAGGAATCGAGCAGAAGGAGGATTCCTGGCTGCGCGGCAAGGCACAGCTGCTCACCGTGGAGCGCGACGCACATGGCCAGCTGCTGGTGGCCTCTGGCCTCGATCCCCGCAGCGCGGCCGGGGGAGATGTCGCCCTCACCCTCGATGCGACGCTCCAGGCGGAGATCGACGCATCCCTCGAGGAGGTGATCGCGGTCACCGGCGCCCGGGGCGGTTCCGTCGTCTCATTGGATCCCCGGACCGGAGACATCCTGGCCCTCTCCGAGCTACCCAGCTTCGATCCGAACCGGTTCCGCACCACTCCCTACCCGGCGACCCGCTCCCGCGCCTTTCTCGACGCGATGGAGCCCGGGTCCGTCCTCAAACCCTTCGTGGTCGCCGCGGCGCTCCAACACGGCGCCGTGTCAATAGAAGACAAGATCGACTGCGAGAAAGGGTTCTTTCGGATCAGGGGCAAGACGCTGCGGGACCGCAAGCCCTTCGGCGTCATCGACCTGGCCGGGGTGCTCCGCGTCTCCAGCAACATCTGTGCGGCGAAGATCGGCTTCGCGGTGGGACGCGAGGCGCACTTCGATACCCTGCGCCGCTTCGGATTCGGTGCGCCGACGGGGAGCGGCTTCCCAGAGGAATCGGCTGGTCTGCTGCGGAGCTGGCGGAAGTGGCGCGAGGTCGATCACGCCACCATCTCCTACGGCCAGGGAATCGGAGTCACGGCCGTCCAGATCGCGGCAGCGACCGCGGCGCTTGCCAACGGCGGTCTCTGGCTGCAGCCGCGGTTGGTGGCCGCGCGACGCGTCGCCGGTGGCTCCTGGAAGGCCACGGACCCCGCTTCGGAGCGGCGGGCGGTCCGAACCGACGTGGCCGATGCAGTGCTGCAAATGATGGAGACGGTGGTGAGCGCGGAGGGCACCGGCCAGCGCGCCGCCCTCGAGGGCGTGCGGGTCGCTGGAAAGACCGGGACTGCCCAGAAGCTCGATGCCGCGACGGGTGCCTACTCCACGGACAGCTATCTCGCCTGGTTCGCGGGCGTTGCCCCGGCGGACGATCCGAGGATCGTCATCGTCGTCACGCTCGACGAGCCCGCCGGTCTCTCCCACTCGGGCGGCGCCACGGCGGCACCGCTCTTCGCCCGGGTCGCCGCGGGCCACCTGGTCCGGTACGGAATCCTGACGCAGCCCAAGCTGACGCTGCCCCGCACCGCCAGCATCCAGCCCGACCCGGATGCGCCGCGGAAAGCCAGCAAGCCGGCGCGGGCAAAGAAGGCAATCCAACCCCCGATCCGAGACAAGAAGAATCCGCAACGCGCCCTGATGATCGTGACCCTGGACGACCGGCTGCTGTTGCCGGACTTCAGCGGTCTCAGCACCGACGAGGTGAAGCGGGCCACGACGCGAATCGGACTCCAGGTCGAGATGCGGGGACGAGGACGCGCCGTTTCACAGTATCCCGCACCGGGAACGATCCTCGCGGGAGCCATGCGGCACGTGAGTGTTCGCTTCGCGCCCCGTGGAGAAGACGGCTGATGCGACTCTCGGCGCTTCTCGACTCCCTCCCCCCCCACCTGGCTCCGCAACTCCTCGGTGCCGGCGGCGACGACCCGATCATCCGGGGCGTGACCTACGACTCTCGAGGGGTCTCGCCGGGGGACCTCTTCGTCGCCTTGCGCGGGGAGAACCACGACGGCCACGAATACCTGGCCCAGGCTCTGGATCTGGGAGCCGCGGCACTTCTGGTGGAAACGACACCCGAGGGTCTCGAGTCGCGGGGACGAACGGTGGCCTCGGTTCCCGATACGCGACGCGCCCTGGCGCCGATCGCGCGGCGTTTCTACGGAGACCCGGCTGACGAACTCCGGCTGATCGGCGTAACCGGCACCAACGGCAAGACCAGCACCACCTTCCTCATCGAGTCGATCCTCGAGGCGGCCGGAATCGCCGTGGGAATCATCGGCACCGTGGAGATCCGCTACGCGGACCACCGGGAGCGGACGGTGAACACGACGCCGGAGAGCCTCGATCTCCAGCGCACCCTGCGCGCCATGTGCACCAGCGGTATCTCGGCTGCCGCGCTGGAGGTATCCTCCCACGGCCTCTCCCTGGGACGGGTCGAGGGCTGCCGTTTCGAGGTGGGCGCGGTGACGAATCTCACCCCGGAGCACCTGGATTTTCACGAGACCATGGACTCCTACCTGGAGGCGAAGACCCTCCTGTTCCGCGACTTCCTCGCTTCCGACGCAAGCGCGGTGGTGAACATGGACGACCCGAGGGCGGCGGCCTTTCTGGAGGCCGCCCGCGAGGCCGGTGCCCGGACGATTCGCGTCTCGCGCCGAGCCGATACCCCCGCGGAGATCCGGGTGGAGAAAGCCGAAGTGAGACTCGACGGAACCAGGGCCGCGCTCTGCCTGCCCTCGGGCCCACTCGAGGTCGACCTGCCCCTGGTCGGAGATTTCAACGTCGAGAACATGGCCGTGGCCGTCGGTGTGGCGGTTGCCCTTGGGATCGAACCGGACGACATCGCCCGCGGCGTCGCCAGCTGCACGCAGGTTCCGGGACGGACGGAGCGGGTGGGCGCGGAGGTCGAGAACGCCCCGACCATCCTGGTGGACTACGCCCATACACCCGATGCGGTCGAAAAGCTGCTGCGGACGATACGACCCTTGACCGGTGGACGCCTCATCACCGTCTTCGGCTGCGGTGGTGACCGCGACCGATCGAAACGGCCGTCGATGGCGAAGGCCGTTGCTGATTACAGCGACCGGGCGATCGCGACCAGCGACAACCCGCGCACGGAGGACCCCCTTGCGATTCTCTCCGACGTGGAGGAGGGCCTGGGTGAGCTCCGCCGCGTGGATGAATCGCAGCTGGATCAGACCGAGCGCTCCTATGCGCTGGTGGTGGACCGCCGGGAGGCGATCGGGCTCGCCCTCGACATCGCGCGGCCGGAGGATACCGTGGTCCTCGCCGGCAAGGGCCACGAGGACTACCAGATCATCGGCCGGGAGAGGCTGCCCTTCGACGATCGCGTGGAGGCGCTACGGGCGCTGGGGAGACGAAGCCCATGAGCATCCCCTTCCTGGCCCGCGACGTCGTCGACTGGACCGGTGGCGACTTGCTCCAAGGCCAGGAGACCGCGCGCTTCGATGGTGTATCGATCGACTCCCGCAACGTCGCACCCGGCCAGCTCTTCGTCGCCATCCAGGGTCCCACCCACGACGGCCATCTCTTCGTCGAGGGCGCCCTCTCGTCGGGCGCCGCCGGGCTCCTGATCGAGCGTGGCCGCGCGCTGCCCGTCGCCGCGAAGCCTGCGCCTCTGGTCATCGCCGTCGATGACACGACCCGGTCCCTGGGCGCCCTGGCCGCTGGACACCGTCGCGGCTTCGAGGGACCCCTCGTCGCCATCACCGGCAGCAACGGAAAGAGCACCACCAAGGAAATGTGCGCGGCGATCCTCTCCCAATCGGGCTCCTGCCTCAAGAATCGCGGAAATCTGAACAACGAATTCGGTCTCCCTCTGACACTGCTGGAGCGTGAAGCCGACCACCGCACCCTGGTCGTGGAGCTCGGCACCAATCACCGCGGCGAGATCGCTTCATTGGCGGCCATTGCCCGCCCCAACGTCGCAGTGCTGACGAACGTGGGAACGGCTCACATCGAGTTCCTGGGCTCCCGCGACGAGATCGCCGCCGAGAAGGGAGACCTGATCGCCGCCCTCGATGAGGATGCCGTCGCGGTTCTGAACGCCGACGATCACCGCGTGATGGCCCAGGCAGAACGCACGCGCGCCCGCATTCTGCGCTTCGGACAGCACGCCGAGGCCGAAGTCCGCGCCGAACGGATCACCTCGCTGGGGGAGCGCGGCTTTGCCTTCGACCTCGTCACCGATACGGACCATGTGCCGGTCCACGTGGCCGGTCTCGGTGAGCCGACGGTGTGGAACGCGCTGGCAGCGAGCGCCGCCGCCCTGGCGGCGGGCGCCCCTCTGGCGTCCGTATCCCAGGGACTGGCGCGCTACCAGCCGATGAGCGGACGGATGGAGCGGGTCTCCCTGCCGCGCAACATCATCCTGATCAACGACACCTACAACGCGAATCCCCAGTCCATGGAAGTGGCGCTCCGGAGTCTGACCGAGCTCAAAGGGGAAAGCCGAGGGGTGGCGGTGCTCGGCGACATGGGAGAGCTGGGAAGCTCCGCAGGCGCCGCCCACCGGGCTACTGGGGCTCTCGTCGCCGAGCTGGGACTCGACTTCCTCTTCGCGCTGGGAGAGTTTGCCGCGGAGATCGCCGAAGGCGCGACCGAAGCCGGAATGAATCCGGACCGCGTGCACGTGGGCACCAGTCATGACGAAACCAGCGGAGAGCTCCGGCGAATCCTGCAGGGAGACGACTGGGTTCTGGTCAAGGGGTCGCGCTCCATGCAGATGGAGCGGGTGGTGGAAGCGCTCGCGCGCGCGGGAGATCCGCAGTAGATGCTGTATCACCTGCTCTATCCGCTGGCGGAAACCATCGGCGCCTTCAACGTGTTCCGATACATCACGTTCCGCACCGCTGCGGCCACCCTGACCGCCTTGTTCCTGTCCTTCCTGCTGGGCCCGCCGCTGATCCGCTCCCTGGCTCGCCTGAGAGTAGGCCAGCCGATCCGCGAGATCGGACCGGATCACCGGGAGAAGGAAGGAACACCCACCATGGGTGGCTTGCTGATCCTGGTTTCGTTGAGCGTCTCGGTCCTGCTCTGGGCGAACCTGGAGAGCCGCGCCGTGTGGATCGTGCTGGGGCTCACCATCGGCTACGGCCTGCTCGGCTTCATCGATGATTACCGCAAGGTCAAGCAGCGGCACAGCGACGGCATCCGTGCGCGCTCCAAGCTCTTCTGGCAGTTCCTGCTGGCGTTCGGCGTTGCGCTGCTGATCTACACCGATCCCAATTTCGACAGGGAGCTGGCGGTCCCCTTCTTCAAGAACTTCACACCCCACCTCGGCTGGATCTACGTTCCCCTGGCGGCGCTCGTGATCGTGGCGGCCAGCAACGCCGTGAATCTGACCGACGGTCTCGACGGACTGGCGATCGGACCGGTGATGATCGCCGCGGGGACTTTTTTGATCCTGGCCTACGCCGCCGGACATTCGGTGATTGCCGACTACCTGGCCATCAAGTACGTGGCAGGAAGCGGTCAGTTGGCGATTTTCTGCGGCGCCCTGGTGGGAGGCGGCCTCGGCTTCCTCTGGTTCAACACCTATCCGGCCCAGCTCTTCATGGGAGACGTCGGCTCTCTCGCACTCGGTGGGGCACTGGGCGCGATCGCCATCGTGATTCGCCAGGAAATCCTGCTCGCCGTGGTCGGAGGAATCTTCGTGGCCGAGACCCTCTCGGTCATGATCCAGGTGATCTCCTTCAAGCTCACCGGCAAGCGGGTCTTTCGGATGGCTCCCATCCACCATCACTTCGAGCAGATCGGCTGGGCGGAGCAGAAGATCGTGGTTCGTTTCTGGATCGTCGCGATCATTCTCGCCCTGGTCGCCCTCTCCTCGTTGAAGTTGCGTTGATGAACGACCTCTCGGGACAGCGGGTGCTGGTACTGGGCCTCGGAATTTCGGGGAGGAGCGCGGCTTCGTTCTGTGCATCCCAGGGCGCCGAAGTGGTGGCCGTGGACGAGCGGCCGGCGAGCCAGCTCGAAGACCTGAAAGAGATTCCGCCCCGCGTCACACTGCGGCTGGGCGAACCATTCCCCGACGCGGCGGATTTCGACCTGGTGGTGCCGAGCCCCGGCGTTCCGCAAGAGCGCTACCGGGCCTGTGCCCGCCGGGCCTGGGGCGACGTGGAACTCGCTTTTCGCGCGCTCGCGGTCCCGGTCGTCGCAGTCACCGGAACCAACGGGAAGTCGACCACCGCGTCCCTGGTCGAGTGGATGCTGCGAGCCGCGGGGCTGCGCGCGCTGGCCGCTGGAAATATCGGCGAGCCCGCCCTCGGCCTGGTGGGGCGACCCATCGACGTCGCCGTCCTCGAAGTCTCCTCCTTCCAGCTGGAGACGACGGACGCTTTCCGGCCCCGTGTCTCCGTGCTGCTCAATCTGAGCGAGGACCATCTCGACCGACACGGCAGCCTGGAGGAATACACCTCGGCGAAGCGGCGCATCTTCGCCAGGCAGGAGGCGGAGGATGTCGCCGTGTTGAACGGGGACGACCCCCGGGTCACGGCTCTCCAGGCGGGGATCCGCGCAGAGATCCGCAGCTTCCGACGTTTCACGCCCAGCGAGAACGGCGCCTGGTGGGATGGCGACGCCATCGTTCTGCGAGCCGGCGGAGAGGACACCCGCCTGCCTCTCGAGGGAGTCCAGCTGGGCGGCGGACACCATCGGGACAACGCTCTGGCGGCGCTGCTGGCTGCGTCCGCTGTGGGTGCCAGCCCGTCCAAGGCCGCCCGTGCCCTCGCGAGCTTCAAGGGTCTTCCCCATCGCGGTGAGCTGGTCCGCAGGATCGGAAGCGTGGAGTGGATCAATGACTCGAAGGCGACCAACCCGGGAGCCGCCCAGGCTGCACTCGCGAGTCAACAGGCACCGGTCATCTGGATCGCTGGCGGCAGGGACAAGGGGCTTTCCTTCGGGGCGCTCGCCGGAGCAGCGCGGGGAAGGGTCCGGTCTGCCCTCCTGATCGGAGAGGCCGCCGAGAAGATCGCCGGGGCGCTCACCGACCGCGTCCCCTTCGAGCTCGTCGAGACCCTCGAAGAGGCTGTCCATCGCGCTCAATCACTGGCGAAGCCCGGCGACGTGATCGTGCTGGCGCCGGCCTGCGCGAGCTTCGACCAGTTCAACGGATTCGAAGACCGCGGCGACCAGTTCATGAAGCTCGTCCACGCGTTGCCGGAGAGGCGAGAGCGATGACCTCACGCCGGAAGACCCAGGCGGCGAGGCCCCGCGCAACCCGTACCGGGGGCGAGCAGAGGCGGGGCCGTGCGATCTGGACGGGCAGAGCGCGCAAAGAGCGAGGCCGCGCCGGGCGAAGCCCGGAGAGCCGCGAGCTCAGCGGGGCCGTCTTCGGGTGTGTCGTCGTCCTCACAGGCCTGGGGATGGTGATGGTGTTCAGTGCCACCGCCCCCCTTTCTGCGGGCGACGCGCTCCCGTCCTACTTCCTCCGCCACGCGACCGCGGTCCTGATAGGGGGCGTGCTGGCGCTGATCGCCTCGCGGCTTCCGCTTCGCGCGTGGCACGCGATCGCCCTCCCCCTCTGGGCTCTCGTCCTCTTGCTCCTGGTGGCCACTCTGTTCGCGGGCGTCCGCGTCAACGGCGCGCAGCGATGGCTTCCGCTCCCCGGCATCGGGAGCGCCTTCCAGCCGGCGGAGCTGGCAAAGCTCGCGACGGTAATGGCCGTCGCCGTGGTGCTCTCTCGGCGTGACGGCCACGCGCCGGTTCCGGCCTCGCGCTTCGGCATCGCGATCGCCCTGGCGGGCGTTCCGGCCGCTCTTTGCTTGTTCCAGCCGGATCTCGGCAACGCCGTGCTGCTCCTCGGTCTGGCGGGGCTGCTCCTCTTCATCGCGGGAGCCCCCCTCCGCGCCCTGGCGGCCCCCGCCGTCCTCGCCAGCGTCGGAGTCGCTGCCTACAGCATTTTCAATCCCTACGCCTTCCGCCGCTGGATCGGCTTCCTCAAGCCCTGGGACACCTCCCAGGAGCAGGGTTATCAGCTGGTCCAGTCCTTCGTGGCCTTCGGGCGAGGTGGACTCTTCGGGGAGGGTCTCGGCGATGGGCGTCAGAAGCTCTTCTATCTCCCGGAGGCACACACCGACTTCATCCTCGCGGTGATCTCCGAGGAGCTCGGGCTGCTCGGCGTCCTGGTGGTCCTGGGCGCCTTCGCGGCGCTTCTGGTGGTGGGAGTGCGGATCGCACTGCGCTGCCGCCAGCGCTTCGCCATGCTGCTCTCCTTCGGAATGACGGGACTGCTCACCGTACCGGCGTTGATCAACGCCGCCGTGGTCATGGGGGTGGCTCCCACCAAGGGACTCACACTGCCACTGCTCTCCTACGGGCGCAGCTCGCTCCTCGTCTCCTGTCTGGCGGTGGGGGTACTGATCAGTGTCGCTCGAAGCCAGGCGTCGGTGGGGCAAAGAGCGGTGCAGGGCGCCGTTCCACGCGGGCTGGTGCAGGTATGAGCTACCGGTGGATCATCGCGGGGGGCGGAACCGGGGGGCACGTGACACCGGCCCTCGCTCTCGGGGAGGTGATCCGCGAAGCCGGCGAACGGGTCCGTTTCATCGGAACCCGCCGCGGACTGGAGACACGGCTGGTTCCGGACGCCGGATTCGAGCTTCTGGCCCTGGACACCCGTCCGATCGTCGGCCGGGGCGTCTCCGAGCAGATCCGCGCAGTCTTCGCCCTGCTCGGGGCGACCTTCCATGGCCGGTCGCGGCCTCCGCGAGTTCGGCGCCGACCTGGTGATCTCCGTGGGAGGCTACGCCTCGGTCCCCAGCGTCCTGGCCGCGCTCCTCAACCGTACGCCGATGGTGCTGGTCAATACCGACGCGACTCCGGGAGCCGCAAACCGGATGCTCGCGCGGTTCGCCCGCCGCGTCTTCGTGGGATTCGAGGGAACCCGGGTTGCCCTTGCGCCCAAGGCGGGGGAGGAGCGGATCCGCGTGGTCGGTGTACCGCTGCGCAAGAGCCTGATTTCGGAGTTCCGGGACGAGCGCTGCCCGGTGCCGCGACCCGAGTCAGACAGCGGCCCGGCGCACCTGTTCATCTTCGGTGGGAGTCAGGGGGCCCGGCAGATCAACGAAGTGATGATCGAGGCCCTGCCGAAGCTCGATCCGGCTCGGATCCAGATCGTGCATCAGACCGGCGAGGCGGACCGGGATCGCGTCGAAGCGGCCTACGCGGAGACAGCTCTCCAGGCGGAGGTGATCGCCTTCGAGCGCGACATGCCGTCACGCTACCGCTGGGCGAACCTGGTCCTCTGCCGTGCCGGAGCGATCTCGGTGGCAGAACTCGCTCTGGCGGGCCGGGCCTCCCTGCTCGTTCCTCTCGCCCACGTGGGCGGAGGCGAGCAGTTCGCCAACGCCCGCGAGTTGGAGAAGGCCGGCGCCGCCCGAGTGCTCGACTCGCGCGCCCTGACGGTGGACACGTTGCTGGAGGCGCTCGAGGCCTTGCTCCGCGACCCGTCGCAGCTGCGACGCATGGGCGAAAACGCTTCGAAGCTGGCGCGACCGGAGGCGTCGGATCGGATCATCGAGGAATGCCGTTCGCTGCTGGCGACGGAAAGCCGCGAAAGAGAGGGGTGATGACGGGGAGGATTCGGGGGATCGAACAGGTCCACTTCGTGGGAATTGGCGGCATCGGCATGTGCGGTCTCGCAGAGCTGCTGCACAACCAAGGCTACCGGGTGACGGGATCCGATCTCAAAGAGGGTCCCACCGTGGCGCGGCTACGGTCACTGGGCATCGAGGTGGCCGAGGGCCACGATTCCCGGAACGTGGGGAGCGCCGACGTGGTGGTCGTCTCCTCGGCCATCCCCGCCGGCAACACCGAGATCGGCGAGGCGCAGGACCGGCGGATTCCGGTGATTCCCCGAGCCGAGATGCTCGCCGAAGTGATGCGGCTCAAGGATGGCATCGCCGTGGCCGGCACTCACGGCAAGACGACCACGACCTCTCTCATCGCTCACGTTCTCGACAAAGCGGGTCTCGACCCCACGGCCATCGTCGGCGGAAGGGTTCTCGGCTCTGGCGAGGACCGCACCGGCGCCAAGCTCGGCGCCGGAAACCTTCTGGTGGCCGAGGCGGACGAGAGCGACGGCTCCTTCCTGCGCCTGGCTCCGGTGATCGCGGTAATCACCAATATCGAGTCCGAGCACCTCGATCACTACGGAAGCTTTGCGGCGATCCAGAAGGCGTTCGTGACCTTCGCCAACCGCATTCCCTTCTGGGGTCTCTCGGTCCTCTGCCTGGACCACCCGGGCGTCCAGTCGATCCTCCCCAAGCTGACCCGGCGGACCACCACCTATGGCTTCTCGGCCCAGGCGGACCTGGTGGCGACGGATCCGGAGGCTCACCACTGGGGCACGCGCTTCCACGTGCGGCACCGGACCGAGCGGCTCGGGCCCGTCCACCTGCCGCTCCCGGGACGCCACAACATCGAGAACGCCCTGGCCACCATCGCCGTCGCGCTGGAGCTGGAGGTGCCCTTCCACAGTGTAGCCGAGGCTCTGGAGAGCTTCGCCGGAGTGGAGCGGCGCTTCGAGAACAAGGGCGCGGTGGGCAGCATCCGCGTGGTGGACGACTACGGCCATCACCCGACGGAGATCGTCGCCACCCTGGCGGCAGCCAGGAGCACTCACTCGGGGCGGATCGTGGTCGTCTTCCAGCCGCACCGATACACCCGGACCCGCGACCTCTTCGACGACTTCGCTTCCGCCTTCCACGACGCCGACCTGCTGGTGCTGACGGAGATCTACGCAGCCGGGGAGCCCAAGATCCCCGGGGTCGAGAGCGCCGCCCTGGTCGACGCGATTCGCGCCCACGGTCACCGCGGCGTGCAGCTGGTTCGCGATCTGGATCGGGTGTCCGAGGTGCTGGTCCCCGAGCTCAGGGACGGTGACATGGTGATCACGCTGGGAGCGGGCAGCATCTCGACGGTGGGACCGCAGCTGCTCGCGGCGCTGGAGGCTGCGACACCGTGATCGAAGGCGCGGCGCGGGAAGAACTCGAGGAAGCGGCCGGAGATGCGGTGCGCTTCGACGTGCCCATGTCGCGCTTCACTTCGCTGGGCGTCGGGGGACCGGTGGACGCGATGGTCACGCCGGACGATCGAGGTGCACTGGCCCGAGTGCTGCGGGTCTGCGCCCTGCATCGCCTGCCGCACGCGGTGATCGGCAGGGGGTTCAACAGCATCGTGCGCGACGACGGGCTCGCAGGGGTAGCGCTCCGGCTCTCCCGTTTCCGCGGCCTCGGTGTACGCCCCGGTGGATTCGTGCGCAGCGAATCCGGGGCCACCCACCAGCAGATCACCCGCTTCTGCCAGACCCTGGGTCTGGCAGGCCTCGAATTCGGCGCCGGAATCCCGGGAACCGTGGGCGGCTGGATCACCATGAACGCCGGCATCGGCCACCGGGAGGTGAAGGATGTCGTATGCGAGCTGGAGGTGATGAGTCCCACCGGCAGGCGAATCCGCCATCTCGGACGCCAACTGCTGCGCTTCAGCTATCGCGCCCTGCGCGGTCTGGCACCGGGATCGGTGATCCTTTCAGCGCTCTTCAAGGTCCGCATCTCGACTCGGGCCGAGGTGAAGGCGGAGGTGGACCGGCTCCTCGCCGAGCGGGCGAGCCGCCAGCCACTCGACCTTCCCTCGTGTGGATCCGTGTTCAAGAACCCGCCGGGGGGCTTTGCCGGCCAGCTGATCGAGGCAGCGGGCCTCAAGGGAGAACGAATCGGCGGCGCCCAGATCTCCACCACTCACGCGAACTTCATCGTGAACAGCGGAGGCGCCACTGCGTCGGACGTGATCTCCCTGATCGCCAAGGCGAGAGCCCTGGTTCATTGTCGCACGGGGATCGTCCTCGAGCCCGAGGTGAAGATTTTGGGGAGAGGGGCATGAGGCAGAAGAGCACCCAACGAGCCAACCGAGCTACGGCGCCCCGTCGCCTGACGCGCTGGTCCACCTATGCGGCGGCGACGGTCGCGGGACTCCTGCTCGGTTCCTTCCTGTTCGAGCCGGTGCTCGCGCGACTGGCGCCCCGGCAATTCGTGCTGGACACCGCCTCGGTGGTCGGAGTCCACCGGATCGCCGCGGAGGAGCTGGTCAGCGCGTCTGGCGTCGCCGCCGGCACCTCGACGCTGGCATTGGATTCGACCGCAATCTCCGAGCGGCTGGTCTCGCATCCATGGATCACCGAGGCGCGGGTCACCCCCTTCTTGTCCCGAAAGCTCCTGGTGTCTGTCGTCGAGCGCGAAGCAGCGGCGATCGTGGAGATCGGAGCCCCGTCGACCGCGTGGCTGGTGGATTCGGGCGGCACGCCCTTCACATTCGCCACCGGCGTCGACCGCGAGATGCATCCGACCATCGTCGGTGTCGAAGATGCGCAGCCGCAGCATCCGCATCCCCTCCTCGCCCAGGGTGTGCAGATCGCACGCGCCGTCGACAGGCGCGCGCTCCCCGCGGCCCGGCGCGTTCGCGTCGGAGGCGGCGATCCTCACGCGCTTCCCGAGCTGAGGCTCGGTTCCAGCGAACGAAAGGTGGTGCTGGGCGGCGGGGATCTGGAGGCCAAGCTCGACCGGCTGGCATGGGTTCTCAAGGCTGATCTCGCCGAGATGGGACCAGCCTCGACCATCGATCTGCGCTTCGGAAGTCAAGTGATCTTCCGAGACGGTCCGCCTCCTCCGGGAGACGAGGCGACGGGTGCGCGCGGAGACGCGGGCCCGTCCAAGGGAGGACGCGCTGGATGATCCGGCCGTCCCAATCAGGGGGGTGAATGGAATGGCACGCAAAGACGATCTGATCGTGGGCCTCGACATCGGCACCACCAAGATCTGCGCGATCGTTGCGGAGCGCGCGGAGAATGGCGCGGATGTCGTCGGAATCGGCACGCACCCGTCGAAGGGGCTGCGCAAGGGCGTCGTCGTCGACATCGACGCCACGGTCGATTCCATCAAGCAGGCCGTCGAAGAAGCGGAGTTGATGGCGGACTGCGAGATCTCATCGGTATACGCGGGTATTGCCGGCGGACACATCGAAGGCTTCAACTCCCACGGCATCGTCGCCGTGAAGGACCGGGAGGTGGGCAGCAACGACGTGCGCCGCGTGATCGACGCGGCCAAGGCAGTGGCGATCCCGATGGACCGGGAGGTCATCCACGTGATTCCCCAGGAGTTCATCATCGACGACCAGGACGGAATCCGGGAACCCCTGGGAATGAGCGGCGTCCGCCTGGAGGCGAAGATCCACATCGTGACCGCGGCGGTCACCAGCGCCCAGAACATCGTGAAGTGCGCGAACAAGGCCGGGCTCAACGTCGTGGACATCGTGCTCGAGCCCCTCGCCTCGGCGGAGGCGGTCCTGGCCGG
Source organism: uncultured delta proteobacterium (assembly GCA_963766175.1). GTDB lineage: Bacteria > Myxococcota_A > UBA9160 > UBA9160 > UBA6930 > CAVXZE01. The sequence continues at coordinate 155,964 of CAVXZE010000012.1, forward strand.
TGACGAGCGAGACCTGGGAGTGTGCCTGATCGACATTGGCGGCGGCACCACCGACCTCGCGCTCTTCGCCGACGGCTCGATCAAACACACATCGGTGCTGGGACTCGGCGGCTACCACATCACCAACGACATCGCAGTCGGGCTGCGCACTCCCTTCGAAGAGGCCGAGCGCATCAAGAAGCGCTTCGGTGTCGCCTCGGCGCGCTACCTGGGAAGCGATGACGTGATCACGGTGCCGAGCGTGGGGGGACGGCGCCCACGCGAGGTCTCGCGCAAGATCCTCTGCGAGGTGATCGAGCCGCGGATCGACGAGGTGCTCTCCCTGGCACGGCAGGAGCTGGTGAAGGCGGGGCTCGATGATCGGATCCCTTCCGGCGTGGTGCTGACGGGTGGCTGCTCGGCCCTCAACGGGATCGCGGAGCTGGCGGAGGAGATCTTCGAGTCTCCGGTCCGCACCGGCACTCCCACCCGGGTGGGCGGACTGCAGGACGTGGTGCGCAGTCCGATGTACGCCACCGGCGTGGGGCTGGTGCTGTACGGATTCTCCCAGAGCTGCAGCCGCGCGACGAGTCGCTTCCGGATCCGGGACGACTCGATCTTCCGCCGAGTCAAGCAGCGGATGCGCGACTGGTTCTACGGGGAGTTCGAGTAGTCGAGAGGGGGCGGAGGAATCCGCAACTTTTCGTCCCAAACATGCGCAAAGCAATGCGAATGATGTTAGATTTCTGAAAAAGCAGCGCATCGACCCGGGGGGGTGAGAGATGGCGCCGAAGAATCGCAATCCGCGTGAAGAGCGGAGTTCGCAGGGCCCCGAACGGAGTTCGGGAGCGCCCGAGTCTGTCGACCTGCTCGAGGTGGGCCCGAACGACGACGAGGATCTCCTCGAGTTCGAGGAGGCCGGAGCCTTGCGAGCCAAGATCAAGGTAGTCGGCGTGGGGGGCGCGGGCGGCAACGCCCTCGACACCATGATCCGGGCCAAGCTCGGAGGGGTCGAGTTCGTCGCCGCGAACACCGACGCCCAGGCGCTGGAGCACAAGCTCGCACCGATCAAGGTGCAGCTCGGAGTCGAGACGAGCCGCGGTCTGGGATGTGGTGCGAACCCCGAGCGGGGCCGCGCGGCAGCGCTGGAGGATCGGGACAGGATCCGCGATCTGCTGATCGGCTCGGACATGGTCTTCGTGGCCGCGGGGTTGGGAGGCGGCACCGGAACCGGTGCCGCACCCGTGATTGCCGAGATCGGCCGCGAGGTGGGCGCGCTCACCGTGGCCGTGGTGACGAAGCCCTTCCCCTTCGAGGGCCGCATGCGGTCCCGGTACGCGGAAAAGGGGCTGGATGAGCTGCAGCGGGTGGTGGACACCCTGATCACGATCCCAAACCAGCGCTTGCTGGCCCTGGCCGGCAAGGACACTCCGATCGCGGAGTCCTTCATGCTGGCCGACGAGGTGCTGCTGAACGCCGTGCGGGGGATCTCGGACCTGATCACGGTCCACGGAATCGTCAACCTCGACTTCCAGGACGTGCGCACCATCATGAACGAGATGGGGATGGCCCTGATGGGCACCGGGGTCGGGGTCGGAGACGATCGGGCCAAGGACGCCGCCTACGCGGCGATCTCGAGCCCGCTGCTCGAGGACGTTTCCATCGACGGGGCCCGGGGCGTTCTGATCAACATCACTGGCGGCCCGGACATGACGCTCTACGAGGTGAACGAGGCCTCCTCCCTGGTCCAGGAGGCCGCCCACGAGGACGCCAACATCATCTTCGGCGCGGTGATCGATCAGGATGCCCCGCAAGGGGAGGTCCGAGTCACCGTGATCGCCACCGGCCTGGACGACGGGCGGGGTCGGCGCATCCTCGACGAGGAGCCCGTCCGAGAGGTGCCATACCTGAGATCCGTCGAAAGCGAGGCTCCGCCCGCGGTGGAGGTGATGCCCCCGCCAGCAGCGCAGGAGGAGATGCCGGTTCAGGCGGAGCTCGCGACCTCGCTCCCCTCGGCCGAGGAGCTCGCGAAGAACGCGGATTTCGTCTCTCCTTTCGAGGATGAGCTGGACGTGCCGACCTTCTTGCGCCGGAACAAGAAGGATGGCAAGAGCGAGGAGAACCGAGAGCTCCCGGCTTTCCTGCGCCGCTCAGCCGACTAGGGGCAGACGTCTCCCGACCGGTTGCGCTCCCGGAGGGGCTCGGTCAGGCTTCGATGCCATGACCGAGCCCCTCGTCGTTTTGGAGCGCGACGCCGACGTCGCCATCGTCACCTTCAACGACCCGAAGCGCAGGAACGCGATGACCGAGGCGATGGGCCACGCCATCGCCGAGCAGATGAACGCGCTGGTCGGGGACCCATCGCTCCGGGCCGTCGTGCTCACCGGAGCCGGGCGCGCCTTCTCCGCCGGTGGGGACCTGGCCATGATCGAGAGCATGGCCAGGCAGGGATCCTCGCACCCGGGAGATGAGACTCGCCGGGAGATCAGCGAGTTCATGCGCCGTTTCTACGACCTCTATCTCTCCGTGCGCGACCTGCCCTGTCCAACCATCGCCGCCCTGAACGGAGCGGCCATCGGCGCCGGACTCTGCATCGCCCTGGCCTGCGACACCCGGATCGCCGCGCGAGACGCCAAGCTGGGTCTCAACTTCACGCGCCTGGGCATTCACCCGGGCATGGGTGCCACCTGGAACCTGCCCCGGATCGTCGGACCGGCCCATGCGGCGGAGCTTCTATTCACAGGCAGGATCCTGGACGGAGCCGAGGCCGAGCGGATCGGCCTGGTGAATCGGGCGGTGGATGTCGAGGTGGTGCTTCCCGAAGCGCTGGAGATGGCCCGCGCAATGGCTCTCTCGGCCCCCATCGCGGTGCGCGGGACCAAGCGCGCCTTGGCGCGTTCGCTCGACTCCGATCTGGCGGGACAGCTCGACTTCGAGGCCCACCAGCAGTCGCTCTGTTGCGAGAGTGCGGACCTGGGCGAGGGGTTGGCGGCGGGTCGTGCGAAACGGCCGCCGCGATTCCGCGGAAACTGAGGCGGAAACGAAAAACTGGGCGAATCCGTGAGCCGGATCACCATTCCCACCGTCGGCGTTGTGCTATTCCCTCAAGTTACTGGGGGTTCGTTCGAAAGGTTCAATACCGAAGGCGAACGACGGGATCGATGATGGGGGTCCTAGTGACGCGCGCACTCAAGAGCCACAGCCTCTGGCTCATCGTCAGCTACATCGGGCTGATGCTGCTGCTGGCCCGGGCGTACGCTTAGCCTGCAATTCTCACCGGGCCGCTCAACCGAGGCGCCGCGAGTGGGGCTTAGAGCGCCTCGACGGGCCCGATGATCTCGGTCGCGTTGAAGAAGTAGGCGATCTCCAGCTTCGCGGTCGCGGTGGCGTCGGAGCCGTGAACGGCGTTCTTCTCGATGTCCGTGCCGAAGTCGCCGCGGATGGTGCCCTTTTCCGCCTCCTGCGAGTTGGTCGGACCCATCAGTTCCCGGTTCTTGGCGATCGCCCCCTGACCCTCGAGGACACTGACGATGATCGGTCCCGAGGTCATGAATTGGACCAGGTCGGCGTAGAAGGGGCGCTCCTTGTGAACCGCGTAGAAGCCCCGCGCGTCCTCCTCGGTCAGCCGCAGCGCCTTGATCGCGACGATCCGGAGCCCCGCCTCCTCGAAGCGCCGCAGGATCTCACCGGTAGCCCCCTTGGCCACGGCGTCCGGCTTCACGATAGAGAGGGTCCGTTCGATCGCCATCGTCACTCCTTCCCAGCTCGAAGGGCGCACGGCTCCGGAGTCGTCGAGCGCAGGTCGCCCCGCGAAGCGAGCGGCGAAAGCTAGCCGAGTACCACTGGCTTCGCGACGGCGTTGCCTACAAGGCGTCGGAGAGGGCCCGTTCCACCAGCATGCCGATGGCGGCCTGCGTCTCCTCGTCCGGGTAGTTGAAGCGGATCCCCATACCGCCTGGGCCGCTTCCGTCATCGCTGCTGCGGACCCACGCCACCGTGCCCTCGACTGCGATCGGTCCATCCGGATCGCCGGTGTCGATCTCCAGGTGGAGTGGTGTCCCCGGAGCCAGAGGGCGGCGGGTGATCAGGAACAGTCCACCCTCGGAGATCTCCTGGGTCGAGCTGATGTCGATGGTGGAGCCGCGGGTAAAGCGAACCTTCAGATGGGTCGGGACCCGGAGGGTGCGGCGCATCGGACGGCCCTGGTCATCGATGGGTGATTTTCCGGCGAGGGAGTGCTCCAGGAGCCAGCGCAACTCCATCCAGCGTTCGAGCTCGGCAATCGTGAGCGGCGGGTCGCCGCGCGTCCGGCGCCGGTTGAGAGGGAGAAACTCTTCGACCAGCGCCGTCGGCTCGACCGGTGAGCGCAAGCGGGAATCCACCACGCTGCAAAGTATCGGCAAAACCCTCACGAGACCTGAAGAACGATCTTGCCGAAATGCTGGCTGGCCTTCATGACCCGATGGGCCTCGGCCACCCGCTCGAGGGGGAGGACGCGATCCACGATGGGTCGCACCCGGCCGTCGGCGAGGGCGTCCCCGAAGCGGCGGGAGAAGGCGGCGGTCAGCTTCGCCTTCTCCTCCGCGGGCCGAGCCCGCAGGGTCGAGCCAATCAGCTGGATGCGTCGGGTGAGGAGGGAGGCGAGGTTCAACTCGGCCCGGGCTCCTCCCATCAGGCCGATCAGAATCAGACAGCCACCGGTCCGCAGGGCCGCGAGGTTCCGCTCCAGGTAGTCCGCCCCGATCGAGTCGAGCACCAGGTCCACACCGTGGCCGCCGGTGGCGTCCTTGGCCTCCGCCACGAAATCCCCGCTCCGGTAGTTCACCGCCACGTCGGCGCCGAGCACCCGGCAGCGCCGGCACTTTTCGTCGCTCCCGGCAGTCACGACGATGACACCGCCGGCAGCTTTGACCAGCTGGATGGCGGCGGTTCCGATCCCGCTCCCACCCCCGTGAACCAGCGCGGTCTGGCCGCCCGCAAAGCCGGCAATCTGGAAGAGATTGAGAAAGACGGTGAGAAAGACCTCGGGGACTGCGGCGGCCTCCTCCCAGCCGAGCCGATCGGGGACGCGCAGCGCAGATCCCGCCGGAACCGCGACCTCCTCCGCGTACCCGCCACCACTGAGCAGCGCCATGGCGCGATCGCCGGGCGCCCAGCCCTCCACCCGGCCGCCCACCTCGATCACCTCCCCGGAGCATTCCAGGCCGAGGATGGACGAGGCGCCGGGCGGAGGGGGATAGAGCCCCTGCCTCTGCAGCAGGTCGGCGCGGTTGATGGCAGCTGCGGCCACGCGGATACGCAGATCACCTGACTCGAGCTCTGGCGAAGCGACCTCAGCGATCCGGAGGACCGACTCGTCACCGGGCTCGTCGTAGACGACGGCCTTCATGGGCACCACGCTAGCCCGCATTTCTCTCCGGGTCGCTCCGTCTGCTCCATCCGGAAATGGGAGCGAGTTGCAGGCTTTGCCCCCGCGGGGTAGTCTGGCCTTGGCTGGAGGTGGAGGGAGGATCGCCGGTGGGCAGGTATCGCCCGCGGGAGGAAAGTCCGGGCTCCACAGGGCAGGGAGGTCGTTAACGGCGACCCGGGGCAACCCGAGGGAAAGCGCAACAGAAACCACACCGCCGATGGCCGGTGATCCCGTGCGTCTCTGAGAGGAACGTCGGGTGAGGCACAGGTAAGGGTGAAATCGTGGGGTAAGAGCCCACGCGCGACAGCCGGGTGACCGGCGGCGGGGCAAGCCCCTCCCGGAGCAAGCTCGAATAGGGATGTCGCATCGGACTGCCCGTCCGAGTGACCTCGCATCGTGCGTGGCCCCGACGTCCGGGTGAGAGTGCTCGAGCGACGCAGCAATGCGTCGCCTAGATGAATGATCCTCACCGGCGCGGGGGCAACCCCGCACCGGGACAGAACCCGGCTTACAATCCACCTCCGGCCACACCCGCTGCAGGGACGCCCTTGCGCACGTAGACGTCCTCGAGAATCAGGTGCTCGAGCCCCGAGGCGTAGAACATGGTCAGGGCGTCACGCGGCGAGCAGACCATGGGCTCGCCGCGGCGGTTGAGCGAGGTGTTGATCACCAGGGGGAGGCCCGTCTTCCGCTCGAACTCGGAGATCAGCCGGTGGAAGCGCGGGTTGGTCGCGCGAGTGACGACCTGGGGCCGCGCGGTCCCATCCACGTGCGTGACCTCGGGAGTGCGCTCGCGCCACTCCTGGGGCAGGTCGAAGGAGAGCGTCATGTAGGGCGACGGGTGTTTGGAGCCGAGGAAGTCCGCCGCGTACTCTTCCAGCACCGACGGGCAGAAGGGGCGCCAGCGCTCCCGGTACTTGATGCGGGAATTGATGTCGTCGGCGGTCCCGGCGACACCGGGATGACCCAGGATGCTGCGGTTGCCGAGAGCCCGCGGCCCCCACTCCATGCGACCCTGGAACCAGGCCACCACCTCACCGGCCGCTAGAAGAGACGCCGCCGTGGTCGGCGGGTCCGCGAGCCGCTGGTAGGGGATGCGCAGACCCTCGAGCTCCCGGGCGATCGAGTCGCCGTCGTAGGCGGGGCCCAGGTAGGCGTCGCGCAGCGGCTTCACAGGATCGCCGAGCTCCATCGCCGCCCAGGCCGCCGCACCGAGGGCAGTGCCCGCGTCGCCGGGCGAAGGCGGCACGTAGAGCTCGTCGATCCAGGGGTGCTGCATCAGCCTGCGGTTCAAGACCACGTTGAGGGCCACCCCCCCAGTGAAACAGAGGCGCCGGGTATTCCGGAGCGCGGGCTCCAGGTGGTGGTCGATGAGGGCGATCGACGCTTCTTCGAGCAGCTGTTGGGCCGCAGCGGCGATGTGCACGTAGGGCTCGTCGATGGCATCGCCTTCGCGGGGCGGCCCGAAGCGCTCGACGAACTTGCGCCCGAAGACCCGGTCGCGGTGCCAGCGCTTTGCCTTCGGCGTCCACAGGTAGTCGATGTCGAGCCACAGGTCCCCGTCCCTACAAACGAGCAGGTCCGACAGGTCGATGCGGCTGGGGTCGCCGTAGGCGGCCATCCCCATCACCTTGTACTCGCCGTCGTTCACCTCGAACCCGAGGTAGTCCGTGATCGCGGCGTAGAAGAGACCCAGGGAATCGGGCCGCTGGATCTCGGAGATCGTGTCGACGCGGCCTCCGCGCGCTGAGCCGAAGAGACAGGTCGTCAGCTCCCCGATTCCATCGATGCTCGCAACCGCGCAGTCGTCGAAGCCGGAGGCGTGCACGGTGCTCGCCACGTGGGCCAGGTGGTGCTCCACGTAGGCGATCCGCACGCGTTCCGGATCCAGGCCGAGGCCCTTCAGCGTGGGAGCCAGCTTGCCCACCCGCTTGCGGCGATTGTGGCCGGTGCGCAGCGCCGCCTTGAGCGCCTTGCCCGGCCGCCGGCCGAAATAGCGCCGCACGTGCGGCCAGAGGTTTCGGCGCAGGGCCGCGACCGACCACGGATAGGCCACCGTGTGGACGTCCTCGGAACGCAGCCCGGCGAAGTCGAGGCACCAGCGCGCGGCATCCACGGGCAGCTCCCGCGGCGCGTGCTTGCGCCGGCAGAAGCGTTCCTGCTCTGCCGCCGCCACGACCTCGCCGTCCACCACCAGCGCCGCGGAGGGGTCGTGCCAAAAGGGGCAGGCGATGCCCAGCACGTTCATACGAGCGAGCATAGCGATCGCCTTGGCTGCGGGCTGGACGCGATCCCGGTGCCCCGCTCAGGTTTCCAGCTCTCGCCGGTAGCAACGGACCCGGGAGCGGCGCTCCGCATCGTAGCTTCGCCACTTCGCCGGGGGAATCTCTTCCTGGGCCGCCGCGCGGAAGCCATTTCGCTCGAAGAAGGCCCCGACTCGTTCGGAGGTGGTGCAGGCATAGACCTGGGAGAGACCCAGCTCGCGGGCCCAGGAGCAGGCGAAGCCCACCAGTGATCCACCCACCCCCTCGCCCAGGAACCGAGTCAGCGTATACAGGCAGGCAATCTCACCCGATCTTTCCTCTCCACCGGGTAGCAGTGCGCCGATCCCCGCCAGGTGGCGATCCTCCACGAAGGCCCCGAACCCCGAGGCCAGGACCGCATCCACGTCTTCCCCGGATCGCTCCACCAGGTATCCCTCCTCGACACCGCGGTGAATCAGGTCGTGAGCGGCATCGAAGTCGTCGATCCCGAGCCGGCGGACGCTCATGTAGCGGTCGCGCGTGAAGAGAGTCCCCGAACCGGCGTAGGTGAAGAGCTCTTCGGCGAGCCCCTCGGCGGAGCAGAGGTTCACAGCCGGCAGGCCTGCCTCGAGCATGGCCGAGACCTCCCCCCAGAGCTCGACGCGATCCGTGTTCACCAGACCGCCCCCTTCTCCCTCGAGCAGGGAGTGGAGCTCGGCCAGGTGCAGGAACGACTGCCGGTTCCCGGTCGCAGCGCGCAATCCGCCTCGCCGATCGATCCAGACCAGCTTGAAGACCCCCAGCTTGACGGCGAGCTCGCGACAGCCGGCGGCGAAGCGATCCCGGCGCGAAAGGACGATCCCCAGCCGAGGCCACCCGCGAAGACGCCGCCACACCTCCCCCTCCAGGCGGGGCTGCTCCGCGGAGACGACGCACCCCGCGAGGTGCTCCTCGAGAGCTGCTGCATCCGGGGAGAGCAGCAGCACTCGCGATCCACCCTCTTGCAGATCGTCGAGCACCGGACGAATCCGTGCGAAGGCTTCCCTTTCCTCGGCCGGTAGGGCAATGGCCAAGGTCCTGCTGCGGAACTCGCGCAAGTAGAACTCGCGCTCGGAGAACGGCACGGGCAGGGGAGCGGGAGGGGTTGAATCCATGCAATGGATTGTCGCGGATCGATCGGGATCCCGGTACGGTGGGCTCTGAAAAGCACCGCGACCATGGCCTGTCCCGGACCTGCTGCTTCCAGGGAGGGCACACCCATACGGATCCTGCACCTCGCACTGCTCCTGCTCCTCGGCTGCACGGTCCCGACGATGGGGCTGGGCCCCGAACCTGACCCCGAGGCCGGCCTCCCCCTCGGGCGCTCGGAGCACATGCGGTCCGGGAGCTTCACCTACCGGCTGGGAGAGGTCGAACGGAATGGGAGCCGTCTTCGAGTCGCCGTCCGCTTCAGCAACGGAACCCACCGCAGCTACGGCAATGTCATGCTCCGCGTGATTCTCTACGGGGAGGGAGGGGAGATCCGCGCAGTCCGCCTGCCCGCCGGAGCGATACTGGCCGAGCAGACCAGACCCCTGGTGGCACGGTTCGACGACGTCACCTTTCCGGTCGAGGATGTCACACTCGAACTGATCTACGCGCTCCCGTGATCAAGCCCCCACGGGGTTCGACCACGGGTGGATGGACTTGCGCCTACGCTGCCGATCTCGCACTCGCTGCCTGTCTCCGACGAGTCCCCAGAGAAAACCAGCGATGTGCGCTCCGTCGCTTGGGACTCGCATCGTTCAGTCGATACGTGAACCGTGGCGATTTCGACACGATATCCCTGTGTCCCGTGGGGACGCAGGAAAAACGCGGAGTTCTACGCCTCGATTGGTCATCGAAGCGAAAAAAAGCTGGAAAATCCGGGGCAGACATTAGAAGATATCTCGCCGCTCCGTAGCCCCCCGAACAATCGGCAGCCGGCGGGCGTCTTACCGATGGACGCCGGAAGGTATCTCCCGCAGCTCCAGCGGGGGGTCGTTCAGATTGGTCGGAACCGGATGAGAAGCTCGAACGCCCCGGACTCACGAGGGACTGACACGGAGATTGATCAGCGCGCCCAGTAACGAAGTTTGAAACCGAACCCCTGCGGACGGTATCCGATTCTGGGGTGCGCAGTTTCACCCGGAAGATCCGGGGAGAACAAAGAGGTAGGTAGTGAAGTTCGAGGAACGGTACCGAGCAGCGACTCGAGCAGAGTCCCCGCGGCGAGCGCGCGGCAGCGCACCCGTGGTACCCGCTGAGGACATCGATGCGGCCAAGGAACGCCGGCCCCTCGAGTCCTACTTCCAGGAGATCGGTGGCACCCGGACCCTGAAGCGCGAGGAAGAGGTCATCCTCGCCAAGGATCTCGAAGCTGCGACGGTTCGACTCCGCGAGGCGCTCTACGCCGTGCCCTGCTCGGCGCGCCACGTGGTCGCGCGCTGGGACGGTCTGCGTGCGCTCTCGCACACGGGCGCCAAGCTCTCCGAGTCGGCCGGAGACGAAGAGACCGGTGAGGTCGCGACCCGGGTGGAGCGTTCCGTGCAGAGGCTCCGCCGCCGTCTCCGACGGCGCGAAAGGCTCCTGGAGGAGGGAGGCACGAACGCGGCGCTCCGGCGAATCGACGCTGCGATCAGCCGAGATCTGCTCGACGCTCAGCTCTCCCTGGTGCTGCTGGCCGAGCTCCGGGAGCGGGTCGTGCGCATCGCCCGCGAGATGCGGCAGAGCCGGCGTGGGACGCGCAGGCTCAGCGCCCTGGAGGCCGAGGCGGGACTTCCCAAGCAGCCCCTGCTAGAGCGCTGCGAGGTGGTGGAAGAGGCCCACGAGCACATGAGCGCAATCAAGAACCGCTTCATCGAGCACAACCTCAAGCTCGTGGTCGCCATCGCCAAGGACTACCGGAACCTCGGCCTGTCCTTTCCGGACCTCATCCAGGAGGGAAACCTCGGCCTGATTCGAGCCGTGGAGAAGTTCGACCACCGGCGGGGATTCAAGTTCTCGACCTATGCGGTCTGGTGGATCCGGCAAGCGCTGGTGCGCGCGATCCAGAATCACTCGCGGACCATCCGACTGCCTTCACATGTCCACGACAGGCTGCAGCGCAGTCAGCGGGTGAGAGCGGAGCTGACCGGCAAGCTCGGGCGAGAGCCGACCCCTCAGGAGCTGGCGCCCGCGCTCGGCACCGACGCCGATGCCCTGGAGGCCCTGGACCGCTTCTCGCGGGAGGCCATCTCCCTCGAGTCTTCGGTGGCGGGCACGGAGAAGCGGCTGGAGGACTTCGTGCCGGACCCGGGCTCGGAAGCACCGGACGGCGGGATCGACGACGACCGCATGCGCATCGGGGTGGGTCACCTGATCGGAAACCTGACGGACCGTGAGCAGCTCATCCTGCGCCTCCGCTACGGGCTGAGTGGCGAGGAGGAGCACACTCTCGAGCAGATCGGCCAGTCGCTGGGCCTGTCCCGGGAGCGGGTGCGCCAGCTCGAGGCGCGGGCTCTGAAGAAGCTCCGCGACACCATGCCGGCCCAACGCCTGCACCCGGTCCTGGAGCCGTAGCTTGCATTTCTCACCAGCTCGCTGCTGCGGCCGCCGATAGCACCGCATCTTCGCGGCTTCGGAGTCACCCGCCGACCATGGAAATCGCCTGTCTCGACCTGGAAGGGGTTTTGATCCCCGAAATCTGGATCAACTTCGCCGAACGCACCGGAATCGAGGAGCTTCGCCTCACCACCCGGGACGTTCCCGACTACGACGCGCTGATGACCCGGCGCCTCTCGATCCTGGCGGAAAACGACCTGGGGCTCGCGGACATCCAGGAGGTGATCGGCGGGATGGCACCGCTCCCCGGGGCCAGGGAGTTTCTCGACTGGCTACGGGAGCGGGCTCAGGTGGTGATTCTCTCGGACACCTTCTACCAGTTCGCGGCTCCGCTGATGCGACAGCTCGGCTGGCCCACGCTCTTGTGCCACCGGCTGGAGATCGGAGAGGGCGGACGGGTCACGAACTACCACCTGCGCCAGAAGGACGGAAAGAGGCAGGCCGTCAAGGCCTTCCACCAGCTGAACTTTCACGTCATCGCCGCCGGGGATTCCTACAACGACACCACGATGCTGTCAGAGGCCGATGCGGGCATCCTGTTCCGGCCGCCGGACAACGTCATCGAGGAGTTTCCGCAGTTCCCCGTGACCCGCACCTATGACGAGCTGCGCAGCGAGTTCCAGCGCGCCATCGAGTCCCTGGAGTAGAGGCGGAGCCTCGTCCTCCAGCACCGACCGGCTCAGGGCTTCTTGAGCGCCGCTGCTGGCAGGAAGAGATCGATGCGGGTTCCGCGTCGCTGGAGCTCCGCGGCGGCGCGGCCACCCATCCGTCGCAGCACCGCGTCTGCGACACGGATGGCCAGCTCCCGCCCCCTGGGCGTCGATCCGCGTCGAAGCTCGTCGAGATCCACCTGGCGTCCATCGTCGCTCACCGACAGGATCACCCTGCGCCCCTGGTGCTTCGCAGAGACGCGAACCCGCCCGTTGGGAGCTGCTGCGTCCAAGGACCCGTGAACCAGCGTCAGCAGCAGGTGATAGAGAGCGTCGGGATCGACCCGGACATCCGGAAGCTTCCGCCCCCGCGCGATCGAGAGCGTCGCACCTCCGGTTCGGCGGTCCTTCAGCGCTCGGGTCAGCGCCATCAGCACCTCGGCCGGAGAGACCCGGACGCGGGCGAGGGTGGCCCCAGCGAGCAGCGGTCGAACCTGGGCGAGGAGCGCACCGGCTCGGGCCGCCAGATCCTCGACATCCCTGGAGACGGAGAGGCGTTCGGTCTCGGCGATGTCGTTGGCGAGCAGATGGGCGGAGAGGCGCACCGCGGCCAGGAGGTTCCCGACGTCGTGACACAGCGCGCGGACCAGATCCTGGGGAGACAGCTCCGCTCCGGAGCTACCCCGCGATCTGACGCGTGTCTGGACCGCCACCAGAGGGAATCATACCCGTTTAGGGTTAGTTGATCTCTACCTCCGGAAAAGTCCGATCAGCGAGCATTCCCGGCGGCACGTCGGGCTTCCTCCCGAAACTCCGCCATCTCGATCACCGAGCCGGAGAGCCGGGCCTTCTCCGCGGCGAAGCCCATCAGGTGACTCTCCAGCGAGACGCGGCCCGAGGCCCGGATCTCTCCGGCTGCCCGCCGCTCCAGGATCTCCGAGAAGTGGTCCAGGAGCCCGCCGTCACCACCGTAGTGCCCCAGTGCGGACCCACCCATCTCGTGGCGCTCGTCGCCGAGGACGCCGTGACGGCTGACCTCGATCACACCGGACTGGAGCGCGCCAGACAGCTCTCCCCGCGTTCCGCTGAGACGGACCCTTCGCTCCTCCTCGGAGCCCAGACCCTGCATCGTCAGCGAGGCCGTGGCTCCACCCTCGAACTCGACTGCGACGACCTGGTGATCCGCCACGTCGTTGTCGCAGCGGTAGACGCAGCGTCCGTAGGGCCCGCTCTCGAGGGCACGGCGCCTCGCCTCGCGGCTGGAATCGAGAGAGACATCGCTCCAGGGCCAGATCCGCGCGACCTCGTGATCGGGCCCGAGATAGAAGCGCTCGGCATCGTGGGGACAATCCTGCTGCGCGGGGCAGCCATCGGTGCAGCGCGCCGGTGCGCCCTCGGGAGCGGCCTCGGCTCGAAAGTGCCCGACGTTTCCGAAGGAGGAGACCCGGCTCGCCGGCCTTCCGGCGAACCAGACCATCAGGTCGAGGTCGTGGCAGGACTTGGCGAGGATGATGGGAGCAGCGAGCTCGCGGTTTCGGAACTTCCCGCGCACGAAGGAGTGGGTCATGTGCCAGTAGGCCACGTCTTCCCGGAGGTCGAGGGAGACGAGCTCGCCGAGAACACCGCTCTCGATGATCTCGTGGACGCGCCGATAGAAGGGCGTGTAGCGGAGCACATGGCCAATCTGGAGCATCCGCTGCGCCGCCTCGGCGGCCTCGACCACCCGAACGCACTCCCCGGGCGTCGGCGCGATGGGCTTCTCCAGCAGCACGTGGTAGCCCCGGGCGAACGCCGCCAGGGTGGGCTCCACGTGCAGGGTGTCGCCGGTGGCGACAATCGCCAGGGGGGCCAGGCGATCCTCCCCCAACAACTCCGCCCAGTCGCGAAAGCGCCTTTCCGGAGGAATCCCGTGCTCCCGTGCCATCTCCTCCCGCTTCTCGTCGTCGGGCTCCGCGACCGCTGCGATGTGGAGACGCTCCGGGTTGGCGAGAGCGTATCCCCCGAACACGAAGCGACCACGATTTCCAGCACCCAGCAATACGGCATCCACCGCCGCCATGGTCTCCTCCTTGCTGCACCGGTTATACTAGGTCACTCGGATGCCCGGCACTGGTCTCTACCGACTCACCGAAGCTCTCGAACTCGAGACTCGGATCTGCCGCTCTGCAGCCAATCGCCCCATGGGCGGCGCCGCCGACCTGGGGACCCCATGAGATCGGCGCTCCTGCGCGGACGCGAGCACCTGGAGATCGGTGCGACCGATGCGGTCTCGGAGGGTCCGGCCGCCATCGCCATCTCCATGGGTGGTGCGAGGAAGACATACATTCACACGGATCCCAACGAGGACTCGGTGCTCTTCGCCGTCGGCGCTGCGGGCATCCTGGTGGCCCTGGCGGATGGACACCGCGGCTTCGAGGCTTCCGAGGTCGTTCTCGAGCATCTGCTCGCCCACCCCGGGCCCCAGTGGGTGGAACCGGGCGGTGTGACACCGGCTGCCTGGGACCGCCACGCCCTCGCCGCACTCTGCGACGCCAACGGGGAGATCCTCCGCGAACGACTCGACACCGAGATGGGAAAGGCGCGAACCACGCTCGCCCTGGCACTGGTGCTCCCCGAGAGCAATGCACTCCTATACGCCTGCATCGGCGACAGTCATCTCTTTCAGGTTCGTCCAGACGGCGTCGTCGAGCCCACCAAGGCCGAAGCCGCCGTGGGAATGGACTGCTTTCTCGGCCACGGTCAGGAGACGCCGGAGAGTCTGGCGGAGAAGTGCCGGATCGGAACGGAGCCCTTGGAGGATACGACCGCGGTGGTCCTCGCCAGCGACGGACTGTCGGAGCACCAGATCGGTGTCGAGGACCCGGGAGCCGCGGTGTTCCAGAGCGTCGAAGCCGCGAGGAAGGCGGCGCCGGCGTTGCGCCCACTCGAGGCCTCGAGAAACATCGTCGACGCCGCCCTGGCCGCCCACCGGAAGAACGCATCCGGCGACAACATGTGCGCCGCAGTGGTCTGGCTGGAAGGACTCGGAGAGTAAGGGAAGACAGGGAAGAGCCGGCGGCGTCAGAGAGCCCGGAGCAGATCGACCACCCGCTCGGAAATCGCACCGGCGGCGGTGAGGCCCGGCGATTCGATGCCGATCAGGTTCACCAGGCCCGGCAGACCCGCCTCCGACTCCTCCGCGATCACGAAGTCGCGGAAGCTCTCCCCCGGTCCAGCGAGCTTGGGTCGCACACCGGCGTAGTCGGGGCTCAGCCACTCGGTTCGGAGCCCGGGCATGTAACGCCGGACCGCTTCGGCAAAGCTCCCGGCCTTCTCCGCATCGATGCGGTAGTCCACCGAGTCGACGTAGGTGGTGTCCGGACCGAAGCGAATCCGACCACCGAGATCGACGGTCGCGTGGATTCCGAGCCCCGCCGTCGTTTGCACCGGGTAGACGAGATGGCTGACGCGAAGCGGCGCTCCCGGCGCCAGGCTGAAGTAGTCGCCCTTGCAGGGATGGAGACGATAGCCCCGCTGATCGACGTCGATCCCGACCAGCTCCGCCACCGCGTCAGCGGAGAGACCGGCGGCGTTCACCAGGGCGGCGCAGGTGACCGTCGAGACCTCACCGTCGTCTCCAGCCGCCGCCACCCGGAACCCGTTCCCGATGGGTTCGATCTCGATCACTCGCGCCCGCAGTGCGATCTGCGCTCCGCGGGACTCGGCCTCGGCCGCGTAGGAGAGACACAAGGCATGGGAGTCGACGATACCGGTGCGCGGCGAGTACAGACCGGCCACGGCCTGCACCGCCGGTTCCCGGCGGCGGACCTCGGCGGCGCTCAACATCTCCAGACCCGGCGCACCGTTGGCCAGACCACGCGCCCGCAACTCCTCGAGGACGCCGACCTCCTCGTCGCAGGTGGCGACGATGATCTTCCCCATCTGCCGATGGGAAACGCCGCGATCCTCGCAGTGCCGATAGAGCCGCTCCCGACCCTCCACACACATTCGCGCCTTTAGAGAGTCCCCCGGATAGTAGATGCCCGCGTGAATCACCTCGCT
The DNA here is from genome assembly GCA_963766175.1 of uncultured delta proteobacterium. Taxonomy (GTDB): domain Bacteria; phylum Myxococcota_A; class UBA9160; order UBA9160; family UBA6930; genus CAVXZE01. The sequence continues at coordinate 171,908 of CAVXZE010000012.1, forward strand.
GTTGCGACTGGAGACCTCGCTGGCGATCCGGTCGTGCCGCTCGAGCACCACGACGCCCCGGTGCGAGGCGGACAGGGCCGCCGCAGCCGCCAGACCGATGACCCCGGCTCCCACCACCACCACATCCGCCTCGTGACTCATCGCAGCGGGGTTCGGAGCATGTCAAGGAAGGCCTGGCGCCGCTGAGGCGAGTGAATCAGCAAGCCGGCGAAGATCGCCAGGTAGAGCACGCTGAAAGCGATGCGCACGTCGGTGCTTGGAAACACGAGCTGTACGCCAAACAGGGCCGCCAGCATGACCGCCTCCACCCGGGTGATCTCCAGGTTGCAGATCAGCAGCGTCGCGAGCAGCGACTGCGCGGAGGTCAGGTACAGCTCCTCGGTCTGTCTCCCGTCGAGGGGGAGACCGCGAAAGCTCATCGAGGCCATGCAGTAGGCGATCGGCAGCGCGCCGACCAGAAGGGTCCACTGGTTGACCTTCGAGGAGATCAGCGCGCCGAGTCCCATCCCGCCGCGCAGGCGGTATGCGAAGAGGATCGCAATCATGAACTCCGGGGCCTCGGAGGCCAGCGGCGCCACCCACTGGACCAGGATGAATTCGTCGATGGCGTAAGTGCGACCGACGTGCACCAGGCCGTCGGCGAAGGGTTCCGCGGAGACGAAGATGGCATATCCCGCGAAGACCAAGAGAACCAGCGCCCATAGGCGCCGCCCGAAATCACCGAACTCCCTGTCGAGAAGGGCCGCGGGGCCGACCAGCGCCACCTCCTCCGAACCACCGTGGGCGGCGGAGAAGGCGTACCAGAGAAACAGGCCCAGAAGGATCGCGGCGTCGAACAGGTTGATGTAGCCGTCGAGGGGAACCACGAACGAGTAGAGCGTCGCGAAGAGAAGGAAGCGGATCTCGACACGGTGATGAGGCTCGATGCTGAGGGCTGTGGTGCGATTGCGGCGGCAGGCTACCAGCGCCACCGCCGCCCAGCCCAGGCCGATCAGCAGCCGGTTCGCGCCGGTCATGTTGGCGACCGCGTAGTGGGCGTATTGGGGATCTTCTGCCGCCTTGATGGCGAAGTGGACATCGACGGCGTACTCCGGGAGCACGCTCACCAGGGCCAGCACGAGGAGTGCCAGCGATTGGGGAATGTCCCGTTCCGCCAGCTCGGTCGCCCAGGAGAGAATGAACGCACTGCCGAGAATCGCCACGCCGGCGAGCACTGCGACGATCTCGGCTTGCAGGCCGACGCCTCCGAGGGCATGGGCGATCACCCAGGGAAGCGGAAGAGCGGAGGCGGCGAGGAATCCCGCCAATGCCCGCATCCCCGCCGTCTTCTTCCTCTTGGCAGGCATCAGAAGCTGGCGCCGAACTCTCTCTCGAAGCGCGCCCGGAACGCACCGAGGTCCAGCGTGAGACTCTGTGTACCTTGTCTCTCCACCATCAGTGAGCCCATCAGACTCCCGAGCCGGGCGCAGGTCTCGAGGGGGAGATTCCGCCGGAGTCCGAAAAGGAACCCGGCGCGATAGGCGTCGCCGCAGCCGGTGGGATCGACGACTTCCTCCGCCGCGACGGCCGGAATCTCCTGACGGTCGCCTGCCCTCAGCAGGATCGATCCCTTCTCGCCCTGCGTGACCACGACGGCGCCCACCCGTCTCGTGATCTCGTCCTCGGTGAGGCGGGTCTTCTCGAGGGTCACGGACCACTCGTAGTCGTTGACGGCGTAGGTAGAAGCTCCTTCCATGAGTTCGATCAGCTCCTCGCCGTCGAACAGCGGCAAACCCTGCCCCGGATCGATCACGGTGGTGACGCCGCGCTCCTTGAGCGCGCGTGCGTTCTCGATCATCGCCGTCTTCCCGTTCGGGGAGACGATGCCGATCTCGAATGGCTGGTCCACATCGGAGAGCTTCGCCTCGTGGGCCCGGTCCATGGCGCCGGAGTGAAAGCCGATGATCTGGTTGTCGTCGAGATCCGTGATGATGTAGGCACCCGCCGTCGCCTCGTCTTCGAGCACGCGAATCCAGTCGCGACGGATGCCGTGCCGATCCAGCCACTCGCCGTAGGCGACGAAGTCGTTTCCCACCGTAGCGAGGATGATCGGATCCTCTCCCAGCAGGCGCAGGTTGAAGGCGATGTTCGCCGCGGTTCCGCCGAAGCTCTTGCGAAGTTCCGGTACGTGGAAGGCCACGTTCAGCATGCGGATCTTCTCGGGCAGGATGACGTCCCGAAAACGGCCGCGGTAGACCATGATGAAGTCGACTGCGACCGAGCCCGTGCACAGAACCGACATGGAGAGACCTCCGCTTTGCGCAGTCTCGCGGGCGCCAACCCGGGCGTCAATGGGGATCCGGAGGTAGACTCGACGCAATGCGGATTCCCGAGCTGTACGCCAGCGGACGGCCGGTTTTCTCGTTCGAGTTCTTCCCTCCGAAGACGGACGCGGGATATCGATCACTATTCCGCACCATTGCCGATCTGACCCCGCTCGAGCCGGGCTTCGTCTCGGTGACATGCGGCGCTGCCGGATCGACGCGCAGGAAGACCGCAGACCTGGTGAATCGCATTCAGCGGGAAACCGGGCTCACGGCGATGGCCCACGTGACCTGTACCGGACACAGCGCCGAGGAGCTGGCCGGTAGTCTCGATGAGATGGAGCGCACGGGAATCGAGAACGTGCTCGCTCTGCGCGGAGACCTGCCCAAGGATCAACCGGACTGGCAACCGGCCCCGGGCGGATTCCGCCATGCGAACGAGCTGGCAACGTTCATCAAGAGCCGCTTCGGCTTCAGCCTGGGGGGCGCCTGCTACCCGGAGAAGCACCACGAAGCGCCGAGCTTCGAGGAGGATCTCGCGAACCTCCGCAAGAAGACCGAGGCCGGCGTCGAGTTCCTGATCACCCAGCTCTTCCTGGACAATCGACCCTTCTTCCGCTTCGTCGAGCGGGCGCGGGATGCGGGAATCGAGGTTCCGATCGTTCCGGGAATCATGCCCATGGTGAGTCTCAAGAACCTGCGCAGTGCCATGCAGCTCTCACCGGGTTCCGAGGCGCCGCCGGATCTCGAGGAACAACTGGTAGAAGCGGGCGAGGACGCCGACCGCGCCATCGAAATCGGCGTGCAATGGGCCACACGGCAGTGTCGCGAGCTCCTCGACCGGGGCGCTCCGGGAATCCACTTCTTCACTCTCAACAAGTCACCGGCCACGCGCAAGGTGCACGGAAATCTGTCGAAAAGATGAGCGCGAACGAGACTCCTGCTTTGCTTCGTGTCGGCGTGTTGCTCTCGGGCGAGGGCACCAGCCTCGAGAACCTCTTCGAACGCATCGACGCCGGAGAGGTTCCTGCAACGGTCGCGGTGGTGATCAGCTCCAAGGAGAACGTTGGAGGTCTCCGTCGCGCGGAGCGGCGCGGTATCCCCGCCGTCGCGATCTCCCGCAAGCGCCACCGCGACCTCCGCGAGTTCAACGACCTGATTCACGCGGAGCTCGAGAGGCATGGCGTGGAGTTCGTCGCGCTCCTCGGCTTTCTCTCCGTCTTCGAGCTGCGCGGCAAGTTCGAAGGACGCGCCATCAATGTCCACCCGGCCCTGATCCCCGCCTTCTCGGGAAAGGGCTTCTACGGGCGGAAGGTCTACGACGCCGTCTTCGAAAAGGGGGTGAAGGTGACCGGCGCCACGGTGCACTTCGTCGACGAGGAGTACGACCACGGCCCGATCATCCTCCAGGAGGCGGTCCCGGTGCTCGAAGACGACACCGTCGAGACACTGGCCACGCGGGTCCAGGCCGCAGAGCGCCGCCTGGTCCCCGAAGCCATTCGGCTCTTTGCCGAGGGCCGCCTCGAGATCGATTCCCAGCACCGCGTCCGCCTCCACAAGCCGAATTGACGAAAGGCGAAAATGAGGCGAAAATCGCCTCATGTCGGCGCGCCCCCCCTCCCTCGCCATCCAAGCCCTGCTCCGGGATCTCGGACCGAGCCTGCACCGCGGAATAGGCCCCGATGCCCCCCTCACCCGCTTTCCGACGGGACTCCCCGGTATCGATCGCCTCCTCGATGGGGGCTTCCCACGCGGACGTCTGAGCGAGATCGCGGGGTCGGCCTGCTGCGGCCGCACCTCCCTGGCCCTGGCCCTGGTGGCCAGGACCACCGCTGCCGGCGAGGTGGTCGCCCTGGTGGACGGCGCCGATGCCTTCGATCCCCCCTCGGCCGCCGCGGCTGGCATCGACCTCTCTCGCGTGCTCTGGGTAAGGACGTCCGAGGTTCCCGACGCCCTCCGCAGCACCGAGCATCTCCTGGCGGCCCGGGGCTTCGCCCTCGTCCTGCTGGATCTCGCCCCCGGCCGGCAAGCGCCGGCCCGCATTCCCTCGTCCGCGTGGTCACGGCTGCGAAAGACCGCGGCGGGCACGGATACGGCGCTGGTGGTGCTGGGGGATCGACGCCTGACCGACACCTTCGCCGATCTCGCAATCGAGATGAGCGGGGCGAAGCCGCGCTTCCAGGGCACCCCGACTCTGCTCGAAGGCTTCGATGGGAGGGTCCAGCTGGTGCGCAACCGCATGGGTCCCCACGACTGCGCCGTCGCCGTGCGCTGGCAAAGCGCGAGTGCTGCGTGAGGGGTCGTCGTGCGCATCGCCTGCCTGCTGGTCGCGGATCTCCCCCTGGCCGCGGAGCTACGGGCCCACCCTGAGCTCCGGGGAGCGCCCCTCGCCATCGCCTCCGGCGCCGGCTCCCGGGCAGAAATTCTCGCCATCTCGCCCGAGGCCGCCCGGAGCGGAGTCCGCCCCTTCACCACGGTGGTGCACGGACGCGCGGCCTGTGCAGAGCTCTGCGTTCGCGTCGCCTCGCCGGCCCTGGAGCGCGCCGCTCGGGACGCACTGCTGGACGCCGCGCTCTCGACCTCCCCCCGAGTCGAAGCCGCCCCTCTGAGCTCGGGCATCTACGCCGCGGAGGCCGCGGTCTACATCGACGCCCGGGGGATCTCCTCGCTCTTCCACTCGGAGGCGGGATTCGCCAGCGCCCTGATCGCCCGGGCCGAGAAGCTCGGCCTTCCGGCCGTGGTCGCCATCGCCTCCTCCCGGGGAGTCGCCCACATCGCCGCGCGAAAGTGCGCTGGAACCCCGGGGGCCACGGAGGTGATCTCCCCCGGTGACGACGCGGCCTTCCTCGCCCCCCTGCCGATCGACCTGCTGAATCCAGAGGACGAGCTGGCGGAATCCCTCACCCGCTTCGGAATCCACCGGGTCCAGGATCTCACCCGGATTCCGGAGAGCGCCCTCGTCACACGACTCGGCGGCGGGGCGCGAAAGCTCCTCACCCTGGCTCGGGGCAAAGAGAGCGATCCTCCCGTCCCCACTCCTTCGCGAACGCATTTCGAGGAGTCCGTGGATCTCGAGGCACCCGTGAGCCACCTCGAGCCCTTTCTGTTCGTGCTGCGAGGGATGATCTCCCGCCTGGTTACCCGATTGGCGTGCCGCGCACTCGCCTGTGGGGATCTCGACCTCGATCTGGATCTCGAGGGTGGCCAACGTGACGCACGGCGCATCGGCGTCGCATCCGCCACCCTCGACCCCCTCGTCCTGGTGCGCCTCGCCGCGCTCTCCCTCGAGTCGCGCCCTCCCCCGGCCGCCATCGAGAGCGCTTCTCTCGCCACCGCGGGATCTCCAGTGCGCAGCGACCAGCTCGACTTCTTCCGGCCCGCCGGCCCCACCCCGGCGGTGCTGAGCCGGACCCTGGCCGAGCTCGAGGCCCTCTGCGGCCCCGGCCGGATCGGCGCTCCGGTCGTCAGCGACAGCCACCGGCCGGACGCCTATGCCATGGCGACCTTCGCCCCGAGCTCCGGCGCGGGATCCCTGGTACGAGACGGAGACGCGCACGCCGAGCTTCCCCACGGCTGCCTGGCCGTCCGCGCCCTGCGCCCTCCCATTCCCGCCCAGGTACAGGCTTCCCTCGGAAGCCCCGAGTGGATTCGCAGCGCCCTGGCCAACGGAGAGGTGATTCGCTGTGCCGGTCCCTGGCGCACCACCGGTGGCTGGTGGTCCCGGGAAGAGCGCTTCGCCTTCGACCACTTCGACGTCCAGACCAGCGACGGCCTGGTCGTCCGCCTCCGCCTCGATCTGATCACCGGCTGCTGGCAGATCGACGCCGTGTACGACTAGCGGGGATGGTGTTGCCTACTTCTGCCCGATCCGGGCAGCCGCCGCCCCCCGGAATCCGACCTGGCGGTTCTCGTCGCTCACCTCCACCGTCCGCTCCGCGAGCTCACCGTACCCGAAGCGCGCCTGGATCCGATGCGAGCCCGGCGCCAGCGAAAGATCTCCGATCGGCGTAGCACCCACTTCGCGTCCGTCGACGACGATGTTTGCCCACGGAACCGCATTGATATCGACGAGCACCGGGGCCGCCGACACCGCGGCAAGCACCGCCGCGCCGGTCGGCTCGGTGGTCCGCAAGAAACTCGAAAACGACCCCGTGATGACGCCAGCGACGACGGCCGCGCTAGCGGCGATCCCGACGCGGCGCCACGTGGGCATGCCATGGCCTGGGCGACCGAGACGGCGGGCAACCGCCGGCACCGCCGGCTCTGGCGTAGGCGGAAGCTCCCTTGGCGGAGCGCGTCCGGCCCCGGCCACCCGCTCGGCCGAGTGGCGCATCCTGGGCGGATTCGAAGGCACGCCCTGCTTCCCCGGCACCCCGCGGGACGCCTGGCCGTCGAGAACCTGACGCAGCTCGCACGGAACCTCGTTCACGGGTTTCGGCCTTCGCGTTGCGAGGGTTTTCACGGCGCGGCGTCGCGAAGAGGAGAGCGACAGATCGCGCGCGATCTCCTCGAGCCCGGTGCGGGGCCTGGACTCGGCGCGCCGGTACCTCAGGGGAACCCTGGGCATGTCCGAATCGACGACCCGCGGAATCCGGTAGAGCGCAGATCCGTCAATTCCCGCCCACACGCGGCTCAGCCCCCAGTCGCAGCGACGAAGCAACGCCGCAAGGTGCCGGAGCGTGTCCTCGGGAATCGCCTGGGCTTCGTCCAGCAGCAGCAGGTTCGGCGCCCACGGACGCCCGCCGCGCATGAGCTCCGGCACCAGCCTCTCTTCCCCTGCGTCCGTCGGCAGGCGCAACAGAGTGAGGAGCCACCGGACGGCCTCCTGGGGCTCAAAATGGAGGAACGGGCAGTAGAACACGCGACCCGGTCGAAGCGGTCGCGCTGCGAGGTGACGGAGTAGGAAGGTCTTCCCGACGCCGGGCGGTCCCATCAGCAGCACGTCGTGGGCCCCGGAAGCGACGTGCTGTTCGACGCGGTCGAGAGCCACCTCCACCGGGGGGAGGAGCAAGGCGGCCGGCTTCGCGCGTTCGTAGGGGCGTTGGCCCAGGGGGGAACCAGAAAGCATCTCTTCTATTATACGGTGATGCGATACGACTGTGCGGGGACTTCTCCCACAGCCGACGGATGCGGACTCCGCAGCGATGAGATGCCGATGAGAGAGACCCGGCGAAGCGTCCACGCACGACTGCAGCTCGCAGCGGCCCTCGCCGGCGCGCTCCTGGCTGGTGCGTGCGCGTGGCTAGCGCCGCCCTCGACCGCGCCGCCGCCCGAGGGCGACGAGTCGGTTGCTCCCGTCCACCGGGTCGAGCAGGGTGAGACCCTCTGCTCCCTCGGCGGACGTCACGGCCTCTCGGCGTCGGCGCTGCGGGCATCCAACGGGATCGAGAGCGGACTCGCCGAGCCACTGCCGACCGGGATCTCGCTGCGGCTCGAGGGCACACCGGCCACCTACACCGTCCGGCGGGGAGACACTCTGTCGGAGATCGCACTGTGGTCGGGAACAGAGACGGGCGCACTCGCGCGGCACAATGGGATGAGCGATCCGGACATCCTGCTCGAAGGCCAGGTGCTGAGCATCCCAGCCGGCGCTGCGACGGTCTGCGCGCCGGCCCGCAGGCGGGCCTCCACGCGCACCACGGAAGTCACGAAGCTCCGGGAAGCTTCACCGACCTTGCCCGCTCACCGTTCGGTGCCGCAGGGGGTCGTGGAGGCAGCAGTCACCCCCTCGGAGAATGGCGAAGAGGAAGCGCTCCTTGCCCGCGCGGAAGAGAGCTACGCGGAGGCGGACTACGACGCCTGCTTCCGCGCCGCCGCTCTCGCACGCGACCGACTGGCGCCGCAGACCGAGAGCCCAGAGGCGCGCCGGCTCGCCGCCCGCGCTGCAGCCATGGAGGGCCTCGCCCACGCCGCGCGTCAGCACCGCGAGGAAGCCGTCGCAGCGTTTCGAACCGCCTTCGCACTCGATCCCGATTTCGAACTAGAAACGCAGTACGCGTCGCCCAAGATCCTGCCGCTGCTGCAGGAGGCGCAGGAGCCCGAGGCAGTCCAGTAGCGCGAACCTCGCCGCCGAAAAGCCTGCCAGCGCTACGACGACGACCGGAAGCGGCGGAGCGCATCCGGATCGGAGCGCAGCGCGGGGCCGAGGCTCACCTCGACGGCGCGCGGGTCGAGGCGATCCCCGCACTCGGAGCAGACCGCTTCCATGTGCATGACGTGGCCGCACTGCTTGTGTCGATGCTCGATCGGTCGCCCGCGTCCGTCGTCGAGCCATCGGTCGCCCCAGCGGACCAGCGCCATCATCACCGGGTAGAGATCGAGCCCCTTCTCGGTGAGCCGGTACTCGTGGCGGGTGGGCTTCTCCTGATAGGGGCGGCGCTCGAGCACCTCGTGCTCGACGAGCTTCTCCAGGCGATCGGAGAGCACGTTGCGGGCCGCACCGGTTCTCTCCTGGAAGTCCTCGAAGCGCCGCGTGCCCAGGAAGGCCTCGCGGAGGACCAGCATCGTCCAGCGATCTCCCACCACCGACAGGGACCGCGCGATGGGGCAGGTCTGTTCGCCGATGTCACGCCAACGCATGCCGAAAGTCTAGCAAAATCAAATCAATATCAAAATGAGAGTTATCAGTTGCATTTAAAAACTAATTACCTAGAATGAGCCGCCGGATCCGAGCACAGGTGCTCGGGCCGACTCAAGAGGAAGTCGCACCATGTCGCGCCTCGAGTTCTTCTTCGACTACGGGAGCCCGTACAGCTATCTGGCGAATTCCCGGCTTCCCGCGCTCGCCGAGCGCACCGGCGCGGAGGTGAGCTACCGCCCGATGCTCCTCGGCGGCGTCTTCAAGGCGACGGGCAACAGCTCGCCCGTCGCCAACCCCTGCGAGGCCAAGCGCGCCTACGGCCCTCTCGAACTCGAGCGCTGGATTGCCCACCTGGGAGTTCCTTTCAGCGGAAATCCCCACTTTCCCATCAATACGCTCCTGCTGATGCGAACCGCGGTGGCCGCCCAGCACGCGGGCGTTTTCGAGCCCTTCCACCGAGCCGTCTACCCCGCCTTCTGGGCGGAGGGCGAGAACCTGGGCGAGCCCGAGGTGGTGGCCCGGATCGTCGAGAAGGCGGGGCTCGACGCGCGCGCGCTGCTGGAGAGCGCCGGGGATGCGGCGGTCAAGGCGGAGCTCCGCGCCAGCACCGAGGAGGCGGTGGCGCGCGGTGCCTTCGGCGCCCCCACCTTTTTCGTCGGAGACGAGATGTTCTTCGGCAACGACCGTCTCGACTTCGTGGAGCGCGCCCTGGTCGAGCTGGGCAAGGCGTGACGAGCGACTCCAGAGTCGCATTGGTGGTGGGCGCCGGGCCCGGGCTCGGCGGTGCCGTGGCTCGTCGAGGAGCGCGGCGAGGAAGAGCTCCGGAAGCCCGACGCCATCGCCGAGAGCTATTGGCAGCTCCACGTCCAGCCGCGAAATGCCTGGACCCACGAATTGGATCTGCGCCCGCACGTCGAGCCGTGGTGAGCTCGACGGAACCGTAGAAGAGGGAGAGCGAAGATGAAGGAATGGCGGACGACCTTTTGCGCGATGTGCGCCCAGGGCTGCGGGCTCGAGGTGCTGGTGGAAGACAACAAGATGGTGAGGGTCCGCGCGGACAAGAAGAACCTCAGAAGCGAGGGATACGTCTGCCGCAAGGGGACCAGCGTCATGCACCACCAGCACAACGCCGACCGGCTGCTGCATCCCCTGAAGCGGGTGGGTAGCGAGTTCCAGAGGATCTCCTGGGAGCAGGCCATCGACGAAATCGCCGAGAAGCTGCGGGCCACCCTCGAAACCCACGGCCCGCGCTCACTCGCCTTCATGGGTGGCGGCGGAGTGGGCTGCCACTTCGAGGTCGGCTTCATGGTCTCTTTGATGCGAGCCCTGGGGAGCCAGTACTACTACAACCCGCTCGGCCAGGAGTTCTCCGGCTACTTCTGGGCGATGGGAGAGGCCACCGGCAGCCAGTGTGTCCTGATGGACGCCGACATCCATCACGCGGACATGCTGGTGACGGCGGGCTGGAATGGAATGCAGAGCCACCAGATCCCCCAGGCGCCCCGGGTGCTGAAGGAGTTCTCCAAGAACCCGGAAAAGCTGTTGGTCGTCATCGATCCCAGGAACTCCGAGACGGCGAAGCTCGCCGACATCCACCTGGCCCTTCGGCCGGGCACCGACGCCCTGCTCACCCGCGCCATGATCGCCATCATCCTGCAGGAGGGCTGGCACGACCGGGACTACATCGAGCGCCACGTGAGCGGATTCGAGCAGATCGAGTCCTGGTTCACCGACTTCGATGCGAAGGCGGCGGTCGAGGTGTGTGAGCTCGACCATGAAGTGGTTCGAGAGGTCAGCCGTCTCTTCGCCACACGGACGTCCTGCATGCGTCCCGATCTGGGCGTCTTCATGAACCGCCACAGCACCGCCACTTCCTATCTCCACGTGATTCTCTGGGCCATCTGCGGCCGCATCGGCGTACCCGGCGGACACGTGATCCCGGGGACCATCGCTGCCTTCGGTCGCCACACCGACTGGGATGATCCCGACGTCTGGCGCACCCTGGCCACGGACTTCGCACCGACCAATGGCGTGTACCCTCCGGCCGCGCTTCCAGAGGAGATTCTGAGCGACCATCCCGAGCGAATCCGATCCCTCTACGTGTCGCAGGCGAACCCGCTGCGCTCCTACCCGGACACCACCGCCTACGAAGAGGCATTCGAGCGGCTCGATCTCCTGGTCACCACCGAGGTAGCGATGACGGAGACCGCGGTGCTCTCGCACTACGTACTTCCAGCAACGTCCGCCTTCGAGAAGTGGGACAGCACCTTCTTCCCGCTCAGTTTCCCGGAGGTCTACTTCAACATGCGCCGCCCCATCCTCGAGCCAGAAGGCGAGCGGCTGGAAGATGGTGAGATCCTGGTGCGACTCGCCGACCGGCTGGGTGTGATCCCGGAGATACCCGAATCGCTTCAAGTGGCGGCCAAGGGCGAGCGCTCGCAGTTCTTCGCAGAGCTGATGAAGTACGCGATGTCGACTCCCGGCGCCCTGGAGAAGATGCCCTTCGTGCTCGGAAAGACCCTCGGACCCGTGCTCGGATCCGCCCATCTCGCCGCGCTCTGGGGGATGCTCCAGGTGCTGCCGGAACAGGCGCAGGAGAACGCCGCGCGGGCGGGCTTCAATGCTGGTCCGGGACTCGGGGAGGAGATCTTCCAGGGAGTCCTCGATCACCCGGAAGGCCTGTGGATCGGCCGCTCCGACCCCGAACGGAACCTGGACCTTCTTCAGACCGCGGACGGCAAGGTGAACGTGTACATCCCCCGGATGGCCGACTGGATCCAGAGCATCGATGCCGCCTCCGAGGCCGCCGCGCTGGAGCCCGACCCCGCTTTTCCCCTGGTGCTCCATGCCGGGCGGCACTTCGACAAGAACGCCAACACGCTGTTGCGCAATCCGGCCTGGAACAAGAAGGGTCACGCCTGCACCCTTCTGATCCATCCCTCCGACGCCGAGGCGCTCCGCCTCTCCGACGAGCAGATGGTCCGCGTGACCACCGAAGCGGGAACCGAGCTGATCGAACTCGAAGTGAGCGACGCAACTCGTCCCGGACAGGTGATCATGCCGCACGGGTTCGGCCTGAACTACGACGGCGAGGTCTACGGAGCCAACGCCAACCGTCTGGTCAAGAACACCCATCGTGACAAGATGGCGGGAACGCCGTACCACAAGTACGTCCCTTGCCGCGTCGAGGCCGTTTCCTGATCAGCCCCCGGAAACCTGGCTGCGACGATCGCTATCGCCGAGGGCTGACTGCGATCCGGTCCCGCGAGCTCATCCAGCCGCTGGCTGCCGGGATCGTCTCGCGCATCGCCCTGCCTGTAGGGGAGCCAGCGCGGACCGGGTAGACTACCGGCTCCCGAGCTGGAGAACCCATGCGCAAGCCCGTCTTCCAGGGCTGGTTCGTCGTCGCGGCCTGCTTTCTCTGCATGCTGGTATCGGGCGGCATCGGCTGGTTCGCGTTTCCGGTATTCATCCCTCCCCTCAAGGAGGAGTTCGGGTGGACGGACCTGGAGCTGGGCCTCGCCGTCGGAATCTGGGCAGGGGTGGGCGCCCTGTTCTCTCCGGTGGCCGGGCGTCTCGTCGACCGGTTCGGATCCAGGTGGATCATGCTGGTGGGCGCCGCAGGCGGCGGACTGGTCACTCTCGCCTTTGGAGAAATTCGAACGCTCGCGCAGCTGTACGGCGTCATCTTCTTCGCCGCGATCTTCACGGCGGCCGGGACCTACGTTGCCGTAACGAGCACGATCTCGAGATGGTTCGTCCGGCGTCGCGGACTGGCGATGAGCATCGGAATGGCCGGGATGGGACTCGGCGGATTTCTGATACCCAACCTCTCGAGCTTCTTGATTCAGACGGTGGGCTGGCGATGGGCCTACCGGGTCTTCGGGATCATGATCTGGGTCGTCCTGCTGCCGGTGACCGCCCGTTGGATACATGGTCGTCCGTCGGACATCGGACTCACGCCAGATGGAGACGACGATTCGAGCCAGGAGAATGGGCAGGCTAAGGACGGCAGTACGGAGGAGGAGGGGATCGGCGCGCGTGAGGCGTTTTCCATACCACGCTTCTGGCTGCTCGGCTTTGCAGACGTCGTCAACGCAATACCGGTGGTTTCCCTGAACATCTATCTGGTTCGTCTCTCGATCCAGCGAGGGATCGCCGACGACGTCGCGGCGCTCGCCTACAGCTCCATCAGTGCAGCCGCGATGGTCGGAATGCTCGCCGCGGGCCTGGCGGCCAGCCGATTCAGCAAGCGGATCATGATTTCCCTGGGCTACGGGCTCCCAGCGCTCGCCGTGCTGTTCTTGTTCGGCCTGGAATCGGCCGGGGCGCTCTTCTGCTTTGCTCTCTTCTCCGGCTTCTGCGCCGGCACCCGGTCGACGCTGTGGCCACTGATCGTGAGCGATTGCTTCGGCAGCCGCGCCTTCTCGAGCATCCTCGGGCTCCTGATCATCTTCTACAACCTCGGAGCGGTGGTGGGACCGCCCGTGGCAGGATGGATCTCCGACACGACTGGAAGCTTCTACTGGGTGTTCGTGCTGAGCATCGCGGCCTACCTGGTCTCGTCTCTGCTGGTGGCGTTGGGGGCCAAGCCGAGGCCTCGGGGGGAAGGCGAATCCTGAGATCGCCTTCCCCCCGGGGATTTGCATGATCGAGCGAGAGCTTCCTGCCTCGACCCTATACCCAGCCGAGAAGGACCGCGAACAGGACATGACCGCCGGCGGCGAAGACGACGCTGGCAGCCGCCAGTCTTCCCTTTGCCTCGATGCTCAGGTTGTCGTGGAGCCAGAGAAGAACGTAGTAGGGCGCGGCCCACCAGATGACCATGAAGTAGAGATTCGGCCATTGCCAGTGGGTGTACTCCCAGACCAGCAGGCCGCCCTTGTTCAGCAACACCTCGACGAAGACCGCGCCGACGGCCCAGAAGAGCGGCAGAATCCACCGGTTCGGAACTCCGAGAATTCTCTGGTCCTTGTCGGGAAGCCCCTTCAGGACCGTCAGGCCTCCGACTGCTGCCAGAAACAGGATCTCGACATTCCAGCCGGCGTAGATCACGAACGCCGAGCTTCCCGGCGTGGTCCAGAGCGCAGCGCGACCACTGAAGTGAAGGACGAGTGCGTTCACGATTTCGAGAACGACTCCGCTGGTCGCCAGAAAGTAGATCCCGAGAAAGACCTCTCCGTGGCGCTTCTTCTCCAGCTCACTGTTGTAGATGTACATGACCAGGGCGATCAGAGGTACGACATGCCACTGAAGATTCTCTGGCGACCGCAATACCTGCAGTACCTGTTGACTCGCTTCCGTCATGATCTCCTCCTCGTGGTGACGCCGGGCGGCAGCTTCACGCTGACCGGGGGGCGGCTAAGATGTTAGACAATCCAGATGGAGGCGATCATGAGAACCCCGGTGGTCGTCGTCGTACTTGCGTTGTCAGTGACGTGCTTCCCTTCACCGGCGAGCTTCGCCGATGAAGCCAGCGCAATCGAAGAGAAGTATCTTGCCATGCAACCGATTGGACACGTCCGGAAGCCGGAAGACCGCACCCTGATCGTTCTCGATGAGGACTACCAGCCCGGACTACTGGGTCTGGAGGGCTTCTCGCACATCCATGTCTTCTGGTGGTTCGACCGCAACGACACACCGGAGAAGCGGCAGGTCCTCCAGGTGCATCCGATGGGCGACCCGGAGAATCCGCTGACGGGCGTCTTTGCCACTCGCTCACCGATGCGCCCGAACCTGATCGCCGTGACCCTCTGCAAGATCGCCTCCATCAGAGGCAACGTCGTCGAACTCGAGAAGATCGATGCCTTCGATGGCACGCCGGTCCTCGACATCAAGCCGTTCCTCCCCGGCCATGACTCGGCGTCCGATGCAACGGTTCCCGACTGGTTCGAAAAGGCGAACGAGCGGCGCCGAGCGAAGCGAGAGGGCGAGTGAACCGCGGGAGGGCGCCGGGCGGCACGCCACGCCCGGCCGGCGGTGGATTTCCCACCCCTACGATATAATGGGTACGCAGCGCTCTGCGGACGGCATCTCGGAAGCCACCCTGGCTGTCCCGGCAGCACTTGATGGAAGCGCCTTATGAAAGAAGAAACGCTCGAAATTCGATGGCATGGCAGAGGCGGTCAAGGGGCGATCACTGCCGCCAAGATCGTAGCGCAGGCCGCATTCGACTCCGGTTATCGAGGCGTGGTGATGGCGCCGAGCTTCGGCACCGAGCGCAGGGGCGCGCCGGTCGAGACTTCACTCAAGATTTCGAAGACGAAGATCAACGATCTCGGCGCCATCGAGCACCCGGACGTGGTGGTCGTACTGGATGATGGGATTCTGAACGAGATCGACGTGACCGCGGGCATGAAGCCGGGTGGAACATTGGTGATCAACACGCCCAAGCCCAGGGAGTCCTACGACTTCGGTGACTTCAAGCTGGCCACCGCGGACGTAACCGGCCTGGCGGAAAAGGCGGGCCTGAAGCGAGGCATCGTCAATACGGGAATCATCGGCGCCTTCGCCAAGGCGCTCCCGATCGTGCCACTCTCGGCCCTGCTCGAGGCGATCGAGGTCGAGTTCGAAGGAAGCAAAGGTCCCGAAAACGCCGAGGCTGCGCGCATGACCCATGCGCATACGGAGGCGGAGTAACGAGCATGTGCCCCAAGAAGTTCGACATATTGACCTCGGACAGCTACGCCGGGCCGGGCGACGCCGGTCGCACCGGCTCCTGGCGCGTGCTGCGGCCGGTCATCGACTACACGAAGTGCACGCCAGCCAGAAAGGGCAAGCCCGCGTGCTTTTCCTGCTGGCTCTACTGCCCGGACAGCGTCGTCTCCAAGACCCTGAAGCCGGAGATCGATCTCGAGTACTGCAAGGGCTGCGGTATCTGCGCCGAGGAGTGTCCGACCAAAGCCATTACCATGACTCCGGAGAGCAGCTTCGCAGACGGGGATGAGAGCTGAGATGTTCGTCTTCGAATCCGGCAACGTAGCCGCCGCCACCGGGGTGAAGCTCGCCAGGGTCCAGGTGATCGCGGCCTATCCCATCACCCCTCAGACCCCGCTCACCGAGAAGCTCTCCGAGTACGTCGACGAGGGAGCCCTCGATGCAGAGTACGTGGCGGTGGAGAGCGAGCACAGCGCGCTGGCCGTCTGCATCGGCGCTACCAGCGCTGGGGTACGGGCCTTCACGGCGACCTCGGCAAACGGCCTGCTCTACATGAGCGAGCAGGTGCACTGGACCGCAGGGGC
Organism: uncultured delta proteobacterium; assembly: GCA_963766175.1. Classification (GTDB taxonomy): domain Bacteria; phylum Myxococcota_A; class UBA9160; order UBA9160; family UBA6930; genus CAVXZE01. Next base: position 188,032 of record CAVXZE010000012.1, read on the forward strand.
GAGACTCCCGATGGTGATGTGCGTAGTCAACCGAGGCGTCGGCGCCCCGTGGTCGGTCTGGAACGATCATCAGGATTCCATCTCACAGCGGGACGCTGGCTGGATCCAGATCTACGCCAAGGACCATCAAGAAATCCTCGACACGGTCATCAAGGCCTTCAGACTCTCCCAGGAGATCTGCATCCCGGTGATGGTCTGCTACGACGGCTACTACCTGTCCCATACCTACATGCCCTTCGAGGTTCCCGAGCAGGATCAGGTCGACGCCTTCCTGCCCCCCTTCGAGTATCGCCACACACTCGGTCCCGAGAATCCGACCAGCTTGAACACGGTGACGCTTCCGGGTGGCCGTCCGGACATCCACGGCGACTTCGCTCCGGGATACATGGAGATCCGACGTTGCCTCCACCTGGAGCTCAGACAATCGATCGAAGTCTACGAGCGGATCGACTCCGAGTTCAAGGCGATGTTCGGCCGCGGCGGGAATCCGATCGCAGAGAAGTACCGGTGTGAAGACGCGGAGTACGTGGCGGTCGCGCTGGGGTCGATGTCCAACCAGATCAAGGATGCCGTCGACGATCTGAGAGAAGGGGGGCTGAAGGCGGGCCTCCTCGCCCTCTCCCTGTACCGTCCGTTTCCGAGCGAGTTCCTCGCCTCGGAGCTCAACGGACGAAGAGGCGTGATCGTCTTCGAAAAGGCGCTCAGCCTTGGCAACTCCGGGGCGCTCTTCGGCGACATCCGCGCAGCTCTCTACGAGTGCCCATCCAGACCGTTCTTCCGAAACTACATCGTGGGTCTCGGAGGAAGGAGCTACAAGACCTCCGATTTCTGCAGCGCGATGCGGGAATCGGTCGAAACCGGGGCCGAGCAGCACGATCATCCCAGCTGGATCGGGCTCAATCGGTAGGCGGGAGCAATGACGAACCAGAAGACCACTGCACTGAACCTGACGGACGAGGAGTTCGTCTATCCTGGCAACCGGGCCTGCGCGGGCTGCGGGCTGAGCATGCTCTACAGGGTGGGGCTCAAGGCGATCGGCAGAGACGCCATCCTGATCGTGCCGCCGAGCTGTCTGACGGTCATGCAAGGGCTCTATCCCATCTCGTCGACCCAGCTCTCCGTGTTGAATGTCACCTTTGCCTCGGCCGCTTCGGCCGCTTCGGGTGTGAGGGCGGCGCTCAGGGCCCAGAAGAACGACCACACCCGGGTGGTGGCCTGGGCCGGCGATGGCGGGACTTCGGATATCGGCATCCAGGCCCTGTCGGGCGCGATCGAGCGCGGCGAGGATTTCCTCTACATCTGCTACGACAACGAAGCCTACATGAACACCGGCGTACAGCGTTCTGGAACGACGCCCCGGGGAGCGGTGACCGCCAACACCGCCATTCACGGGAAGCGCGAGACGAGCAAGGACATTCCCGCCATCATCGCGGCCCACTCTCCCGCCTACGTGGCCAGCTGCTCGGCCGCCTATCCGACGGATTTTCACGACAAGATCCAGAAGGCTCTCAGCTTGAAGGGGCTCAAGTACATCCACGTCCACGCGCCCTGCCCTTCCGGCTGGGGAATCGAAGAACGGCTTACCGTGACGATCGGCAAGCTGGCGGTGGAAACGGGCCTCTACGTGCTCTACGAGATCGAAGACGGCGAGATGAAGCTGAGCCCGCCGTCCGCCAGATTGCTCACCAAGAAGAAGCTCCCCCCGGTCAGCGACTACCTGGGGCCGCAAAGCCGCTTCAAGGCGCTTCCGGAGGTGGCCATCGAGAATCTCCAGCAGGAGGTCGATGCCAAGTGGGAGACGTACCGCAGCCAGATGGTGTAGCCGTATGGCGCTGAACTTCGATCTCACCGAAGAGCAGAACCTTCTGCGACAAGCGGTTCGCGACTTCGCCGAGCGGGAGATCGCTCCGCTGGCCGGGGAGCTCGACGAGAAGGAGGAATTCTCCGTCGAGCTGACCCAGAAGATGGGCGAGCTGGGACTGCTCGGCTGCTTCGTCCCCATGCAGTACGGCGGCTCGGAGATGGGCTACACCTCGTACGCCATTGCCGTCGAGGAGCTGGCCCGCGTGGACGGTTCGCAGGCAGCGACAATCGCCGCGGGAAACTCTCTCGGGATCGGCCCGATCTACTACTACGGGACCGATGAGCAGAGGGAAGAGTGGCTGCCGAGGCTCTGCAGCGGGGAGATGCTCGCCGCCTTCGGCCTCACGGAGCCGAACGCAGGCTCGGACGCAGGGGCCTCGAGAACGCGCGCCAAGCTCGAGGGTGATCGCTGGGTCATCAACGGATCGAAGATCTTCATCACCAATGCCGCCAACCCTCTGACCGGCGTCGTCATCGTACAAGCGGTCACCGGCGATCAGGGGAGGGGAAAGCCCGAGCTCAGCTGTCTCATCGTGCCTCGGGATGCGCCCGGTTTCACCGCTCGCGAAATGAAGAAGAAGATGATGTGGCGGGCTTCGAACACCGCCGAGCTTTTCTTCGAGGACTGCGTGGTGCCGAAGGAGAATCTGCTCGGAAAGCGGGGCGACGGCTTCCAGCAGATGCTCTCCACCCTCGACGGGGGCAGGCTATCCATCGCGGCGATGGGGCTCGGGGGGGCGCAGGGCGCCTTCGACATGGCCCTGGAATACGCGAACACCCGCGTGCAGTTCGGCCGGCCGATCGCCTCCTTCCAGACCATCGCCTTCAAGCTGGCGGACATGGCCACGGAGATCGAGCTGGCGCGAAACCTCCTCTACAAGGCGTGCTGGCTACGCGACGAAAATCGCCGTTTCTCCAAGGAAGCAGCCATGGCCAAGCTCTACTGCTCCGAGGTGATGCATCGCTGCGTGGATCACGCCGTGCAGATCCACGGAGGCTACGGGCTGATGAAGGAGTACAAGATCGAGCGTTTTTACCGCGACCAGAGGCTCCTCGAGATCGGAGAGGGAACCTCGGAGATCCAGAGAATCGTGATCGCCCGAAACATCGGCGCGGCCGGAAGGGCGATCTGAGACAGCTCAGGAGGGGCGGAGAGAGGAAGAGCGAGATGGAGAGGACCAAGCCGAAGAAATCAGCCAGGAAGACGGCCAGCAAGAAGAAGCCCCGTCCGCGCCGGGTGAAAGCCAACGACTTCATCACCGACTCGATCGACGCCTCCCACACCGGGGCCAAGGGGGAAAGGGCTTCGGCAGGGAAGACGAGTCTCGGAGAGCGGATCCGCGAGGCGCGCGAGATGCGTGAGCTCACCCTCGAGGATCTGAGCAGCCGGACGGGCATCTCCATCGAAACCCTCGAGCGCGTGGAGTCCGGCGATGCGACGCCCCCGCTGGGGGCGCTGGTTCGTGTGGGAAAGGCTCTCGAGACGCAGATGGGCTACTTCATCTCGGGGACCACCGACCAGCCGATCTGCGTGGTCCGAGCCGAATCACGTCCCAAGGTGGCCCGACGCACCCAGAAGGCGGCCGAGCAGTACGGCTACGTCTACGAATCCCTGGCTCCCGAGAAGGCCAACCGCCTGATGGAGCCCTTCCTCGTCACCATGAACCCGACGAAGTTCGGGGAGCTTTCGAACCACGACGGACAGGAGTTCATCTTCGTTCTCGAGGGCGAGATTTCGGTCAGGGTGGAAGAGGAGGTCGAAGTCCTGCGTGCCGGAGACTCGGTCTACTACGACTCGTCTCATCCCCATCTCGTCAAATGCCATGGAAAAGAGCCTGCCAAGATCCTCGCCATGATCTATGCGGGCGACAAATAGGTCCATGTCACAGTGGCGGAAGAGGGCCGCCGAGGGCGTCTCGCCGGGAGATCGCTTCTCGTTCTCCCGTGCGTTCAGCCTCGGGGAGGTGACCGCCTTTGGCGATCTCACCCGGGATTACAACCCCGTCCACTACGACGACGCGTTCGCCGAACTCAAGGGATTCGAGGGACCCATCTGCCACGGGCTGCTGGCCGGCTCCATGATCTGCGAAATCGGCGGACAGCTGGGATGGCTGGCGACGGGGATGGAGTTCGCATTCAAGAAGCCCGTCCATCCCGGCGATTCCATCACCTGTGAGCTCACGGTGGACGGCGTGGATTCCAGCCGCTTCGCGCGCGCCCATGCGCGGCTCCGCAACCAGCACGGTGTGGAGGTGATGACGGCCGCCCTGGAGGGCTATCTGCCTGATCCGGCGTCTCGGGAGCGGATGAATCAGATGATGGCCGACGGAGATCCGACCAATCCGCTTCGCGACACGCGATGATGAGCAGGTCTGGGGCTACACCACCTTGTAGATCCCGTACGAGGCTCCGGCCATGGAGATCTCGCAGCGTCCGCCGCGGGTCGAGACCGTCACACCCCGCCCGATCTCGGAGCGCATCTCTCCCAGCCCAGCCGCGTCGACGGTGACGCTCACGGGCTTCTTGGGAGGATTGAGGGCCACCAGGAACTTCTCCCTGCGCCACTGGCGGAGGTACACGAAGGGATACTGTCCGGGCTCGGCGAAGACCGGCGTCATCTTTCCCTTGGCCCCGAGGGCGAGCGAGCTCTTCCTGAGAGCGATCAGTTGCCGAACGTGGCTCAGCAGCGACCTCGGCTGGTGTTGCTGTGCACTCACCGTGGGGCGCCGCGCCTGCGGATCGATCGGCAGGTAGAGCTTGCGGGGGGCCGCGGTCGAAAAGCCGGAGTTTCGACTGCTGTCCCACTGCATGGGCGTACGCGTTCCGGTGCGGCCATAGCCACCTTCCTTCGAGGGGAGATCGGGCAGGAATCGCATACCGATCTCGTCGCCGTAGTAGAGGAAGGGGACGCCGGGCCAGGTGAGCAGGAACGCGAAGATCACCTCGAGATCGGCCTTGGTGCGGTCGAAGCCGGGCCGGGGCATGTCGTGGTTGGCGCTGGGAATCGAGATGTACCCGCCCCGCATCTTGCGCCGCTGCCTGGTGTACTCGTCGAGAAACTCGGAGATCGTGCCCCCGCCCCGCGAGTCGAAGAAGCAATGCCGGTTCTTGCCCTTGAAGAAGAGCGAGGGGAACCCCGGTACTCCTACGTGGATCATGAAGTCGATGTGGAAGCCCGCCGCGATCGCCTCACTCGGGTGGCCCCACTCCGAGATCAGCACCGCCTCCGGGTACCGGCGGTCGAGCCAGCTGCGGATTTCCTGCCATAGCTCGATCGTCTTCTCGTGCCCGGGATCGTTCTTGACCAGCGAAGACGCCATGTCGACCCGAAAGCCGGCGGCGCCCTTCCGCAGCCAGAAACCCATGATCTTCTTGAGATCGGCTCGCGCCGCCCGCGGGCCGGGGGCGTCGGTCGGCTGCTGCCAGGAGTAGGCAGGATCGGGACGGGCAAATCCGTAGTTGAGCGCCGGCTGGCAGTAGAAGAAGTTGATGGCATAGGCGCCGTCGCGCTCGGAGTACCCGTTGATGAATCGGAGCGGGGGGGCGCCCGGATCCCAGACCGACCGGGTCCAGATGTAGCGGTCGGAGTAGCGATTGCGCCCGTGTCGGCAGGAGGCCTGGAACCAGGCGTGCTGGACCGAGGTGTGTCCCGGGACCAGATCCAGACAGATCCGGATCCCTCGGCGGCGCGCCTGCTCGAAGAGGCGCACCAGGTCGGCGTTCGTCCCGTAGCGGGGAGCCACCTTGCAGTAGTCCGCCACGTCGTAGCCGGCATCCTGGAAGGGCGAGACGAAACAGGGGTTCAGCCATACGGCATTCACGCCGAGCTCGCTCAAATAGTCGAGCTTCTGAATGATGCCGGGGATGTCGCCGATGCCATCGCCATTGGCGTCGTAGAAGCTCTGCGGATAGATCTGATAGAAGATGGCGTCCTCGAGCCATTTCGGAGTCGCGTCAGGTCGCATGGCGGCGCATTGTAGGAGAAGACCTGGAGCGCTGCCCGCAGGAAGCTCGGGCGACGGGCGCTACAGGGCGAGACCTCCCATCCCCGTCTCCCGCCTCCATACGTGCGGTCCCGAGACGACCGCCTCCTCCGCGAAAGTGCGGACGCTGGCAAGGGGGCGATTCGGATCCTCCGTGACGCGGGCCCTGATCACCGCCCAGTAGACGTCGGAATCCTGGCCGGGCTTCTGCTCGTGAAGACGCGTGGCGAGGTTCTTGGCGAGCTTGGCCGCCACGAAGGTCGCGACGCCGGTGACTCCAGCCAGCACCAGCCAGACCTGCCCGCGTTTGCGCCGCTGCGCGACGCAGACACCGTAGGTGTCCCCGGTGTGGTCGGGGTGCACGGGATCGACGAAGACGTCCTCGGCGGTAACGACGGCGGAGGCATTGTCCTCCCTGACCGCCTTCGCAGCATCGGGATCTCTCGAGGAGATGTCGGCGCTACCGAGGTGAAAGTTGCTGGGGAAGACGTAGTCGAGCATCGGTTTCCAGACGAAGTGAAAGGGGAGCCGCTGCTTCTCTGCCGGGGGTGGGCTCTCGAATTCGGGGCGCTGAAACATCCGGCACAGCATGGCCTCTGCCGCGGGACCGGTGCGGCTCGAGCCCAGGCAGACCAGAGACGGACCCCGATCGTCCAGAAGCTCCGTCCAGCCGCCGATCTTCGAAGATGCGGCCGCGGCCTCCAGGGTCTGGTGCAGCAGCACGTCCTGGATGTCGAATCGCACGCTCATCTCGGAGGAACTGATGCCGCGCTGGATCTCGGCCATGGCGAGCACGTCCCAGTGCGAGAAGTACCTGTGCTCGGGCTCGGGCTTCGAGCCGAGGAGGAAGGTCACCCGTCCCGAATCGGCGAGGGTCTGCATCAGGTCGGGCTTCTCGAAGAGCGGGACGTAGGCCAGCCCCTCTCCGTAGCGCTCCAGGTAGCAGTCCAGCGCGCGCAGCTCCTGCAGAGAGAGGACGAGATTGGGGGCGCCCTCGACGATCGCCTTGAGCTTTCGGCGATCCAATGCTCGGCTGCGGTCCTCCGGCTCCGCATCCGTCTGGCTCGCCGCTGCGTTGCTCTTCGCGATGGCCCGCGCGAGGGCAGCGTAACTCCCTTCTTTTTCTTTTCTTTCCCCGAGAGCGCGGCTCAGCCGGAAGCGCGGGCTGGAGATATCAGGGGAAGCAGGAGGAGCAGAAAGGGGCTCCATGGGGGCCTCCGTGGCTGTCATTATGATGACATAGAATAGCAGTCAAGTGACAGATTCGCGTCATTATTCTGCCATTCACGTCAATCAGAAGACTGGCAGGGACATAGTAATTCTGCAATATTTGGCATTTACGAGTGTTTAAAATCGTCTATTGGACGAACGTCTCATCGATAAGAGATGGCATTATTCTGACAAGATAACGAAAGGACCTCTCTTCTCTGGGAACTCCTTCCTCTCGCGGATTCCTCCCCGCGAGAAATCCCACAGCGCTCTCATGATCCCAATGAGTCCCGTCCGTTGCGGATCTTTCGAAAGCTGCACGGATCTCGACAACCCGAACCCAAGACAGAAAAGGTCAGCTGGTCTCGAGCACTGTGTGCCGTCGGCTCGGCATGCGGCGCGCCCGGAAATCTCAATACCCAGCAGAGCATCGCGACGCTTCGCTCGCAGGATTCGAGCGGACTCGCGAGCGCACGGAGGAACCTGCATGGAACGTCGCACGCTGTCGGACCACCCCCCGCCCTCCTGCACCCGCGGCCCCGAGGAGTTCCGCCCGAGACTCCACCTCGCCCCCTCGCCAAGGGCGAGGAGCGTGCTTCAGCTGACGCTCTCGTCCGGCGCCACCTGCGAGGTGTCACTCCCAGCCCGCTACATCCGACTGCTGCTGGTCAATGTCGAAGCCTGGCACGAAGACGACTCCTACATCGAAGCGTTCCGCGGATTTCGCAGCAATGAGGGAATCGCCGCGAGGCTCACCGAGCTCTCCCCTTCCTCCAGGAACAAGCCGTTCGATCCGGAGACGGTGCCGGTCTACGTCCACGAGATCAAGATTCTGATCTCGAGAGCCTTCTCCAGTCTCCAGCCCGACGAAGCAGGCGAACAACCGGCTCCCGTCCTTCTCGAAAACCTGCGGTCCACCGGATACCGGATCGCAGCGTGCGGACTCGACATCGTGCCGCCCCGTCCGCTTCGCACCCCACCCATTGCTCCTCCGGAAGATCGAGGTGATAGTGACGAAGCTTCCCGACTGTAAGAGCGCTTGCCGATCCGGAGCGATCGAACGCCGTCAAGGTTCGCCGCGTCGCACGAGACCAGGAGCCGCTCCACCAGAAACGGGAATGACAGCGCGGAGCCGGGCGCGCTCCTCAGGCGGTTTCGACCTCGTCCAGCTGGAGCTCCTCGCACATCGTCTCGCGCATCTTGTACTTCTGGACCTTGCCGGTGACCGTCATCGGGAACTCGCCCACGACCCGGACGTAGCGGGGGATCTTGAAGTGGCTGATCTTGCCCCGACAGAACTCCACGACCTCCTCCTCGGTGAGTGAGGAGCCCTCCTTCAGCCGCACCCAGGCGGCGAGCTGCTCACCGAATCTCCGGTCGGGAATGCCGAAGCACTGGACTTCCCGTATCGACGGGTGGGTGAACAGAAACTCCTCGACCTCCCGCGGGTAGATGTTCTCGCCTCCCCGGATCACCATGTCCTTGAGCCGGCCCGTGATCTTGAAGTAGCCCTCCTCGTCCACGGTGGCGAGGTCCCCCGTGTGCAGCCAACCGTCGCCATCGATGGCCACGGCGGTCTCCTCGGGCTTGTCGAAATAGCCGGCCATGATCGTGAACCCCCGTGCCCAGAGCTCACCCTGTACGCCGGCCGCGCACTCCTCACCGCTCTCCGGCTCGACGATGCGCACCTCGAGTCCGGGTAACGCCTTCCCCACCGTCGTCACCCGGCGCTCGACGGTGTCGTCCGTCGTGGTCTGGGTGATGACCGGAGACGCCTCGGTCTGGCCGTAGGCGATGGTCATCTGGGATGCGCCCATTCGAGATACGACGTCGCGCATCACCTCGATGGGACAGGGCGATCCGGCCATGATCCCGGTGCGCAGTGAGGAGAGATCGACCTCGTCGAAATGAGCGTCGCTCAGCTGCGCGATGAACATGGTCGGCACACCGTAGAGGGCGGTGGCCGCGAAGCGTTCGACGGCATCGAGGGTGTGGACCGGATCGAAATAGTCGTGCGGTGTCACCAGGGCGCATCCGCGGGTCAGGGAGGTGAGCACCGCCATCACGCAGCCGAAGCAGTGGTAGAAGGGCACCGGCGCACAGACCACGTCTTCGGCGCTGAGTTTCTGAGACAGGCCGACCAGGTCCGCGTCGCCGAGAATGTTGGCATGGGTGAGCATCGCCCCTTTCGGGAAGCCCGTGGTGCCCGACGTGTATTGGATGTTGATCACGTCGCCCGGCTCGGTGGCGGCCTGGGCACTGGCCAGCTGCTCATCGCCAATCGCCCGACCCAGCTCGATCAGATTGGCCCAGGTGCGGAACCCCGCACCCTGATCGCCCTCGACGAGGATCGCCTCCCGGAAGCTGGGGTAGCCATCGCTCTCGATGAGCCCGGGCGAGGCCGTATCGATCGTCGGGAGGGCCTTGCGCACCATGGCCACGTAGTCGGTCCCGCGAAACTCCGGTGCCATCACCAGAGCCCGGGCCCTGCTCTGGGCCAGCAGGTACTCGAGCTCGGCCAGCTGGTAGGAGGGATTCACGGTCACCAGGACTGCCCCGATCTTCGCCGTGGCGTACTGGGTCAAGACCCACTCGGTGACGTTGCCGGCCCAGATCGCGACGTTGTCGCCTTTGCCGATGCCGATGGCCAGGAGTCCCTTGGCAGCGGCGTCGACCCGCCGCTTGAACTCGCCGTAGGTGTACTCTTCGTTCCGCGTGTGGTGAGCGAAATACAGCCGATCGGGTGTGGCGATGGCCTGCTGGTCGAAGAGATCGCCGATAGTGATCGAGCGAAGGTCCGTCATCGCTGCCCCGTGTTTCCTCTAGCCCCGTTCTCTTTCGATTTCCTCGTAGAGTCTCCTGGTTCCGAGATCGAACATCATCCGAGCCCCCTCCAGCCTCGCGGGTTCGACCTCGAAGTGGCCGAACATCCGGTCACGAACCCTTCTGACGACCGCGTCACAGGACATTCCTTGCTCGATCGACTGGCTGGTGAGTGAATGAAGCGCACCCATGTAATCGATGAATCTCCCGATTTCATCCCGTCCGCATATCACACCGTGCCCTGGAATGATCGTTTCGACATCGAGTGTGTCCATGAACTCGAGAGCCTTGATCCAGTCGCTGAAGCAGGCGTGGCCTTTGTACGGATGGCTGGCCGAGGTGATGTTGTCGCCGCTCAGGAGAACCCTCTCTTCAACGGCATGAACGACGATGCTGTCGATCGAGTGTCCGCCCACGTGGTGGAGCTCGAGCGTGGTGTCTCCCAGGTTGAGCGTCAGCGTGGCTCCCATGGTGATCTCCGAGGGGATCAGCGGCTCCGAGAGAATGAAGTTCACCTCCTCCTCGGTCCTGTCGGGAGCCAGCCCGGCCATGCTCTCGCGCAAGGTGGCATTCTCCTCGAACAGCGACGCCCTCCCCTTCTCGTGCATGATCACGGCGCCCCCGAGCTGACTGCACCCGATGATGTGGTCGAAATGAGAGTGGGTGACCACGATGTATCGGACCCCCTTGGGATTGAGGCCGAGCACGAACTCCTTCCACTGCGCGATGTCCTTGGGAAGCATGGGCGTATCCACCAGAACCACGCCCTCCGCAGTGTCGATACAGGCGACGTTCGAGCCGTCCCACTCGACATTGGCGTAAATGTGTTCCGTGATCGACTCGATCCCCATGATCGCCTCCCTCGGTCGCTACTCGTTTCCACCTGCTTCCGGCAAGGGTACCTTGCCATCGGCTCGAGAGCGAGCAGATCCGAGCGCTGACTCACCGCGAGTGGATCGAGCGTCGAGAGAGGGCCAGAGGGAATGGAAGTCTTCGCAATCCTGGGAATCATCATCTTCCTCTTCGGATTGTTCTCGGGGCATGATTGGTCCCTGTTCTTCCTGCGGAGGGTCAACCTCGAGAACCCCGAACAGTACTCCCGGTACGCGAAATTCTCCGTCACCTTCCTGTCCGCGCTTCTGATCTGGACTGCCGGAGACTCCTCCTTCGACAACTCCGACGCCGGAAGACTCGCGATCGCCTACGCGTTCATCGTCCTGGGAGATGTCATCTTCTTCTTCAACGTGCACTCGAGATGGGGAGTGATCTCGTTTGCGCTGGCCCATTTTCTCTTGATTCGCAGAAACGCATACGGCATCTCCGGGTTGCCGGCGGAGGGAGAGATGTGGGCGCTCCTGGCCGCCATTCTGGGCGGCTCTCTGTTGATCATGTTTCTGGTGTTCTATCCCAAGCTCAAAGACAACCGGCCCTATTTCGCTCTCCTGACCGGCTATGCGGTGGTCGTAGGCGCTTCGTTCTGGGCCGCGCTGGTCGCGTTCCAGGTCGGTTTCTTTCCGCGCGGGAATGCGACCCTGATCGCCGTCGGAGTGGCGTGCTTCTTCCTGAGCGACGTGTGCGTAGGCTACTACCGTTCGCTTCCGAAGAACTACACGATGGCGTTCGCCACCTATCTGACCTGGATCTTCTACGCACCGGCCCTCGTCCTGACGGCGCTCAGCAGCTACGACCTGGATCGGGTCTTCTGAGAAGGCTCTAGTCTTCTTCGCCCCGCTTGATCTGGAAGGAGAGCCCGGCGCGGCTCACGTCGGCGGGACCTCCTCGCGTCACCGCGCTCGGGCCGAAGCGGTCGACGATCTCGTCGAGGGCTCGGTTCAGCTGAGAGCGGCGCTGCCTCTCGCGATCCGGGCCGAAGAGCGCGAGTTGGGTCGCGGCGGCGCTGCCGAGGTTCGTGACCCCTACCCCGAGCAGGCGAACCGGCTCGCTGAGCTTCTCGCGGGCCAGCAGCCGCTGCGCCTCGCTGGCGATCACCGCGCCGTCGTCGCTGGGCTCGTCGAAGGTGGTGCGGCGCGTGAGCAGCGGGTAGCCGCGCGGCCCCGGGCCCACCCGGCGGGCCAGCTTGAGCTTCAGCACCACGGTGCGCGCGCAGTAGCCGCTGCGACGCAGCCGCCGCGCCACCGCCTCGGCGTGGGCGAGGATGGCCGCGTCCAGAACCTCCCGGCTGGAGACGTCGCTCGCGAAGGTGTTCTCCTCGCTGATCGAAACCGGCTCCCGGTAGGGCTCCACCTCGCGCAGATCGACCCCGCGCGCCAGCCGCGCGATGTGATCTCCCCAGTCGCCCAGCATGCGGTGCAGCTCTCCCGCGTCGACATGGGCGAGGTCACCGATGGTCCGAATCCCGGCGCCCTCGAGTCGCGCGCGCGCCACCGGACCCACGCCCCAGATCCGACCCACCGGGAGCGGATCGAGGAACTCCCGGAGCGCCGATGCCCCCACCTCCAGCAGACCGTCGGGCTTGGCGCAGTCGCTGGCGATCTTGGCCACCATCTTGATCGGTGCGATCCCCACCGAGACGGCGAGCCCGGTCTCCTCGCGCACCTCCTCGCGCAGCCTCTGCCCCACCTGGAGGGCGGAACCCAGCAGCCGCTCGGTCCCGGTCAGATCCAGGAAGGCCTCATCCAGGGAGAGGCCCTCCACCTGCGGCGCGTAGCGGCGGAAGATCTCGAAGATTCGTTTCGACTCCCGCACGTACCGAGCCATGTCGCCGCGCAGGTAGACGCCGTCGGGACAGAGGCGCCGGGCCTCCACGGTGGGCATCGCCGAGTGCACTCCGAACCGACGCGCCTCGTAGCTGGCAGCCGAGACGACCCCACGCCTTCCCGTGCCGCCCACGATGACCGGACGCCCGCGAAGCTCCGGGTGATCGCGCTGCTCGATGGATGCGTAGAAGGCATCCATGTCGGCGTGCAGGATGGTACGCCCACGTTCCACCCGGACAACGTCCCCGCTACAGCTCGCGAATGAAGTCCGCGAGCATCTCTCCCACCGGCTCCGGGCGCTCCATCACCGCAAAGTGGGTGGTGCCCGCGACCTGGTCCACCCGCACGCCGCCGCGGCAACCGCGCAGCCGCTCGAGCAACGGAGCCGGCATGGCACTGTGCTCCGCGGCGATCACCTGGACGGGGGCCTCGATGCGGGGAGCTAGCGGCCAGAGATCGAGCGCCGCCGCCCCCTGGTAGGCCCAGGCCTCGGTCTCCGGCGCGCAGCGCAGCACCAGCGCGCCGTCTCCGGTCACGTCGAAGCCACCGTCGAGACAGGCCTCCAATGCCGAAGCGGCGAAGCCGGAGTAGGGGAAGCGACTCTCGAGGGCGGCGCGGGCCGCGTCGCGATTCTCGAAGCGAGCGCGCCGCTTCCGGGCGCGCTCGGCAAAGAGGCGACTTCCGGCGAAGGAATCGGCATCGACTCCGGGCGCCGGCGGCTCGAAGAGCACCGGCTCTACCACGGCCACCCCGGCCACGCGTTCCGGGCGCATCGCCGCGGCGGCCAGCACCGCGGTGCCCCCGCTCGAGTGCCCGATCAGGAGCACCGGCTCCTCCGAGGCAAACTCTGCCTCCAGTACCGAGATCACGTCCCCGGCCAGCTTCGGCCATGCGTAGGCGGAAGGCTCCGAGGGCGCGTCGGATCGCCCGTGTCCGCGCTGGTCGATGGCCAGGGCGCGCCGGGCCCTCAAGCCCGCCGCCCGGGCTGCCTCCCAGGCCGGTCCCCAGACCTCCGCGCAGAAGCTCGTGGCGTGCACCAGCAGCAGCGGCGGGCCCGAGCCGGGCCATTCGAGCGCACCGAGAGACAGCGCGTCGTCTTCCCCACCGCCAACGGTTATGGTTCGCTCCGTGACCGAATCCAGCACGACGGAAGAGTCTAACGCGTACGACGCCGGGCCGGCTGCGGGTATCCGCTGGGATCTCTCGGATCTCTACCGCGGCACCGATGACGCCGCCATCGAAGCGGACCTGGACCGCTCTCTCGACGAGGCACGCGCCTTCGCGGACCGATACCGGGGAAGGGTCGCGAGCCTCGACGCCGCCGAGTTGGCGGCCGCGATCGATGCCCTGGAGGCCCTGCAGGAGCGTCCCACCGCAGCCGGCACCTACTCCGGCCTGCTCTTCGCCGCAGACACGGCGGATCCAGCCCACGGTGCCCTTCTGCAGAAGGTCCAGGAGCGCGGCAGCGAGATCCGCAACACCCTGGTCTTCTTCGAGCTGGAGTGGGTGGCCGCGGACGACGAGCGGGCCCGGACCCTGCTCTCGGAGCCGGCCCTCGCCGGGCGCCGCCACCTGCTGGAATCGATGCGGCGCTACCGCCCGCACCTGCTCTCCGAGCCGGAGGAGCGACTTCTCGAGGAGACCGCCAACACCGGTGAGCGTGCCTTCAGCCGGCTCTTCGACGAGATCCTGGGCTCGGCCCGCTTCCAGGTCGAGGTGGACGGAGAGAGCAAGGAGCTTGGCGAAGAAGAGGTGCTCTCCCTCCTCTACGAAGCCGACCGGGAGAAGCGCCGCAACGGGGCCCGCGCCCTCAGCGCCGGTCTGCGCCAGCACTCCCGCACCCTCTCCTTCATCTTCAACACGCTGGTGCAGGACAAGGCGGTCCGGGATCGCCTGCGCCGCTACCCGGATCCCATCGACTCGCGGAACCTGGCCAACGAGATCGACGGCGCATCGGTTCGGGCGCTTCTCGACGCCTGCGAGCGCGGTCATCCGTTGGTTCACCGCTACTACCGGCTCAAGGCGCACCTGCTCGGTATCGACCGACTGGAGGATTACGATCGCTACGCGCCGGTTGGCGAGGCAGCGGGAACCCGGAGCTTCGAAGAGGCCAAGCGAATCGTGCTGGACGCCTTCGGAGACTTCGCGCCGGCCATGGCGGAGATCGCCGGGCAATTCTTCGCGAAGAGCTGGATCGACGCGGAGCTTCGACCGGGCAAGCGAGGCGGCGCCTTCTCGGCGTCGACGGTACCCGCCGCCCACCCCTATGTGTTGCTCAACTACACCGGCAACCTGCGCGACGTGATGACGGTGGCCCATGAGCTCGGTCACGGCGTCCATCAATACCTGTCCCGGGAGCGCGGTCTCTTCGAGCAGGACACACCGCTCACCACCGCCGAGACCGCCAGTGTCTTCGGAGAGATGCTGGTCTTCCGTCGGCTGATGCAGGAGGAGCGCAGCCCGAAGATCCGCCTGGCGCTGCTGTGTGGCAAGCTCGAGGACACCTTCGCCACGGTCTTCCGCCAGGTGGCGATGACCCGCTTCGAGGAGAAGCTCCACGCCGCCCGCCGCGGCGAGGGCGAGCTTCCCATCCCGCGCATCAACGAGCTTTGGATGGAGGCCAACCGCCCGATGCTCGGCGACGCCGTGCACCTGACCGAGGACTACGCCTGGTGGTGGCTATACATCCCGCACTTCGTCCACTCGCCCTTCTACTGCTACGCCTACGCCTTCGGAGAGCTCCTGGTCCTGGCGCTGCTAGGGCGCTACGACGAGGAGGGCGCAGATTTCGTGCCGCGCTACCTGGATCTGCTGCGGGCAGGGGGCTCGGACACACCACCCGCGCTGCTCGAACGCGTCGGTCTGGACATCACCGACCCGACCTTCTGGGACGGGGGGCTGGCGCTGATCGAGAATCTGCTCGAGGAGGCCGAGGGCCTGGCCGGCGAGCTACCGGGCTGACCCGCTCAGGTCTCTCCGAGCGAGCGGGCGACCTCGTTGGCGGCGCGCAAGCCGCTGGTGAGGGCTGCCTCGGTGTAGGGCCCCACCAGGTAGTCTCCCGCAAAGGCCAGGCGCGGACTGCGCTCGCTCCGATTCAGGAAGGCGCGGAGATGACGCAGGTAGCCGGCGTAGAACTGGGGCATCATGGGATCCCATCGATGCACGGCGGCATCCACCGGTTCGAGACGACCGACGGGGGTGCGAGCAAGATCGTCGAGTACGCGTTTCACTACGACCTCGTCCGGCATCTCGAAGAACCGCGCGGCAGCCGAGCTGGTCAGGGCTGCGTTCACCAGGCCCGCCCCCTTGGGCGCAGCGCCCGGCTTGTGGTGGTCCACCGCCATGCCGTAGAGATCGAGTCCCTCGGAGCGCGGAAAGGCGACACCGTAGTAGGGGAGCGTCTCCGGCGGCTCGGCGAGGAGCAGGTGAGTGATGATGCCGCGCACGTACCGCACCTGCTCGAAGAAGCCATGCTCCGCCTCGGTGAGCCCGCGACACAGACCCGTGACCAGTGAGCCCGGCACGGCGACGACCGCGGCGTCGGCGATCAGGCTTCGCTCGCCGCTCGGGGCCAGGTAGCTCACCCGGACACCCCCGGCCTGGGTCTCGACCACCGACGCCGGCCATCCGACGCGAACCGAGAGCTGCTCGGCAAGGGTGCGGGTCAGCAACCCGACACCCCCCTCGAAGCTCTGGAGGCGAAAGCCACCAGCCAGAAAGCGAATCGCCAGGAGCGCGAATGCCCCTGAGAGATCCTCGGGATCGCTGTCGAAGGTGGAAGAGAACGCCGGTGCGAGCAGGTACTCGAGAGCCTCCTCGCCGACGATGCGACGCAGGTAGCGGGCCATGTCATCGCGATCGATGTCGGCCGCCTTCTCCGGGCGCATAGGATCGAGACGTCTGCGGTGCCGAAAGACCTCGAAGAGAAGCCGTGGGAGCCGCGCCTTGGCTCGGCGGGAGAGCAGGTCCGAGCGCAGGAACTCCCCCAGCGAGTCGTAGTCGCCCGCACGCAGCTTTCCGTCGCGGAGGATCGCGTTGCGAGTGCAGGCGATGTTCTCGATGCGGGGGCCCAGGCCGAGAGAGTCGGCGACCTGGTGAAGGTTCCGGTACCCGCTGGCGATGAACTGGGCGCCGCGATCGATGACGTACCCATCGCGTCGCTCGCTGCGCATCCGCCCGCCTGGCGCCGTCTCGCGCTCCAGCACCTCGACGCTGTGCCCCGCCCGCTGTAGCCGCCAGGCGCAGCTGAGGCCGGCGATCCCGGCGCCCACGACGACCACCGAGGCCAAGGCTAATCCCCGCCGAGATGGCCGATGGGACGACCCATCGCCGAGACGACGGAGATCAGGGTCTCGGGATCGAAGGGCTTGCCCAGAAAGCGCCCTCCGCAGTCGGCGAGCAGCTCCTGGATCTCGTCGCTCGGGGACGCGCCACTCGTGACGACCACGCCGATGCCGCTTCGGAGGGCGAGCATGGATCGCACCACCTCGGCCGCTCCCGAGGGTGGCACCCCGGCGTCGATCAGCACCGCGTCGATGGCCGCCGGATCCTCACGGAAGGCCGCCAGCGCCTCGGTGCTGGTGGCAGCCGTCACCACCTGGAAGCCGGCCCGGTGGAGGACATTCTCCACGAGCCTGAGCAGCATCGCCTCGTCATCGACGACGAGGACGGTTCCGGTGGAACCTTCGGGCATGAGGCCATGATGCCGTAAACAATGCTTGACTGGAGGCGAAAATAAGGCGAAAATAAATCCCTGTTTTGTCCGATTATGTGGAGCTTCGTTGCCGGAGTGCCTTCTCCTTCCTGGAGGGGGCCTCGAACCCGGAAGATCTGGTCGATCGGGCGGCGGAGCTCGGCCACGGGACACTGGCCCTCGCCGACCGCGACGGGCTCTACGGCGTCCCCCGCTTTCACACCGCGGCGGGGGAAGCCGGTCTGCGCGCGATCGTGGGCGCGAATGTCTCTCTCTCTGGAGTCTCTGGGACTGGAAGGCTGCTTCTCCTGGTCGAGTCCCGGCAGGGCTATCGAAATCTCTCGCGGCTTCTCACAGTGGGCCAGGGGAATGCGCCGAAGGGCGAAGCCAGGGTCGGATGGGACGAGGTCGAGACCCACGCGGGCGGGCTCACTGCCCTGGCCCGTGGGAACGGCTCTCTCTCCAAGTACGCACTCGACCGGGCGCTCGGTGTCTTCGGATGCGGGCGGGTCTGGGTGGATGTATCCCGACACCGGGATCGGCGAGCCGAGGCGGAGAATCGCTTCGCCGTCGCCCTGGCCGAGGCGGCGAAGGTGCCCGTCGTCGCCAGCGGTGACGTGCGCTTCGCCCGTGCCGAGGGCCGGCGGCTCCTCGATGCCTTCTGCTGCCTCCGCGAGAAGACCTCCCTCGATCGCGCGGGGCGCCGCCTGCTGCCGAACGGGGAGCACTACCTGGTCTCCCCGGAGGAGATGGCCGCGCGCTTCGCCGATCGGCCCGAGTGGATCCGCGCCACCCGTGCCATCGCCGAGCGCTGCAGCTTCACCCTGGAAGACCTGGGCTATCGCTTCCCCTGCTTTCCGGTCCCCACCGGTGAGAGCCAGGCCTCCTGGCTGCGCCGTCTCACCTTCGAAGGTGCCCGGAAGCGCTACGGGCCTTCCCTCTCGCCGCGGGTTCGGGCACAGCTGGAGCACGAGCTCGCCGTGATCGAGAAGCTCGATCTCCCCGGCTACTTCCTGATCGTCCACGACATCGCGCGCTTTGCCCGGGAGGAGGGAATCATCGCCCAGGGACGCGGCTCCGCGGCCAACAGCGCCGTGTGTTACGCCCTGGCCATCACGGCCGTGGACGCGGTGGGCATGGAGCTTCTCTTCGAGCGCTTTCTCTCCGAGGAGCGCGGCGAGTGGCCCGACATCGATCTCGATCTCCCCTCCGGCGACCAGCGGGAGAAGGTGATCCAGTACGTCTTCGAGAAGTACGGCCCCCACGGCTCCGCCATGACCGCTACGGTCATCACCTACCGCACCCGCTCGGCCATCCGAGAGATCGGCAAGGTGCTCGGCATGGCTCCAGAAGCGGTGGACCGGCTGGCGAAGCTGCTCTCGAGCTTCGACTACCGCGAGGATCTGGACGAGCTGCATTCGACCCTGCGCCAGGCGAAGGTCGATCCCGAATCCCCGCGCATCGCCCTGCTCCTCGACCTCGTCGATCAGATGAAGGGGCTGCCCCGTCACCTGGGGCAGCACACCGGGGGCGTCGTGATCTCCGCCGGGCGTCTGGACGAGGTGGTTCCCATCGAGCCGGCGGCGATGGCCGGGCGCAGCGTGATCCAGTGGGACAAGGACGACTGCGCGGACCTCGGCATCATCAAGATCGATCTCCTCGGCCTCGGGATGCTGGCCGCCCTGGAGGAGATGATCCCTGCGATTCGCGAGCACCAGGGGAGGCAGATCGATCTCGCCCAGCTTCCCCCGGACGATCCGAAGACCTACGCCATGATCCGGCGCGCCGACACCGTCGGCGTGTTCCAGATCGAGAGCCGCGCCCAGATGGCGACGCTTCCGCGCATGAAGCCGCGCAACTTCTACGACCTGGTGGTCGAGATCGCCATCATCCGTCCCGGG
This sequence comes from uncultured delta proteobacterium, assembly GCA_963766175.1. Classification (GTDB taxonomy): domain Bacteria; phylum Myxococcota_A; class UBA9160; order UBA9160; family UBA6930; genus CAVXZE01. Next base: position 207,221 of record CAVXZE010000012.1, read on the forward strand.
CCGATCGTCGGACAGATGGTGCATCCCTACCTGAACCGCCGGGCGGGCCGCGAGCCCGTCACCTATCCCCACCCGGCCCTCGAGCCGATCCTGAAGCGCACTCTGGGCGTGCCCATCTTCCAGGAACAGCTGCTGCGCCTGGCCATGGTGGCGTCGGGCTTCAGCGGGGGCGAGGCCGAGGAGCTTCGCCGGGCCATGGGCATGAAGCGCTCCGTCGAGAAGATGAACCGCATCGAGACGCGCCTGCGCGAGGGCATGACGGCCCGCGGCATCGTGGGAGAGGCCCAGGAAGAGGTGGTCCGAGGCATCACCTCCTTTGCGCTCTACGGCTTCCCGGAATCCCACTCGGCCTCCTTCGCACTGATCGCCTACGCCTCGGCCTACCTCCGGGCCCATCACCCCGCCGCCTTTCTCGTCGGCCTGCTCAACGCCTACCCCATGGGCTTCTACAACCCCGCCACCCTGGTGAAGGACGCCCAGCGCCACGGCGTCGAGGTGCGGCCGATCGACGTGGCCGCATCGCACTGGAAGTGCACACTGGAGCGGGGCGCCGGAGAGCCGGCCGTGCGCATCGGTCTGCGTTACGTGGCGGGGCTGCGCGCGGAGACGGGCCACGCCACCGAGGTGGAGCGGAGCCGCGGCGGCTTCGAGAGCGTGGCCGATCTGGCCAAGCGCGTCGCCCTGCGCCGGAATGAGCTCGAGGCCCTGGCCGAGGCGGGCGCCCTCGGCGCGATCGACCCGGCGGCCCGCCAGCGGCGCTCGGCCCTCTGGCAGGTGGCCGCCGTGGAACGGGACAGGAGCTCGCTGTTCGCCGGCATCTCGCCGCCCGCGGAGCCCTCTCCCCTCGAGGAGCTGTCCCCCCTCGAAACCACCCTGGCCGACTACCGAACCAGCGGTCTCACCACCGGCCCACACCTCCTGGTCCACTTGCGCCCGGAGCTTCGGCGGCGCGGAATCCTCGCCGCCGAGCAGCTCCGCGCCGCGCCCGATGGCCGTTTCGTGCGAACCGCGGGCCACGCGATCGTCCGACAGCGCCCCCGCGCCGCCAAGGGCTTCTGCTTCCTCACACTGGAAGACGAGACGGGAACCTCCAACGCCATCCTCACTCCGGACGTCTTTCAGAGGTTCCGGATCGCGCTGCACACCTCGCCACTGATCGAGGTCGCCGGCCCCCTTCAGAACGCGGAGGGCGTCATCCACGTCCGCGTCCGCGAGCTTCGCCCAGTCACGGCCGATTCGGCCGACTCAGCCAACGCGCCCGACGGCCCTCTGCCCGAATCCCACGACTACCGCTGAGCCGCCGCTCCACCCGGGTTCAGAATTGGCTCGCCGAACCCCGACCGATGAACTCGCTCACCGTCTTGAAGGTGCTCACCACCACGCCGCCGATGAAGATCGCACCGAGGAAGCCGAAGGCGATCATCCCCAGCAGGCTCTCCTCCAGGAGCGCGACCTGGAAGAGGTTCGTGAAGAGGCAGAGCAGGGCCAGGTACATGCAGGTGGCCGCTACCCAGGCGACCCGCGAGCGGGCCTTCCCGGGCGCCAGCAACGAAACGGTGAGCCACCCGATCACCAGCAGCGCGAGGCTCGTAAAGCCCACGATCTTCAGCAGAGAGACGTCGATCATGGCTGTTCCTCCTGGGACACCACGGCCAGCTAGCGCAACCACTCGAGAATTCGCGCCGCCAGGGAATCCGGGACGTAGCCGAAGAACTCGGCCAGCTGCTTGGCGGGAGCGGATGCGCCGAAGCGATCGATCCCCTGGATCAGTCCCCGCCGTCCCACCAGGGCCCGCAAGCTCTCCCCGCGCGCGGCCTCGACGGCCACCACCGGGATGTCCTCGGGCACCAGCTCGCGCCGGTAGGACTCCGGCTGCTCGCCCAGGAGCTCCAAGCTCGGGATCGAGACCACGCGGGCCGACACATTCTCCGCCGCCAGCTGGGTCGCGGCATCGCAGGCGAGCACCACCTCCGATCCGGACGCCAGCAGCACCAGATCCACTCCCCCCTCGGGCTCGCGGATCGGGTAGGCGCCCTTCCAGACGTCCTCCAGGGCGAAGGGCACCTCGCGCTTCAGGGCCGGTACGCCCTGCCGGGTGAGCGAGAGCGCCACCGGCCCACCGGCGCGCTGGAGGGCCCAGGCCCAGGCCATCGCCGTCTCGACGCCGTCCGCGGGCCGGAAGACCGTGAGCCCCGGGATCGCCCGCAGGGCGTCGAGCTGCTCGATGGGCTGGTGGGTGGGGCCATCCTCGCCCACGAAGATCGAATCGTGAGTGAAGACGAAGACGGCGGGCAGCTTCATCATCGCGGCCAGGCGCAGCGACGGCCGCATGTAGTCACTGAACACCATGAAGGTGGCGCAGAAGGGCCGGAAGGTGCCGTCGAGAGCGATGCCATTGGTGATGGCCGCCATCGAGTGCTCGCGGACGCCAAAGTGGATGTTGCTCCCCAGGAAGGGATCCTCACCCTCGCCGGCGGCGGACCCGACGTAGCCGGTAGCCTTGATCTCGGTGTTGTTCGAGCCGGCCAGATCCGCCGAGCCGCCAACCAGGAAGGGCGCCAGCTCCTGGATCCGCTGTATCACCGCGCCGGAGTGCTTGCGTGTGGCGTCGGGCTTGCCCTCGAGTCCCTCTGCCAACCGCGCTGACAGGTCCGGCGGCGTCTCGTGGCCGCGGGTGGCGTCCCAGCGCTCGGCGAGCTGCGGGTGCGCCGAGCGCCAGGCCGCGAGGCGTCGGTCGGCCTCGGCACGCTCGGCGCTCTTGGCCTGGCTGCGCTCGGTCAGGTAGCTCCTGACCTCGGGCGACACCAGGAACTCGGGCTCCAGGGGGATGCCCAGGTTCTCCTTGGTGGCGCGCACCTCCTCGGCGCCGAAAGGTCCCCCGTGCGCCTTGGAGAGACCCGCCCAGTTGGGGCTCCCGAAGCCGATGGTGGTCCTGGTAATCAGGATCGAGGGGCGCTCGGGCTCGGCGCGGGCGGCCTGGAGAGCCCGCCCCAGGCCGTCCACGTCCTCCCCGTCGACGCTCTGGACGTGCCAGCGCTGCGATTCGAAGCGAGCCGCCACGTCCTCGCTGAAGCTGATGGAGGTGGGCCCGTCGATGGTCACCCGGTTGTCGTCGTAGAGAACGATCAGGTTGCCGAGACCCAGATGTCCCGCCAGGGAGGCGGCCTCGTAGCAGACCCCCTCCATCAGGTCGCCGTCGCCGGCCAGAGCGTAGATCCAGTGGTGCCCGGGCCCCTCGCCTCCGCGAGCGAAACGCGCCCGGGTCATCCGGGCGGCCAGGGCCATCCCGACTGCGTTGGCGAAGCCCTGCCCCAGCGGACCCGTCGTCACCTCGACGCCGGGGGTCTCCCCGTACTCCGGGTGCCCGGGTGTACCGGAGCCCAGCTGCCGGAAGGACTCGATTGCGGCCAGCGAGAGCGGGTAGCCGAACAGGTGGAGCAACGAGTAGAGCAGCATCGACGCGTGGCCCCCGGAGAGCACGAAGCGATCGCGGAGGGGCCAGGCGGGGTCGCTGGGATCGAAGCGGAGATGGTCGTCCCAGAGCAGGAAGGCCGATCGCGCCAGCCCCATCGCCGCACCCAGGTGGCCGATCCCGGCGCGCTCTACGGCATCGATGGTCAGGCCGCGGATGGTGTTCTCGATCTGCTCGCGTAGCGCGGGACTCAGCTCCGTGGGCATCGCTCCTCCGTAGGGAAATCAGCTCGGCGGCGACAATAACAGCCT
>CAVXZE010000013.1:0-230550 GCA_963766175.1 uncultured delta proteobacterium
AGGCTTCCTGGTACTCCTCGTAGACGTCCTCGCCGTGCTCGGTCTGGCGCATCTCCTCGAGCTGGCGCTGGGCGCGCTCGCGGGCGGTGGTGGCCCGCTCCACGTCGATGTCGTGGGCGAACTCGCAGGTTCCCACCATCACCGTCACCGAATCAGCGCTCACGTTGGCGTAGCCGGTGGAGAGAGCGGCGTGAAGCGTCGTATCGCTCTGCTCCACCTCCATCACGCCGATCTGCAGACCGGTGAGGAAGGGCTCGTGTCCGTTCAGGACGCCGAAGTAGCCTTCCGTCCCGGGCAGGACCACGCTCTCGACCGTGTCGCGGAAGGCCTGACCCTCCGGGGTCACGACGACCAGCTCGAGGGCCACGGCTAGGCCATCCTCTTGGCTTTCTCGATCACGTCCTCGATACCCCCGACCATGTAGAAGGCCTGCTCGGGCAGGGCGTCGTGCTTGCCCTCCAGGACCTCCTTGAATGCGCGGATGTTCTCGTCGAGCCGCACGTAGGCGCCAGCGGTTCCCGTGAACTGCTCGGCGACGTGGAAGGGCTGGGAGAGGAAGCGCTCGAGTTTGCGGGCCCGGGCCACGGTGATCCTGTCTTCCTCGGAGAGCTCGTCCATGCCGAGGATGGCGATGATGTCCTGGAGGTCCTTGTACTTCTGTAGTACCTGCTGGACGCCCCGGGCCACCTGGTAGTGCTCGTCCCCCACCACCTGGGGGTCGAGGATGCGGCTGGTGGAGTCGAGCGGATCCACCGCCGGGTAGATGCCCAGCTCGGAGATCCGCCGCGAGAGCACCGTGGTCGCGTCCAGGTGGCTGAATGCCGTGGCCGGCGCAGGGTCGGTGAGGTCGTCGGCGGGGACGTAGATCGCCTGCACCGAGGTGATGGAGCCCTTGGTGGTGGAGGTGATGCGCTCCTGCAGCTCGCCCATGTCGGTGCCCAGAGTCGGCTGGTAGCCGACCGCGGAGGGGATGCGGCCGAGCAGTGCCGACACCTCGGAGCCCGCCTGGGTGAAGCGGAAGATGTTGTCGATGAAGAGGAGAACGTCCTTGCCCTCCTCGTCGCGGAAGTACTCGGCGCAGGTGAGCGCGGAGAGGCCGACCCGCGCACGCGCTCCGGGCGGCTCGTTCATCTGGCCGTAGACCAGGGCCGCCTTGTCGAGAACGCTGGTCCCGTCGGCGAGCTTCGTGTCCATCATCTCGTGCCAGAGGTCGTTGCCCTCGCGGGTGCGCTCACCGACGCCGCCGAAGACCGAGTAGCCGGCGTGCTCCTTGGCGATGTTGTTGATCAGCTCCATCAGCACCACCGTCTTGCCGACACCGGCGCCCCCGAACAGGCCCACCTTGCCGCCCTTCGGGTAGGGAGCGATCAAATCGACCACCTTGATGCCGGTCTCGAGCATCTCGATGGTGGTGGACTGGTCGACGAACTCGGGAGCCGGGCGATGGATGGGATAGGTCATCTCGCTATCGATCGGACCGCGCTCGTCCACCGGCTCCCCGATCACGTTCATGATGCGTCCCAGCGTCTTGGGACCGACCGGCACCCGGATCACATCGCCGGTGTTGACGACCCGCTGATGGCGGGTGAGGCCATCGGTGGTGTCCATGGCGATGCAGCGCACCGTGTTCTCGCCCAGGTGCAGTGCCACCTCGACCACGAGATTGTCCTCGCGCTCGTCGATGGCGGCGTTCGTGGTGCGAAGCGCCGTGTAGATCTCGGGCAGGTTGCCGGGCGGGAACTCCACGTCCACGACGGGACCCGTTACCTGCGTGATCTTGCCTTCCGCTGCCATGGTGTCTTCTCCGATGGAATGATCATTCGAGCGCCTGGGCGCCGGTCACGATCTCGACCAGCTCCTTGGTGATGGCGGCCTGGCGCGCGCGGTTGAACTGGAGGGTGAGGCTGCTGATGAGCTCCTCGGTGTTTCGCGTGGCGGACTCCATCGCCGTCATGCGGGCGGCGTGTTCGCCTGCCTGGCTCTCCAGCAGCGCGCGGTAGATGTTGAATTCCAGGGCGTTGGGGATGAGCACCGAGTAGACGGTCTCGGCATCGGGCTCGATCTTGAACGGGATCGCCTCCTCCCCCTCCCTCTCCGCCCGCTCGGGCACCAGGGGAAGAGCGGTGACGTTCCGCGGCACCTGGCTGAGCGCCGAGACGAACTCGTTGAAGACCAACACCACTTCGTCGACCTCGCCGGCGATGAAGCGCTTCGAGACGTGGTCGGCGATCTCCGCGGCGAGGCGGTACTCCACCGTCCCGATGTCGGTCCAGGCGCGGCTGATCTGGCTGGCGCGCCGTCTGCGGAAGTAGTCCCTCGCCTTGCGACCCACCAGCGCGATCGAGACCGACTCGAACTGCGGCTCTCGCTCCGCCAGGATCGCCTCGGCCCGCTTGATGGCATTCGCGTTGAAGGCTCCGCAGAGGCCGCGGTCGGAGGTGACGATCAGCATCTCCAGCACCCGGCGTTCCTCGCGCTGTTCGAGCAGCGGGTGCTCCGCTTCGAGAGCGCGCCGCCCGATCTCCTCGAGGGTGGCGAACATCCGTTCGGCGTAGGGGCGAGCCGCGATGATCGCGTCCTGGGCGCGCCGCAGCTTGGCGGCCGCCACCATGCGCATGGCGCTGGTGATCTGCTGCGTCTTCTGGACGCTGGTAATTCGCCGCCGGATGTCTCTCAGAGTAGCCACGTCGGGTTCCTTGCTGTCAAGCCGCTTCGCTATCTGCCTTCTTGGTGGGTTCGAAAACGTCGGCGAAGGCGTCGAGAGCGGCGGCCAGCTTGGCTACCAGCTCATCGGGGAGCTCGGCGGTGTCGCGAATCTCCTCGAGGATGTCGGCGTGTCGGCTGCGGATGTAGCCGAGCATCTCCTCCTCGTAGCGGCCGAGATCCGAGACCTCGTAGCCTCGCACCCAGGAGTCGCGTCCCTCGGGCGGTGACGCCGAGAAGATCGAGACCACCTGCTCCTGCATCGGCATCGGCTTGTACTGGCCCTGCTTCAGCATCTCGGTCTGCCGCTCGCCGTTCGCCAGCTGCTCCTGGGTCGCCTTGTCGAGGTCGCTTCCGAACTGGGAGAAGGCCGCCATCTCGCGGTACTGGGCCAGGTTGAGCTTCAGCTTACCGGCCACCTTTCGGGTGGCCTTGGTCTGGGCGTTGCCGCCCACCCGCGAAACCGAGATGCCCACGTTCACGGCCGGCCGGATCCCGGAGTTGAAGAGATCCGTCTCCAGGAAGATCTGGCCGTCGGTGATGGAGATGACATTGGTCGGGATGTAGGCCGAGACGTCGCCGGCCTGGGTCTCGATGATCGGAAGCGCGGTCAAACTGCCACCACCCTCGTCGTCGTTGAGCTTGGCCGCGCGCTCCAGCAGTCGCGAGTGCAGGTAGAAGACGTCGCCCGGATAGGCCTCGCGGCCCGGCGGCCGCCGCAGCAGCAGCGAGAGCTGACGGTAGGCCACCGCCTGCTTGGAGAGATCGTCGTAGATGATGACGGCGTGTTTGCCGTTGTCCCGGAACCACTCGCCCATCGTGCAGCCGGTATAGGGCGAGATGAACTGGAGCGGCGCCGGCTCGCTGGCGGTGGCGGCCACCACGATCGTGTAGTCCATCGCGCCGTGCTGCCGGAGCTTCTCCACCACCTGGGCCACGGTCGACTGCTTCTGGCCGGTGGCTACGTAGATGCAGAAGACGTCCGTCTCCTTCTGGTTGATGATGGTGTCCACGGCGATGGCGGTCTTTCCGGTCTGGCGGTCGCCGATGATCAGCTCCCGCTGGCCGCGGCCGATGGGCGTCATCGCGTCGATGGCCTTGATACCGGTCTGCAGGGACTCGAAGACGGACTTGCGCTTGACGATGCCGGGGGCCTTCAGCTCGACGCGGCGTGTCTCGGTGGTATCGATGGGGCCCTGGCCGTCGATCGGATTGCCGAGTGCATCCACCACGCGGCCCAGCAGGGCCTCGCCGACGGGAACCTCGATGATGCGGTTGGTGCGCCGCACCAGGTCGCCCTCGCGGACGTGGAAGGCCTCGCCCATCACCGCGATGCCGACGTTGTCTTCCTCGAGGTTCAGCACCATTCCCTGCACATTGCCGGGAAACTCGACGAGCTCTCCGGCCATGGCGGACTCGAGACCGTAGACTCGCGCGATGCCGTCGCCGAACGACAGCACGGTGCCGGTCTCGGCGACGTCGATCTCGCGGCCGTACTCCTTGATCTCGCGCTTCAGGATGTCGGTGATCTCACCGGGCTTGATGTCCATTCTCTCCGATCCTCTCCGATCCTTCGTTCGCGTGCGCTTGGCCAAGCGCGGCCCGTGGTGGGGATCTGCTCACCAGCGGCTCGCCGCGCGCGGATTTCTACCTCGTCAGATTCGCGCGCAGCTGACGCAGCTGCGTTCGCAGACTCCCGTCGAAGACCAGGTCACCGACCTTGGCGATGACGCCACCGAGCAGACTCGGGTCGACTCGGACCGAGACTTCCACCTCGCCGCCAGTGCGGGTGGCAAGCGCCCGTCGGAGCCGCTCCAGCTGATCGTCCCGCAGCGGACCGGCCGAGACGACCTCGGCACGCCGGAGCCCGGCGTCCTCGTTGGCCAGCCGTTCGAACTCCTCGCGGATGGCCGGGAAATCGATTAGCCGGCGCTGGTCGATCAACAATGAAAAGAAGCTCTGCACCATGGTGCTGGCGCCGATCCGGTCGGTCACCCCATCCAGCACTGCCCGGCGCTGGGCCACCGGATGGAGCGGTCGGAAGAGCACGTCGTGGAGCTCCGGATTCCCCTCCAGGAGATCTCCCATGCTGGTGAGCTCCCCCCCGACTTCCGCGACCTGTCCCGCCTCTTTCGCGAGCTCGAAGAGGGCCTTTGCGTAGCGTCGCGCCACCCTGCCGCGCGCCATCAGTGCATCCCTCCCTGGCTCCCGGCCGGCGTCGGAGCCCCGCCACCGGCTTCGATCTCCGCCACGAACTCGTCGACCAGGCGGTCACGATCCCCGTCGGTCACCTGCTCCTGGAGCAGCTTGCCGGCCAGCTCGACGGAGAGGTCGGCCGCCTCGTCGCGCAGCGCCTGCTTCGCGCGCTCGACCTCGCGATCCACGCCGCTCGTCGCGTCGCGCTTGATGCGCTCAGCCGTAGCACGAGCATCCTCGAGAATCTTCGACCGCTCCTGCTCCGCGCGCTCGCGGGCCATCTGGCGCAGCTCCTCGATCTCCACGTCGAGCTTCGCGGCCCGCTGCGTCCACTCGGCGAGGCGGCCCTCCGCCTCCTTCAACAGCTGCTCCGAGCTGGCCAGGTTGTCCTGGATCCGTTGGCGCCGCTCGCTCAGGTAGTTGAGCACCGGCTTTCGACCCAGGTAGAAGAGCACGCCCAGCAGCAGCAGGAGATTCCCCGCCTCCCAGACGAATTCCATCAGGCCCCCGCCCTCTTCCGAGGCCGCGGCGGGCGATGCCACCACGAGAAGCAGAAGCACCGGGAGGAGCACGTATCCGGTCATTGGAGGCTCCTCCCCAGCACGCGGGTGGCTGCCTCCCGGGCCAGCTCCTGGGCCTGCTCGCGCAGCCGGGAGCGAGCATCGGCCAGCGCTCCGGCCACCTCCTCGCGTGCGCGGTTGATCTCCGCCTCCGCCTCGCTTCGCACGCTCCCGGTCAGCTGGGCCTGCTCGCGGCGCGCCTCCTCCAGCACCTGCTTGCGGCCGCTCTCCGCCTCTTCGCGGGCACTCCGCACCGCGCTCCGGTAGCGCCCTAGAGTGGCTTCCGCCTCGGCGCCGATCTGGGCGGCCCGCTTGCGCGCCCCCTCGATGCGCGCGTCGCGCTCGTCGAGAACGCGGAAGATCGGGTGGAAGAGCAGCTTGTTGACGGGAAAGACGAGCAGAACGAAGAGGACCATCAGGTAGAAGATCCGCTCGTCGGGAAAGATCTCGAGACCGCCCCCGGAGGCCTGGACGGGAAACGCAACGAGCAGCCCGATGGCCAGGGCGGGGATCGTGGTTGCGATCGAGGAAAGGCTGTGCCGGTTCATACTCTGCCTGAACTCTGCCTGAACTCCACTCCCTGCTAGCTAGAGCTGCTCGCGGTGGGGATGAACCTCGAGGGAAACCCAAAGACGACCGGCGGACCAGGTCGATCCGCCGGTGACGGAGCGGCGCCAATAGTTACAAAAAACGCACGAAGATCAAGATGATTCGGCCTCTGGGCCGGCCTCGCAACGCCCCTCGAGGATGCCTCCTTCGGCCACGGCTAGACGCGGGCAGCGGAGTGATCCCACCACGCGAGCGGTATGCAGCAGCTCGACGCGCTTTCGCGCGTGAATCTCCCCCTCGAGCTCGCCCCCGACGATCAGCTCGTCGACCTCGATCCGAGCGCGGACACACGCGCCTTCGCCGATCACCAGGCATCCCTCGGCCACCACGTCTCCGGAGAGCTTCCCGTCGATCCGGGCGGCGCCACGGAAGCAGAGAAGGCCCTCGAACTGCGTCCCGGGCCCGAGAACGGTGGGAATCTGACCCGCGGTCACGGTGCGCCCTCCAGGATCGCCCGGGTGATGCGATGGAGGTCCTCGGGACCGTAGAACTCGATCTCGATCTTGCCCCGGCCTCCGGCCGTGGAGATCTTGACCTTGGTCTGGAGCTGGTCGCGGAGGCTCTCGACCAGCTGCTGCAGGTGGGGATCGAGCGCGTCCCCGGCGACTCTGGGGCGCCGGCGCGTGGGCGTCCGCGTCCCGGCAAGAGAGCGGGCCAGCTCCTCCGCCGCCCGAACCGAAAGCTGGTTCGCCACGATCCGGTCGCGCAGGTGGCGGCGTCGCTCCGGATTGTCGATCTGAAGCAGCGCCTTGGCGTGACCGGCGCTGAGCACGCCGCTCTCCACCTCCTGCTGTAGCTCGCGGGGCAGCTCGAGCAGACGCAGATGATTGGAAATCGTCGAGCGGTCGAGACCGACCCGTTCGCCCACCTGTTCCTGGGTGGCACCGCCATCGGTGAGGGCGCGGAAGGCCAGGGCCAGCTCGATCGGATTCAGGTCGCGACGCTGCACGTTCTCGACCAGAGCCATCTCGAGAAGCTCGCGGGACGCGACGTCCTTGACCATGGCGGGGATCGTCGCCAGGCCGGCCAGCTCGGCTGCGCGCCAGCGCCGCTCCCCCACCACCAGCTCGTAGCCGTCCGGGGACTCCCGGACCACCACCGGTTGCAGGAGGCCGTGACGCAGAATCGAGTCGGCCAGACCGGCCAGCTCCCCGGCGTCGAAGGTCCGCCGGGGCTGCTGCGGGTTGGGCCGGATCCGTTCTACCTCAATCTGTGTATATGGTCCGCGAAGCTCCGGCTCCGGGCTGGAATCCGCAGGCGGCTCCCCGGCGTGCACCGACGGTGCGGGAATCAACGCTCCGAGTCCTCGACCGAGCGCGTTACGGCGTGTGGCCATTCTCTTTCCCTCCCTCGTCCTCTTTGCCCGACCTGGGAACGGGCAGAAGGGGCGGCTTTCGCGGGGACTGCTCGTCCCCGCAGCGTCGCAGCAGTTCCTCGGCGAGGCGCAGGTAGCTCTTGGCTCCCTTGGAGTGGATGTCGTAGAGGAGGATCGGCTTGCCGTGACTGGGAGCCTCGCTGAGGCGTACGTTTCGGGGAATCGCGGTGGCGAAGACGCGATCGCCAAAGTGCTCCCGGACCTCGGTCTCCACCTGCCGGCAGAGGTTCGCGCGTCGGTCCATCATCGTGAGCACGATGCCCTCGACCTCGAGCCGCGGGTTCAATCCGCGTCGTATACGCTCAATAGTGTCGAGAAGGCGCGCCAGTCCTTCCAGCGCGTAGTACTCGCACTGCAGCGGGATGATCACCGCGTCCGCCGCGGTGAGCGCGTTGACGGTGAGCAGGCCGAGGGAGGGCGGGCAGTCGATCGCGATGTAGTCGTAGGCGCAGGCGACCGGCTCGAGCACCCGCCGGAGCCGTCCCTCCCGATTCTCCATGCTGACGAGCTCGATCTCGGCCCCCACCAGGTCCGGACCCGAGGGTGCCAGGTGGAGGTGAGAGAGCTCGGTGGGTCGGGTGACGTCGAGAATGACGCGATCTCCCACCAGCGCGTCATAGAGATGGATTTCGGGGGCGATGGCCCCGTAGGCGCTGCTGGCATTGGCCTGGGGATCGATGTCCACGAGCAGGGTGGCTCGCTCCGCCGCCGCCAGCGAGGCGCTCAGGTTGACGGCGGTCGTCGTCTTGCCGACCCCGCCCTTCTGGTTGACGATGGCCAGAATCCGGCCGCGCCGCGCTTCCGATGTGTTGACGTAGGCGTGAATAGCAGAATTCCCCTCGGGGACAACCTCTCTTCCCCACTAGTAACACACTGCCACCATGAAGTTCAAGCGTTCCGCGTGGAACGCGCCGGATTTCCTCGGCTGCCCTGGGCTTCCGCCTGCCGCCAGACGTGCTCGGCGAAGCCGGCATCAGCTCAGCTTGCGTCCGAGCCAGACAGCTCGACGGGGTCCGCCCAGGGGCACCGTGTACGACGAGATGGTCTCCGCGCCGACCCCCTCGATCGACCCCGGTGGTGGCTGAGCCTCCGAGAGGGGCAGAGCGAGAATGCCCCCCGGCTCCGCCCAGGGCAGCATCCAGATCAGGGCCTGGCGCGGGGTCGCCATGGCCTGCGCCGTCACCAGAGTATGCGGCTCGGGTGGCAGCCCCTCGGCCCGACCGAGTCGGAGGATGGCGTTCCCGATTTCCAGCTCCCGGACGACGGCGCGCTGGAAGTGGTAAGGGCGCTCCCGCGACTCGACCAGGGTGACTCTTCGTTCCGGGTGCAGCAGAGCGATCGGGAGGCCCGGAAAGCCTGCCCCCGAGCCCAGATCTGCCATCGAAGAGACTTCGGGGAGCTGTCGGTCCAACGCCAAGGCGTCCAGGATCAGTCGGCGCACCACAGCCTCGGCATCGCCGTGGGCAGTCAGATTCATTTTCGCCGACCATTGCGCCAGGAGTTCCGCCAGCCGCCCCAAGGCGCGAGCAAGCGCGTCGAGCCGCGGGCCCGCGAGACCGAGCTCCTCGAGGCCTTGCCTCACCAGAGAGCTAGCCCGAACGGCGGAGGTCAGGAGGGCTCCACGCGGATCCGTTCCACGTGGAACATCGCGCCTACTCGTCTTCCTCTTCCTGCGAATCCGGGGAGGAGTCCCGCGAGCTGTTCAAGGCCTCCTCGTACTCGTCCGCTCCTTCCGGAACGACCACCACCTGGCGATATCGGCCCTCGCCAACACTCATCGTGGCGACGCCGTCCATCTCCCGCAATGCCATGTGAATCCCACGCCGATCCCTGGCGTTCATCGGGTCGAGGGCTACCGCACGCGTCGTGTCCTGGGCGCGGCGGGCGGCCCGCTCCGCCATCCGGCCGAGGAACTCCTCGCGCCTCTCCCGATCCCCCTCGGCATCCACGACGACCCGCTTCGGCTCATCGCTGAGGCGCCCCGCCGCCTGGTTCGCCAGCAGCTGGATGGCTTCTGTCGCCCGGCCGTCGGCCGCCGTCAACTCCTCGGCGGCCGCGCCCGCCAGCTGATACACCACGAAGCGCCCCTCTTCACTCTCGCTGACCTCGAAGGGGCCGAGGTCCATCCGCTCGACCACACCGAGGATGAACTCTCCGACCGGACCCAGATCGCCCGTGGCCGTCCCCACCGAAGGCTCGGTAGGCGCCGGGCGCGGCTCTCGATTCCGTTCGGTGCGCGCCTCGCGCGGCTCCCGATCCCCACGACTACGCCCCCCGCGGTCTCGGTCCCGGCTAGGCCCGCGGTCTCGGTCCCGGCTAGGCCCGCGGTCTCGGTCCCGGCTAGGCCCGCGGTCCCGGTCTCGGTTAGGTCCGCGGTCCCGGTCCCGACCGGACCCGCGCTCTCGGTCTCGGCTGGGTCTTTCGCGCTCTGTGTTGCGGTTCCCACCACCTCTGGGTTCCGCGATCTTGCCCACCATCGCCGTGGGCTGCGCCACGATCACGGTACGAGAGCCGGCTCCCGACACCTCGGAGGTGGACAGCTCGCGGAAGGTAATCTCGCTCTCGTCGATTCCGAAGAAGTTCACCGCCTTCGCCCGGGCGTCGGCCGCCGTCTCTCCAAAGAATTCCTTTGCTTCAGATTTCATGTCGTACATCTCATCTCTCTCACTTTGCAGCTGCGGGGCGTCGGTTGATCAACACCTGCTGCAGGATCCCAAGGACATTGCTGACAAGCCAGTAAAGCACCAGCCCAGAGGCGAACTGATAGAAAAGCAGCGTAAACATGATCGGCATGACGGTTAGCATCATCCGCGCCTGGGCTGGGTCCATGGTGGTGGGTGTCATCTTTTGCTGGAGAATCATGCTACCGCCCATCAGGAGGGGGAGCAGGCGAACCGGGAGTTCTAGCCCCGGTATCATGAAGAGTGCCTCCGGCGCCGAGAGGTCGGTGATCCAGAGCATGAAGGGCTCCTGGCGCAGCTGGATGGCACCTTGCAGGGCGTAGTAGAGACCGATGAAGACGGGGAGCTGAAGCAGCATCGGGAAGCAGCCCGCCATCGCCGAGAAGGGGCTCATCCCCGCCTCCCGATAGACCGCCATCATCGCCTCCGACTGCTTCTGGCGGTCGTCCGCGTACCTCTCCTGGACTTCCTTCATCTTCGGCTGCAGCGCGCCCATTTTCTTCATCGACTTCATCTGTCGCGCCATCACCGGCGCCATCAGCAGCCGCACCATGACGGTCACGATGATGATGGCCACTCCGTAATTCGGGACGATGGAGTAGGTGGCGACCAGCAGCCAGATGAAGAAGCGAGTCAGCGACGGAAACCAGCCCTTGAGGATCGCCTCATCGAGGTGGGCGCCCACCGCTTCGAGACGCGACTGGATCTTGGGCCCCAGGTACACCTTGAGCTCACGCTCGGCGCGCTGACCGGGTGGGATGTTCACCGCCTGGAACGCCAGCTCGGTCGTGGCTTCGACTCCCGGCTCCAGTGGGCTGAAGCGCGCGCCTGCCTCGCGAGGGACGTCGGAAATCAGCGCCGCCAGGAAGTAGCGGCTCTGTGCACCCGCCCAGTCGACGTCGGTGGGGAACTCCCGTAGCTCGTCGAGGTGACCGCCACCGAAGAGCCCGAGCATGCTGGGAGCGGACCCTACCGGCGCTTGCTCCAGACCACCGTCGGCCCGTGCTACCAGGCTGTAGTCCTTGAATCCGCTCTCCTCGCGCATCGCCGCGGGCCAATGGGTCCGAAATGTCGCGCGAATCTGGCGGTCCGAGCCATTCTCCAGCTCCAGCCGAAGCCGAAACAGGTACTGCTCCTCCTCGAAGAAATAGGTCTTCCGAATCCGGACCCCACCCTGCTCTCGCGTGAACACCAATGTCTCCGAGTCGGGCTGCTGGACGTCATAGGCACCCTGGCTCAGATCGCCGAAACCAAGTTCGTCGAATGGGGTCGCCAGCGAGGGTTTCTGTTCGGGATCGAACGTCACGATGTCGACGGCGCCCCCACCGAGCTCCTCGCCAACGTCGTAGTTCTCGAGTCTCCAGCTACGCAGGCCACCGCCGTGCGTGGTGAATTCCGCCTCGTAGAACGGATTCCGGATCTCGATGATCTGCTCTTCCGGAACCTCTGCCACGGTTGGCGCTTCGCGCACAGGAGCCGGGCTCGGCGCCCCCGCCTCGGGGAATACAGACTCCGGCGCGGTTTCGTTTGCGGCTCCATCCTCCACAACACCAACTTCTCCCCCAGGGGAAAGGGTGTCCGGTTCCGGCGGCCGATTGCTCTCGGTGTAGACCGTCCAGAGCATCAGGACCAGGAACGAGAGCCCAAGCGCCAACGCAAAGTTACGATCCACGCTGTTCCCCATCCGGGACCGGGTCATAACCGCTCGAGTGGAACGGGTGGCACCGACAAACCCGTCGTACCGCCATCCAGCTGCCTCTACGCGGCCCGTGGATGCGAATCGCATCCATTGCGTATGCGGAACAGGAAGGCAGATAACGACAGCTGGGGCCAAAGACGGGCGAGATCAGGAGCTGATATCCGCGAATCAGCAGGAGGAGGAGCGTCGCGATCCATCGCTCGATCACCTGAGCAGATCCCCCAGCTCGCGCTCTGTCTCCCCCACCTCGAGGTCTGCTGCCCCTCGACGAGCAATCACTACGACAGCGGCATTCGGCGGGAGAACACTGCGGTTGCGACGAAACCACTCTCGGATGCGGCGCTTCACCCGGTTTCTCTCCACTGCTATACCTACTTTCTTGCTCACCGTGACGCCGAGGACCGGCTCTAGACCCCCCGTGTCACGTCTCTGTTCTCCAATAACCGCGACGAAGTGAGGAGACGCTACTCGGGCACCCTGCTGGCTGAGCCGCCGAAAATCCCGCGACTCCCTCAGCCGGTTGGTACGCCGCAGCCGCGCCGCACCCTTCCTCACCTCTATTTCGAAGATACGGAGACAGCCAAGCGTTTCCGCCCTTTTGCTCGGCGGCGCTTGATGATCGCTCGGCCACTTGCTGTCCGCATCCGGACGCGGAAGCCATGGCTTCGCTTCCTTCGGATACGACTCGGCTGGTAGGTTCTCTTCATGACGCGAACATCCCCCGCCTGGTGCCATCTGCGACACCGATCCGGCGAGCCGGCCAACGTAACTACAGCGTGCTAACCCTGTCAACCCACAGGGAAAATCAGCTTCCCACCCAGGTGCTCTAGAGCCCGTCCAGAACCTCGTCCCGGTTCCGGCCTGCCAAAAACCCAGCCTCCATCAGCAACGGCATCGTGGTAACATCACCCCCACGATCAACACCGGGCACCTCGCCGACAGCACCTATTGTTCTTGGACAAAGCAAAACACCAGTGCTTTCAGTGACTTCACGACGTTCTATCGATTGTCGCCGACTACTACTACTACTAGTAACTCCTATCTATCAAAGGAGTAATGAGAAGCCATGAAGCTCACCATCGAGAAATCCGACCTCCACCGCGGACTCTCCCGGCTCCAGGCTGTCGTTGAAAAGCGGAACTCGATGCCCATCCTTGCCAACGTGCTTCTCGAGGCGGAAGGTAGTGGGGACAAGGGTCATCTCGAGCTGGTGGCTACCGACTTGGAGGTTGGCGTTCGCGACGTGCACCCGGCGCGGGTCGAGGACACCGGTAGCACAACAGTCTCTGCGCGGAAGCTCTTCGACATCGTTCGCGAGTTGCCCGATGAGCCGATACAGCTGCTCGCAGAAGCCGACGCGTTTCTCGAGATCCGGTGCGGACGAATTCATTTTTCTCTCGCGGGTACGGCAGCGGAGGAGTATCCAAATCTACCGGCGTTTTCTGCCGATCGGCTGGTCTCTCTTCAGGCACCGATTCTGAGCACCATGATCGAGCGCACGATGTACGCCGCTTCGCTCGACGAGACTCGTTACAACCTCAACGGCGTCTATTTCGAGGTGCTTCCAGAGACCGAGAAGATCCGCATGGTTGCCACAGATGGACACCGCCTGGCTCTGGTTGACCGGGGGATCGGGAGCGAGGCGGGAGGCCTGGCGAGCGATGTGATCATCCCGCGAAAAGGGCTCGCGGAACTCAAGCGTCTCGTCGATGAGGAAGATGCGGATCGGGTCGAGCTGGGCTTCGAAGGAAATAGCGGCTTGGCCCGCAAGAACTCGGTGACTCTGGTCATGCGTCTCATCGAGGGGAAATTTCCGAACTACCAACAGGTGATTCCGACGAACGTAGAGCACCAGATTACATTGCCCAGCGAACCGCTGATCCGCGCCGTGCGCCGAATGGCGCTTCTGTCGGCGGAGCGGAGTCACGCTGTAAAGCTCGAGCTCGCGAGCGGTGTACTGCGGCTCTCATCCAACAACCCGGACTTGGGGCATGCTCAGGAGGAGTTGGATGCCGACTACGCTGGTGATGACCTGGTGATCGGCTTCAATGCCAAGTACCTGCAGGAGTCCCTCACGGCATTTGGAGCAAAGGAAATCCAGCTGAGTCTCCACGATGCCAGCTCTCCGGTGATTGTACGACCCACCGACGACGCGGATAGCCTCGCTGTCGTGATGCCGATGAGGCTGTAAGGGCACCACTTGCTGAGCTCATGGTACGGTTGGATTACCCGCCCTGAAAACGACCTCCCGGTTGCCCTCATGTGCTTGCGATTCCTCGTCTTTCGCAACCTTTACGAGGACTTAGAGTTTCGGTAGCCTCTTCTTACCGCGCGTAGATGGCGTATACCCCCGATCCCCGCGGGGGGAAACAACTGGGCTCCTGGCCCGCGCGAAGTTGGATCTCTAGTGAGTTACGATGCAAGTTCCATCGAGGTCCTGGAGGGTCTCGATCCGGTCCGGAAACGTCCCGCGATGTACATCGGGACGACGGGTCTGGATGGTCTCCACCACCTCGTCTACGAAGTCGTCGACAATTCCGTTGACGAGGCCCTGGCGGGCTTCTGCACGGAGATTGCGGTCGTCATCCACGACGACAACAGCGTCACAGTCACTGACGACGGCCGAGGCATCCCCACCGATACCCATCCTACGGAGAACCGGCCCGCTGCGGAGGTCGTGCTCACGACTCTCCACGCCGGCGGGAAGTTCAACGAGGACAGCTATAAGGTTTCCGGCGGAATCCACGGCGTCGGTGTCTCGGTGGTGAATGCGCTTTCCGAGTGGCTGGAGCTGGAGGTCAAGCGTGAGGGCAAGGTCTGGCGGCAGCGCTATCAACGAGGAGAGCCAGTCACTCCCTTCGAGGAGATCGGCACCACGGACCGCACCGGCACCAAGGTCAGCTTCCTGCCCGACCTGGAGATCTTCTCGAGCATCGACTTCTCCTTCGACACTCTCTCCCAGCGCCTGCGAGAGCTGTCCTTCCTGAACGCGGGCATCCGCATCCAGATCGAAGACCAGCGCACCAACAAAGAGCACGACTTCTGCTACGAGGGTGGAATCGTCTCCTTCGTCCAGCATCTGAGCCGGAGCAAGGCACCCCTGCACGAGCCGCCGATCTACATCTCGGGTGTGCGCAGCTTTACCAACCACGACAAGGTGACAGAGGTCTCCGTCGAGATCGCCCTGCAATACAGCGACTCCTACAACGAGAGTGTCTTCTCCTTCGCCAACAACATCAACACCGTAGAGGGTGGAGCCCACCTGGTCGGCTTCCGCACCGCGCTGACGAGGGCGCTCAACCGCCACATCACCACCCAGCAGCGCAACGGAAAGGCCAGCGCGGAGTCGATCGGAGGCGACGACGTCCGCGAAGGCTTGACCGCGGTGATCTCGGTAAACCTTCCGCAACCCGAGTTCGAGGGGCAGACGAAGACGAAGCTCGGGACGAGTGAGGTCCGCGGATTGGTGGAGGGGCTCCTGTATGAGGAGCTGATGGAGCACCTCGAGGAGAATCCGGCCACCGCCAAGGCAATCGTGAACAAGGTGGTGGACGCGGCGAGGGCACGCGCCGCGGCGCGCAAGGCCCGCGATCTGGCCCGTCGCAAGGGTGCCCTCTCGGATTTCAGCCTGCCGGGGAAGCTGGCGGACTGCCAGGAGCGGGATCCCGCGAAGAGCGAGATCTACATCGTCGAGGGGAACTCGGCGGGTGGCACGGCCAAGCAGGGCCGCTCGCGGGAGACGCAGGCAATCCTCCCGCTACGTGGCAAGATTCTGAACGTGGAGCGGGCCCGGCTGGATCGCATGCTCTCCAACGCGGAGATCCAATCCCTGATCGCGGCCCTCGGCTGCGGGATCGGGCCGGACTTCGACGCCAGCAAGGCTCGCTACCACAAGGTGGTGGTGATGACCGACGCGGATGTCGACGGAAGCCACATTCGCACCCTGCTGCTCACCTTCTTCTATCGTCAGATGAAGGGCCTGATCGATCGCGGCTACATCTACATCGCCCAGCCGCCACTCTTCAAGGTCAAGAAGGGAAGGGCCGAGCGCTACGTGAAGGACGCGGCCGAGCTCCAGAGCTACCTGCTCGATCTGGCGCTGGCGAACGTTCGAGTTCTCTCGGGCCCCGCGCAGCAATCGCTTTCCCCCGAGGTCACTCGGACGGTGCTGGAGAACGCGGGTGAGTACGACCGGATGATCAATCGCATCGGACGCCGCCACTTGGACGAACGTCTGGTGGACGCGGCCGTCTGGGCGGGCGGACCTGGCGAGGAGGATCTCGCTGACGTAGTGGGGCTCCGCGAGCGAGTCGCGCCAGCCATCGAGGCTCGCCTGCGGCTGATCCACCCGGAGGTCCTCCCGGTGCTCTGGAGTGCGGAGGCCGACCCGGAGCACGGAGGTCATCGACTGATGGCGGCGACCCGCCGTGCGGGTGCCGTGACGCGCACCGGCTTCGACGCGGAGTTCTGCCGCTCGGTGGACTACCAGCGGCTTCGCACCATCGCGGCGCGGATCATCTCGGCCGGCGAGCCTCCCTATCGCCTCGTCCCAGCTGATGGTGAGCCGGGTGAGGAGCTTCCTAGTGCGACGCAGCTGCTCAGTGAGATCGTGGCGCTCGGCAAGAAGGGCCTCTCCATCCAGCGCTACAAGGGACTCGGAGAGATGAATCCCGATCAACTCGCCGAGACCACCATGAATCCGGAGTCCCGCACGCTGCTACAGGTGAAGATCGAGGACACCGTCGAGGCAGATCTCGTCTTCACCTCCCTGATGGGCGATGATGTGGAGCCGAGGCGCGAGTTCATCGAGAAGAACGCCCTGAACGTCCAGAACCTCGACATTTAGCGGAACCACCACCTTGGCAGAAGAATCCGCGGACATCGAAGCGCCCGACGAGAGCCCTGCATCGCCGGGTGGTGGTGGCGCCGACGGGGGAAACGGCGCGGGAGATTCGCCCTCGGGCGAAGCGACGCTGCCGGTTGCCATCGAGGACGAGGTCCGAAGCTCCTTCCTCGACTACTCGATGTCGGTGATCGTGAGCAGAGCGCTCCCCGACGTTCGCGACGGCCTCAAGCCCGTCCATCAGCGCATCCTCTACGCCATGAACGATGAGGGACTGCTCCCCACTCGGCCCTTCTCCAAGTCCGCAGGTGTCGTGGGCGAGGTGATCAAGCACTACCACCCCCACGGCGACGCGGCGATCTACGACGCCATGGTGCGGATGGCCCAGGACTGGTCGCTTCGCTACCCACTGGTGAACGGTCAGGGGAACTTCGGCTCCATCGACGGCGACCCCCCCGCCGCCTATCGCTACACCGAGGCCCGGCTCCAGCCGCTGGCCCTGGAGCTGCTCCAGGACATCGACCGCGAGACCGTCGATTTCCGGCCGAACTTCGATGGCAACACCGAAGAGCCGGTGGTGCTACCCGCGAAGTTTCCCAACCTGCTCGCCAACGGCTCACAGGGAATTGCCGTCGGCATGGCCACCAACGTCCCCCCCCACAATCTGTGCGAGCTGATCGATGCGCTGGGCGTGGTTGCCCGCGATCCGGAGTGCAGCGTAGACGATCTTCTCGAGAAGGTGCCCGGGCCGGATTTTCCGACAGGTGGGCTCATCTGTGGCACCGAGGGCATCCGCGCCGCCTATCAGACCGGACGCGGCCAGATCATCGTCCGCGCTCGAGCGGGTTTCGAGGAGGGCAGGAGGGGCGAGCGCATCGTCGTCACCGAAATCCCCTACATGGTGAACAAGGCCACCCTGGTCGAGCGCATCGCCGGCCTGGTGCGGGAGGGGAGGATCGACGGCGTCAGCGATCTCCGCGACGAATCGGATCGGTCGGGGATCCGGGTGGTGATCGAGCTGCAGAAGGATGCGCCGGGAGAGGTGATCCTGAACCAGCTCTACAAGCTGACGCCGCTCCAGACCACCTTCGGCGTCAACATGCTGGCACTGGTGTCGGGGCGGCCCCAGCTCCTGTCGCTCCGGGACGCGCTGCAGCACTTCATCGAGTTCCGACGCGAGGTGGTGGCGCGCCGCGCCGCCTACGATCTGGCCCAGGCCGAGGCGCGGGCGCACATCCTCGAGGGCTTCGTCACCGCCCTCGACCACCTGGACGAGGTGATCGCCATCATCCGCGGCGCCGAGGACACGCCCGCGGCCCGCGCGGCCCTGATGGGACGTTTCGAGCTGAGCGAGCGCCAGGCTCAGGCGATTCTCGACATGCGGCTGCGCTCACTCACGGCCCTGGAGCGTCAGAAAGTGCTGGACGAGCTCGAGGAGCTCCGCGCCAGGATCGCCGAGCTCCGGGGTCTGCTGGCCAGCGACGAGCGGATCCTGCAGGTCATCCTCGAGGAGCTCGAGGAGATCCGCGAGAAGTTCGGCGACGAGCGGCGCACCGAGATCACTGCGGCCGTAGAGGGCCTGAGCACCGAGGACCTGATCGTCGAAGAGGACATGGTCGTCACCCTCTCTCATCAGGGCTACGTCAAGCGGAATCCCATCACCCAGTACCGGGCCCAGCGCCGCGGAGGCAAGGGACTCAAGGGAATGCAGACGAAGGACGAGGACTTCGTCGAGCAGCTCTTCGTGTCCTCGACCCACTCCATGCTGCTCTTCTTGACCAACCGCGGACGCGTTCACTGGAAGAAGGTCTACGAGCTTCCCCAGCTCGGCCGCGCCGCACGGGGCAAGGCTCTGGTGAATCTCCTCACGCTGGGAGGGGGAGAACGGGTCCAGGCGCTGCTGCCGGTGCGCAGCTTCCAGGAGTCGGCCGGGGACTTCGTGGTGATTGCTACGCGCCGGGGCGTGATCAAGAAGACCGCCGTCAGCGCCTTCTCGAATCCGCGCCGGGGCGGCATCATCGCGATCAACCTCGACGGCAATGACGAGGTGATCAGCGCCCGCCGAACCACCGGGAACCAGGAGGTGCTTCTCGCCACCAAACGCGGCAAGTCGATCCGCTTCCCGGAGACACAGGTGCGACCGATGGGGCGGACGGCAGCCGGAGTCCGCGGCATCACGCTGGGTGCGTCCGACGAGGTGGTCGGCATGGAGATCCTCTCGCCCGGTGCGACGATCCTCACCGTCACCGAAAACGGCTTCGGCAAGTGCACGCCGCTCGAGAACTACCGCGTGCAGAACCGCGGAGGCCAGGGCGTCATCACGATCCGCGCCACCGCCCGCAACGGCGAGGTGGTGGGCGTTGCCCAGGTGATGAGCGACGACGAGGTGATGCTCATTACCAACGGTGGCAAGGTGCTGCGCTGCAAGGTCAAGGGTATCTCGGTCATGGGTCGCGCCACCCAGGGCGTGAAGATCATGGAACGCTCTCCCGGTGAGGTGCTGGTGGCCCTGGCGCGCATGGCGGAATACGACGCCGGCTCCGGCGACGCGCTGACGCCTCTACCGAGTGCTGAAGGGGATCTCCAGTGAGGGTTGACCGGTCCCGCGAGCTCTTCGCCCGCGCCAAACGTGTGATTCCCGGAGGAGTCAACAGCCCGGTGAGGGCCTTCGGCTCGGTCGGTGGCGTGCCCCGTTTCATCACGTCTGGCAAGGGTCCCCGAGTCATCGACGTCGATGGCAACGCGTACATCGACTACGTGGGCTCCTGGGGTCCCCTGATTCTCGGCCATGCCCACCCCGCCGTGGTGAAGGCCGTCCGCGCCGCCGCCTCCCGCGGAACCAGCTTTGGGGCGCCCACCCAGGCCGAGGTGGAGATCGCCGAGCTGATCTGCAAGGCGCTTCCAAGCGTCCAGCGCCTGCGTTTCGTGAACTCCGGGACGGAAGCCACCATGAGCGCGATCCGCCTGGCCCGGGCGGCTACCGGGCGCAAGCGCATCCTCAAGTTCGAGGGCTGCTACCACGGCCACGCCGACGCGCTCCTGGTGGGAGCCGGAAGCGGCGTCGCGACCCTTGGGATCCCCGGATCGCCGGGTGTACCCGAGGAGTTTGCCAGCTTGACGATCCAGGCGCCCTACAACGACCTGGCCGCGGTGACGGCGGCCTTCCAGCGCTACGGCGAGGAGATCGCCTGCGTTCTGGTCGAGCCGGTGGCCGGGAACATGGGCTGTGTTCCCCCGCTTCCCGGATTCCTGGCCGGCCTCCGGGAGATCTGCGACCGCGCCGGCGCGCTCCTGATCTTCGACGAGGTGATGACGGGCTTTCGAGTCGCCTGGGGAGGTGCCCAGCGCCGCTTCCGGATCCGCCCGGACCTGACCTGCCTCGGCAAGGTGGTGGGAGGCGGGCTTCCCGCTGCGGCCTACGGCGGCGGGCGGGCGCTGATGAAGCAGATCGCACCCGATGGACCGGTCTACCAAGCGGGCACACTCTCGGGCAATCCCCTGGCCATGGCGGCAGGCTTGGAGACGCTGAATCGACTCTCGAAGCCGGGGATCTACGAGACTCTTGAGGAGCGAGGGCGGGAGCTCACCGAGGGCCTGGCGGAGATCGCCCAGGAAAACGGTGTGGAATTCACCGCGACCTGCCTGGGCGGGATGTTCGGCTTCTTCTTTCACCCGGGCCCGGTTCGCAACTTCGAGGAAGCCAAGAAGGCCCGCGGGGACCGCTTCCGGCGCTTCTTCGCCACTATGCTCGAGGAGGGTGTCTACCTGGCGCCGTCGCCCTTCGAGGCCGGCTTCGTCTCCCTGGCCCACCGCCCACGCGAGATCGCGCAGACCCTCCGCGCCGCCGCCCGGGCCATGAAGCGGGTCGCCCGTGTGCGTTGAGCGGATCGAGACCCTCGGCTAGTATGCGCCCGCCTTTCGATCGGTGAGCGAAACGCGCCACACCGTGAGCAGGCTTTGAAAATGCGCCAGCAGGAGAAAGATCCCCAGGAGAAGTCACGGTCCCTCACCAAGCGGGGGATGAAGGCCTATCAGGGGGCTCTCGAGGCGGTTCTCTCGATCCTGATCGGGACGGGGCTCGGCTACCTGGCCGACCGTCTGTTCGGGACAGGTCCCGTATTTCTTCTCCTAGGGCTGGCCGCGGGTTTCGCCTCTTTCGTCATTCGCATCAGTCGCCTTCGGACGCTGGTCGACGAGGCGCCGGAGGACGGCAGCGAGCCGCCGAGCGAGCAGTGAGCGAGAAATTCGACATCGACAGGGTCCAGGGGCTGAACCTGGGCCTTTCCGCCGGAGCAATCGCAATCTCCTGGATGCTGCTGTCGCCGCTATTCGCGACGAGCCTGGCCGCTGGGGCCGCGCTGGAGACCGCCAACTTCCGTTCGCTGCGGCGCTCCTGCCAGGCGATCTTCCAGGCCGGTGTCTCCGGCAGTGGCGTGGCGGCCAGCTCGTTCGGCCTGCGCTTCGTGCTTCTCACGGTGGCGGTCGGATTCGCACTCTACCTCGGGGCCCACCCGGTGGGCCTCTTGATCGGGCTTTCTCTCATCGTCCCCTCAGTGATCATCGCCGCCTGGATGGCGCGTCCCGAGCCGGCCCCGGCCACTCCCGCGCCCCCGCCCGAGGATCCCAGCTGGGACGAGTGGAACCCGTGGCTCGCCCGTGAGCGGGAACGGGATGACGAGGAGGATCAGTGAACATCTTCTTGACCCTCGAGCATGCGACCCACGTCTCGTGGGTGATCTGGTCCTCCCTCTTCGTCGGGCTGCTCCTGGTGATGACCGGCCTCCTGGTTCGCTCCCGCCTGGCTGCAGCAGGCGGGGGGATCATCCCCGACGAGGGCCTGAGCCTGCGCAACCTCTGCGAGATGGTGGTCGAGTTCCTGTCCGGACTGGCGCAGCAGACCATGGGCGAGAACTGGCGCAAGTACTTCCCGCTGATGGGCACCATCTTCCTTTTCATTCTGTTCTCGAACCTGATCGGATTGATCCCAGGGATCGGCGGCGCCACCAGCGACGCGAACACCACCTGGGGCTGGGCGTTGATCTCCTTCATCACCTTCCAGTACGTGGGCATCAAGGAGCACGGCTGGTCCTACATCAATCACTACCTGGGGCCGAGCCTGTTCGAGATGAAGATGGGCGGAAAGACGGTCCACATGCGGGTGCTGGCGCCCCTCTACGCGCCCATCGAGCTGATCGGCCACCTGGCGCGGATCTTCACACTCGCCATCCGGCTTTTGGCGAACATGTTCGCCGATCACACCGTGGTGGGTGTCTGGCTGATGCTGGTGCCGGTGGTGGTGCCGGCGATCTTCATGGGCCTGGGCGTGCTGGTCGCCGTGCTTCAGGCCTACGTGTTCACACTGCTCTCGATGATCTACATCGGCTTGGCGCTCGAAGAAGCCCACTAGCGGGCTTCCGGTCCCGGCCAATCACACCAAGGAGACTCTCTTCATGCACAAACTCGGAACGGTCGCTCTTTGGACCCTCGCCGTCCTGCTCCTGCCGATGATGGCGGGTGCCGAGGAGGTGGCGGGGGCGGTCGCGGACTCCAACTCCTGGGGCTATGCGCTAGGAGCCGGAATCGCCATCGGGTTCGGCGCTCTCGGCTGCGGGATCGGTCAGGGTCTGACCGCGGGCAATACCACGGCGGGGATCGCGCGGAACCCCGGCGCCGCCGGCTCGATGTTCACGAACTTCATCCTGGGGATGGTGCTGATCGAGTCGATCGCGATCTACGCCCTGGTCGTGGGACTGCTGCTCGTCTTCAGCATTCCGTCGTGATCGGTCTCCGCACCTCGCTCTGTGAGAAAATGCCCCGGGGCGGCTGGTTTGCGCCCGCCGCCTCGGGGTGAGTTCTGCTGGGCGGCCAGCACTGGCCGCCACCGGAGCGTTGAGAGACACCGGGCGGGAGCAGCGACGCGAGTCTCACCCCGTTTGTTCATCCCGCGCCGCACCCGAGCTCCCACCCGGCGCCTCCGGCCCACCAAGCCCCCGGTCCCGTTAGAGGGGCGTCGGTGGACGACGCCTGGTGGCGTCACCCTCTCCCAGCAGCAACTGGCGTGCCACCCTGGGCAAGTGGGCTCCTCCGCTCAGAATCCCGGCAATTCGGTGAGTTACGCGCGGGCAGCGCGCCCGCCGGGATCGATCCGTGATCCGGCGGAAACGAACCGGCCGTGAAACGGGGTTCTCTGATCGTCTTCGAGGGAGTGGACGGAAGTGGGAAGTCCACTCAGCTGGCGCTGCTCGCCGAGACGATGCGTTCCGCCGGCCGCGAGGTCGTGGAGACCGGCGAGCCCTACGACTGCGAGTGGGGTCGGAAGATCCGCGAGATGGCGCGCTCCGGCCAGGGCGTGGCTCCGGAGCAGGAGCTCGAGTGGTTTCTCGAACAGCGTCGCGTGCACGTCCGGGACCTCGTTGGCCCTTCCCTGGCGGCGGGTCGCATCGTGCTGAGCGACCGCTATTTCCTCTCCACCGTGGCCTATCAGGGTGCGCGAGGCCTCGACGCCGAGAGGCTGCTTGCCGAAAGTGAGGCAGAGTTCCCGATCCCGGACCTGGTCCTGCTGCTCGAGCTCGATGCCGAGACCGGGCTGCGCAGGGTGAGCGAGCGCGGTGGGACCCGGGAGCCCGTCTTCGAACAGCAATCTTTTCTGGAGCGGGTGGCGGCGATCTTCCGTGGCCTCGACCGCGACTACATCGCCCACCTCGCAGCGGAGGGTGAGATCGCCGAGGTTCAGGAGCGGGTGCTCTCGGAGGTGCGCCGCCGCCTGGCGCTGTGCTAGCGGGTCACGGGGCGAGGAGAGCGGCCAGGGCCCTTCCGGTGTGACTCGCCGGGTTGCTCGCCACCTCCTCCGGTGTACCCGAGGCTACGATCTCGCCGCCTCTCTCTCCTCCCTCGGGACCCAGGTCGATTACAAAGTCCGCGGTCTTGATCACGTCCAGATGATGCTCGATCACGACCACCGTATTGCCGCGGTCGACGAGTCGATTCAGCACGTCGAGAAGCTTCTCCACGTCGGCGAAGTGAAGACCGGTGGTCGGCTCATCCAGCAGGTAGAGGGTCCGCCCCGTCCCTCGGCGCGAGAGCTCCCGGGCGAGCTTGATGCGTTGGGCCTCCCCACCTGAGAGCGTGGTGGCCGGCTGACCCAGGTGGATGTAGCCGAGACCCACTTCGTAGAGGGTCTGAAGCGGACGTCGCACCTTGGCCACGTTCTCCATGAAGCCCAGGGCCTCCTCGACGGTCATGTCGAGAACGTCAGCGATGGTGCGTCCCTTGTAGCGGATCTCCAAGGTCTCGCGGTTGTAGCGGCGCCCGCCGCACACCTCGCAGGTCACGAAGAGATCGGGGAGGAAGTGCATCTCGATGCGCAGCACTCCGTCGCCCTGACAAGATTCGCAGCGCCCACCCTTCACGTTGAAGGAGAAGCGGCCCGGGCTGTAGCCGCGCACTCGTGCGTCGGGCACCTGGCTGAAGAGCTGGCGAATGCCGTCGAAAGCGTTGGTGTAGGTGACGGGGTTGCTGCGCGGCGTGCGGCCGATGGGCGCCTGGTTCACGTCGATCACCTTGTCGACATGCTCGATGCCGTGGAGGCTGTTGAAGCTCCCGGGAAGTGTCTTGGCGCCGTGGAGTCGTTGGGCAAGCGCGCGGTGGAGCGTGTCGTTCACCAGGGTGGACTTGCCCGAGCCCGACACACCGGTCACCACCGTGAACAAGCCGAGGGGGATCCGCAGCTTCAGCTTCTTCAGGTTGTGTTCGCGGCAGTCGGTCATGGTGAGGGCCCGGTCCGTTGGCCGGCGCCGGCGCTTGGGAACCGGGATCGAGAGGCGTCGCGACAGGTAGGCGCCGGTGAGGGAGGCGGGATTCGCCACGATCTCCTCCGGCGTGCCCTCGGCGACGACCTGGCCGCCGTGGATTCCGGCGCCGGGACCCATGTCCAGGACGAAGTTGGCGCTGCGGATGGTGGCTTCGTCGTGCTCCACGACGATCACGCTGTTGCCCAGGTCTCGGAGCCGCTTCAGGCTCTCGAGAAGCCGGTGGTTGTCGCGGGAGTGCAGACCGATGGAGGGCTCATCGAGGATGTAGAGCACGCCCATCAGGCTGGAGCCAACCTGGGTGGCGAGGCGGATGCGCTGCCCCTCGCCGCCAGAGAGGGTGGCGCTGGCGCGATCGAGGGTCAGGTAGTCGAGGCCCACGTCGGAGAGGAAGCTCAGCCGCTCGCGAATCTCCTTCAGGATCCGCTCCGCGATGGTCTGCTGCATCGGAGCGAGCTTCAATCCCTCGAGGAACTCGGTGGCCCGGGCGATCGAGAAGCCGGCCAGCTCGTGGATGCCCAACCCCCCCACGCGGATGCTGCGAGCCTCGAGGCGCAGCCGCGCACCCTTGCACTCGGGACAGGCGCCCGGACTCGTGTAGCGGCGAAGCTCGCCGTGGATGGCCTCGCCGCTCTCGCTCGAGCGCCTCGCCAGCTCGCCGATCACACCGTCCCAGGTTCGCTTGACCCGCTCGGTGCCCTCGCTGCGCTCCAAGCTGAATGGGACCAGGGTCGTGCCGGTGCCGAACAGGATGGCGTCTCGCGCCTTGCGGGGCAGGCTGCGCCAGGGTGTGTCGGTGTCGATGCCGAGATGCGCGGCAAGGGAAGCCAGGAGCTGGGCGTAGTAGCGCGGGATTCTCCTGGTGCCCCACGGCTCGATTGCGCCCCCGGCGAGTGAACGCGTGTCGTCGGGAACGATGCGGGCGGGATCGAAGCTCTCCTGGGTTCCGAGACCGTCGCAGCGCTGACAGGCGCCGTGTGGACTGTTGAAGGAGAAGAGCCGTGGCGCGATCTCCGGAAAGGAGATTCCGCAGTCCACGCAGGCGCTGCTCTCGGAGAGCAGCCACTCCTCGTCCCCGGGTCCCGCGTCGATCACAACCAGCCCACCCGCCATCTCCAGGGCCGTCTCGATCGACTCGGCGATGCGGCTCCGCGCGGCTTCCTTCACGATCAGGCGGTCCACGACCAGATCGATGTCGTGCTTGTGCTTCTTCGAGAGAGCAATCTCCTCGGCGAGGTCGCGGATCTCCCCGTCTATGCGTGCGCGAACGAAGCCCTGGCGGCGGAAGTCGTCGAGCTCCTTCTGGTACTCGCCCTTTCGTCCCCGCACCACGGGGCCGAGGATCTGGGCCTTCGCGCCCTCACCCAGCGCCAGGACCCGATCGGTCATCTGCTGGACGGTCTGACTCGAGATGGGCTTTCCGCAGCGGTAGCAGAAGGGTTCACCGATCCGCGCGTACAGCAGGCGCAGGTGGTCGTAGATCTCCGTGGTGGTGCCGACGGTGGAGCGGGGATTCTTGCTGATGGTGCGCTGCTCGATGGCGATCGCCGGAGAGAGTCCCTCGATCGATTCGACATCCGGCTTGCTCATCTGCTCGAGGAATTGCCGAGCGTAGGCCGAGAGGGACTCGACGTAGCGCCGTTGCCCCTCGGCGTAGATGGTGTCGAAGGCGAGGGAGGACTTACCGGATCCGGAGAGCCCGGTGATCACCACCAGGCGATCGCGGGGAATGCGGACGTCGATGCCGCGGAGATTGTGCTCCCGGGCGCCCTGGATGACGATGTGGCTGTGTCCCGGGGGAGCGGGGGATGTCAAAACGTGTCGTTCCCCAGGCCCAGATCGATGTCATCCGCGCCGGTCTCTTTCCCGTCACCGAGTCGTGTGGCGTCTGCGAAGATCCCCTTGCGCTCGATGTAGGTCTGCTCGCGCAGCTTATCGATGAACTTGGAGTATTCCTCTGCGAGGCGCTGCTGATACAGGTAGTCGGCGAGGCGCGCCTGCACACTCTCGTAGGTGACCTGCTCGTAGAGTCGCTTTTCGTCGACGTGGAGGAGATTGCAGCCGAAGGGCATCTCGATCACATCGCTGGTCCCGCCGTCGGAAAGGGGATCGATGGCGTCCCTCATCCAGGGCGCCAGAGAGCTGGCGTGGAACCAGCCGATGTCCCCGCCCTTCTCCGGTTTCACCGTGGAGACCTCGGCAGCGACGTCCTGGAACGGCTCCCCGCCGCGGATCCGGAGCAGAGCCTTCCGGGTCTGGTCACACGCGCGGCGGCGGGCGGCGGGATCCTCGCTGTCGAAGGGAACCAGAATGTGGCGCAGATGCACCTCCGTTCCCCCCGCCGGCTGATCGCCGTACTCCTGGTCGTAGAGCGCCCGGACGTCCTTGTCGTCGACCCTCACCCGCGAGCCGATCATTCCATTGATGACCTTCGCGTGCTCGATCTCACCGCGGATGCGCTCGCGGTAGGCTTCGAAAGGAAGTCCCTGAGCTTCGACGCTCGCCTTCAGTTGCTCGACGGTGAGGCCGTTCTCCGAGGCGATGTTCTCGATGGCCGTGTCGACTTCGACCTCCGTAGCGTCGAGCTCCGCGCGCCGCACCACCTGCCGGATCAGGGCGCGCTCGATCATCCGCTCCAGGATTTCAGCGCGCAACATCGCGATGTCCTTCGCGGTGGCTCCTTGCTCGCGCAGACGCCTCTCGGGCGGCTCCGCGATCTGGTAGACGTCCGAGATCAAGACGATCTCGCTTCCGACCTGGGCGGCGATGCCGTCCACGATCTCCTCTGCGCCAGCGGCGCCCGTGACGAGCAGGATAATCAGAAGGGCGAGAGCTATTCTCATGGGTTTCTCGGTACCGGGTGTGCGTCGCGCGACCTGAACCGCGAATGGTACCCTGTCGGAGTGTCGCGAGCCGCACCCGACCGCTACCCTCTCCCCCGGGGTGGAAGGAGATGGCCAAGATCACGCTTTACGGTCCCCGCGAGGCGCCCTTCGTCCTGAAGGTCGAGCTCGCTCTCATCCTCAAGAAGCTCGAATTCACTCTGGAGGTGCCCCGGGGCCCCGAGGATTACAGACGCTGGAGCCCGGAGACCGGGCTGCTTCCGGTGATCGATGTGGACGGCACTCGCGTCCATGACTCCGCGGCGATTCTAGACTTCCTGGACGAACGCTTTCCCGAGCCGCCGCTTCAGTCCACCGATCCCAAGCTCGCGTCCTCCCAGCGAACGCTCGAGTCCTGGGCCGAGCAGGCCTTCCTCTTCTACTGGATGAATTACCTGCGCGCGGTGGTACGCGCCGACGAGGAGAGTGACGCGGAGTCGTCGCCACCGCGTTCGGGCGCGCGCTCGCGTCTCTCGCGGCGAAAGAAGGCTCCAACACTGAATTTCGAGGAGGGGATCGGCAAGGAGTTCGGCCAGCGTCTCGACGACCTGGTCAACTTTCTCGGCCGCCGCCCCTTCTTCTACTCGGACCAGGTGAGCCGCGCGGACCTGGCCGTCTACTCCTTCCTCCACTACATCCCCGGGACGGCGGGGCCGTTGGTGGCGGCTGCGGTGGAGTCGCGCCAGGCTCTGGTCGATCTGATGGCGCGGGTCGAGGCCGCCGTCCGCTCGTGAGCGATTCCGCAGCGGGCTATCGGCGCATCTATCGGGTGGTGCGACGGATTCCCAAGGGGAAAGTCGCGACCTACGGACAGATCGCCACGCTGGCGGGAATTCCCCGGCTGCCCCGGCAGGTTGGCTATGCGCTTTACGCGCTGCCGCGGGGAAGCGACGTGCCCTGGCAGAGGGTCATCAACGCGAAAGGTGAGGTGAGCCTGCGCTCGACGCCGGGGGACGAGGGGATGCAGCGCGCGGCGCTCGAGAGCGAGGGAGTCGTCTTCGATCCACGCGGCCGCGTGGATCTGGGACGCTACCAGTGGAGACCGCGCTAGCTACTCCGGCTCGGGCTTCGCGATGCGGTAGCGCTCGGCCATTGCCCCGACGTGCTCGGCAAGGGTGTGGCGCATCTCCTCGGACACATCGGTGAACTCGACGCCCATGCCCATCGGCAGGTTCGGCTTCTGGATGTTCCCAGGGACATTGGTGGTCACCACCCGCGCCGCGAGGGTCACGGTGCCGGTGGGCAGCGGAAGCTCCACGCGGACGTGACCCTTGGCGGAAGTCGGGCGAAGGGTCTCCAGGAAGGCGCCCCGCTCCGAGAGGTTGTAGACCAGGGCGGCCTTCTGCCCGGCGGCCGAGAAGACCCGTGCCAACATCGCGGTCGGGGCACGCAGCCCGTTGCGAGACTCTCCGCTGTTCGGATCCTGGAGGGCCTCGTTCAGCACGAAGCGAAGCGCGGCATTGTCGAAGGGCTTCCAGAGGGCAAATTCGACGCCGGCTCTGTGGAGCTCTTCCAGCTCGCGCCGGCCGGGCTGAGGTCCCGTTGCCACGAAGTGCAGGTACGGGCTGGGAGCGTGATCTCGGAGTCGGCCGAGAGCGAAGCCGAGGTCGCCCAGTGCTTGCGGGACGGCGAGCAGAGCCGCGCGGATCGGCTCGCCACTTCGCTCCAGTGCGCGGACTCCGTCTTCGGTCGACGCCGCGCGCACGGCGCGGAAGTTCAGCAGCAGGAGGCGGCCTGCCAGGACATCGAATTCCTCGCCGAAGCAGAGCGCCAGCACATGCTGGGGCTTTCCCATCCGCACCCCTCCTGCCCCTGCATCGGCTGACCCGCGGCTCCCCCTTGAGCCGGCGCATCTCACCCCCGACGCTCCGCCTTCCCCGTCAGGTGGTGATCTCCCTGACGCGGACGAGGGGGTGGTCCTGGGAGATTTCTCCGCTCAGGTCGATCTCGCCCTGCACCGACCAGATGTCGTCGCCTTCCGGGTCGGCCAGCACCTGCTGGACCTCCCAGACGCGCGGTGCGGTCTGCCGGATCGCGGTGCGGTGGGCCTGACGCGCGCTGGGATCGAAGAGAATCCGTTCGTACTCGGCGTGGAAGGGAGCCAGGGACTCGGCGAAGCGGACTGCGTCCCAGGGATCCTCCGGGTCCTGTCGCACCCAGCGGGCGGCCTCTTCGTAGTTCCGCTCGGAGAGGGCGCGCACCAATTCACGCATCTCGGCTCGCACCCGGGCCCGAAAGGCCTTGGGAGTGAGGGCCAGGTCGAGCTGGGGAAGCGGTGGTGTCTCCGCCGCGGCGGCGAGCTCCGCCTCCGGGTGAAGCTGCCGCTCCCACTCCTCGAAGAGGCTCGAGTCGACCCGCTCGATCAGGGTGCGCAGGTAGGCGAGGATGTCGTGAATCTCGTCGCTCTTGGCCGCGTCCGGCACCGAGCGGGAGAGGGTGCGGTAGACCTGTCCCAGATAACGCAGCAACAGGCCCTCGCTGCGCTGGAGCCCGTAGAGCTGCACGTAGCTGTCGAAGCGGCTGTAGCTCTCCACCATCTCCCGGGCCACGGACTTGGGCCGGATGCTCTCCTCGGAAGTCCAGGGGTGTCGTTCGGCGAAGATCTCGAAGCTGGCGTAGATGAACTCGGCGTTGGGCTTCGGGTGCTCCACCTGGTCGAGCTTCTCGATGCGCTCCTCGTAGGGGACCCGCTCGGCTTTGAGCTGCGCCATCAGCTCTGTCTTCAGCTTCGAAACCTGTTGGCGCAGGATCGGCACCGGATCTTCGAGAACCGCTTCGACCAGACTCAATACGTCGAGGGGATAGGAGGGCTCTTCGGGGCCCAGCACCTCCAGTGCCTCGACCAGGTAGAGGGACAAGGTCTCGTGGAGCGAGAAATCGCGCTGCAGGTCTTCGCTCACGCGAACCGTGCAGCGTCCACTCTCGCGCTCCCGCGTCAGCTCGACGATGCCCGCCTGCCGCAGCGAGCGGAAGCGCTCCGCGGCCTGGCGTCGAAGGCGCCGCTTCTGCTTGGGGTCCTCGTGGCAGCGCTCGATCAGCTCCCCCAGCCAGCGATAGCCATCGCCCTGCAATACGGCCACCACCATCCCGTGGCTCACCTGGAACCGGGAGATCAGGGTCTCCGGCGGCCGCACCACCAGCTGATCGAAGGTCTGGCGGTTCCAGCTCACGAAGCCGCGGATCGGGGCCTTCTTCTTGACCAGCTTCTTCTTTCCGCCCGAGCGGGCGCCCTTCTCGGCGATTCGCTTGTTCTCGATCACGTACTCCGGCGCCTGACACACCACGCTGCCGCGATCGTCGAAACCCTTGCGCCCGGCGCGCCCGGCGATCTGCTTGAAGTCGCGGGAGCTGAGGATGCGCACCTTCTCGCCGTCGTACTTGCAGAGCTTGGTGAAGACCACCGTGCGGATGGGAATGTTGACGCCCACGCCGAGGGTATCCGTCCCGCAGATCACCTTGAGCAGACCGCGCTGGGCGAGCTGCTCCACCAGCAGCCGGTACTTTGGCAGCAGCCCGGCGTGATGGATGCCGATCCCGTGTCCGATCATCCGGCGGACCTCGTTGCCGTAGGGAGTGTCGAAGCGGAACTCGGCGATCGCCTCGGTGATGCGGCGCTTCTCTTCCTTGCTCGAGATCTTCGCGCTGGTGAGCGCCTGACCGAGCTCTGCACACTCGCGCTGGGTGAAGTTGACGATGTAGACGGGGGCCCTTTCGGACTGGAGCAGGTTCTCGACCGTCTCGTGGATGGGCCGCTCCTGATACTCGAAATCCAGGGGCACCGGCCGCTCGTCGGAGTGGACGTGGGCGACGTCGCGCCCGCTGCGCTCCTGCAACCTCTCCTCGATGGAGGCGGTGTTGCCGAGTGTGGCGGACATCAGCAGGAAGGTCGTCTTCGGCAGGGTCAAGAGCGGAATCTGCCAGGCGCTCCCTCGGTCGCGATCGCTGTAGTAGTGGAACTCGTCCATCACGACGTAGGGAGCGTCGCTGGCCTCGCCCTGTCGCAGTGCCATGTTGGCGAGCACCTCGGCAGTGCAGCAGATGATTGGCGCCGCCCAGTTGAGGCTGGCGTCGCCGGTCAGCATCCCCACGTTTTCCGGGCCGAAGACGTCACAGAGAGCGAAGAACTTCTCGCTCACCAGGGCCTTGACGGGCGCGGTGTAGAACGAGCGCCTTCCCTCGCAGCGCGCTTTGAAGTGGAGACCCAGTGCGACGAGGGACTTGCCCGAGCCGGTGGGAGTGCTCAGCACCACGTGGCGACCGGCCAGCAGCTCGAGAAGCGCCTCCTCCTGGGCCGGGTAGGGCACCAGGCCCGTTTCGCTCACCCAGCCGAGGAAGCGATCCAGAATCGCGCCGGGATCGCGAATCGCCGCGCCCAGCGGTACCCGAGCTTCGAGGGAGATCACCCGTTCTTGGCGGCGAAGTCCTTCATGAACTGCACCAGGACCTCGCACCCGGCGCGAGGGAAGGCGTTGTAGACGCTGGCGCGCATGCCGCCTACGGATCGATGGCCTTTGAGCCCATCCAGCCCCTGCTGCGCGGCCTCGGCGACGAACTTCGCGTTGAGCTCCTCGCTGGGGGTGACGAAGGTGATGTTCATCATCGATCGGCTGTCCTTCGCCGCGGTGGCGGTGTAGAACGCCGACTCCTCGAGGACGTCGTAGATCAGAGCCGCCTTCTCGGCGTTGCGCTTTTCGATCTCGGCGAGACCGCCCTGCTCGAGCAGCCAGCGGACCACCCGCCCCAGCACGTAGACGCAGAAGGCCGGCGGCGTATTGTAGAGGGAGCCGCCCTCGGCGTGGGTCGCGTAGTCGAGCATGGAGGGAAGCTCGCGGACCCGGCGCTCCAGCAGGTCGCGGCGCAGGACCACCAGCGTCACCCCGGAAGGCCCGAGATTCTTCTGCGCCCCGGCGTAGATCAGGCCGTAGCGCTCCACGCGGATCGGCCGGGAGAAGATGTCGCTGGAGGCGTCGCAGGCGAGCCAGGAGCCGCCCGGAGGGGTCGGCTCGGTGCTGAACCGGGTCCCGAAGATGGTGTTGTTGGCGGTGAAGTGCACGTAGGCCGGCGCCTCGGAATAGCTGGTCGCGCCCTGGTCAGGGATGTAGGAGAAGTTGGCGTCCTCGGAGGTGCAGGCGACGTGGACCTCGCCGTAGTGCTTGGCCTCCTTCGCCGCCTTCTTCGACCAGCTGCCGGTGACCAGGTAGTCGGCGGTGCCATCGGCGGGGAGGTAGTTCGCCGGCAGCATGTAGAACTGGGTCGAGGCGCCCCCTTGTAGGAAGAGCACCGCGTAGTCGTCGGAGATGCCCGCCAGCTCGCGGCAGTCGGCCTCGGCCTCGGCAATGACGCGCTTGAAGGTCGCGCCGCGGTGGCTGTGCTCGAGGATGCCGATTCCCGAGCCGTCGATGTTCCAGAGGTCCTCTCGCGCCTGCTCGAGGACGGACTCGGGGAGGATCGCCGGACCCGGGGAAAAGTTGAAGATTCGCTCCGCCATGCTGTTACCTCGCTCTCGAGTCTGGCCGGGGGGGCCCCGAGGCCAGAGTGGGAGGAACTGTTTAGCGAAATCTAGCCGCCCTCGTCTCCACCGGCGCACCCGAGGACATCCAGGTAGACCCGGCGGATCGCCTCGGTGTGGTGGCGGTAGTCGTCCAGCAGGGGCGGCCGGACGCTGCCGGTTCGGGCAGAAGGCGTGTAGCCCAGGGTGCGGCCGACCGATTCGAGGTCGCTTCGCTCCTCGCTCAGGTCGGAGATGGAGCGATTCTCGACGATTCGGAGCCGGCTCGAGAGTCGCTTCAGGAACTCCCAGCCCTCCAGGAGCACGCCGACTTGTTCGGTCGAGAGAAGCCCCAGACCGCTGATGCGCTCCAGCTGATCGGCGATCGGCTCGGGCTCCATCAGCTCCGGATGCTGCGCGCAGTGCTGGAGCTGGCGCAGCTGGACCACCGTCTCCACGTCGAGCAGCCCGCCGCGTCCGGTCTTCAGGTCCCAGCGGCCTTGGACCTCGTTGGCCAGCTCGGTCTCCATGCGCCGTCGAATTCGGTGAATCTCGGCCATCGGATCCTCTCGCAGGGGGCTCTGCAGGATCGTGCGGCGCAGGGCGCTGAAGGCCTGGGCGAGCCGCTCGCTACCCGTCACCGGGCGCGCGCGCAGCAGGGCCTGGCGCTCCCAGATCTGGGCGTGCTCGGCGTGATGCCGCTCGAAGGAGCCCAGAGAGGTGACGAGAAGACCCTGGTTCCCCGATGGACGCAGGCGGGCGTCGACCTCGTAGCAGACGCCCTCGGCAGTGGGAGTCTGAAGGGCCCAGCCGAGCTTCTGGGAGAGCCGCACGAAGGACTCCTGGGCCTCGAGGACCCCGTGCTCGTCGGCGTCCTCCACGTCGAAGAGGAAGATCACGTCGAGATCGCTGCCGTAGGTGAGCTCGCGGCTTCCGAGCTTGCCCATTCCCACGACCAGAAAGTCCCCGCTCTCGACGTCCTGGCTGGCCTTCGGGATTGTTCGGATCAGCTGCCGGGTCGCCAGGGCGAGCGCCTCCTCGAGGCACACCGCGGCCACCTCGGTGAGGGCTCCCTCGGCCTCGGACGCGCTGATCTTCCCGGCCAGGTCGAGGAGACCCACGTTGACGAGCTCACGACGCTGGAACAGGCGCAGAGCCGCCAGCGAGACCTCGGTATCGTCGCGGCTCTCCGCTGAGCCGAGCTCCTCGAGGATGCTGGAATGGGCCTCGCGAAGCTCGCTCTTGGAGAGCAGCAGCTGGCTGGGATCGCTGAAGACCGGCTCGATCAGCTGTGGGTGGGTGGCGAAGATCGTTGAGAGGTAGCGGGAGGCGCCGAAGAGCGTCGCGAGGCGGGTGACCAGCTCGGGGCGGTCGAGGAGCAGGCCCCAGTAGAAGGTCCTCGTGCCCACGCCGCGGATGAAGCGATCCAGGTTGTTCATGGCTCGCTCCGGATCGGCGGCCGAGCCGATCTCCCGGGCGAAGCGACGCGCGAGCCCTTCCATCATGCTGCGGGCCGCGGGAACCGCGAGGAGTCGGGAGGCACTTCTGGCGAACAGATCCAGGACCCGCTCGGAGTCGTCCTCGGGGAAGAGACCCTCGAAGATCTGGCGCACCCGTGCGCGCTCGGCCTCGAGTCTGGCCTCGAAGGCCGCCTTGGCGTCTTCGCCCCGGTAGCCCAGGGCTCGGGCGAGCCGCTCCCGCGCCTCGGCGCCGGGCGGGATCAGATGGGTCTGACGCTCCGCCTCCATCTGGAGACGATTCTCGATGCGCCGGAGGAAGCGGTAGGCCTGTAGCAGCTCCTCCGCGACGCCCGGCTCGAGGATTCCCGCCTCGGCCAGGGCGCGCAGGGTGCCAGGTGCCGAGCGGCCTCGGATCTGGGGCACCCGTCCGCCGTGGATGAGCTGCAGCGCCTGGGCGACGAACTCGACGTCGCGGATCCCGCCGCGCCCGAGCTTGACGTCGAAGGCACCCTCCGCCAGCCCCTTCTGGCGCTCGATCTTCTGCTTCATTTCCTTGATGGCGTCGACGCCGCCGAAGTCCATGGAGGTCTGGTAGATCATCGGATCGATCGCCCGGGCGATGCGCCAGCCGAGCTCTCGATCCCCGGCGACGGGTCTGGCCTTCATGAAGGCGGCCTTCTCCCAGGTGGCAGCCCAGCCATCGTAATAGGAGGTGAGGGCGTTGCTGGAGGGGACCAGGGTGCCGTGGCTGCCCTCGGGTCGGAGATCGAGATCGATGCGGTAGAGGAAGCCCTCGCCCCGGGTCTCCCCTACCAGCTTCGCGAAGCCGCGGACGAGGCGCGTGAAGTAC
The DNA here is from genome assembly GCA_963766175.1 of uncultured delta proteobacterium. Taxonomy (GTDB): domain Bacteria; phylum Myxococcota_A; class UBA9160; order UBA9160; family UBA6930; genus CAVXZE01. The sequence continues at coordinate 35,155 of CAVXZE010000013.1, forward strand.
TCCTCCGGGGAGAGGTCCCGCGGGCCGTCCCGAAGCTGCCCCGCCTCGTCCCCGGGGCTTTGGTAGACGTAGATCAGGTCCACATCGGAGGAGTAGTTGAGCTCTTCCCCTCCCAGCTTGCCGAGCCCGAGGACGGTCAGCTCCAGCCGGGTCTCGCTGCCATCTGCGCTCCTCCAACAGGGTGGCCCCAGGTCGGCGGTCAGGCGTGCGGCGGCGCAGGTCAGGGCGCAAGAGAGCAGGCTTTCGGCCAGGTAGGAGAGCTCTCCCAGGACCTCGCCCACCCGGGCCTCGGGGACCAGATCGTCGTAGCAGTCGCGCACGGTGATCCGGGCGAACTCGGCGTACTTGAAGCGTCGAAGCGTATCCGCCTCTTCCTCCCCGCTCGCGGCCTCGAGGGCGGCGTCGAGGCGCGCCTGGTAGTCGGCGAGGGAACGCGACGCGCGGAGGTCGTCCTCCACGAGGTCGAGCAAGGCGGCGGGGTGACGCTGGAAGAACCTGGAGAGGAAGGGCGCGACACCGCAGACTACCAGGAGCACCCGGCGAAGCTCGGTGGCCCGGCTCTCGCGAGCGGCTTCGAGACGTGCTGCATCGACGGCGCCTACGGCCTCGATCAGCGTCGCAGCTCGGCGCGCGGCGCTCGCCGGCTCCGGGCCTTCGGCAAGTGCGGCTTCGAGATCCGACGGCAGTAACGCATCCACGGTGTGGAAAACGTAGGGATCCGGCTGGGACGGGTAAAGCTGTCCAAGATCTGGGAGAGCATGGGAGCCAGCTGAGGAGAAAAGCAGGCTTCGAATCTCAGGGCTTACGCCCGCGTCTTGCGTATGGGTGAGGGTACCCGGCGTCACCCACCGGCTTTCGCCGGCCACTCAGGGGTATGTGGAAGAAATGGGTACGGCCGGCGCGCGGAGCGGAGATGATTCACAACGGCTTTCTGATCCAGTCGCTGCGCCGCCGCGGTGCCGTCCACCGCTGCGTCAACTGCGGTGAGCGGATGTTCGTGAAGTACGCGTCGGGTCTCTGTCCTCTCTGCTACAACGGCCGCCGCGAGCTCCATCTCGACGAGCCTGTCCACCGGGCGCCCGACGAGCACGTCCTGGCAGGCATCCTCGACGATCCAGCCATCGAGGTGGTTCCCGAAGAGGGAAACGGAGCTCTCTCCGAGTAGGCATCTCTTCCACCCGCGCTACTGTCGCTCGCAGTATGGCAATCTATCTGATCCGGCACGGCGAGACGGCTGGAAACGCCGCGCTCGTCGTCCAGAAGCCCGACATCCCTCTCTCCCCGAACGGCATCGACCAGGCGCGACGTCTGGCCCGGCGCCTGACCGGCGACGGCATCGGTCAGATCCTCGCCAGCGACCTCACGCGCGCGGCGATGACCGCGGAGGCGGTGGCAGAGACCACCGGTGCGCCGATTCGCTACGACGCCCTGCTCCACGAGCGGAACTTCGGCGATGTCCGTGGGACGCCCTACGCCGAGCTCTCTTTCGATCTCTTTGCTCCCGACTACGACCCGCCCGGAGGGGAGAGCTGGGAGCGCTTCGAGGCGCGCATGGACGAAGCCTGGGCGCTGATCCAGCGGACGGCCGGGGAGTGCGAGGAGACTCTTGCCGTGATCACCCACGGCCTGGTGTGCCGATCAGTGGTGGCGCGCCGCACGCGTTTGCCCGAGGGCGTGGACCCGGACCTCCGCGGTCTCGCCTGGCGCAACACCTCCGTCACGATTCTCGACGGCCCGGACCCGTGGCGGGTGCGTCTCCTCAACTGCAGCGCTCATCTCGACGCGGCCGAGCCTCACGAGGGCGGAGCCGTCTGAGTGGGAGAGGGGATCAGGCGACCGCTTTCTTCTCCCGGAGGCGGGCGATCTCCTCTGCGGAGAAGCCCCACTCGGCCAGGGCCTGATCCGTTTGCTGGCCGGCGTGGGAGGGCGGACGCGAAATTTCCGCGGGCGTGCGGCTGAAGCGGGGCGCAGGCCCCGGTTGAAGCTTTCCGGCCACCTCGACGAAGGTGCCGCGGGCGACGTTGTGGGGGTGCTCGTAGGCCTCGCCCATACTGAGCACCGGGGCGAAGCAGACGTCGGTGCCCTCCATGATCTCGCACCACTCGTCCCGGGTCTTCGACTTGAAGATCTCGGTCAGGCGCTCGGCGAGGGGGCCCCAGGCGTCCCGCTCCATCTGACGCGGCAGCTCCTCCCCCTCGAGACCGGTGAGGCGCAGCAGCTCCTGATAGAACTGGGGCTCGATGGAGCCGATCGAGACGTACCTTCCGTCGGCGGTCTCGTAGGTGTCATAGAAATGGGAGCCGGTATCGAGCAGATTGGTGCCGCGCTCGTCCTTCCACATTCCGATGTGGCGAAAGCCGTGCATCATCGTCATCAGGAGCGCTGCTCCGTCCACCATGGCGGCGTCCACCACCTGACCCTTGCCGGATCTGCTGCGCTCGAAGAGCGCGGAGACGATCCCGAAGGCCAGCAACATGCCTCCGCCCCCGAAATCGCCCACCAGGTTGAGCGGCGGGAGGGGCTTCTCCCCGGCGCGGCCGATCCCGTGCAGGGTGCCGGCCAGCGCGATGTAGTTGATGTCGTGGCCGGCGGCGTGGGCCAGGGGCCCGGTCTGGCCCCAGCCGGTCATGCGGCCGTAGACGAGGCGCGGGTTGCGCTCGAGGCAGGCGTCGGGCCCGAGGCCAAGGCGCTCCATCACGCCGGGGCGAAAGCCCTCCAGAAGCGCGTCTGCCTGCTCCACCAGCTTCAGCAGCACTGCGACGCCGTCGGGGTTCTTGAGATCGAGTCCGACACTGCGGCGACCCCGGTTGAGGAGATCCCCCGGCGGCTCCTCGCCCGGATCCGGGTTCACCCTCTCGGCCCGGTCGACGCGCAGCAGGTCGGCGCCCATGTCCGCGAGCATCATGGCGGCGAAGGGGCCCGGTCCGATGCCCGCGATCTCGAGAATCCTGACTCCTGCTAGCGGTCCCATACTCTGCTTCCTCCGGCTCGAGATCGCGAATGATAGAGGCGCGGGGATCTGCGCGCCGCCAGTGGGGGGCCGATACCCCACCGCGGGGCCAAATGGCGGACTGGTGGCTGGAAGCGCCGATTCCGAGCTAGGATTTGCGGTTGTTGTGCCCCAGCTGATGCGAACTCCCCTGCTCTTGCCGCTTCTGGCGACTGCCCTCGTCGCCTCGGCCTGCCGCGCCCCGACCCCGTTTTTCCCGTCGCAGGAGGCGAAACCACCCACTTCGGCGAAGGCGAACGGGCGTGAAGCCATTCCCCTGGTGCCACCGGCCGGCCCGCGGGCGCCCTCCGCGTCCCCAGAGGAGACTGCCGACGATCCGAGCCTGGTGCTGGTGCGCGCGGTGTTGGCTGCACGGGCCGAGCATATTGCGGAGCCGCAGCGCGAATCCCTGGCGCAAGTGCTGGTGGAGGCCGAGCGGGAGCACGGCATCTCGGTGCTCCTTCTGGTGGCGCTGATCGAGCGGGAGAGCCGCTTCGACCCGCTGGCCAAGGGACCGCGCGGCTCGCTCGGGCTGATGCAGGTGCGTCCCTTGGTCGGCGAGGATGTCGCTGGCAGAATCGGCGTTCCCTGGCACGGTGCGAAGACCCTCTTCGACCCCGTGGCGAACGTTCGCATCGGTTCCAGCTATCTCGCAGAGCTCTTGGAACGCTTCGGGAGCCGGGAGCACGCACTGGCCGCCTACAACATCGGTCCGACTCGGCTGGCTCGGCGCCTCGCCCGTGGCGACGTCCGGAGCCCCGCCTTCGTCAGCCGCGTGCTTCGGGAGTACCAGGGACTGCAGCGCGAATTCGCCTCCAACGAGACCGGGATCGGCGGCTAGAATTCCCGCCTGAGCGCCAGCGCCGCTTCGAGGAATCCCCCCGATGACCCAGTACGACTACGACCTCTTTACCATCGGCGCCGGCTCCGGCGGCGTGCGCGCCAGCCGGGTCGCTTCCTCCCTGGGCGCCCGGGTGGCTGTCGCCGAGGACACCTACCTGGGCGGGACCTGTGTCAATGCCGGCTGCGTTCCCAAGAAGCTCTTCGTCTACGCCTCTCACTACCGCGAGGACTTCGAGGACGCGGCGGCCTACGGCTGGAGTATCGGCGAGCACCGCCGCTTCGACTGGAAGACGCTGCTCGAGAACAAGGACGAAGAGATCCAGCGGCTCAATCGTGTCTACGCGCGACTTCTGGACGAGGCCGGAGTCGACCGCATCGAGGGCCGCGCGAGCCTTCTGGATGCGCACACCGTGGCCGTGGGTGAAGAGCGTCATACGGCGGCGACCATCCTGGTGGCCACCGGATCGCAGCCCTCGATGCCGCGCATCCCCGGCACCGAGCTCGCCATCACCTCCGACCATGCCTTCCACCTGGAGCGGTTTCCCGAGCGGGTGGCGGTCGTGGGCGGCGGCTACATCGCCGTCGAGTTTGCGGGGATCTTCCACGGAATGGGCGCAGCCGTAACGCAGCTCTACCGCGGTCCGCTCTTCATGCGTGGCTTCGACGACGACGTCCGAGCGGTGCTGGCCGACCAGATGCGCAAGAAGGGCATCGACCTACGCTTCGACAACTGTCCCACCGCCATCGAGCGCAGCGGTAGCGGGGTCCGCCTGAGCGTGGACGACGGCAGCACACTCGAGGTGGACCAGGTCCTCTACGCCACCGGGCGGGTGCCGAAGACTGCGAACCTCGGCCTCGAGAAGGCGGGTGTCGAGCTGGGGCGGAATGGTGCGGTGGTCGTCGACGACTACTCGCGCTCCAGCGTTCCCCATATCTACGCGATCGGAGACTGCACCGACCGGCTGATGCTCACACCCGTGGCCATCGCCGAAGGCATCGCATTCGCGAACACCGTCTTCGCCGGCACGCCGACCCGGCCCGATCACACCAACGTGGCGACCGCCGTCTTCAGTCAGCCACCGGTGGGCTGCGTCGGTCTCACCGAGGCCGAGGCGCGGGAGCGCTGCGCCGCGATCGACGTCTATCGAAGCAGCTTCCGGCCGATGAAGCACACGCTCACCGGACGCGACGAGACCACCATGATGAAGCTGATCGTGGAGCGGGCGAGCGACCGCGTGGTAGGCTGCCATATGGTCGGGCCCGACGCTGGCGAGATCACCCAGGGGTTGGCGATCGCCCTCAAATGCGGCGCGACCAAGGCGCAGTTCGATGCGACGATCGGCATTCACCCGACCGCGGCGGAAGAGTTCGTGACGATGCGGGAGAAGGTCCCGGATGCGGGGTCGGCGTGAAGCAGATCTGGATTCCGCGGGCGGGAGAGCCGGAGGTGCTCGAACTGCGCGAGGCGGCGGACCCGCTCCCCGCGGCGGGCGAGGTGCGCATCCGCGTGGCGGCGGCAGGGGTGAACTTCGCCGACATCGTGGCGCGGATGGGGCTCTACCCCGGACTGCCGCCGATGCCGGTGGTGGTGGGCTACGAGGCGGCGGGGAGCGTCGACGCGGTGGGCGACGGCGTCGAGTCCGACTGGATCGGTCGCGAGGTGCTGGCGCTGACCCGCTTCGGCTCCTACTCCGACACGGTCTGCGTGCCCGAGCTGCAGGTCTTCGCCCGCCCGGCGGGCATGAGCGCCGAGGAGGGCGCGGCGCTTCCCGTGAACTACCTGACCGCCTACCAGCTCCTCGAAGTGATGGGCGCGCTGCGCGCGGGTGAGACGCTGCTGGTCCACTCGGCGGGGGGAGGCGTCGGCGTCGCCGCGATCCAGCTGGCGCGCCGCATCGGGGCGACGATCATCGGAACCGCATCTTCCGGGAAGCACGAATTTCTCGAGTCGATCGGCGTCGAGCACTGCATCGACTACCGAAGCGAGGACTTCGAGGCGAGGGTGCACCAGATCACCCGCGGTCGCGGCGTGGAGCTCGCCATCGACGCCGTGGGCGGAAGCTCCTTCAAGAAGAGCTTCCGGGCCCTGGCGCCCACCGGTCGCCTGGGGATCTTCGGCATGTCCGCCGTGGTGACGGGCAAGAAACGCAGCATCCCCGGGGTGCTCAAGGCGATGCTCGCCACGCCCTGGCTTCACTTCACGCCGGCCGTGCTGATGCGCAGCAACAAGGGTGTGTTCGGGGTGAACCTGGGCGAGCTGTGGGCGGAGCTGGATCGGGTGAAGGCCTGGATGGAGGCGCTCCTCGCGTATTACCAGGAGGGCGCCATCCGCCCGGTCGTGGCGGCGAGCTTCTCTTTCGAGCGCGCGGCCGAGGCGCACCACTACATCCAGGATCGAAAGAACCTGGGCAAGGTGTTGCTGACCCCATGAGGCGCGCGGAAAAGGCCGAGCGGATCCGCAAGATCCTCGACCGCCTCTACCCCCTGCCCCCGATCCCACTCCGGCACCGGGATCCGTTTACCCTGCTAATCGCGGTATTGCTCTCCGCTCAGTGCACCGACGAGCGGGTCAACCGCGTGACCCCGGCGCTCTTCGCAGAGGCGCGCACGGCCGCTGCGATGGCGAAGCTCCCGGTGGCGCGAATCCGCCGGCTGATTCGCTCCTGTGGGCTCGCACCCTCGAAGGCGAAGAACATCTCGGCGCTCTCGAAGATCCTGGTCGCCAAGCACGGCGGATCCGTCCCCGAATCCTTCGAAGCCCTGGAGGCGCTCCCCGGCGTTGGCCACAAGTCGGCCAGCGTGGTGATGTCCCAGGCCTTTGGCCATTCCGCCTTCCCGGTCGATACCCACATCCATCGCCTGGCCGCGCGTTGGGGTCTCTCCAGCGGTGTGAACGTGGAGCGCACCGAGCGGGACCTGAAGGAGATCTTTCCCGAGGAGTCGTGGAACAGGCTCCACCTGCAGATCATCTTCTTCGGCCGCGAGCACTGTCCGGCCCGCGGTCACGACCTGGCGAGCTGCCCGATCTGCTCCTGGGCCGCCACCAAGAAGCGTATTGCCGAGGCGAGCAACACGCTCAGTGGAGCGCGCGGACGCTCAGGTAGGCCAGGTAGATCGTCAGCAGGAGCGCGCCCTCGGCGCGGATGATCCGCCGATCCTGGTTCGCACACACCTGCCAGAGCGCCAGCGAGAGCAGGGACAGTACTGCGAGGTCCATCACTCCACCTTCCGGGACGGGGATGGGCCGAAGCGCGGCAGTAGCTCCGAGTACCAGGAGCAAGTTGAGGACGTTGGAGCCGATCACGTTGCCGATGGCGATCTGCGCCTGCCCGCGCCAGACGGCGACCAGGGAGGCGGCGAGCTCCGGAAGGCTGGTGCTGACGGCGATCAGTGTGAGTCCGATCACGGCCTCGGAGATGCCGGCGGCGCGGGCGATTCCCACCGCCCCCTCGACGGTGAAGCGCGCACCCATCACCAGGACCACCAATCCGGTCGTTGCCACCACCACGCTCACGGGAACGCTCCAGCCGCGGCGAATCCGCCGCGTTCTGCTTCTTCCCTTCTCCCTCTGCTGGAAAACGTCCACTGTCGTGTAGTACATGAAGACGCTCAGCAGCAGCAGCAGCGCGATGCCGTCACCGCGGTCGTAGCGGGAGGAGGCGTCTCCCGAGAGCACCGAGTCGAGAGCGAAGACGAAGGCGAAGGCGGTGGCGAGCAGCATCATCGGAAGCTCGCGGCGGACGACAATGCTCTGGACATCGAGCGGCCGCCACAGGGCGGTCAACCCGACGATCAGTCCGATGTTCGCCAGGTTGGAGCCGATCACGTTTCCGAAGGAGAGCTCGCCACTGCCGCGCAGCGCAGCGGTCAGGTTGACTGCCAGCTCCGGGGCGCTGGTGCCGAACGACACCACCGTCAGGCCTACCACCAGAGGGGAGATCCCCAGCCCGCGCGCCAGGGCTGTCGCCCCGCGCACCAGTGCGTCGCCACCGGCGAGCAGCAGTATCAGGCCGATCAGCAGCATCAGGAGATCCGTCGCCACCCCGGGGAGCATATCGCGGGGACCCACTGGACGCGCCGTCTTCGCCACGAGCTTCACGAAGAATCGGGGCTAAGATCCGGTCTGGGAGGATCGGTGATGGCGAAGCGGGTCGACTGGTACTACCACCGCAAGGGTTGAACGTCCTGCGGGAGAGCGTCCAAGTTCCTGGACGCCAAAGGAATCGAGCCGCAGGAGACGGTTCCCGCCAGCCGCAAGCTCGGCCGCAAGGACGCCTCTGCCCTGGCAAAAGCGGCATCCAGGGTGATCGTCGCCAAGGGCAAGAAGCTCGACGACTGGAAGACGGCGGGCAAGGCTCCTGCCGCGGTGATCGATGCGATGGTCGGCTCCACCGGCAACCTCCGCGCGCCCTGCTTGCGCGTCGGGAAGACCCTGGTGGTCGGCTTCAACGAAGATGCCTACACCGAGGTGCTCCTGTAGCTCGGATCGTTCGTGGGCGCTCATGAACGGTTCGGGCGATCGCCCCGTGGAGGAGAGTCGAAATGCCCGTATACGTTGTCGCACAGGGTCGGATCGAAGACCGCGAAATGCTCGATGAATACGTCGCCAAGGTGATTCCCACCATTCAATCCGCTGGTGGCCGGATTCTGGGATTCGATGAATCGCCCGAAGTGGTCGAAGGCGAGGTGGCTCATCCGCGCACCGTGATTCTCGAGTTCCAGTCACGCGAGGCCTTCCGCGCCTGGTACGACTCCCCCGGCTACCAGGAGATCCTCCCTCTCCGCCTCCGGTCGACCCCCGGAACTCTGATCGTGCTCGACGGGCTCCCGTCGGCGTAGCTTCGGGCCAGCGGCCGCGGCCCGAGGGGAACTCTCGCTCGGAGCGAATCAGTACCATGGCTTCAAGTCACGACTCCTCGGCATTTCCCCAGCGTCGCTTCCCTTCGAAACGGGACCTCTGGCTCGTGATCGTCTTGTGGGGTGCCGCACTGGCTCTCGTGTACGCCAGCATCGATGTCGCCAGATCTCCGACACCGGCGATGTTCAAGGCGTTGTTCCTGCTGATCTGCATTCCATCCGCGGTACTCATCCCGTGGATCCTATACGGCACCTCCTACACTCTGACTGAAGAAGCACTGCTGATGCGCTGTGGTCCTTTTCGCAATCGGGTTCTGGTGAGTGCCATTCAAGCGGTCACTCCCTCTCGTAATCCGATGTCCAGCCCCGCCTGCTCGCTCGATCGCCTCCATATCCAGTACCGCGGATCGCGCCTCGGAATCCTGGTCTCTCCAGCGGACAAGCAATCGTTCTTGCAGGACCTCGCGGGACTGGATCCGCAGCTCTCCCTCCAAGGCGACAGAATCGTTCGCAGCGCTTGACGCGCGTGGTAGGAGGTGTCTGTGTCCGACAGAATCCATCGCGACGCGATCGTCGTCGATGGACACAATGACGTCATGAGCTGGATTCTCGACTTCAACTTCGACCTCGGCATGAACGGGGCCGATCCCGCCAAGCGGAGGGCAGAGCTCTACTGGGTTCTCGGTTGGCTGCTTCCCGCCCCCAGAGGAGATCAGCTGCGCACCCACACCGATCTCAGCCGGCTCAAGGTCGGTGGAGTCGACGCGCAGTTCTTCTCGATATTCGCCCATCCGCGATACGCGAAAGCGCCCGGAGGGACGAAAGGGCGCGCGCTTCAGATGATGGATGCCCTGGAAGAACAGATTCGGCGGCATGGCGACCACCTGGAGCTGGCGGTTTCTACTGAGGACGTCCGGAGGATCTCGCGCAGTGGCAAGATTGCGGTTCTGATGGGGCTGGAAGGCGGACACTCAATCGAAGACGACCTGGTCAATCTCCACCAGTTCCGGGATCGTGGCGTGCGGTACATGACGCTGACCTGGAACAATACCAACGGCTGGGCCGACTCTTCGGGCGACGATTCTCGCCACTGTGGACTGACAGAGTTCGGGCGCGAAGTGATTGGCGAAATGAACCGCCTCGGGATGGTCGTAGATGTCTCGCATGCCTCTGACGAGGCATTCTGGGACGCGCTGGAGGCAACGAGTGCTCCCCTCATGGCCTCCCACTCGTCCGCGCGAGCCCTGGTCGACAATCCCCGGAACCTGAGCGATGAGATGCTGGAAGCTGTCGCTCAGAACGGCGGAGTCGTGATGGTCAATTTCGGGGGCACTTTCATCGACCCGAGGAAGGCGAGCAAGTGGAGAATCGTCCGGGACATGGTCCTCCATTGTGGACCCTCACCGGTTCCGCTCGATCTATTGCTCGACCACATCGACCACGTGGTTCGTGTTGCCGGAATCGATCACGTCGGCCTCGGGTCTGATTTCGACGGAACGCTACTTCTTCCAGAGGGTGCGAGCGACGTCTCGGGATTCCCCAATGTCACAGCCGGTCTTCTCGAGCGCGGGTACTCCCAGACCGACATTCTGAAGATACTTGGTGAGAATGCACTCAGGGTACTGGAGCAGGCCGAGGCTGTGGAGCCACCATTGGACGGTGAGTGAGGTTTCGATGTGCTGAAGGGAAGCTGTCTCTGCGGGAAGATCTGCTATCAGGTGAGCGGGCCGCTCGGCCCGGCGATCTACTGCCACTGCTCCCAGTGTCGCAAGGCTTCCGGGTCGTCCTTCACGACGAACGCGAGCGTCGCGGTGGATCATTTCCGCATCACCCATGGAGCTGAACTTCTCCGAGAGTACGAGTCCTCCCCGGGCGTGAGACGATGCTTCTGTGGGGAGTGCGGGTCGCCCATCATCAAACGGGCCGAGTCGTCACCCGATTCGATCCGCCTTCGCCTCGGAACCCTGGACGGCGATCCGGGCGCGAAGCCGGTGGCTCACATCTTCGTAGGTTCGAAGGCCCCCTGGACGGAACTCACCGACGGTCTCCCGCAGCACGAATAACGGCGCGTTGGCGTTCGTCAAGGCCGGAGTGGCGAGCGGCTCAGAAATACGGGCTAGTCTCCGCCCGAGTCTCCGGGGAGGATTTCGAAGTGGAGTTGATACGAAACCGCGCGACGGATCTATTTCCGTCGGTTCTGCTCACGGTGCTGAGCATGATTCAGGCTCTCGCCCTCGAGCTTCTCTGGAGCCGTCTCCACCAGAGCTCCTACCTATGGGCGGCGGACTGGAATGCCCTGCTCGGGTGGTTCCAGGTCACGGCGCTGCTTCTCGGATTCCTGGTGGTGTGGCTCTTCTACGTCAGCATCGTGATGCGATTCCGCTGGCTTCCTTCCCTTCAGGATTCCGTTGTCCCATTCGGGATCGGCATCCTAGAATTCACCCTGATCGACCTGATGGGTCCCGATTCGTTGGGCCCCTGGTTTTACGCCATGGCGCTCATCTTCGCTCTCTCCACCTGGGCGAGCCACACCATCTACCGCCGCGCGCGCCAAGATCCGGCCAACCGGGAGTTCTTCGGGTCGGTGCCGCCGGCGACGCTTCGGGACTTCGCGCCCGCGATCGGCGCAATAGCGGGGATTGCCTTTCTCGGGCTGGTCCTGCAAGTCTCCGGCGATCAGCGCTGGCTGGCTCTCGGATCGCTCCTCGTCGCCATCGCCGCGCTCGGGAACCAGATCCGGATGACCCGTCGATACTGGCAGCGTTCGATCTCCGATGCATCCTCAGCGTAGGGGCCAGATCGACGCGCTAGCATTTCCGGGCGTGCAGCGAATCCGTACAGCCTGGATCTCACCCCTTGAGCTGCGAGCACTCGAGAACCTCTGAGACGTCGACTGGGTGAGGGGCGCCACGGCAGATCGCGATGGCGGCGCTTCTGGTCGCTCACCTTCGCCCGCGGTAAGCTCAAGCCTGGCCCGAGAAATGGAGAGAGCCAATGGAAATCGAAGGTGGATGCTACTGCGGCGCGGTTCGCTACAAGGTGCAGGGGGACCCGCTCTTCAAAGGACAGTGTCATTGCCGGGAATGCCAGTACATCTCGGGTGGAGCTCCCAACCTGGTGATGGGCATGCAAGAGGCGGGCTTCGCCTACACCACGGGCTCCCCGAAGGCGTTCCGCCGCAGCGATCTCGAGAGCCCGGTGACGCGCGAGTTCTGCCCGGAATGCGGTACACACCTGGTGAGCAAGGCGCCGAGCCTGCCTGGTGTCGTGCTGCTCAAGGTGGGTACGTTCGACGATCCGAGCGTCTTCGGCGCCCCTCAGATGGCGATCTACACCATCGACAAGCAGAGCTTCCACCACGTTCCGGAGGGCGCGGCAGTCTTCGAGCGCACGCCGGGGTAGTCGGCTCCAGTCGCGCGAGAGGGGAGGCGCAAGACTCGTGTGGTTGTTGTTCCTCCACGGACTACCTGGCTCGGGCAAGCTGACGGTTGCCCGAGAGCTGGAAACGCTCACCGGCTTTCGGCTCTTTCACAACCATCTCGCTGTCGATCTCCTCGAGTCGGTCTTCGAGTTCGGGAGCCCACCGTTCGTCGAGTTGCGGGAGCAGCTCTGGTTGTCCGTCTTCCGCCAGGCGGCGCGGACCGACGTCTCGCTGATCTTCACCTTCGCACCGGAGCGGACGGTTCGCCCCGAGTTTCCCGAGGCCGCCGAATCCACCGTCCGATCCGAGGGCGGCCAGGTCCTCTTCGTATCCCTTCGCTGCGCCGAGGCCGAGCTGGAGCGGCGCCTGTCCGAGCCTTCGCGCTCCGCCTTCGGCAAGCTGTGCTCCGTGGAGCGATACCGGGAGCTCCGGGATTCCGGAGCCTTCGAGTTTCCGCCCTTGCGTGCGGACATCGAGCTGGATACCGACGCTCTCTCACCCACGGAAGCCGCGCAGCGGGTCCGCGCCGGTCTGGAGGCTGCCTGACCATGTCGACACGGGAACCCCTGCCTGACCTTCTGGAACGAACCAGTGAGGTCTGTGGCGAAGAGGTCATCTATCGATTCGCCAACGGTCTGACCGTGAAGACCGAGATCTGGAACAAGGACGACAAGCTCCGAATCCTTCCCTTGGCCAGTCCTCAGGGAAGCCTGATGAACCACATGCTGCACTTTCCGGAGGTGGTCCGAGGCAAACGCGTCTTCGAGCCATTTGGCGGCTCGGGAGCGCTCGGCTTCATGGCGCTGAAGGTCGGCGCACACCACGTAGACTTTCTCGACGTCAATCCCCGAGCGTCGGATTTTCAGCGCGAGAATGCGGAGCTCAATCAGTTTCCCTCGAACCGCTACCGATCGATCGAAGCGGACATCGCAAGCTTCCAGCCGGAGCACCGGTACGAGCTGATCCTGGCCAACCCGCCATTCGTGCCGACGCCGGATGGCATCGAGGGCACGATCACCTCCAACGGTGGGAGCGACGGGAACCGGTTCGTCGAGATCCTGCTGAGGCGACTCGAAGAATTCCTGGAGCCGCAGGGTGAGACGCTGATCCTCGTTTTTCAGATCGTGAGCCGCCAGCAGCCGCTCCTGGTCGACTTGATCTCTGAACTCGTGGTCCGCCGACCGGTCGAGCTGACACCTTCCCAGAAGCGCCCGATTGGCTTCGAGGCATACTGCCATGCCTACTCCCAGCTGTTCCCGGAAGCGCAGGCGGAGGTCGCCCGGTGGAGATCCGCTCTCCTCGGGAAGCACGGTGAAGACCTGACCCTGTGCCACTACATCGTCCGAGTTGGAGCGCGAGCGGATCGGCCGACTTCCTGTGTCATCCTGGACGACTTCGCGGAGAAGTTCGGCGAGAGCTTCCTTGTTCCCGCCGACAACGAGGCGGAGATCTCCCTCGGAAGAGTCTTCGAGAACTTCGTCACTTCCTCGAAGCCTCGATGAGAATCTGGCGAGAAGAGGCTCCCTCCACTCTCCCCAGCAAGCACCCCGTCCGCCCGCGTCCGTGTCAAGTGGGAACGAAGGAGTAGACGCGATGCATGACATGCTGGTCAGGCTCTACGACCTCCCGAGTCTGGAAGACGCTCTGAAACTCAGTGCCAGGCAGGGAGTCGCGGTTCGCCGAGCACTCAGTCTGGAGAAGCCCCAGGTCCTCGAGTGGGTTCAGGCGAACTTCCCTGTCTGGACTGCCGAGGCGGAAGCAGCCTTCTGTCGCTTGCCGGTATCGTGCTTCCTCGCGATCCGAGATCAGGACCTGCTTGGCTTCGCCTGCCATGACGCAACCTGCAAGAACTTCTTTGGCCCGACGGGAGTTCTCGAGGAAGAACGAGGGCGCGGATTGGGGCGCGCTCTCCTCCTGGCGACCCTCCATGCGCAAAGGGCGCAAGGCTACGCGTATTCGATCATCGGCGGCGTGGGTCCGGCGGAGTTCTACGCGAAGACGGTGGACGCGGTCCCGATCGAGGGCTCGACACCCGGTGTGTACGCGGGAGTCCTGGTCACGAACGAGTCTGATGCCTGACGTTCCAGTGAAGCAGGCTAGAATCCCGCCATGAGCGGGGGTACGGCGGCCTGGACGGAAGCACCCTCTAGCTGCGCAGTCATCGCCTGGTGCTGGTCAGCGCGCGGGAGCCGTAGCGCGGCCCAGCCTGTCGTCTGGGCGGGCCGTTGGCGCTACTCGAAGGTGAGAACGAGCTTTCCCACCGTCGATCCCGCTGCGAGTAGCTCCTGCGCCTGGGCAGCCTTGCCGAGCGGAAAGCGCTCGGCCACCAAGGGCCGGATCCGGCCGTCCGAGAGGAGGCTGAGAAGCTCCTCGAGGTCCTCCCGAAACCAGCTCGGACGCCGGCGCTTCAACATCTGAATGCTGTACAGCTTCACCCTCTTGTAGCCGGGGACGAGGTTGAACGAGAACGCCCAGAGCCACGCGAGGGAACTCGTCATTATCGCCGACAAGGTCTGTCTTCCGTCTGCCGCGGTCGAGCCGAGTCCGTAGCCAACGACTCGACCGCGTCGTCGAAGGGTGCGGAGGGATCGAGCCAGGTGTGTTCCGCCGATTCCGTCGAAGACGACATCGAGCCCATCTGGCCTGAGCTCCCTGCAGACCTGAACGAAGTCCCGGTGCTTGTAGTCGATCGGCACCGCGCCCAGGTCCCGAACTGCCTCGTGCTTGCCGGGAGAGGCTGTTCCGTACATCTCCAGACCAGCCAGACGGCCGAGCTCGAGCAATGCCGTTCCAACTCCTCCGGCAGCGCTGTGCACCAGGACAACCTGCCGTGGTTGAACCTGGGCGGTACGATGCAGCATCTGGTAGGCCGTCACGTAGTTGAGGACGAGGCTCACCGCTTCCGCAGGGTCGACCCCTGGAGGGACCCGAACCAGTTCCTCTGCAGGGAGATAGAGGATCTCCGAGTAGCCTCCAACGATGGGCAGGGCGGTGACGATCTCTCCCAAACCCACCGTCGAGACCCCGGCACCAGTCGCATCGACGCGACCGACGATGTCCCATCCCGGTGTGAAAGGCGTACGTCTGAAGATGGACTCCGGATGAAATCCCTCTCGCATGAAGATGTCTGCGAAGGAGACGCCCGCCGCAAGTGTCCGGATGCGCACTTCCCCCGGCCCTGGCTCTCGCACGGCTTCCTCGACGATGCGGAGAACCTCAGGCCCGCCCCGGCGAGTGATGACCACGCGTCTGAAGCTCATGGGCTATCAGTTAGCACACGAGCGGCCCAGCGAGCCCCTGGAGGGAAGGAGGCAAAGCACAGCCCAATCGGTCCATGGTATCGTCTGAGCGCCAACCTGGGTGGCTCAGCGAGACTCGGAGCCGCTGTGCCTCGCAGCCGAACATCCAGTCCGTCAGACGCCCGCGACGGCAAACGAAGGAATGTCATCAGCCCGAGTAGAGCTGGCCGGCCATGTGGAAGAAGCTGATCGCTAGAGACCATCGGGAAGCCTACGATCTCTGGGCGACCCATTTCGACGACCCGGCGTTGATGGCCAATCGCGACGCCAAGACGACTCTTGGAAAGATCGAGAACCTCGCGCGGCAGCTTCCCCTGGAGCAAGGGAGCCGGGTCCTCGATGTCGGGCCTGGGGACGGCGCGCTCTTTCGCATCATTGCGGGTCGCGTGGGCCGATGTCACGGCGTCGACCCCAGCGTCAATGCCGTGGCAAGACTGAACTCGCTCTTCCGAGATGCGCCGAACGTCGAATTCGCCGTCGGGTCGGCAGACGCCCTTCCCTACGGCGACGCCGAATTCGACGTGGTCGTGATCAACTCGGTTCTCCACTGCCTACCGTCTACTTCGGACGTCGAGAAGTCGCTCGGCGAAATCGTCCGCGTCTGCAGGTCCGACGGGACGGTCTTTGTGGGCGAGATGCCCTTTCGCAGTGAACTCAGCCGAGGGATTCTGGCGCACATGGCGCGGAAGCTCCGAGAATACGGCCCACGGACCTTCTCGAGGCTCGTCTACCACGTCTACCTTCGGCCCTTCCTTCGCGGAGAGGGGGTTGTTCTCTACCCGGCGACCAACCTTCACTTCCCGGAGGTGGAATTCAGGGCGATCTGCCGACGGTTCGGCGTGAGTGTCGAGTGCCGACGTCACCAGGAGCCGAGGTGCCTCTCAGCGACGCGGAACGACTACCTCCTCCGGTTGGCAGGCTAGCTTTCCTGCTTCCGCGGGAGTCTCTGGTCAGCGGGTGGTCTCTCGTCGAACTTGGTCAGTTCGTCACTTACCGAGTACCAGGGCGCCTTCTGGCTCAGGAAGACGTGCCGAAACGGTGTCGTCTCGGGTTCGCCATCGAGCACGCCTGCGAGGAAGGCCACGAAGTCGCTGTCCTGCTCGACCAGCGGCACCGGCGAGCCACACACGCTGCAGAACGCCTTGCGGAAGGGCGGTGGCTCCCTCAGCAACGGAGCTTCGTAGCGCGTGATCAACTCCTCGCCTCGCACCCAGCGGAAGTTGCTCGTCCTGGCCGCGATTTCGGGCGCGAATGCGGCGCCGGTCGACTTCCGGCATCGCGTCGCATGGCAGCATTGGGTGGGTGTCAGTCGGCCATCGATCTCGAACTCCACTCCTCCACAGAGGCAGCTTCCGCGGACCATCTGCGTCCTCCCGAACTCCGCGCCTTGGGGCCACCCTGGGCCAGCGGCCTGACGCGTTGCAGAAGGTAGCGGTCGCGCGGCCCGGACCAAGAACTCCGAGGTGATGGTCGAAGCCCCAGGGGGCTGTGTCCGTGATAAGATCCATCCGGGCCACAGATCGGTGGCCAGCGCCGGGCGAAGGTCGGTCCGGCGCTTGGCGGATCTGCAGGAGTCGAAGCCGTTTCCAGCGCCGTCCTCAAACCCACCTCCCAGCGCGCTCTGCAGACGGCGACCGAGGTCGTCGAAGACCTCGGTCTCTCGTTTCGGGATGCGACCGTCCTGCGGGATCAGAGCAATCTCCTGGTGCACTTCCGCCCGACGCCGGTGGTCGCGCGCATCGCGACGGGAACCGTCGAGGTGAGACAGGGGAGTGCGTGGCTCGCGCGCGAGCTCGCGGTGGCAGGCCACTTGAGTGCCGCGGGCGCGCCGGTCGTGCCTCCGAGTAGCGTGCTCCCTCCCGGTCCCCACTCGCGCGGCGGCTTCGTCATGACGCTGTGGGAGTACGTCAGCGAGCTGGATGAACCGGTGGATCCGAGTCTGGCCGGGAGGGCACTCCGGGCGTGTCACGAAGCGCTCGACGACTTCGAGGGGGATCTTCCATTCCTCGGGGCACTCGAGGAGGCGGCTCGGATCGTCTCGGTGCTGAACGAGAACGGTAGGCTGAACTCCACCGATTCCGGGATGCTCCACCGCATTTCCGAGCGGTCGCTCCGGTGGATCGAGGAGTCGGGCCTCCGGATCAGGCCGGTGCACGGCGACGCGAACCTGTCCAATGCCCTGAATACTCCGGGCGGTCCGATCTGGACGGACTGGGAAGATAGCTTCAAGGGTCCGCGGGAGTGGGACCTCGCCTGCCTCGTGACTCGTTCGCGTGTCCTGGGTGAAGGAGTCGGCCGGGCGGAAGAGGCGCTCGAGGCATATGCTGGGGCCGTAGATGACGAGCCGCTCGACCGGCTCGTCGAGGCGAGGGCCCTTCAAGTGACGGTCTGGCTGGCGCTCGGATCGCTGTCGCTCTCCGCGGAGGCCATCCGTCTGGAGGAACGACTGGCGTGGCTCCGAGCCCGAGATGCGGAGGTCGCCCGGGAGACGGGAAAGAGGAGTGCAGATGGGAAAGATGAATGACGAAGAGCGGGAGCGCTTTCTGGCGGATCCGAGATACGGAATCCTGAACACGATCCGAAGCGACGGCTGGCCGATCGGGATACCCGTCTGGTTCGATTGGAACGGCGAGACGATTCGCATGTTCACGAGCGTGGTCTCTCCGAAGATCAAGCGGCTCCAGGCGGACCCACGAGCTTCGCTGCTCGTGGTCAATCACCTGAGCGAGCAGGAGTCATGGGTCTCCTTCGACGGCTCGGTCTCGATCCACGAGAGGGGCGGTCTCGAGCTCGCCGAAGAGCTCGCGCCCCGCTACTGGGATCTATCCGATCCCGGTCGGCAGGAAACCCTCGCGCTCTGGCGCAAGGCGGGAGCCGCGATGCGACTGCTGGAGCTACGACCGGTGAGGATAAGGAGTCACAGGGACTAGCGGGAACCGCCACCTTGGAGCTCGCATGAGTGGCCGCATCACGTGAAGCTCTACTCGGAACTCGCTGATTGGTGGCCGCTGTTCTCTTCACCCGCTGACTATGCGGAAGAGGCGAGCCAATACGCGGAGCTTCTGACGGCCGCTTGCCGTCCGGAACAGGTTCTCGAGCTCGGCAGCGGCGGTGGGAACAGCGCCTCGCATCTGAAGGACCGATTCGACCTGACCCTGGTTGATCTCTCTCCGCAGATGTTGCAGGTGAGCCGAGCTCTCAACCCCGAGTGCAGCCACCGGGTAGGTGACATGCGCTCGGTGCGACTGGGAAAGCTGTTCGATGCCGTCTTCATTCAAGACGCGGTCAGCTATCTGACCACAGCCGCCGATCTCTACCATGCCATCGAGACTGCGTTCGCCCATTGCCGCCCCGGCGGCGCCAGCCTGCTCGCCCCCGACTGGTTCCGGGAGAGCTTTCGACCCGGGGTGAGCACGGGTGGACACGACGAGGGGAACCGCTCACTGCGATACCTCGAATGGACCTACGACCCGGATCCAGCCGACACAACGCTAGAGACCGACTTCGCCTTCCTGCTTCGCACGGGCAGCGGTCCGGCACAGGTGGTGCACGATCACCACACGACCGGCCTCTTCGGGCGCGAGGTGTGGCTTCATCTGTGCAGAAAGGCCGGGTTCCAGCCGGAGATTCACCTGGTCCGGAGCGCACAACCGGAGGTTGTCGAGATCGAAGTAGTCCTTTGCCACCGGCCGGGGTAGGCTTGCTGCTGGCGGCCGGTGAGGGCCCAGCCGCGAGAAGGCGTCGATGTCCGCCAGAACGGGTGCCCGTTGATCGAGTTTACCGAGACAGTCGAGATCGCCACGAGCGTGGAGCGGGTCTGGCGCGCGCTGACCGTTCCAGCCGAGGTCGTGCAGTGGGACACGGGCATCATCGAGCCCATCGATGCGCCGTCCGACTACCCCCAGCCAGGCCAGCATGTCCGCTGGCGCTATCGACTCGGTCCGCTTCCGCTGATTCTCGATGACCGTCCGACCGAGGTTCTGGACAATTCGACGCTGCGGTCCTCCATCGAGCTTGGCCCCTTCAGCTTCGATGAAACCTATCGGCTCTCCTCTCCCGAACCTTCGAGCACACTGCTGAGTGCGAGGCTGACCCTCACCAGCAATCTACCCGTCGTCGGCGTCCTGCTGGAGCGCGTGGCGGGTGCGCCTCTCGCGAGGGCCACTGTGCGCACCTCCCTGCAGGCCATCAAGAGCCACTGCGAGCTCACCTGAGACCCGAAAGCCTGTGGTAGACTCTGGCTTCAGCCGGGCCATCTCCGGCAAGCCGGTGAGCGCTTGCGGTCGGAGTTCATGCCGCATTCTCCGGCGCCGGCTACGAAGACATGAATCGTGAAGACATGAATCGTGAAGAATGGCAGCCGTTCCAGACCTTTGCCGACCGCGGGTCGGCCCAGGCCCTGGCAGCCGTGCTGGACTCCGAGGGCGTTCCGACGCGAATCAAGTCCTCCGAGCTGGTCGCCGGGATCGAAACCCGGCATTGCGTCCTGGTTCCCGCCTCTCTCATGCACCGTGCGAAATGGGTGCTCGCCGATACCGATCTGACGGATTCGGAGCTGGACTACCTGGCGACTGGAAAGCTCTCGGAAACCGAGTAGAAGCAGCTTTGGCATGCCGGGCGATTCGGACCCATGAGAAGAAAAGACAAGGAAATCCCCAGTCGCAGCGAGATCGACGCGATCATTCGCGGATGTGAGGTATGCCGCCTCGCCTTCGCAGTAGAGAACGAGCCCTACATCGTCCCTGTCTCGTTTGGATACGACGGCACCTCGCTGTTCTTTCACACCGCTGCGTCGGGGAAGAAGATCGAGTTTCTCGAGGTCAACAACAGGGTCTGCTTCGAATTCGATCGCAACGTCAGGCTTCAGACGGATCCGGAGACTTCGTGCAAGTGGACCTTCCTGTACGAGAGTGTGATCGGCTACGGCAGGGTTTCCGAGTTGACCGATCCCGCGGAGAAGACGCGAGGGCTCGATCAGGTCATGCGTCACTACTCGGCGAGGCAGTGGGAATTCAATGCATCGGTACTGGCCAAGACACGAGTCTGGCAGATCCTGATCGACTCGGTTGCGGGGAAGCGTGCGGAGGAGAAGGCGACCTGATCATCCGCGACGCCTCCAATGCGGACGAAGCTACGATTCGAGAGGTGGTGTATTCGGTGCTGGCCGAGCACGGCCCCGCTCCGGATCCAGACGGAACGGATGCAGACCTCGCCGTTCTCGAAGAAATGAAAGCACGAGAGCTGACGACCGACGACCGTGCCTGGGCTGAGCGCCTCGTCTCCGAGCGCTTCGCATCCTACAGGGTCGTCTCTCGGGGCGTGCTTCACGACGCTCGCGCTCTTCCCGGATTGATTGTGGAGAGCGAGGGCGCTCCCGTCGGACTGCTCCAGTACCGCGTCGCGGGGGAGCAATTCGAGGTGGTGGTTCTGATCGCCGTCCCTCCGCGACAGGGAGTGGGTCGGTTCCTGCTTCGAGAGGCGAAGCCGATTGCCAGGTCTCACGGCTGCAAACGACTCTGGCTGATCACGACCAACGACAACGCGGCTGCCATCGCGTTCTACCGAGCCATCGGCTGGCACCAGGCTGCAGTTCATCGGGGCGCGATGCGCGCGTCCCGGCGTCTGAAGCCGGAGATTCCCGAGCTTGCTTCGGATGGCACCCCGATCGAAGACGAGATCGAGTTCGAGCTGCTTCTCGAAGCCGACTGACGAGTGGATGGATCGCCCAGCGCCTCTCCGATCGATCCGTTGCCTGCAGGGGTTTCAGCGCTGGGGTGCCGATGGTAGGCTCGGCGCTCGAATCCGGTGGGCGGCCAGCCGCTGGGCGGCACTCGCTGATTCCAGGTCGTACCCGGATCGAGTGGAGGAATCGCCATGACGCGATGCGGGATGCCCTTGATCGTTGCCCTCGTCTCCATCTCTCTCCTGGTCGGCTCGGCGGCCTGGTCGGACGATACGCGGGAATCCATCGAATCCATCAATCGAGACTTCGCTGCGGTCTTTCTGCGAGGAGATGCGGCAGCAGTCGCCGAGCTCTACACGGTGGATGCAGAGCTCTTGCCTCCGGGCACCGGAGCGGTAGCGGGCCGCGCCGCCATCGCCGCATTCTGGAAGGGCGCGATCGATGCCGGCGTGAAGGATCTCGTTCTCGAGACGGTGCAGGTCGAATCGGCAGGTGACCTCGCCTACGAGGTGGGCAAGGTGCGGCTCGTCGCCAAGGACGGTCAGGCCACCGAGGATCGATACCTCGTGGTGTGGAAACGCGAGAATGGCAAGTGGCAGCTCCACCGCGACATCTGGAACTCGCCGAACTGACCGACAGACGCCGAAGCCGGGACTTGAAAGCCCGGGTCCGGTTCGATCCGCGCTGCCGGCGAGGCTTCCCCCGGGCGGCTCGTCCGTGGTAGGCTCCAGACAGGCGGCCGGTGAGCGGTCAGCCGTCAGGTCATGCGAGGAAGGCAAGTGGGTTTCTTTTCCTGGATCCTGATGGGTCTCATCGTCGGATTGCTCGCCAAGTGGATCATGCCCGGTGACGATCCGGGCGGGATATTCCTCACGATCCTGCTGGGCATTGCGGGCGCCTTCGTCGGTGGCTTCATCGGCACGACGTTGGGGATGGGCAGCGTCAGCGGCTTCAACCTGGGCAGCCTGGCATGGGCTGTGGGCGGTGCCCTGTTGATTCTGTGGGGCCACCGCAAGCTTCGCGGCAAGTCCTCAGGCTAGCGATTCCATCCCGCGGGCTGGTGGAGCTTCCGTCGGACCACGCAGATCGGATCCGCCGTGCGAGGTTGAGCCTCGAGGGCCTCTCCCTGGGCGATTCGTTCGGGGAGCGCTTCTTCCTACCGGCCGCGCTGGCCCAGTCGCTGATCGAGCAGCGGGTCCTGCCCGACCCACCTTGGCACTACACCGACGACACCGTCATGGCCCTCTCCATCGTGGAGACCCTCGAGAGCCACGGAGAGATCGATCAAGAGGTCCTTGCCCAGTGTTTCGCGCGCAAGTACCGGTTGGATCCGGGCCGTGGCTACGGTGGAATGGCCCATCGAATCCTGCGCGAGATCGGAGGGGGATCCCCGTGGCAGCGGGTTGCTCCCGCTGCATTTGGCGGAACGGGTTCCATGGGCAATGGGGGTGCCATGCGGGCGGCCCCGATTGGAGGCTATTTCTCGGACGACCTGGAGGCGGCCTCTCACCAGGCGCAACGGTCTGCCGAGGTGACACACGCGCATTCGGAAGGCCAGGCGGGTGCGGCTGGGGTTGCGGTCGCAGCGGCGCGGGCATCCGAGGGCTTTTCGGATCCCAGGGAGATCCTGGAGGCCGCTGCGGCCCTCACGCCCGAGGGCGAGACGCGCGCCGGGATCGTCGAGGCGTTGCGGCTCCCGCCCGGCTGCTCGGTTCGAGCTGCCGTGAGCGCGCTTGGAAACGGCTCTCAGGTGATCTCTCAAGACACCGTTCCATTTGCGCTCTGGTGTGCTGCGCGCCACTTGACAGACTTCGAGGGGGCTCTCTGGGCCACCGTCTCGGGTTTCGGTGACCGCGACACGACCTGCGCCATCGTGGGTGGGATCGTCTCCCTCGCTGTGGGTCGCGGGGCTCTTCCATCCGAGTGGCTCGCAGCCCGCGAGTCGCTCGCCACTCTCGCTGAGGGCGCCCGCTGAGAAATCCTGCGGGGCCGGAAAGGTGGGAAATGGTGCTCGCTCTCAAGAACCTTCTCTTCACCGTATTGGTCCCGGGCACCGTTGCGGGCTACGTGCCTTGGCTGGTGACGCGAGGTGAATCGTTCAGATGGGGCGCCGGGGCGGTTCTCGCACTCCTGTTGTTCGCCGCGGGTGGAGCGATCTACTTCTGGTGTCTGTGGGACTTCGCCAGCTTCGGGCGCGGGACACCCGCTCCCGTCGATGCCCCCAAGAAGCTGGTGGTTCGGGGCCTGTACCGGTATTCGCGGAACCCGATGTACGTGGGTGTACTGACTGTCATCCTCGGTTGGACGGTTCTCTCCGGGGTGCTCGGGCTTCTGATCTATGCCGCCTTCGTAGGCACCTGTTTCCAGCTCTTCATCGTGTACTACGAGGAGCCCCAGCTGAGCAGGACCTTTGGGAAATCCTACCAGGAGTACCGAGTTCGGGTCCGTCGCTGGCTCCCGAGGATTGGCCGCGGTTCCTCTACCTGACCCGTCAAGAGGCGCGAGGCGATCGACGCATGCTTCCGGCCTTGGTTCCCGGGGTGGGGCGTTCGTGGTAATCTTTGAATTGGCCGTTGGCGTC
The DNA here is from genome assembly GCA_963766175.1 of uncultured delta proteobacterium. Lineage (GTDB taxonomy): Bacteria > Myxococcota_A > UBA9160 > UBA9160 > UBA6930 > CAVXZE01. Next base: position 58,828 of record CAVXZE010000013.1, read on the forward strand.
AGGCCTTCGCCCGGCGGAGGATGCATGGACACGACAATCCTCCTGTGGTTGCTGGCTACCGTCATGGTGCTGGCGGGTCTGGTTGGACTTTTGCTTCCGGTGCTTCCCGGACCACCGCTCCTCTTCGGGGGGCTCCTGGTTGCTGCTTGGGCGGAGGATTTCGTCTACGTCGGGACCGCCACGCTCACCCTGCTCGCCGTGCTGGCTCTCCTGACCTACGCGGTGGACTTCGTCGCCACCGCCCTGGGTGCGAAGCGGTTCGGAGCGTCGAAGCGGGCCGTTCTGGGCGCCGTCGTCGGTGCGGTGGTCGGCCTCTTCTTCGGTCTCCCGGGTGTTCTCCTCGGCCCATTCATCGGGGCGGTGCTCGGCGAGCTTACGGCGCAACGTGGACTCGGCGAAGCCGGGCGGGCGGGAGTGGGTGCCACGATCGGGCTGGTCCTGGGCGCGGCGGGCAAGCTGGCCCTCGGCCTCTCGATGCTGGGGGTGTTCGCAACGGTGCGGATTCTGTCGGGCGCGGCCTAGCGTTCACAGCCGCGGGTTCCAGACGCGCTGCTCCCCGGGGGGATTTGTGGTCGAGTTCCCTGCAACGGATGCGGAGAGGCGATCGCCTCGAACCGAGCGATTCGAAGAGGAATTCGAATGACTGAGAGATCTTTGAAGGGACGGGTGGGTCTGATCACCGGGGCCAACAAGGGCATCGGTCTGGAGATCGCGCGTCAGCTCGCTGCCCGAGGAGCCACTGCGCTGATCGGAGCGCGGGATTCCCAACGAGGAGAGAAAGCCGCCGCGGCTTTGGCCGCGGATCACCTCGACGCGCGATTCATCCGAATCGACGTGACGGAGCAGTCGAGCATCGACCAGGGTGCCAGCCGAATCGAGCGAGACTTCGGAAAGCTCGACATTCTCGTCAACAACGCCGGAATCGGCATCGACAACGCGCCGCCCAGCCAGCTCGAGATGGATGTGCTTCGACGCACCTACGAGACGAACTTCTTCGGTGTGTTTGCCGTCACCAAGGCGATGCTGCCACTTCTCCGGAAGTCGGACAGCGCCCGCATCGTGAACATCTCCAGCGGTCTCGGTTCGCTGACCCTGAACAGCGATCCCGGGTATCAATACGCAGGAGCGAAGCTGCTCGCCTACAACTCGTCCAAGTCGGCGTTGAACGCCCTCACCGTTCAGTTCGCGCACGAGCTGCGCGATACACCGATCAAGGTGAACTCCGCGGATCCGGGCTATGTGGCCACCGACCTCAACAACCACAGGGGCACCCGAACCGTAGAGCAGGGAGCCAGGGCGGCGGTGAAGCTCGCGACTCTTCCCGCGGATGGCCCGACGGGTGGTTACTTCGACGAAGACGGCGTGGTGCCGTGGTAGATCCCGACCCGATCAACGTCCGGGTTTGAAGCCCCGCTTCGGTGGCCCTTTGTGGGTCAGGTCGAGGGCCTTGTCAGCAACGGCGCGGGCGGCCTCTTCGATGCTGGCGTACTCCTCGTCCTGCAAGAGCTGTCTGGCGGTGAGGAAGTCCGCCTGACGGAAGGTCTTGCTCACCCGCGGGCGCAGCGAGAAGACGTGGCCGAGGTTGACGCTCATCGAGGAGACCTTGTCCTCGGGCTTCTCCACCGCCTCTGCGGATTTCGAAGCCGCCGTCCGCTTCCCGCCCGTCTTCTTCTTGGGAGCCGTCTTCTTGGCCGAGGTCTTCTTCGCGCTCTTCTTGACTGCCATGCCAGGAGCGTAGCTCCTTCGAAGGGCGGATGGGCGCGCGGGCTACGGGTTCTCCTCGACCTCGTAGTCGAGCATGGTGTCGCCGTCGAAGATGAACCGTCCGGAGAAGGGTCTTCCCCGAAGCACGAGTGGCAGCCACAGCTCGTCGTCCTCCCACATCTGGTCGTAGGGGATCCGTTCTATGGGCGCCCAGATCGGCGCGGCTTCTTCGGTTTCCTCCGGCTCCAGGTCGCATCCACTGGCTCGGAACACGTAGACGTGCGTGGAGTAGCCGTCCGCGAACTGAAACCGATTCTCGCCGCACATCTCGAGCCCGGTAGGAGTGGTCCGAAGCTCTTCCTGCACCTCTCGTATCGCGCAATCCAGAGGAGACTCCCCTGGCTCGAGCCGCCCACCGGGTCCGTTGATCTTCCCGGCACCCAGGCCCCTCTTCTTCCGGATCAGGAGGATTCGTCCCTCGCGTACCACGAACACCAGGGTGGCGGGGTCTTGGGCTTCCCAGGTCTGCCAGTCGATCTCCGATATCCGCCTCGCCATCACGCCCCCGCGGCGCATCACCCACCCCGCTCCTCGATTGTGCCAACGCCAGTGGTTCGCGCTATCCGGCGATCGCGTGCCCATGTTACGCTTTCGTCGGGCGGCATGTGACTGGCCAGCTGCCAGCGTGGTGGTGGCCGAGGTCCGAAGATGGCGAGCTCTTCTGTCCGCGAAGGCTTCGACCGAATCGCCGGAGAGTACGACTCGATCAAGCTTCGCGTCATCCCCGGATATCGTGAGGTTCAGGCGCTCGTCGATCGCTACGCAGCGGTTCCAGACCGGGCTCCTGCTCGCGTCCTGGAGCTGGGACTCGGCACTGGGGAGTGGGCGGAACGTCTTCTCCAGTGTCACCCCGAGGTCGCATTCGATGGCGTCGACTTCTCGGAGCGGATGCGAGACATCGCACGTCGCCGGCTCGAGCGATTTCGAGACAGGGTGCGGCTGCACGCCACTGATCTGAACGAGCCGCTTCCGCCCGGTTCCTTCGATCTGGTGGTCTCCTTCTTCGCGCTCCATCATGTGAGAGACAAGCGTCGGCTGATCGGGGAGGTGGCCGCGAGATTGGCGGACGGCGGACGCTTGCTCTGGGCGGACATCACCGCGGCGGGTACGCCCGCCCTGGAGCAGCTCTTCCTCGACGATTGGGTGGCGTTCATGCGCGACGCCGCCGTGGAGGAGCACGAGATCACACACGTTCTCCAGGATCATCAGGACAATGATCTCCCCGAGACCGTAGAGAGCCAGCTCGGATATCTGCAGCAGGCCGGCTTCGATCCCGTGGCCGTGGTCTGGTCGAACGGGAAGTTCGTGCTCTTCTTCGGTCGGCGGTAGCCGGGTTTCCGGATGCTCTACCGCCTCCTCGCCGACACCGTACTCGTGGTTCACTTGAGCTTCATTCTCTTCGTCGTGGCCGGCGGCTTGCTGGTGCGATGGCGGAGCGGTGTCGCCTGGCTGCACATCCCGGCGGTCGCCTGGGGCGCACTGATCGAGTTCATGGGGTGGGTCTGCCCGCTGACCCCCCTCGAGATCTGGGCTCGTTCGCAGGCGGGAGAGACGGGCTACGCCGGGGGATTCATTGAGCACTATCTGCTGCCGATCGTCTACCCCAGGGACCTCACGCACGAGATGCAGATCGCTCTCGGGGCGCTGGTGCTGATCGTCAACCTCTTCGTCTACGCATGGATCGTCGGCTGTCGCTTCAGGTGGCGGTCAGCCTAGTCGAGCTGGTAGACGCGGGCCGCGTTGCCGCCCAGAATCGCGGTGCGCTCGTCTGCGGTGAGCTCGGCGAGGAGCCGTAGGCTCGCCTCGCGCCACGCCGCGTAGCCGCCCGCCAGCTCCACCACCGGCCAGTCGCTTCCCCAGAGCAGACGCTGCGAGCCGAAGCAGTCGAGAAGGTGGTCGACGTAGGGACGCAGCGCGGCGTCGTCCCAGTCGGACGCCGCCTCGGTGACGAGGCCCGAGAGCTTGCAGCAGGCCGCCGTTTCCCGGGCGATTCGGCGGATCGCGCGCGCCCAGGTCTCGAAGCCGCCACCCGCGATGTCGGGCTTGGCACCGTGGTCCACCACCACCGTCAGCGCCGGGTGACGTTCCAGCAACTCGAGGAGGCGTGGCAGATGCACCGGCTTCACCAGCGCGTCGAAGGCCAGGCCGCACCGCTCCACCGCCTCGAAGGCCGGGGTCAGCGCATCGTTCAGCATCCAGTCCGGGTCCGGGATGTCCTGGATCATCGGCCGGATGCCGCGAAGGGCCCGGTGTGTTGCGAGCGCCTCCAGAGTCTCGGCCGCGTCGCCCGAAGCCATCTCGATCCAGCCCACCACACCGGCGATCCACTCCGTGGCATCCGCGAGCCCGAGAAGGAATCGTGTCTCGGCGACGCTCGGCGCGGCCTGGACGACGATGGTGCGCTTCACCCCTGCCCCTTCCATCAACGGCAGGAGATCGGCCGGCTCGAAGTCCCGGTAGAGGACCTCGAGGTCCGGTGTGAGCCAGCCGTAGTCTCCCCGGGAGAGGCGCCAGAAGTGCTGGTGGGCGTCGATCGCGGAAGCACTCACGGCGCGGCCTTCACCGGGGCGGAGGGATCGAGCAGCCCCGCGCTCGCGAGGTCCCGCCACAGCGCTTCGGGGATGGGGTGACGCAGGTGGGCGGCATTCGCCTTCACCTCCTGCCGGGATCGTCCTCCGGGGATGACGCTCACCACGGCGGAGTGAAGCAAAGGGAACTGGAGCGCCGCAGCCGGCAAGGGCACGGCGTGGGAAGCGCACACCTCCTGAATGGCGCGGGCCCGCGCGATCACGGAGTCGTCGGCGCTCTCGTAGTCGTAGCGAGCGCCCGGTCCGGGATCGCTGGCGAGGATGCCCGAGTTGTAGGGACCTCCCAGGATCACCGAGATCTGCCGCTTCGCACATGCGGGGAGCAGGTGATCGAGCGCGCTCTGGTCCAGGAGTGTGTAGCGCCCGGCGACCAGGAAGCAGTCGAAGTCGCCCCGCTTCATCGCCTCCAGACACACCTCGCACTCGTTGACCCCGAGACCAAGGGCCCCCACGCTTCCCTCTGCCCGGAGCGCATCGAGGGCCCGGTATCCTCCTTCCATCGCGGTCTCGAAGACCCCCGGATGGACCTCGGCGCCGTGGGTCAGCGAGCCCAGATCATGGAGGAGGAGGATGTCGAAGCGCTCGAGGCCCATGCGCTCGAGGCTCTCCTCCACCGAGCGCATCACGGCGTCGTAGGAGTAGTCGAAGACGGGATCGAAGGGCAGCGCGTCGATGAAACCCTGATCCGAGCGGGGGGCTCCTTCCCTGGGCTCCAGCAGCCGACCGACCTTGGTCGAGATCGCGTAGCTCTGGCGCGCCTGGTCGCGCAGCGCCTCCCCCAGACGTCGCTCCGCGAGCCCGTAGCCGTAGTAGGGCGCGGTGTCGAAGTAGCGCACGCCTTCTTCGAGGGCGGCCGCCACGGTCTGCGCTGCCTCGGCATCACTCACGGGATCGTAGAGATTGCCGAGACAAGCGGAGCCAAAGCCCAGTTGGCTCACCTTTACCGCACTGCTTCCGACCGACCTGCGTTCCGTCGTCTCCACCGCCACTGCTCCCTGCTGACGACCGATTATCCCCAAAATCCCATCCGGTTGAAGGAGCTTTTCAACTTCTCCACCATGCTCACCATGAGTGCACCCACGACCGCCTCCTTCGGAGACCGACCGATTCCCTCCTGGTACGACGACGCCAAGCTCGGGATCTTCGTCCACTGGGGCATCTACTCCGTTCCCGCCTGGGCACCAAAGCCCGTCTCGACGGAGGACCCCGACCAGGCCAGCTTTCCCAGCTTCGCGATGAATCCCTACGCGGAGTGGTACCAGAACACCCTGGGGATCGAGGGCAGCGCCACCCAACGGCACCACGCCGAAACCTACGGTGCAGATTTTCCCTACCGCCGCTTCGCCGAGGAATTCAATCGCGAGATCACGGTCTGGAAGCCGGCCGAATGGGCCGAGCTCTTCGCCAGTGCCGGGGCGGGATACGTCGTCCTCACCACCAAGCATCACGATGGCTTCCTCCTCTGGCCGAGCGAGCACCGCAACCCGAAGGCTCCCGACTTCATCGCTTCGCGCGACCTGGTCGGCGAGCTCACCGACGCCGTCCGCAGCAGAGGGCTTCGGATGGGCTTCTACTACTCGGGTGGCATCGACTGGCTCACCCACGACCAGGTGATCGCTGTTCCCAAAGACTTCGTGCGAGCGGTTCCTCCCGGCGAGGCCTACCGGGAGTACGCCACCCGGCACTGGAAGGAGCTGATCGACCTCCACGCCCCCTGCTCCATGTGGAACGACATCGCGTTCCCCGGGCCAGTGGAGAAGATCGAGGAGCTCTTCGCCTACTACTACGAGCGCGTACCCGACGGCGTCGTGAACGACCGCTGGCGAATGGCGCTCGGCCCGAAGGGTCTGGAGCCCTCCCTGCCCCACGACGTGCGCACGCCGGAGTACCAGACCGTCGCGGAAATAACCGAGAAGAAATGGGAGTCCGTGCGCGGTATCGGGAACTCTTTCGCCTGGAACCGCGAGGAAGGGCCGGACGACTACCTCTCGGCGAAGCAGCTCGTCCATTCTTTCATCGACATCGTCAGCAAGAACGGCAACCTGCTGATCAACGTGGGACCCCGCGCCGACGGCTCGATTCCCGAGATCCAGGCCGAGCGCCTGCGCGCGCTGGGGACCTGGCTCGATGGGGCGGGAGACGCCATCTACGGGACCCGCCCCTGGATTCGGGCCGAGGGCCGGACGACCGACGGGAACCCGGTGCGCTTCACCGCCAGGGGGGATGCCCTTCACGCCATCGTCTTCGATGCCACCCCGGCGTCGGAGCTGGTGATCGAGGGTCTCGAGGGAGTGGCGCTGGACGGCGTCGAGCTCCTCGGCTCGGACGCGCCTCTCCAGTGGTCCCAGGAAGGAGCGCGCCTCCGCCTCGCGCTGCCCGCCCGGCTCCCCACCGAACATGCGGTGGCGCTCCGGCTACAGCAGCCCGCTTCTTGACTGCAGTGACGGTCCGACACTGACGCCGGAAGGCTGCACCGAATCCCGCCGTTCGCGCCCCACAGTGCCTTCTGCGGTGGCACGGTCCTTGCGTTACGCTGCGGCTAACCGGGCTCGCGGCAGACTCGAGCTGCAGCCGGCTGGAGGAGTTTGACGCCATGTCTCGATTTGCTGGCTCGCTACGTGGGAGATTCGCCACAAGAAGAAGAGCTTTCCGACCGCTTCTGTGCGGCGTCGCAGGCCTCGCCGGCTGTCTCGCGCTCGGGTGCAGGATCGCTCCGGTCGTGTCGGATACACAGGTGGGAGGCGGTCACTACGATGGCTGTGAGCAGGCCGCTCAGAACTACTGCGAGCAGGTAATCAAAGCGGCTGAGAGCGATCTCGACGCTTGTGTCGCCAAGTACGCCTTCCAGTGCATGTCGGGCACGTCTGACTAGCCCTATCCCAGGCTCGCTCGGGTGATGCGCCACCCGAGGTATGCTCTCGCCTGGGGGAGGGTGCGCGTCGGTGAACCTCCTGGAGCTGGTCCGCAGAGCTGAGGTCCTCGAGCCGTGGGGCGAGGGCGAGAAGATCCCCTGGCACGAGCCCGGATTCAGCCGGAGGATGCTGGAGGAGCATCTGAGCCAGAAACACGATCTGGCCAGCCGCCGCCTGGAGAGGGTCGATCGCCAGGTGAGCTGGATCGACGGGGAGATCCTCTCACACCGACCGTCGCGGATTCTGGACCTCGGCTGCGGGCCGGGTCTCTACACGGAGAGACTCTCCCGGCTCGGCCATCAGTGTGTCGGAATCGACTACTCCCCCGCCTCCATCGAATACGCGAGGGAGCGGGCCCGTCGCGACCAGCTGAGTTGCAGCTACCTGGAGCAGGACATCCGAACGGCACCGTACGGAGAGGGCTTCGATCTCGTCACACTGATATTCGGGGAGTTCAATGTCTTCTCCCCCAGCGACGGTCGGAGCATCCTGGAGCGGGCCCGTGCGGCGCTCTCCGATCGGGGCACGCTGCTGCTCGAGGTGCATACGCTGTCGGTGGTTCGCGAGATCGGAGAGCAAGCTCCGTCCTGGTACACCGCGGATCCGGGCCTCTTCTCGGACCGGCCCCATCTCTGCCTGCGGGAGAGTTCCTGGGACCCGAGTCAGAGGACCACGACCGAGCGATACTTCATCGTCGACGCACAGACTGGTGTCGCGACGCAGTACGGTGCGACGATGCAGGGGTATTCCGATTCGGAGTATGAGTCGCTTCTTCGCGACTGCGGGTTCGCAGGGGTCGACTTCCGCCCCAGCCTGAGCAGGGAGCCCGAGGACGCGGACGATCGATTGATGGCTATCCTAGCGTCACCATAGAGCGTCCGTGGATCATTCGAGAGAGATGGGGGAGAGCTGAAAAGGGGCCGAGCATGATCTCATTGGTGTTGGCGGCGATCTTCTTCGTCGGCATTCACGTGTTCGTGTCGGGAACTTCGCTACGCGCGGCGATCGTGGCGAAAACCGGAGAGGTGGTCTACCAGACCGCCTTCTCTGCCGTCTCGCTGCTGGGCCTGATCTGGCTCGGCTGGGCCTACGCCGCGGTGGAGCCTGCCGAGCTCTGGGAGCCGGCCGCCTGGCTTCGCCCGGTCACACATCTGCTGATCTTGATTTCCTTCCTCTTCGTCGCGATCGGGGTCGCGACTCCAAGCCCGACCGCGGTCGGAGGCGAGGCGGCGCTCAGCGAGGGTGTCACTGCCAGCGGCATCCTGCGCATTACGCGTCACCCGTTCCTCTGGGGTGTCGCTCTCTGGGCGGTGGCACATCTTCTCGTCTCGGCAGAGCTGGCCTCTCTGATCTTCTTCGGGGCTCTTCTGCTGCTGGCGCTGGTCGGGCCACCCTCGATCGACGCGAAGAGGGAGCGGATGTTCGGTGAGAATTGGACACGGTTCGCCGAATCGACCTCGAGCGTGCCGTTCCTTGCGATCTCCCAGGGGCGAAACACGCTCGAGCTGGCCGAGATCGGCTGGTGGCGCGTCGCGCTGGGGCTGGTGCTGTACGCCGTGTTTCTCGGCGCCCACGGTTGGCTGTTCGGTGTCTCGACCTTCGGAGCGTAAGTGCAGTTGTGTTCTCGGGTGACGATGCTCCTGGATGTCCCGGATGGGTAGGCAGGGGGATCGCGTCGTGACGGATGGGCCCCCATGATCAAGCTCTACGACAATCCGTTCAGTCCGTTTGCGCGGAAGGTACGGATGGTTCTGGCTCACAAGGAGATCCCGTTCCAGAGCATCGATGCGTTGGCCAAGGAGCACCACGGGGACCTCGTCGGCGCCAACCCACGAGCCGAAGTTCCGGTCCTGGACGATGGCGGGTTCATCGTGTCGAACTCCTCGGAGATCGTCGCGTATCTGGAAGATCGTTACCCGGAGCCAAGGGTCTTGCCCTCGGCTCCGATGGAGCGGGCGAAGGCGCGATCCTGGGAGAGGCTCTCCGACTCGTTCGTCGACTCCGTGGTCCACGACATCTCGATCTGGATGTGGCCGACACACCAGCGGCTAGATGAGCCTCCCCAGGGTCTCATGGAGGCCGGAAGGCGCGATCTCGAGGGATTCATAGAGAGGATGGAGTCGTCTCTGGGCGGCAAGGGATTTCTCTGCGGTGAGCTCACGGTGGCGGATCTCGCCATCTTCCCGCATCTCTCCTCGCTCAAGCCTCTCGGAATCGTCATCGAAGCCGAGAAACATCCCAGGCTCTCCGATTGGATCCGGCGCATGAGGTCCTTGCCGATCGTGCGAAACGACCTGGACTACGTGAAGCGGATGGCGGTCCAGAAATTCCTCGAGGGACCCTCACCCTACGAGGGCGAACGAATCATCTGGAGAGGGGACCGGCTCGAGTGGCTGTTCGCAAACGGTTTTCACGACTGGTGGCTGGGAGAGCTGCGGGCGGGCCGGGCGGTCTTGCCCTCGTGGCTTTCCAAGCAGTCACCGAGTCGGGCTCCCGGCCATGAAGCCTGACTTCGGAGCGACGGCGGAGGACTACCGGAAACACCGCGCCGGATTTCCCGATTCCCTCTTCGAGCGGCTCGCTCCCATGGGTATCGGCAGGCCGGGTCAGGAGATCGTCGATCTCGGCACGGGCACCGGCTCGCTGGCCCGCGGCTTCGCGCGACGCGGCTGCCGCGTGATCGGCATCGATCCCGATTCCCGCCTCCTCGCGCAGGCGCGAGAGCTCGACGCCGAAGCCGGTGTCGAAGTCGATTACCGGATCGGGCGAGCCGAGGAGACCTCGCTCGCCGCGGGCTCTCTCGATGTGGTGGCCGCAGGCCAGTGTTGGCATTGGTTCGATCGCGCTGCGGCGGCGCGCGAGGCCTCTCGGATCCTGCGCCCGGACGGCTGGATTCTGATCGCGCACTTCGACTGGATCCCGCTACCGGGCAATCTGGTCGAAGCCACCGAGAAGCTGATCCTGGTCCACAGCCCGAGCTGGCCCGGCGCCGGAGGCATGGGCGTCTACGCGCCTTGGCTCCGGGATCTCGGTGAGGCCGGCTTTCGGGAGATCGAGACATTCTCCTACGATCTCGATGCTCCCTACACGCCGGAGGCGTGGCGCGGCCGGGTCCGCGCCAGCGGCGGTGTGGGCGGGGTGCTGTCCGAGCCGGAGGTCGCTGCCTTCGACCGGGAGCTCGCATCGCTGATCGAAGAGCGGTTCCCTGGGGACATCCTGGCGGTGCACCATCGGGTGTTCGCGGTGGTGGCCGATCCGCCCCTCCGGAGCGAATCTTCCCACACCTGACCTGGCTCGAGGAGACCTCATGCGACTGATCGATCTGACGCGGACGCTGGATCCGGCCGACCTGGACCGCATGCCGGAATTCGTTCGACCGATGGCGTCGGTTCTGGCCCCGAAGATCCAGTATCTGGCGCCTGCTGCCGAGGGCCGCGACCGGATGTGCGCGATCTTCGGCTGCACGCCGGACGACCTTCCGGAGGGCGAAGGCTGGGGGGAAGAGACGCTGGAGATGAATTCCCACAGCGGAACCCACGTCGACGCCCCCCTGCACTACGGCAGCACCTGCGAGGGGCGGCAAGCGCGAACCATCACGGATATCGGACTGGAGGAGCTCTACTGCGAGGGGATGGTTCTCGACCTGCGAGGGAAGTGCGAACTCGGAGGCGGTATCACCATCGAAGCGCTCACCGACGCGATCGACGCTGCCGGATGCGGCATCCGCCAGCGTGACGCCGTACTTCTTCGCACCGGACAGGAAGAGTTCGACCTGGACGACATCCGGGTATTCCAATATCCGGGGATGACTCGAGAGGGGACGCTCTTTCTGGCCGAGCAGGGAGCCAAGGTGCTGGGAACCGACGCGCTCGGATGGGATCGCCCCTTCGGCGTCATGGCCCAGGCGTTTCGCGAGACCGGAAACCGGGCGGAAATCTGGGATGGTCACTTCGCCGGCCGCGATCGCGAGGTGTTCATCGTCCAGCAGTTGACCAACCTGAGCGCGCTTCCCGCAACCGGCTTCAAGGTGGGCTTCTTCCCCATCAAGATCGCGAGAGCCAGCGCCGCCCCGGCGCGCGTCGTGGCCTTCGTCGAATAGAAGTGGGGATCGCCGTGAATCCCAGAAATGACGTTCGATTCAGCCTTGCTTCCAGACTGGAGAGCTTTCGCTGCGCGTTTCGCGGCGTTCGCACCCTGTTGGCTTCCCAGCACAACGCCCGGATCCATCTGCTCGCAACGGTCTGTGCCTGCGGACTTGGCTTACTGATCGGAATTTCGCGGATCGAGTGGGTCGCGATCGCGACCGCGATCGTGATGGTCTGGATGGCGGAAGCTCTGAACACCGCGTTCGAATTTCTCTGCGACGTCGCTTCTCCCGAGTTCCACCCACTGGTCCAGAAGGGGAAGGACGTCGCCGCTGCGGCGGTCCTCCTGAGCGCCGCCGGAGCCGTCATCATCGGCTTGCTCGTCTTCGTTCCGCACCTGGCGCGAATCGTCGGCTGACGTCGCGCGTGGACCGGTGGACGTGGTAGATTCGAGCGCACTATGCAACCCACCACACTGACTCTCCACACCAAGTACCAGATCGGCGAGGTCGATCCGCGCATCTTCGGCGGATTCCTGGAGCACATGGGCCGGGCTGTCTACCAGGGTGTCTACGATCCGAAGAGCGCGCACGCCGACGCCGAGGGCTTCCGGAAGGATGTGCTCGCTGCGCTCGAGCCACTGTCGATGACGGCGATGCGCTATCCGGGAGGGAACTTCGTCTCCGGATACCACTGGGAGGACGGGGTCGGCCCCCGCGAGAACCGCCCCACCGTGCGCGAGCTCGCCTGGCGGTCCATCGAGCCGAATCAGTTCGGAACCGACGAGTTCATCTCGCTCAGTCGCAAGATGGGCTGGACGCCAATGCTCGCGGTGAATCTCGGCACCGGGAGCCCCGAGGAAGCGCGGAACTGGGTGGAGTACTGCAACGGCGAGGTCGGCACCAAGTACGCAGACCTGCGCGCGGCCAACGGCAGCAGCGAGCCCCACGGCGTCAAGCTCTGGTGTCTGGGCAACGAGATGGACGGCCCCTGGCAGCTCGGCCAGGTGCCCGCCGATCAGTACGCGCTGCGCGCCGAGCAGGCGGGGAAGCTGATGAAGGCTCTGGACCCTTCCATCGAGCTCGTCGCCTGCGGCTCTTGCGGGGTAGTCATGCCCACCTATCTGGAGTGGGACCACCTGGTGCTCGATTACCTCGGCGATCTCGCGGACTACGTGAGCCTCCACCGCTACGTGGACAACCGCGCCGACGACACCGCCGACTTCCTCGCCGTGACCAACAGCATCGATCAGCAGATCGAGGAGATGGACGCCGTCTGCCGCTTCGTGCAGGGGAAGCGCAGGGCGCAGAAGCGTCCCTATCTCTGCTTCGACGAGTGGAACGTCTGGTACAAGACGTTCAACCGTGAGGGGATGGACCCGGGGGGCGAGTTTCCACCCCATCTCATCGAGGAGGTCTACAATCTCGAGGACGCACTGGTGGCCGCGGGCTTCCTGAACAGCTTCATCCGCCACGCCGACTGCGTCAAGATCGCGAACATCGCCCAGATCGTGAACGTGATCGCGCCGATTCTCACCAAGGGTGATGAGGTGCTGACCCAGTCGATCTACCACGTCTTCGAGATGTTCTCGAAACGGCGCGAGGGAGTCGCACTGCGGACCGCGGTCCAGGGGCCCGTCTACCAGGGCTTGCGGCACGGGGAGGTGCACTACCTGGACTGCAGCGCGATTCTCGGAGGAGATCGGCTCCAGGTGTTCGCCAGCAACCGAAGCCAGGGCGAAGAGATGGATCTGACCATCGAGGTGGCGGATCGCTCCATCGCTTCCCCGCAGAACGCCGAGCTGCTGACGGGACCGGACGCGAAGGCGGCGAACAGCTTCGATGCCCCCGACGTGGTGCGCTCGGAGAGATTCGAAGCCATCGAGGTCCGCGGCGGAAAAGCCCATCTGAGCCTCCCGCCACTCTCGGTGCTGGCGGCGACACTGGAGCTGGAGAGTTAGGCTGCGTTTCTCACCGGGTCGCCACTGCGGTTGGGTCGGGATCCTCTTCGGCGCACTCCTGGCGTGCACGGGTGGGCCCTGGGTGTCGGCCGCTCCCGTGACGTTTCGTTCCGCCGAGCTCGAGCCCTACGTGATCGTGGCGCGCTGCATGGCCCGGGCGCAGGAGCTCGGCTACAGCGTGAAGTCGGTCGACTTCGACGCGGGATGGCTGCGACTGGCGGCGCTGCACACCGATGCGGTGATGGTGGGGAGGCGACCGGTTCCGAAGAGCTTCTCGTGGCTCTTGGTGCAGGTGGGAGACGACCGCATGGTGACCGTTCGCGCCTTCGGTGACCTGGTGCACCAGGAGAGCGGTCGGATGCACCCCGGCCTGAGAAATGAAATGGACTGGCTCGCCGCCGAGTTCGAGCGGGCGATCAGCGACGATCCGGGGATCTCCGAGGGCGAGCCAGCAGACGATTCCGGCTAGCTAGCTCTTCGAGTCTCCGCCCAGCGAGGTCAGTAGCGATCCACCGACCACGGCAGCGGCGCCGAGCAAGCTGGTCGGGGATATCGCCTCCGGCGCCACCAGGGCCGGCCAGAACGCCGCCATCAGCCACGCGAATGCGAGGGTGGCCAGTGGCGTGAGTGCCAGCACCGAGCTCACCCGTGACGCCTCCCAATGAGCCAGGGCGGCAGCGAAGGCGCCGTAGGCGACGAGGGTGTTGAGCGCGCAGAAGAGGAGAACTCCGAGCTCCATCGCGTCGAGTCCCAAGATCGCGGCCGGCTTTGCCGCGAGCAGCAAGCAGAGGGTGCATCCCGCATAGATGCACCACATCACCGTCTGGGAAGAGAACCAGTGCAGAAGCTGCTTCTGGGCCATCCCGTAGATCGCCCAGGTGAGTGCGGCGCCGACGAGCGTCGCGCTTCCCAGCAGATAGCGATCCAGGGAAGATGCGAGGGCGCGGAGCTGGCTCCCGAAGAACGTCGCCAGGCCCAGGATCAGAATGCAGAAGCCCGCCCACTGGATCCGGCTGAAGTGTTCCCGGAAGACCAGCAGCCCTCCCAGTGCCAGCATCAGGGGCGCCAGCTGGATCAGTACCTGGGCGTTGGCGGGGCTGGTGAGCTCCAGTCCGAACATGTAGGCGAGGTAGTTGAGTGCCAGACCGACGGTTGCGATCGCGAGCAGGAGCCACTGCGCGCGGCTGAAGCGCGCCACCGGTGGAAGTCCGCCGCGCCAGGCGAGCAACGCTCCGAGCAGGATCGAGGCGAGGAAGAAGCGATACCAGACGATGGTCGGCGAGTCCATCGAGCGAAGCAGGATCTTGAGCGCCAGCGGCAGGATGCCCCAGAGCAGCATTGTGATGCTCGCCAGTGCGAATCCGAGCCAGCGTCGTCCCGATGAGCGGTGCAGCTCCATGGCAGGGGCAACGTAGCCTGAATTTCGCCCCCGGCTGCACCGACTCTTTGGGAAATGCGGGCTAGAATCTCCCCGGAGAGTGAGGTCGGTGGAGAAGGCGACGTTCGGAGCAGGCTGCTTCTGGGGACCCGAGGAGACTTTTCGAAAAGTCGATGGGGTCACCTCCACGTCCGTGGGGTACATGGGTGGGAGCCTCGAGAACCCGACCTACGAGGAGGTGTGCACGGGCAGAACCGGCCACGCCGAGGTGGTGGACGTGGAGTTCGATCCGTCGCGGATTGCCTACGAGGAGCTCCTCGAGATCTTCTGGGCGTGTCACGACCCGACCACGCTCAACCGGCAGGGGCCGGACTTCGGGACCCAATATCGCTCCGTGCTCTTCTTCTACAGCGCCGAGCAGGAAGCCGCTGCCCGCGCGTCCAAGGAGAAGCTCGAGCGCAGTGGCCGCTACCGACGGGAGATCGTCACCGAGATCACGCCGGCATCGACGTACTACCCTGCGGATGAATACCACCAGCGCTACGTGGAGAAGCGCCGAGGGAGATGGTGAAACCCGGGTCCTCGCGGGTGCTCGCTGCGGCTCTCGCGCTCCTGGCGCTCGTCGCGCTCGCCTGCTCGACTCGCCCCACCTGGCCCTACGACGTCCAGCGAGGCCGCACCCTCGCAGACCACACCGACGGCGAAGGCGCCGCGGCGCGCCTGCGCCTGGCGGTATCCGAGGCGGAGCGGGATTCGGGGCGTCCCTGGGGAGTTCCCATCAGTCTCTACTACCTGGCCGACGTCTACCTCCGCTATCCGAGGCTGGAGCAGACGGCCGAGGCGAGCCCGCTGCTCGAGCGCTCTCGCGACCAGTGGGTACGCCTGGCCGGGCCCACGGATCCAACCGTCGCCGTGGTGCTCCTGCGGCTCTCCGATGCGAAGCGAGCCGAGGGGGATTACGAAGCGGCGGACCGCCTCGAGCAGCGCGCCGACGCGATCGCGACGACTTCGCTTCCTTCTCATCATCCGGTCCGGCGGCTTCGCGAGAGCGGGATTCCGCTCGAGGAGGCCATGCAGGCGAATGAGATCTTCGCCGCGACCGTCGCGAAGCTGGGTGGAGAGCCGCCCTGAGCGGCTCTTCTTCAGCGCCGACGGGTCAGTGCCAACTTCGCCGATCGCGAGAGCTTCTTGATCGCCGCTTCGCGTTTCGATGCGCTGGAGCGGTCCGGGTGGGGCTCCTGGTAGACGAGTCGGACGGGAAGCCGGACTCGCGTATACTTCGAGGCGGTGCCATCGCGGTGGGCGGCCAGCCGCCCTGCTAGATCAGCGGTGATTCCCGTGTAGAGAGTGCGGTCGCTACAGCGAAGCATGTAAACGCACCAGTTCGACACGGTGGCAGATGATTCCAGTCGACGCGAGGTGACGCCACTCGCGGGGGGAGCCCGCCGCTTCGACGCTGCCGGTCGAGGCAGAGGGTGGGCGGAGCAGTGCGATGAAGCGGATCTGTGTCTTCTGCGGGTCGGCTCGGGGAGTCCGACCGGATTACGCCGATGCGGCGCGGAGGCTCGGCGCGACGCTCGCGTCTCGCCGCCTGGTTCTCGTCTACGGGGGTGGTCGCGTCGGCCTGATGGGCGAGATCGCGAACTCCGTGCTCCACGCCGGTGGCGAGGTGGTGGGCGTGATTCCCCGATCGCTGTACGAGATGGAGGTGGCGCACACCGGGGTGACCGACCTGCGCGTGGTCGATTCGATGCACGAGCGCAAGGCGCTGATGGCAGACCTCTCCGACGGCTTCGTCGCCCTGCCGGGAGGACTGGGGACTCTGGAGGAGCTCTTCGAGGTCCTCACCTGGGCCCAGCTCGGTCTTCACGAGAAGCCGTGTGGCCTCCTGGATGTGGCCGGATACTTCGCGCACCTGATCGCGTTCTTGAACCACGGCGTTGAAGAACGCTTTCTCCGAGCGGAGCACCGCGGGCTCTTGTTGGTGGAGACGTGCCCCGCCGCGTTGCTCGATCGCCTCGCGGAACACCGTCCGCCAAGAATCGAGAAGTGGATCGACCGCAGCGAGCTGTAGCTCGCCGAAGAGGTCAATATCCGTAGCAGAAACGCTACACTCACACCGTCAGGCCTTGAAATACCTGAGCGGATATAGACACTGTCACCAAGACTTCACCGGTGCTGCAGAGGAATCGACGGATGACGAAGATCAGGGTGGCCATCGTGGGCGTGGGCAATTGCGCGAGCTCGCTGGTGCAAGGGATCCACTACTACCAAGCGCGGCAGGAGGCGAATGCCATTGGCCTGATGCACTGGGATCTCGGCGGCTACCTGCCCTCGGACGTCGAGGTGGTCGCGGCCTTCGACGTGGATCGGCGCAAGGTGGGACACGATCTCGCCGAGGCCATCTTCGCCGCGCCGAACTGCACGAAGGTGTTCTGCGAGGACGTGCCGAAGGCGGGGGTGCCGGTGCGGATGGGGAAGGTCCTCGACGGCTTCTCCGAGCACATGCGTAGCTACGACGAGCAGCGTACCTTCGTCATCTCCGAAGCCCTCGAGGCGGACCACCACGAGGTGGTCCACGTGCTGCGGGACAGCGGCGCCGAGATCCTGGTGAACTACCTGCCGGTCGGATCCGAGAGAGCGACGCGATTCTACGCCGAGTGCGCTCTCGAGGCGGGCGTGGCGCTGGTCAACTGCATTCCGGTCTTCATCGCCAGCGATCCGCAGTGGGCGAAGCGCTTCGCAGACAGGGGCCTTCCGGTGGTGGGTGACGACATCAAGGCCCAGCTGGGTGCGACGATCACTCACCGGACTCTCACGGATCTCTTCCGCAGGCGCGGGGTCCAGCTCGAGCGGACCTATCAGCTCAATACCGGCGGCAACACCGACTTCCTCAACATGTTGAACCGCAGTCGTCTGCTCTCGAAGAAGGAGTCGAAAACCGAGGCGGTGCAGTCGGTGGCGGCGAAGCGGATACCCGACGCCAACATCCACGTCGGACCCAGCGACTACGTCCCCTGGCAGAACGACAACAAGGTCTGCTTCCTGCGCATGGAGGGGAAGCTCTTCGGGGACGTGCCGATGAACCTGGAGCTCCGCCTTTCGGTGGAGGATTCCCCGAACTCGGCCGGCGTCTCCATCGACGCCATCCGTTGCTGCAAGCTCGGCCTGGAGCGGGGAGAGGGCGGTCCGCTACTCGGGCCCTCGGGCTTCTTCATGAAGCACCCGCCGCGTCAGTACACCGACGATGAGGCCCACCGACGGACCGAGGAGTTCATCGCGGGGAACGCTTGAGCGCTCACCCTTCGAAGCTCGCGTAGGCGGATCAGCCCCGTTCGAGGTGGCTGAGCAGCTCGCCGTTCCAGCTGAGTGCCAACCGTCCGCGCCCCGTGCCGAGCCCGTCCTGAAGGGCGGCGGTCACCAACAGGGGAAGCGCCACGGTGGGCTCCACCCAGGCCATGGCGCGGGAGGCGTCCGCCTTCACCTTTCCCCAGCTCTTGGCCTCGTCCAGGGTCGAGCTCGAGAGCCCGCCGTCCTGCGTCACGGCGGTGGTCATCTGGATCGCGTAGCGGTGCCCTTGATCCCTGCAACCGAACATGTAGCTCATCACGATGGAGTCGTTGATGTAGTTCTTCGGCACGCCTCCGGCCACGTAGATGGCCGCGGTCGCCTTGGATGCGGCGACGATCTGGGTGAGCTCGTAGTTGTCCTGGATCGAGTCGATCTTGATCCCCGCCTTGTCGCCCTTGATGCAGCGGTGCCGGTGCTCGGTCAGGCCGATGCCGATCGAGCTGTCGTTCAGGGCGGGTACGAACATCGGGATCCCCGCCTCGCGGCAGGTCTTCACGATCGAGTTGGGATCGTCGATCTGATCGGCGAGTACATCCATGAACTGCCGGCTGGAGACCGCGCCCGGCTCCATCCGATCCGCCACCAGGCCCACCCAGGTGTCGGTCTCGCCGAACCCCTTCTCGTCGACGTAGGTGTCGTAGATGCGGTCGATCAGCAGGCTGCGCAGCACGGCATCGTCGGCGTCGGGCGTCCCGCGGAAGTGCTGATAGCCGCGCGCCTGGTAGAGATCCTGGTAGAGGATGGCCCCCGTCGACACCACCACGTCCACCAGTCCGTTGGCGATGAACTCGCGGATCACCTGACGGAGCCCGCCGGCTACCAGCGGGCCCGCGAGCCCGAGCAGCACCGTCGGCCCGTCCTGGTCGGCGTACATCTGCTGCATCACCTGGTAGCACTGGCCGATGTTGCGGGCCTGGATGCTCATCCCCGCCATGGCGTGCACCAGGTCGGCGACGCTCTCGGTCTTCGAGGGAAGCAGCGGCTGCACGCTCTCGCGCAGCAGCTGATCCTTCTTGCGCTGCTCGCCGGCTTCCAGATCCGGATACATGTAGGTGAAGCCGGAATCCCGCTTCGGTGCTTTGTTGCTCACGAGACGTCCTCCTCGGGAAGCAGCGCACCAGGATTCAGCAGACCCCCCGGGTCCAGGGCGCGTTTCACCGCGCGGAGCACGGCGATCCCGCTCTCGCCCAACTCGCCGGGCAGCGCGTCGCGCCGCACCCGCCCGATGCCATGGTGGTGAGCGATTCCGGCGCCCAGCTCCAGGACCGCATCCATGGTGCGCTTCCAGCACTCCCGGTAGACGTCGGCCATCTGGCTCCGCTCGGCCGGCCGGGCCGCGAAGGTGAAGTAGAGGTTGGTGCCGGAGCGGTAGCTGTGGCTCGAGTGGGCGGTCGCCACCAGGATCCCCTCCACCTCGGACAGGGACTTCGTGACGCGCTCGTAGAGGGGCATGACGAGTTCCCAGGTCGAAGCCACCTCGATGGTGTCGAGGATGATTCCGTTCTCGAGAAAGCCACGGAAGCCGGGCACGTCGTTGCGCTTCTCGAGCCAGTGGTCCACGGCGGAGGAGTCGGTCTCGATCCCACCCGTCTCCTGGCAGATCTCCGCCACGCCCTCCGCCTCGGCGGCGACCATCAGAGCGGGACCCTCGTGGAGCAGGATCAGCATCGCCCGCTCTTTGGGACAGGTCTCGGGGAAGTGACGAATGGATTCGCTGGCGTCGTAGAGGCGGATCACCGGTGGCCGGTAGCCCGCGCGCATCAGGCGGCGGATCGAGTCGACACCGGCGGCCAGGCTCTCGAAGTGGAAGGCCTGTCCACGGCTCGCTTCGGGAAGGGGGCGCAGGGAGAAGGTCACCTCGGTGACGATCCCGAGCGTGCCTTCACTTCCCAGGAAGAGCTGGCGCAGGTCGGGACCGCTGGACGCCCGGGGCGTGCGGCGGGTTCGCAGGACGGCGCCGTCGGGAAGGACCACCTCCAGGTCCATTACCAGGTCCTCGATGTTTCCATAGCCCGAGGAGAACTGGCCGGCAGCGCGGGTGGCGACCCAGCCACCGACGGTGGAGACTTCGATGGACTGGGGCCAGTGGCCGATGGTGAGTCCGTCCTCGCGGACCCGCTTCTCGGCCTCCATTCCGTTGGTTCCGGCTCGGAAGGTCGCAAGCAGACCCTCGGTATCGAGGGCCACCAGCCCGTGGAGCTTCGCCGTCGAGATCACCACGGCATTCTCGGGAACCTGGATGGCGCCGCAGACGCCGGAGCCGCCGCCGAAGGGGACGACCGTCACGCCGGCCTCACGGCACAGACGCATCGCCCGGGAGACCTCCTCGGTGGAGCGGGCCTCGACGACGGCCAGGGGCTGGGGAAGGACTTCTCCTTCCAGATCCCGAAGCTCGTTCAGCACCCAGGTGTCGCGGCGGTGCGCCTCCAGTGTCCCGGGGTCGGTGATGACGCTCTCGCCGAGTGCGCCCCGGAGATCGTCGACGATACCGCTCATGAACTCTCTCCCAGAAAGGCGAGATCGCGGGTCAGCCGCTCTCTCCCTGCGTCGATTTCCTGCTCCCGGCGTGCAGCGCCCCAGCCGAGGCGCTCGGCCATCCGATCGGCGATCGGCTCGACCAGCGCCTCGCGCGCCGACGGCTGATAGAGAGCGGCGCGGGTTCGCCGGTAGAGTACGTCCTCGAGCCGCGCCGCGCCCTCCACCTCGATGGCCCAGCTCACCTCGCCCGAGAGGACACTCGCCCCGGGCACCAGGGGATTCGAGCCGCGCCCGACGACCTCGCCGGCCTCGGTGCCGTAGAGCCCGATCATCCGCGCTGCCGCGGCAGGCTCGAGCCCGGTCTCGCGCTGTAGACGCGCGGCGAGTCCTTCGAGATTACCGTCGAAGTCGCCGCCGGGGAGCGGCGCCTCGCGCTCCGAAGGCGCGGCCAGCTGGAGTTCGCAGACCTCGGCCGCCTTCTCGACGGCGGTGCGGGTCATCGGCCGGTAGCCGGTGAGCTTCCCGCCGGCGACACTCACTACGCGCTTCGGGCCGATCCAGATCTCGTCGCGTCGCGAGATCTCGTGGGCCTTCTTGCCGGGCTCCGCGATCAGGGGTCGGAGTCCGGACCAGGCGGCGACCACCTCCTCGGGAGCCAGCGGCTCGACGCTCAAGTCGCGGGCGAGGGGTTCGAGGAGATACTCGACGTCGTCCCGGGTGATGCGAGGCCAGGTCTCGGAGCCGTGCTCGTAGCTGGTGTCGGTGGTGCCGATGAAGACCGCCTCACCGCGGCGGATCACGAAGATCGAGCGCCGGTCGGCGGCGGTGAGGATGACGATGTTTCGAACCGGCAAGCGCTCCGCGGGTACGACCACGTGGACGCCCTTGGAGAGGTGGAGGCGCGCCGGGGCTCCCGGGTTCTCGATCTGGTGCACGCGATCCACCCAGGGCCCCGCGGCATTGATGACGCAGCGGGCGCGGACCCGCACCCGCCGCCCGGAGAGCGTGCACTCGGCCTCCACTCCGTCGGCGCTGCCGCTCTCGCCGGAGATCGCATCGACTGGAGCGTGGTTCAGGACCACCGCCCCGCCGGCGACGGCGCAGCGCAGGTTGGCGAGCACCAGGCGCGCATCCTCGGTCAGGTATTCCCGATACACACAAGCGTGGGCGAAGCGCGAGCGATCCAGGAGCGGCTCCTCGGTCTCGAGCTCGCGCCGCGACCAGTTGCGGTGCAGATCCGCGTCCTCGACCGCACCGAGCTTCTCGTAGGTGGTGATTCCCGCCCGCATCTTCATCAGTCCTGTCCGGCTGCGGGTCGGCACCACCACCCAGCGGGGCTCGGCCAGGTGAGGTGCGAGGCGGTGGATCTCCTTGCGCTCGAGAGCGGTTTCGCGCACCAGGGCGATGTCGCCCATGGACAGGTAGCGGAGGCCCCCGTGGATCAGCTTCGAGGATCGGCTCGAGGTTCCCGACGCGAAGTCCTCTGCCTCGAGCAGCGCTACCGAGAGACCGCGCAGGGTGGCCTCCCGGGCGATTCCGACGCCGGTGATGCCCCCACCGATCACCGCGAAGTCGAAGCGCTCCCTCTCGAGCCGATCCAACGTCGAGGAGCGCTCCGCGGAGGATATCTGAGACGCAGCGGGCATGGTTCATCCCTGGGGTTGAAGCTCGAAACTAGCCTTTGTGTGAGAGCAGGGCGAAGAGGTCGTGAATCGCGGCGAAGAGCGCCCGGGGGGATGAGTCCGGAAGGGGGGCGCGGATCTTTCGGTCCGGAGTGACGCGGACTGCCGAACCGGTCCGGGTGATGAGATCGAGGAGGGTCGTCGGATCCACCCGGCTGGTCTCGGCGGCCGTCAGCACGAGCTCGCCCTTCACCACGTCCACCGCGGCCACGCCCAGGCGGCGGGCTGCAATCTTGACTCGGATCACGTCCAGGAGGTTCTCGGTCTCCCGGGGAAGCGGTCCGTAGCGGTCCAGGATCTCGTCGCGGATGCGGGCGAGCTCTTCGTCGTCCGCCGCGCTGGCCAGGCGCTTGTAGAGCACCAGCCGCTGGCTCACGGCGGCGACGTAGTCGTCGGGGAGCCGGGCGGCCACGCTCAGACGGATTTCCGGATCCACGGAAATCTCGCGAACGTCGCCGCGGAGCTTGTCGATCTCTTCCTCCAGCAGCTGCATGTAGGTCTCGTAGCCGACGGCGCCCAGGTTTCCGGACTGCTGTCTGCCGAGCAGGTTGCCGGCACCGCGGATCTCCAGGTCCATGTTCGCCAGGCGAAAGCCGCTACCGAGCGCCGAGAGATCCTGGATCGCCTCGAGCCGTCGGGTGGCGTCCTTGGTGAGTGCGCTCTCCGGGGGGATCATCAGGTAGGCGTAGGCGCGGCGCCGGCTGCGACCGACGCGGCCGCGCAGCTGGTAGAGCTGCGCCAGGCCCAGGGCGTCGGCGCGGTTGATCAGCATCGAGTTCGCCCGGGGGATGTCCAGACCGCTCTCGACGATGGTGGTGCAGAGCAGGACGTCGGCCTCACCGCGCATGAACGAAAGCATTCGATCTTCGAGATCGCGCTCCCGCATCTGTCCGTGGGCCACCAGGACCTTCACCTCCGGCAGGATCCGTTCCAGCAGAGTGGCGATCGCGCCGATGCTGCGAACGCGGTTGTGGACGAAGAAGACCTGGCCGCCGCGGCGCACTTCGCGCAGGGTCACCTCGCGGATCAGGGATTCGTCGAAGCGGCAGACCTGGGTCCGGATCGCGAGGCGGTCGGCGGGCGGCGTGTTGATCACCGAGAGATCGCGGAGTCCGGCGAAGGCCAGCTGCAGAGTTCGGGGGATGGGCGTCGCCGTCAGCGTGATCACGTCCACGGTCTTCTTGAGCTGCTTGATCCGCTCCTTGTGGGCGACCCCGAAGCGATGCTCCTCATCTACGACCAGCAGACCGAGATCCCGGTAGCTCACGTTCTTCTGCAGCAGACGGTGGGTTCCGATCACGATGTCGACCTGGCCGTTGGTCATTCCCTCGAGGATCCGCCTCGCCTGCTTCGGGGAGCAGAAGCGCGAGAGCGACTCGATCTGGACCGGGTAGTCCTGGAAGCGCCGTTCGAAGGTCTCGAGGTGCTGTTGACACAGAATGGTGGTGGGTGCCAGGACGGCGACCTGCTTTCCCTCCATCACCACCTGGAAGGCCGCCCGGGCCGCCACCTCCGTCTTTCCGTAGCCCACGTCTCCGCAGACCAGCCGATCCATCGGAACCGGACGGCTGAGATCCGCCAGCACTTCTTCGATGGCGGCGGCTTGATCCGGGGTCTCCTCGAAGGGGAAGGCGGCCTCGAATTCCTCCAGGCTCCGGTCGCGGGGAGGGAAGGCGTAGCCCGGAGCGACTTCGCGAGCCGCGTGAACGGCGAGAAGCTCACGGGCCATGCTGCGCATGGATTTCTTCACCGTGCGCTTCGCCTTCTCCCAGGTCGTGCCACCGAGGCGGTCCACCCGGGGGATTGCGGCATCGGCACCCACGTAGCGTTCGACCAGGTTCAGACGGTGAACGGGCAGGAAGAGGCGGTCGCCTCCCGCGTACTCGAGGCGAAGGAATTCGTCGGTCACCGTGCCGAGCTCGAGCATCACGAGCCCACGGTAGATCCCGATGCCGTGATGCTGGTGAACGAGGTGGTCCCCCGGTGCGAGCCGGGCCAGGGCCTCGCTGGTCATTCCCTCGCGCCGCTTCTCGGTACGGCGGCGCTTCTCCCGGGGGCCGAAGAGCTCCTCCTCCGTGACCACGGCCAGGCCTTCGAGGGGAAGTGTGAAACCCTCGGAGAGAGTCGCGACCCGGACCTCGACGCGACCCGGCTTCGACCACTCCCAGCACGGCTTCGGCTCTCGCGCGAGACGGGTTTCGAGACCGTACTCGCGCAGCAGGGTTCGCAGCCGCTCCACGCCGGACAGGGCGGGGGCGGAGAGCATCACGCGCCAACCCTCCTGGCACCACTCCCAGAGCTGGTCCATCAAGGGCACCAGGGCGTCGCCGCTGGTGCGCGCGTTGCGAACGCGGATCGCCAGCTCCTCGTGCCCTCGGGTCTCGATATGGAAGATCTCGCTCTGCGGAGGTCCTCCTGCGATGGAGATCTGCTCGAGACTCACGGGACGCCGCTCCGCGATGGCTCGCTGGAGCGTTTCGGCCGAGATCAGGAGCTCGTCGGGTGAGGAGACCAGGCGCTGCGAAGAGCGGGCCGCGTTGTGGTTCTCCCTGCCCTCTTCCATGAAGCGGACCAACCGATCCCGGCCTTGCGCAGGCTCGTCGAGGACGATCAGGGCATCTTCCGGAAGGAAGTCGAAGACCGTCTCCAGAGCGGGCTGAAGCAGAGGCGCCAGGGCCTCGACGCCGGGCGGGAGGTGACCGCGTAGCAGGGAGTCGATCAGCTGGTCCACGGTGCGGGCGGGAGTCTCCTGGGTCTCGGCGAGGGCGCGAATCTGATCGGAACGTTCCACCACCAGCTCGCGGTCGAAGAGAAGCTCCCGGGGGGGCGGCGCCACCGCCGCAGTCAGGTTTTCCTGGGAGCGTTGGCTGGCCGGGTCGAAGTCGCGGATCGACTCCACCTCGTCACCGATGAACTCGACCCGGACCGGGTGTGAACGCTGGGGAGGAAAGAGATCGATGATGCCCCCCCGCACCGCCAGCTCACCGCGCTCCTCGACCAGGGGCTGTCGGGCATAGCCCGCTCTGATCAGCGTCTCGACCAGCGCATCGCGGTCCAGCTCCTGCCCCACCTCGAGGCGGACGGTGCGCCTGCGCACGGCCTCCCGGGGGGGAACCCGGAGCGCCAGAGCTGCCCAAGGGGCCACGACCACGGTGCCGGGCACGGAAGCGGCCCAGCGGTAGAGCACGTCCATCCGCTGGGCGATCACGAACGCCTGGGGTGAGAATCGGTCGTAGGGAGTCGTATCGTGATGGGGGAAGGGACGCACCCGCCCTCCCTCCTCCGGGGGCGGCTGGCCCAGGGCGGCGCGGAGATCCTCGACGAAGGCGTCGGTCTGCTTCGCCGTCGGGGTGAGAAAGAGAACAGGGAGATCCCCCGCCGCTCGCACCAGCTCCGCCGACGCCAGGGCCTTGGCGGCGCCGCGGAGCCCGGTGATCCGGACCGGCCCGCTGCGCACCGTCACCCGCTTCGCCAGCTCTGCGAGACTGCGGATCTGGCTCTTCTGCCCCGCTCTCACCATCGTCGTCGTTCCCGGAACGCAAGTACACCCCGCTCCCCGCGCGGAGCGGGGGGCCGGGCGATTGCGGGCCGAAGTCTAGCCTTCCTTTCTCAGAGACTCGGGGCAGCTCGACACTCCCCCGAGTTCCTCCTATCCTTCCGGCCCCTTACAGGCGGGGAGCTGCTCCCCTTCGCCCGGAGCCCGGCGGGCAGCCGCGGGCTCGGTGCGATCTCCGTCCCGCGACGAACCCGGAGATTTGATCGTGGCCATCGAATTGCTTTGCCGCAAGATCGGCATGACGCGTCTTTTCAACGATGCGGGCGAGTGCATCCCCGTGACGGTGCTCGAGGCTGGGCCCAACACCGTCATCCAGAAGAAGACCCAGGAGAAGGACGGCTACGCCGCCCTCCAGCTGGGCTTTGGCGAGCGGCGCCGCAAGACCCTCTCGAAGCCCCGACTCGGTCAATTCGAGAAGGCGAGCGTGTCTCCCAAGCGGTACCTCCATGAGAGCCGGGTCGATGCCGAGACTCTCGAGCGGTACGAGGTTGGAGGTACCCTCACGACGGAGATCTTCGAGGCCGGCCAGAGGGTCGACGTGATCGGCACCTCCAAGGGCCGCGGCACCGCAGGCGTGGTGAAGCGCCACAATTTTGCGGTGAAGCGAAGGACCCACGGAACCCACGAGGCCTTTCGGCACCCCGGCTCGATCGGAGCGGGCGCCTACCCCGGCAAGGTCATCAAGGGCATGGGCATGTTCGGTCGCATGGGCAACGCCCGCGTGACGGTCCGCAACCTCGAGGTGGTGAGGGTGGATGTGGATCGAAACCTGCTGATGATCCGCGGCGCCATCCCCGGGCACAACAACGGGCTGGTCCGCGTCCGCAACGCCGTCGCACATCGCGGCTAGCCTCCTGGCCTATCAGCGCAAGGATTCCTTCTACAGGCGTGCCAAGCGCGAGGGCTACGCCTCTCGGGCGGCCTACAAGCTGGCGGAGATCCAGAGAACCCAGCGGATCTTCCGCAGAGGTCAGCGCGTCGTGGACCTCGGCTGTTGGCCAGGCGGGTGGCTCCAGGTGGCGGCGGAGAACGTAGGCCCCGGCGGGCGTGTCGCAGGGGTGGATCTCGCACCCATCGATCCACCCCTGGAGCTCGAGAACGTCTTCGCGATGCCCGGAGACCTCGCGGATCCCTCCGTCTTCCCAGCACTTCTGGATTTTCTGGGGCGCCGCGCGGACGTCCTGCTGTGCGATGCGGCACCCAAGCTGACGGGGGTTCGCGCCAGCGACCGGGCGCGGGAGGAGGCGCTCCTCGGCGCCGTCGAGCGGGCGCTGGCGGAGCTACTCAGGCCCGGGGGTCTGGCTCTCATCAAGCTTCTCGACTGCCCCGAGGCTCAGGCCTTCGAGAAGCGCATCCGACGCAGCTTCTCGCAGATGCGGAAGGTCAGGCCCGAGGCCAGCCGCAAGGGGAGCAGCGAGACCTACCTGTTGGCGAGGGACTACCGGGTGGAGTAGCTAGACGAGCTCCGCCTCGAGGTCGAATTCGCGGACACCGGTGATGCGCGCGTCGACCAGGTCGCCGGGTTGGACGTCGCCCTTCAAGCAGACCACACCGTCGATCTCCGGGGCCTGACTCGGAAGCCGCGCCTGCGCCAGACCTTCTCCGATCACGGCGTCTACCAGCACTGGTGACACCTCACCCACCCTGGACTCGAGCTTCTCCAGCATGATCTCTCGCTGGATTTCGAGGAGGCGGTGGTAGCGTTCCCTCGCCACGGCTCGGGGCACCTTGCCCGGGAGCCGGTAGGCCGCGGTGCCCTCCTCGTCGGAGTAGCGGAAGACCCCCACCCGGTCGAAACGGGTCTCCCGTACGAAGTCGCAGAGCCGCGCGAAGTCCTCCTCGTCCTCGCCGGGGAAGCCCACCATGTAGGTCGTCCGCAGCGTGACGTCGGGGATGACCTCGCGCAGGCGCTCGACCAGGCGCCGCTGGCGGGCCTCGGTGGAGCCGCGCTTCATCAGCGCGAGGATTCGATCGCTGGCGTGCTGGAGGGGAACGTCCACATAGGGGAGCACCCGCTTCGAGCTCGCCAGAACGTCGATCAACTCGTCACTGAGCGCGGTCGGGTAGAGGTAGAGGAGCCGGATCCAGTCGAGGCCTTCGACCTCGTCGAGGGCCCGCAACATCGTCTCGAGCCGGGGGCGTCCTCTCGTGGCGGTCTCTCCCATCGGGAGATCCTTGCCCCAGGCCGTCGAGTCCTGCGCCACCAGGTTGAGCTCCCGGACCCCGATCGAGGCCAGCTGCTCGGCCTCAGTGATCACGGAGCGCAAGGTGCGGCTCTGGAATCTTCCCCGGATCGCGGGGATGGCGCAGAACGAGCAGCTGCGGTCACAGCCCTCGGCAATCTTGAGGTAGGCCGTGTGTCCCTGGCCCACCAGCACTCGCGGAGAGCTGTCGTCGTAGAGGTGGGTCCGGCCGGCTTCCACGTAGACGCCCCGGGAGCGGCCGGCGAGTGTGTCGTCGAGGATGCGGGCGATTTCCTGGAAGGAGCCGGTCCCTACGAAGGCGTCCACCTCCGGAAGCTCCCGGGCCAGCTCCGCGCCGTAGCGCTGCGGCAGGCAGCCGGTCACGATCAGCGCGCGGAGCCTTCCCTCCCCTTTCTGCTCGGCGACGTCCAGCACCGCCTGGATCGATTCCTCCCGGGCGCTCTCGATGAACGAGCAGGTATTCACCACCGCCACGTCGGCGTCTTCCAGGCGTTCCGCAATCGCGTAGCCGTGGACGGCGAGGCTCCCAAGCATCACTTCGGTGTCGAGGAGGTTCTTGGGACAGCCCAGAGAGTGGAAATGGACCGCTGCCTTGGGGGAGGAAGCAGGCATGGAGCCGGGAGGTTACCCGTTCTATTGTCGCACCCCACCCATACGTCCACCCCTTCTCGGAGGCTCCCCATGTCCGATCGCCCCTTCTCGATTCTCGGCGTGCAGCAGATCGCAGTGGGCGGGCAGGACAAAGAGGCGCTGCGCCGGCTCTGGGTGGACACCCTCGGTCTCGAGCTCACGGGAAGCTTTCGCAGTGAGTCGGAGAACGTGGACGAGGACATCGCTGTAGCGGGCGCCGGACCCCTCAAGGTGGAGGTGGATCTGATGCAGCCCATCGACCCGGAGAAGCGGCCCAAGGTCCACGACCCGGCCCTGAACCACGTCGGTCTCTGGGTGGACGACCTGGCCGCTGCGGTCGCCTGGCTCGAGAAGCAGGGGATGCGGTTTACGCCCGGTGGCATTCGCAAGGGCGCCGCCGGCCACGACGTCTGCTTCGTTCATCCGAAGGGAAGCCAGGAGTTTCCCATTGGCGGCGAGGGTGTGCTGATCGAGCTGGTGCAGGCCCCGGGCGAGGTGGTCGAGGCATTCCGGAGCCTCGCTTCCGCAGATTGACGCGGATCGAAGTGCCGACAGGCTGCTCCGCCTTTCGCGAGCTTCGCTCAACCGGAGGCCGGGGTCTCGCCGCAGGAACGAAATTTGTTGATTGAAATCAGCTAGTTGCAGAAAGGGAATTCCGCCTAAAGATCCTCCTCCTGCCGCTCGATGAAGAGCCGAGAGCGGCGTTTCGAGCTGCTCGGGGAGGGCGTATGGCTGCAGTCGGCTCGGTCTGGGCGCGGCCGCCGACGGCGCTTCGGATTCTTGGCGAGCTGGTATCGGTAACGGCGGAGCTGCCGCGCTGGGGGTTCAACCTGGCCCTCGGGTTCGCTGCGCGCCTGGGCGCGGCCCTGGTGGGGAGGCGGATACTGCGGCGCAGCTACCTGGGTCCCCTGATCGAGAGAAGTGGTGTTCTCTCCGGTGCCACGGTGACCCTTCACGGGGTCCGGCCCGCGCCGCAGATGGGCGAGGACCTGCCGGAAGGCCACGGGGCCCGTCACTTCCACGTCCTCGACGTGACCGTGAAGCCCGACCAGGACCGGCCCGGCGTGCGCAAGTGGACTCCTGGAGACCTGATGCTGGTGGCGCCCGGGGCCCTGCCCGCCTGTCCCGAGGAGGATCAGGAAGTGGGTCGGATCTTCCGCGCCGAACGCTGGCACCGAGACCGATTCGTCGAAGCCCACGGCAGCCCCCTCTACGGGACCCAGCGTCTTCGGCTTCACGTGGGTCTGCTGCCGAGCGAGCGCCGCTTTCACTTCCGCTACTACCTGGAGCTTCTGCGCAGAGCGCCGGCTTGATCGCCGGGGGACCATCGGCGGCGGGTAAGGTCTACCATCGGGACAGGAGGATCCCATGACCGCCCCCGTTGCCCTCGTTACCGGCGCCAGCCGCGGAATCGGCAAGCGCCTCTGCGTCGACCTCGCCCGCTCCGGCTATGACATCGTCTGCACCGCCCGGTCATCGCAAGACAGTCCCGGGAAGCTCCCCGGGACCATCGAAGAGACGGCGCGTCTGGTGAGCCAGGAAGGGCGCCGGGCAGTGCCGGTGGCCCTCGACGTCCGCGACGAGGAGGCCGTGGCAAAGCTCGCCGAGCGCGTCTACGCCGAGTGGAACCGCTGCGACCTGCTCATCAACAACGCGGCCTTGTCTCCTCCCAAGCCCGCTCTCCAGGACTCCACGAAGCGCTGGCGGCTCGGTGTCGATGTCAACGTGAACGGCCCCTTCTACATGATCTACTACCTGGCGCCGCGCATGGTCGAGGCGGGCGAGGGCCGGGTGATCAACATCTCCTCCGGTGTCTCCCAGATGCCCGAGTTCGGGCGGGCCGGCTACATGACGACGAAGGCCGCACTGGAGGCGATGACGCGAGCGCTCGCCTTCGATCTCTCGGGAAAGATTGCGGTCAACTGCATCCAGCTGGAGGTTCCGGTCTGGACCGAGGGGTTCGCGGCGACGCTTCCAGAGGACACACCGACGCCGTTCGAGGATGCCGTCATCATGTCCGACGCAGTGCTGTGGTTCGCCAAGCAGCCCCTCGACTACACCGGCAAGGTGCTGTCCATCGCGCAGCTGCGAGAGATGGGGGTGGTGAGACCATTCACCCCTGCGAAGCGCGATGCCGGCTAGAGAAGATCGGTTGGCGGGGTTCTCTTCCACTGCGCCCAGACCACGCGCCAATCTCCGTCGCCCTCGTCGTCGAGGTCCATGTCGATCTTGTAGACGTCGGCCTGCAGACCGACCAGCTCCTCGATGCCGCTCACGTCCCGGCCGCTGATCGCCGCGACGACCACGACCTCGGCGCGACCGTCGTCGCGAATCTCGACGGAACGGACTCGCGCGAAGAAGCGCCTGTGGCTGTGGCGCATCACGTGAAAGGTGACGTAGGCGGCGAGGGACCTCTTGTCGTGGCCGTAGTGGTCTTCGTAGCGCTCGGAGACGATCGCCTTGAAGGCCGAGACGTCGCCTTCCTCGGCCGCCTGCTCCATCGCCTCGATCACGGTCCGAACCTGCTCCTCGGGTGACAGCGGATCGCCCCCGCAGGCGAGCGCCGTCGCCAGGCAGCAGATGCTGGCGAGCCGGGTGAGTCGCGATTCCATACCTTCCCCTCGTGTCTCCCGGTCCTGGTCTTTTCGGCCATCGGGCCGCAAAATGGAGGCGCGGAGTTCGGTCAGAGGGGGCGACATGGGCGGATGGCTTCGCGACCACATGGCCAGAAGGCCGATCTGGCTGAACGCGCTGCTCCTCTTCTGCGCGTACATGGCCCTGATCTACCTTCCCTGGGACATCTTCGTGAAGCCCATCGCGGTGGACCAGGAGGTGTGGTTCGGCATCCTGTTCACGGGCTGGACCGCGAAGCTCCTCGCTTTCCCGCACTGGGCGGTGTACGCGGCCGGGATGATCGGCTTCTGGGGCATGCGATCCTGGATGTGGCCCTGGGCGTCGGTCTACGCGGCGCAGGTCGCCTTCGGAATGGCCGTATGGCCCATCCTCCAGGGGGGCGAAGCGGTTGGCTGGCTGATCGGAGCGGCGGCCGGCGCCGTGTTCGCAATACCCGCCGTGGCCCTCTGGCGAGCCCGGGACCGCTTCCAGGCGCCGCCGCAATCGCTTCGCCAGCGCTACGGAGAGTGGGCCCTGGTGACCGGCGCATCCTCCGGGATCGGGGCCGCGTTCGCGCGCGCCCTCGCCCGGGACGGGGTCTCCTGTGTGCTGACGGCGCGCCGGGAGGACCGGCTGCGCTCCCTGGCGGACGAACTGGAGAAGCGCCACCAGGTGGCGACGCGGGTGGTGGCGCTGGATCTCGGAGTCCGAGACGGAGCCGATCGCCTGGCCGAGGCGGTGAGCGACCTCGAGATCGGCGTCCTCGTCAACAACGCGGGCTTCGGCTGTGCCGGCCGCTTCGAGAAGCAGGATCGAGAGCGAATGCGCGCCATGGTCGAGCTGAACTGCATGGCGCCCGCTGTCCTTACCGCCAGTCTTCTTCCGGGAATGTGCGAGCGGGGACGCGGCGCCGTGATCATGGTCGGCTCGATTGCGGGATCCCAGCCCCTGCCCCTCCACGCGCTCTACAGTGGCACCAAAGCCTTCGCCAACATTCTCGGCGAGTCGCTCTGGGGCGAGCTCCAGGGCAGCGGGGTCGACTGCCTGGCCGTGCTGCCCGGGACCACGGAGACCGAGTTCCAGGCGGTGTCGGGAGAGCTGCCCCACGGAGGAGAGTCCGCCGACTCCGTGGTGGCCAAGTCACTGGATGCTCTGGGCAGGAAACCCTCGCTGATCCCCGGTGTCTACAACTGGCTGCGCGGCAACGCCGCCATCCGCCTGCTCCCGCGAAGCGTCCTGGCCCTTGCCGCCCGAATCGTGATGGCCAAGCGGATTCCGCAAGCGCGGCGGTAGGCCTTTTTTTCACAAGGCCAGAGGTGGCGGGGGATCCCGCAGCGAAATAAAGCGCAGGCCGCGTGAATCGCTCGGCCCTTTTCCCCGGTTCCCCCGTGCCGCTCGGATGTGCGGGGCGCGGCCGAGCCATTCGCGGAGGGATTCCCCGCCACCTCTGGCCGCCCCCCCCTGCGTAGACAATCGAATTGAAACATGTTTCAATAACGGGATGGCCAGCAACGCACGCCCCCCCGGAGCCGGCTCGGGCCCGGAGCCCCCTGACACCGAGGGGATGGCACGGCTCGCTACCAGCCAGCTCCGGCGCGTTCGCCGCATCGTCGACGCGGCGGTGGCGCTCGCCGAGGAGGGTGGCTTCGACGGCGTGCGCCTGCGCGACGTGGCGGAGGCCTCGGGGGTGGCTCTCGGCACCCTCTACAAGTATTTCCGCAGCAAGGAGGACATCCTGCTCTTCGCCGTGACCGAGGAGGCGGAGCGGCTGGAGACGGTGATCGCGGCCCGGCCTCCGAGCGGCGGCTCCGCCCAGGAGAGGAGCACGGAGTTCTTCGCGCGGGCGACCCGCGGATTCACTCGGCGGCCGAACTTCGCCCGGGCGGTGCTGCGCGCCATCGCCTCCGGCGACCACAAGACCGCCAACAAGGTGGCCGGTTTCCATCTGCGCATGGCCCGGATGATCGTCGCTGCGATTCGCGACGAGAGGCCCGACATCTGGCAAGGCCATTGCCGAGCCGGAGGGAAGCGAGCAGGAGCAGGCCATGGTGAAGATTCTCGAGCACGTCTGGTTCTCGGCTCTGGTGGGCTGGGCGGGTGGGCTCCATCCCGCCAAGACGGTCACGGATCAGATGCGGACGACAGCGGCGTATCTCCTGGGTGGTTCTTCGGGACTCCAGGAGCCGTGAGGAGAGGCGAATGAGCACGAGTGCGAGCGGTGACGAGATCTTCACCGCCTCCCATGTCATCGATTACACCTACCGGCGCTCCCTGGGACCGGTGATGAGCCGTTTCTTCACCGGGCTGCGCGACCGCCGGATCGAGGGAATCCGCACCCGCGATGGCCGCGTGATGGTCCCGCCCAAGGAGTACGACCCCGAGACCGCCGAGGATCTCCACGAGTTCATCGAGGTCGGCCAGTCCGGAGTGGTGAAGAGCTGGTCCTGGGTGAGCAGGCCCCGCGAGAAGCATCCCGTGGGTCGCCCCTTCGCCTGGGCCCTGGTCCAGCTCGACGGCGCCGACACCGCCATGCTCCACGCCGTCGACGCCGGCGAGGAGTCGAAGATGCGGACCGGGATGCGGGTCCAGGTACGCTGGCGGGAGGAGACGGTCGGGGAGATTCTCGACATCGCCTGCTTCGAGCCGGAGGAGGAGAAGTGAGCAAGCCGGTCAGGAGCATCAGCACACCGATCCGCCTCGAGTACACCTACTCGGCAGGAGAGGCGCCGACCCGCTTTCTGCGCGGGATTTCCCAGAAGAAGATCATCGGCCAGCGCTGCCCGGTGACCGGGAAGGTCTACGTCCCCTCCGCGGGCGCGTCTCCGACCCACGGCGTTCCGACCGTCGGAGAGGTGGAAGTCTCCGACAAGGGGATCATCACCACCTTCTGCATCGTTCGGATTCCCGCCGAGAATCTGAGCGTGGAGGCGCCCTTCGTCGCTGCCAGCGTGCTGCTCGACGGCGCCGACATCGCGATGTTCCACGTGGTCGACGAGTGCCCCCTCGATGAGGTGCGGATGGGCATGCGCGTCCAGGCAGTATGGGTGCCGGACGAGGAGCTCGCCCCCACTCTTGCGGAGCATCAAGTACTTCAAGCCGATCGACGAGCCCGACGCGGATTTCGAGTCCTACAAGGAGCACCTGTGATGCGCGACGTCGCCGTG
Source organism: uncultured delta proteobacterium (assembly GCA_963766175.1). Classification (GTDB taxonomy): domain Bacteria; phylum Myxococcota_A; class UBA9160; order UBA9160; family UBA6930; genus CAVXZE01. Next base: position 93,193 of record CAVXZE010000013.1, read on the forward strand.
GTTTCCTTCGCACAGGCCCCGAACAAGCGGCGCGAGCTGGAGCGCAACGAGGTCGAGATCCTGATGCCTGTGGTGAGGGAAGCCATCGAGCGCTCGGGAATCGACAGGAAGGAGATCGCCTTCATCTGCTCGGGCAGCAGCGACTACCTGGCCGGGCAGCCCTTCTCCTTCGTGACCAGTCTCGACGCGGCGGGGGCCTGGCCGCCGGTCTGCGAGTCCCACGTGGAGATGGACGGCGCCTGGGCCTTCTACGAGGCCTGGGTGAAGCTCCAGATCGGCGAGCTGGATTCCGCGCTGATCTACTGCTTCGGCAAGTCGTCGATGGGAGACATCTCCGAAGTGCTGAGCGTGCAGCTCGATCCATACTACATGGGGCCGCTCTGGCCCGACGCGATGAGCCTCGCCGCTCTCCAGGCGCGGCTGCTGCTGGAGAAGGGGCAGGTGAGCGAGCGCGATCTGGCCGAGGTGGTGGTGCGCAGCCGACGCCACGCCAAGGACAATCCCAACGCCCAGCTCGCCGGAGACTTCGAGGTGGAGGAGCTGCTGGCAGAGCCGATGATCGCCTCGCCGCTGCGCAAGCACGACTGCTCGCCCATCTCCGACGGAGCGGCGGCCGTGGTGCTGGCCGCCGACGACCTGGCCCGCAGCGTGTGCGAGCGCCCGGCCTGGATCACCGGGATCGATCACCGCATCGAGGCCCACGATCTGGGCGTTCGGGATCTCACCCAATCGCCTTCGACGGCTCTGGCTGCGGAGAAGGCGGGTCTGGGGCGCGCACCCGTCGAGGTGGCGGAGCTCTACGCCCCCTTCAGTCACCAGGAGCTGATCCTGCGCGAGGCGATGGGTCTCGGCGAGGAGGTGAAGGTGAATCCATCTGGCGGCGCGCTCTCCGCCAACCCGGTGATGGTCGCGGGCCTGATCCGGATCGGCGAGGCCGCGGAGCGGATCAAGAATGGCTCGGCGAGCCGCGCGGTGGCCCACGCCACCTCGGGCCCCTGTCTGCAGCAGAACCTCGTCTGCGTGATGGAGGGAAGCTGATGGCGGAGCTCTGCGGAGTCGTCGGGATCGGTCAGACCAAGCACGACGCCAAGCGCATCGACGTCTCGACGGCCGGCCTGGTGCGGGAGGCGGCGGTCCGCGCCCTCGAGGACGCGGGCTGCACCTGGAAGGACATCGACGCTGTCGTGCTCGGCAAGGCACCCGACATGTTCGAAGGTGTGATGATGCCGGAGCTCTTCCTGGCGGATGCGCTCGGCGCCGTCGGCAGGCCAATGCTCCGAGTGCACACCGCCGGCAGCGTCGGGGGATCCACCGCGCTGGTAGCGGCCAGCTTGATCCAGGCCGGTGTCCACCAGCGGGTGCTGACGGTGGCCTACGAGAAGCAGTCCGAGGGCAACGCCATGTGGGCGCTCACCATCGCACGGCCCTTCAGCGTGGCGGTGGTGGCCGGAGCCGGTGGCTACTTCGCCCCCCTGATCCGCGCCTACATCCGCCGCTCGGGGGCGCCGGAGGACACGGGGATCCGGGTGGCGCTCAAGGACCGCAAGAACGCGCTCAAGAACCCCTACGCCCACCTCCAGATCCCGGACATCGACTTCGACACCATCGCGAACTCGCCGATGCTCTGGGATCCGATCCGCTACCTCGAGACCTGCCCCTCCTCCGATGGCGCCTGTGCCCTGGTGCTCGCCAGCGAGGCGGCGGCGAAGAAGTCGCCAACGCCGCCTGCGTGGATCCACGCCTCGGAGATGCGCAGCGAGCCCACCATGTTCTCGGGTCGCGACCAGGTCAATCCCCAGGCGGGACGGGACTGCGCGGCGAGCCTCTACAAGAAGGCGGGGATCACCAACCCGCGCAAGCAGCTGGACGTGGCCGAGATCTACGTGCCCTTCAGCTGGTACGAGCCGATGTGGATGGAGAACCTGGGCTTTACCGAGGAGGGGGTCGGCTGGAAGATGACCTACGAGGGGGCCACCGCGATGGATGGGGACATGCCCATCAACTGCTCTGGCGGCGTGCTCTCGTCCAACCCGATCGGCGCCTCGGGGATGTTGCGCTACGCCGAGTCCGCCATGCAGGTGCGTGGCCAGGCGGGCGAGCACCAGGTGGACGGAGTGCGCAAGGCGCTGGGCCACGCCTACGGCGGCGGCTCCCAGTATTTCGCCATGTGGATCGTCGGCAGCGAGAAGCCCTGACCGGAAAGAGGAAGAGAGTCCATGTCACAGTTCGGGTTCTGGAACTTCGCCCAGAATGATCCCTCCAAGCTCGGCCTGGTCTGTCCGGACGGGACGGAGGTCTCGCGGGGCGAGCTGCTCGCCTCCTGCAATCAGCTGGTGCACGGTCTGCGGGCGCTCGGTCTCGAGCAGGGCGATTGCGTCGCCACCGTGATCCCCAACGGCCGCGCCATGATCGAGCTCTACCTGGCGACCTGCCAGGCGGGCTGGTACCTGAGCCCGATCAACCACCACCTGACCGCACCGGAGATCGCCTACATCGCCAGCGACTCCGGCGCCAAGGCGTTCGTGGGCGGCGAGCGCTTCGGCGAGGCCTGTGTGGGGGCGATGGAAGAGCTCGACTTCCCCAAGAACGCGCGCTTCGCCGTCGGCGAGATCGAGGGCTTTCGCGCCTTCGCGGATCTTCTGGCGGGCCAGCCGGAGACGATGCCCGAGGACCGGGCCGCCGGGGCGGTGATGAACTACACCTCCGGCACCACCGGCAAGCCCAAGGGTGTGCGACGACCGCTCCCCCCTCTCGATCCGGACACGGTGGCGACGCTCTACACCGGCTTTCTCGCCATGTTCGGCATCCAGCCCGAGGACGGAAACGTCCACCTGATCGGCTCCCCCCTCTACCACACCGCGGTGCTGATGTTCGCGGCGTGCTCCATGCACATGGGACACCCCATCGTGGTGATGGACAAGTGGACGCCGGAGGACTTCCTCGCGCTGATCGAGAAGTACCGGGTCACCACCAGCCACATGGTGCCCACCCAGTTCCACCGCATGCTGCATCTTCCCAAGGAGGTGCGCGAGAAGTACGACTGCTCCTCCACCCGCAACATGGTGCACGCCGCGGCTCCCTGCCCGATCGAGATGAAGCTGGCGATGCTCGACTGGTGGGGCGACAGCATCTACGAGTACTACGCCGCCACCGAGGGCGGCGGCACCCTGGTGACGCCGCGAGGAGTGGCGCCGCTACCCCGGCACCGTGGGGCTTCCCTGGACCAACTCGGACATCAAGATCTACGACGACGACGGCAACGAGCTGCCGACCGGCGAGCACGGCACCGTATTCATGAAGCTCGGCAAGGCGGACTTCGAGTACCACAAGGACAAGGAGAAGACCCGGAAGAGCCGGCGCGGCGAGTACTTCACCGTCGGTGACATCGGGTACCTGAACGAAGAAGGCTACCTCTTTCTCTGCGATCGCAAGTCCGACATGATCATCTCCGGAGGCGTCAACATCTACCCGGCGGAGATCGAGAACGTCCTGCTCACCCACCCGAAGATCGCGGACGTGGCCGTCTTCGGCATTCCCCACCAGGACTGGGGCGAGGAGGTGAAGGCGGTGGTGCAGCCGGTCGACGAAGTCGCGACCGGCGACGCGCTGACCGAGGAGATCCTCGGCTTCTGCAAGGACAAGCTCGCCAAGTACAAGACGCCCCGCACCGTCGACTACATCGAAGAGATGCCGCGGGACCCGAACGGGAAGCTCTACAAGAGGAAGCTCCGCGACCCCTACTGGGAAGGTCACGAGAAGGCCATCTGAGCTGGAGGCGGGGACGCGGCGCCGAGCCGGTGCCGGCGAACGGAGACCGAGCAGAATGGATTTCGCTTTCAGCGACGAACAGGAAGAGTTCCGCAGCACCCTCCAGCGCTTCTTCGAGGAGAAGGCGCCCTCGACGGAGGTGCGTCGGCTGATGGAGACGAGCGAAGGCTACGACCCTGCCGTATGGAAGCAGATGGCTGAGGAGCTCGGGCTCCAGGGGATCCACCTTCCCGAGGAGTACGGCGGGCAGGGCTTCGGCTTTCTGGAGCTCGGCATCGTGCTGGAGGAGATGGGACGGGTGCTGCTTCCGTCGCCCTTCTACGCGACGGTCTGCCTGGCGGCGAACGCCATCCTGAACGCGGGCAACCAGTCGCAGAAGCAGGCGCTGCTCCCGGGCATCGCCGCCGGTGAGACGCTCGCGACCCTCGCCCTCTGTGAGGATTCAGGCCGCTTCGATGCCGCCGGGATCACGCTCGAGGCCGTGCCCGAGGGCGAAGGCTACCGACTCGACGGCCACAAGAGCTTCGTGATCGACGGACAGGTCGCCGACTGCCTGGTGGTGGTGGCGAGACTCGCGGGAAGCACGGGGACCGATGGCATCACCCTGGTCACCGTGCACTCCAACGATCCCGGCGTCGCCGCGACGCCGCTCGAGACCATGGACGAGATCCGCAAGCAGGCGCGCATCGAGTTCTCCGGTGCGCGGGGCGAGATTCTGGGCGAAGAGGGGAAGGGCTGGCCTCCGCTGGCGAAGACCCTGGATCAGGCGAACATCATGTTGGCGGCTGAGATGCTCGGCGCCTCCCAGAAGTGCCTGGAGATGGCCGTCGAGTATGCGAAGGTGCGCATGCAGTTCGCGCGTCCGATCGGCTCCTTCCAGGCCATCAAGCACAAGGCTGCCGAGGTGCTGCTGGAGATCGAGCTGGCCAAGTCGGCGGGCTACTACTCCTGGTGGGTGGCCGACGAGCGCCAAGAGGAGCTCGCCGAGGCGGCGTCGGTGGCAAAGTCGGTCTGCGCCGACACCTTCCTGCTCGCCGCCGCCGAGGGCATCCAGATCCACGGTGGCATCGGCTTCACCTGGGAGCACGATGCCCACCTCTACCTGAAGCGCGCCAAGGGGTCGGAGATCTTGTTCGGCGACGCCACTGCGCACCGGGCCCGCCTGGCCGACCCAGCTCGGCTTGTAGGGCGGCGCGCGCGCAGGTAGGTCTGCGATCCGCGGCCGGCAGGGCCAGCGGCTCATGGCTCGCCCGCGCCTCGTACTGCGGGGAGGCACGGGGGGACCGAGTGCAAGGGCCGAACGCTCCACGCGGGCTGCGCTCTACTTCCCCGCTGGCCCTGCCGGCCGGGGATCGCAGTTGGAAGTAGGGTTACCATTGCCTAGAAGGGAGTTCGATGATGGGAGGGACCGTGTGGCTTCTTGGCGTCGCCGCGCTGGTGATGATGATGGGGGGCGGGAGCGCCATTGCGGAGAGCGAGGTCCCCTCCTTGCCGCTCCAGGGCCCCATCCCCTTCGAGGTGTTCGATCTGGACGGGAGTGGTGCGATCAGCCAGCAGGAGTTCGACCAGGTGCGCGCCCGCCGCGCCGAAGCGCGAGAGAAGGCGGGCCTCCCGTCCATGCGCAGCAGCCGGCCCTTCGGCAGTCTCGACGGCGACGGTGACGATGAGATCACCCGCGAAGAATTCGAAGCGGCGCACGCCGCGGCCGGTGACGGAGCAGGTCAGGGGCCCGGGAGGCGAGGCGAAAGGGGCAGGGGAATGGGAGGAAGCCCACCGGCTTTCTCCGATTTCGACCTGAACGCAGATGGCGCCATCGACGAGCAGGAGTTCATCGACGCGCGCACCAAGCGGATCGCCGAGCGAATCAGGGAAGGTCGGATGATGCGCGGTCTCACCACGCCACACACCTTCGCCGATATGGACACCGACGGCGACGGGAGCCTCACACCGGAGGAGTTCGACACGGGGGTGCGGAGTCACTGGCAGCAGATGAATCGAGACTCACCGGTCGGAGTGGAGCCGTAAGTCTCTTCTCTCTCGAGGGTTCGCAGTGCCGGGCAACACTTCCGCCGCTCGGTCCAGACTGATCTGGAGCGCTGGCATCCTGGTCGCCGCCGCTTTCGCGAGCCGGTGAGAAATGCAGGCTAGAACGTCACCGTCCCGAGGAACGAGAATACCGAGACGATCAGGAATCCAAGCCAGGAGGCGTGCCTTCCGCGCACGATGGCCAGAGACAACGCCGAGTGGAGCAAGAACACCGAAGCCAGGATCCGTACGACCACAACGATGGGTCCCGACGCCTCGACGAAGGCGAGGTAGGCGAGCACCACTGCACAGCCGCACCAGACGAGAGAGGTCAGGTGCCAGGCCAGACGCACGATTCTCTTGGCCAGGAGGTCCTTGGCATCACTCGAGTCGAAGAGCGTTAGCTGGGTGATCCGCCAGACCAGCCTTCTCTCTCCCTTCCACTCGGCCACGACGGAGTGCATGACGCCGATCGAGAGCAGAGCTGCCGCGGCGATGAGCAAGAAGACGTTCATCGGAGTACCGAGCGTATCACCGATAGGCTCCAGAAGCCTTCGCCGTGCACCGGACGCCGCCGAGAGTTCAAGCGTTCTTCTCCCCGCGACTCAGGTCAGCAGGGGGCCCCCTGACAAGCCTATACGAGGGCTAGGGCGCCGTGAGCTGGGTGTTCACGTACTCGGCGATCGCCGAGCGGGATTGCTCCGAGGTGTCTCGGAAGACCAGGCCGGCCCGTTTCCCACTGACGTAGGATGGCTGTGCGGGGAGCTGCATCAGGCCCTCTCTTGGCAGAGCGAAGCAGACGTCGAGCCGCTTTTCGGGCTCGAGACGCTCGGTGCTGAGGAGGAGACAGCCCTTCTCGGAGATGGAGGCGATCGCGGCGGCCCAGCCGTGATTTCCGCGCTTGCAGCGGGCGGGGAGCGCGGCGGGAACGCGTGGCACGGTGCGGGGCCAGGGCTCGAGAGCGCGCTGCAGGAGCGCGAAGAGCTCGTTCACTCGGGCGCGGCGACGCACGGTGCCGACGGCCCGTGAATCGCGGGCGACGGGCCCGCGGTGGCCGGTCAGCAGGATGAGCGGGATTCCGTTTCCGTTGCTTTCGAGCGGGATGCTCTCGAGCTGACGGTCATCGACGATGCGGATGGCAGGCCGGCACCAGTCGTCGTCGTCTGTGTGCCTGGCGGCGGTTTCCGCAGAGACCAGCCGGTAGCCGAGACGAAGCATGGCGGTCTGGGTGCCGGGTGCGAAGGCCCGGGCCGGCGCGTGGATCGCGACAGTGGCTCGAGGTGTCTCCGTGGGATCCATGGCGATCCTATCGGCACGGAGTCCCTGGGGATTTACCTAGCCCGCATTTCTCACCAGCTCGCTACTGCGGCCGCCGATAGCACCACAGATTCGCGACCTTCTCCCTCCGGCCGCCTCGACGTACTGCCAAGTACGCCTTCGGCCCCCTCCGGTCCGAGGGCCGCGAATCTGCGGCACTCTCGGCGCCCTCGCTACGCGAGTTGGTGAGAAAAGCGGGCTAGAGGTGTAGCCTTTCTGCCACGCTTCGAGAGGCTCAGCTTCGCGGGAGCTCGTCGAAGGGAACCTCGCGATCGGTCGCGGGCTCCCGGGGGAGGCCGAGCACCCCCTCCGCGGCGATGTTCTTCTGGATCTCGTCGGTGCCGCCGCCGATGTGGAAGGCCGGCGCGTAGAGGAACTGGTTCTGCCAGAGGCCGGGCCGCAGAAGGGCGCGAGCTCCCAGGGCGCGTAGCGCCAGATCCGAGCCCCGGCTTATGATGCGCGCCATGGCGAGCTTCATCACCGACGCCTCGGCGGTCGGAATCATTCCCTTGCCGAGCTTGGTGATGATGCGCTTGTTCAGCAGGTCGAGGGTTCGCACCCAGGTGTAGATCCGCGCCGCCTCGTCCCGCGTCGCGCCGTCGATGCCGTCCGGTTTTGCCCTGAGGAGATCGCGGAGCTCGTCGAAGGAGAACATGCGCTCCATGCCGCCGATGGCCATGCGCTCGTTCATCAGCGTAGTCCTGGCGGCTGCCCATCCCTCGCCCTCGGCACCGAGGCGGCTCGCGTCGGGGATGCGCACCTCGTTCAAGAAGACCTCGCTGAAGTGGGAGCTGCCCGTCATCTGGCGCAGGGGACACACCTCGATTCCCGGCGACTTCATGTCGAGCAGGAAATAGGTGATGCCCTTGTTCTTGGGCGCCTTCGGATTGGTGCGGGCGAGCAGGATTCCCCAGTGCGCGTAGTGGGCGCCCGAGCACCAGGTCTTCTGTCCGGTCACCACCCAGTGGTCGCCGTCTCGCTCGGCCCGGCACGCCAGGCCGGCGAGATCCGAGCCGGCTCCGGGCTCGCTGAAGAGCTGACACCAGATCTCGTCGCCGCGGAGGATGGGCGCGAGGAAGCGCTCCTTCTGCTCGTCGCTCCCGTGGGCGACGATGGTGGGCCCGGCCATCCCGATCCCCACCACGAACATGGTCTCGCCGAAGCCGGCGCGAGCCAGCTCCTGGTTCCAGATGATCTGCTCGATCGGACCCAGCCCGCGCCCTCCGTACGCCCGAGGCCAGGTCACCGCCGCCCAGCCGTGCTCGAAGAGGGTTCTCTGCCAGCTGAGCGACCTCTCGAGGAGCTCTTCCTCGTCGGCCTCGTCATCGAAGAAGTCGACGGGCTGCTCCGGGGCGTGGGCCTCCAGGAAGGCGTGGGCCTCGGCGCGGAATTCCGCTTCCTTGGGTGAGTCTCTAAAGTCCATGCTGGGTCTTCACTCAGAGGGTTGACCCATAATTAGAACATGTTTCAATCTCTGTGGCAAACGGAGGCTTCCCCAATGGAGTTCAACGTCGCCGATCTGGTCGAGGCCGCCGCCGATGCGGTCCCGGAGCGGGAAGCGCTGGTGGCGGGGGAGGTGCGCCACAGCTTCGCCGCGCTCGACCAGCGCGCCAACCGCGCCGCCCACCACCTGGCCGAGAACGGCGTCCGGGCGGGGGACCACGTCGGGGTCTACGCCTACAACTGCGCCGAGTACGTCGAGGCCATGCTCGCCTGCTACAAGCTTCGCGCGGTTCCCATCAACGTCAACTACCGCTACGTCGAGCAGGAGCTCCAGTATCTCTTCGACAACGCCGACCTGGTGGCCGTGGTGCACCAGCGCCAGTTCACCCCGCGCATCGCCGCGGTACGGGATCGGCTCCCCAAGCTCCGGCATTTCCTCGCCATCGACGACCAGAGCGGCGAGGACCTAGCCAAGCTCGGCTCCGTCCCCTACGAGGAGGCCCTGGCCGCTGCCAGACCCGATCGGGATTTCGAGCCGCGCTCGGCCGACGATCTCTACGTTCTCTACACCGGCGGGACCACCGGGATGCCCAAGGGTGTCCTCTGGCGGCAGGAGGACGTGATCTTCGCTCTGGGAGGCGGCATCGATCACGTGACCGGGGAGCCCGCCAGGCGTCCCGAGGACATGACCGCCAAGACCGCCAACCCGTCCTTGACGATGATGGTGATGCCTCCGCTGATGCACGGGGCGGCGCAGTGGGCCATCCTGATCGGACTCTTCGTCGGCCAGAAGACCGTCCTCTACGCGAGCCCCCATTTCGATCCGGACCAGGTCTGGAGGACCGTCGAACGCGAGCGCGCGAACGTCTTGTACATCACCGGTGACGCAATGGCGCGTCCGCTGGCCGATCGGCTCACCCAGTCCTTCGATGACTACGACGTTTCGTCGGTGGTGGCCCTCGCCAGCACCGCGGCGATCTTCTCACGCTCGGTGAAAGACCAGCTCAAGGAGAAGCTCCCCAATCTGATCATCACCGATTCCCTGGGCTCCTCCGAGACCGGGTTCAACGGCACGGCGATGTACGATGCCGCCGACAAGACCAGGCGCGAGGGGGCGGGCGTGCGCATCCGTCCCGGCCGCGACACCATCGTCCTCGACGAGCAGCTGCGCCCGGTGGAGCCCGGCTCCGGCGTGATCGGCAAGGTGGCCCGCGGCGGCAACATTCCCCTCGGCTACTACAAGGATCCCGAGAAGACCGCCGCTACCTTCATCGAGGTGGAAGGGAAGCGCTACTCGATGCCCGGGGATCTGGCCAGGGTGGAGGCCGACGGCTCGATCGCTCTGCTGGGCCGAGGTGACGTGTGCATCAACTCGGGCGGTGAGAAGATCTACCCGGAAGAGGTGGAGGCCGCCCTCAAGTCTCACGAAGACGTTTTCGATGCCCTGGTCGTCGGGATTCCCGACGAGCGCTGGGGCGAGAAGGTCGCGGCCGTGGTCCAGCCCCGTCCCGGCAGGACGCCACGGCTCGAGATCCTGAGCGACCACTGCCGTACACGGCTGGCGCGCTACAAGGTGCCGCGAGCGCTCCACCTGGTGGAGCAGATCCAGCGGCAGCCCAGCGGCAAGCCCGACTATCCCTGGGCCAAGCGCGTCGCCGCCGAGGCGCTTGGCTGAGCGCCCACAATCTCGGGCACCCGACCGGAGACCCACATGTACGTCGATCTCACCAGCGAACAAAAGGCGCTTCGCGCGGAGCTGCGCGCGTACTTTGGTGAGCTGGTCACCGACGAGCTGCGCCACGAGGTCCGCGACACGGAGGGAGGAGGCCCGGAGTACACGCGGATCCTCCAACAGCTCGGCAGGGATGGCTGGCTCGGCATTGGCTGGCCCAAGAAGTACGGCGGTCAGGATCGATCCCCCATCGAGCAGTACATCTTCGCCGAGGAGATTCAACGCGCGGGCTTTCCCCTCCCCTTCCTCACCCTGGGCACCGTCGGACCGACGATCATGCAGTTCGGGACCGATGAGCAAAAGGAGCGCTTCCTGCCGCCCATCCTGCGCGGCGAGCTGCACTTCGCGATCGGTTACTCCGAGCCGGACGCCGGCACCGACCTGGCGTCACTGAAGACGACGGCGGTTCGCGACGGCGACGAGTACGTCGTGAACGGAACCAAGGTGTTCACCAGCCTGGCGGATTTCGCGGACTACATCTGGGTGGCGGCGCGCACCGATCCCGAGGCGCCCAAGCACCGGGGCATCTCGATCATGGTGGTTCCGACGAACGCCCCGGGCTACAAGTGGACGCCCATCCACACGGTTTCCGCCGCGCGGACCACGGCCACCTACTACGAGGACGTTCGCGTACCGGTCTCCAACCGGATCGGTCCGGAGAACCAGGGCTGGGCGCTGATCGTAAGCCAGCTCAACCACGAGCGCGTCTCGCTCTTCAGTGCGGGGCCGATCCAGCGGACTTTCGAGGAGGTCTGTGCGTGGGCGCGGGAGACGAAGCTCGAGGATGGCCGACGCGTGATCGACCAGCCCTGGGTGCAGCGGAACCTCGCGAAGTTCCAGGCTCATCTCGAGGTGCTGAAGCTGATGAACTGGAAGCAGGCCTGGGCACTCACCCAGGGGAACCTGCACCCGGCCGAGGCCTCCGCGGTGAAGGTCTTCGGAAGTGAGTTCAACATCGAGGGCTACAAGCTGCTGATGGAAGTGGTCGGAGAGGCCGGCTGCGTGAAGGAGGGATCAGCGCGGGCGGTGGCGCGCGGCGTCTTGGAGCTGATGTACCGGACCTCATTGATCCTCACCTTTGGCGGCGGAACCAACGAGGTCCAGCGCGACATCATCGCCATGGCGGGACTCGGCATGCCCAACTACAAGGATTAGGAGCTCCGACTTGGATTTTTCGTACAACGAAGACGAGCAGGCGCTTCGCGAGCTCTCCCGCAAGATCCTCGGGGATCACATCACCCAGGATCGACTCCGAGAGGTCGAGGGCAGCGAAGACCGCATCGATCGCAAGGCCTGGAGCGCGCTTGCCGAGGCGAACCTGCTGGGTGTCGCTCTCCCCGAGGAGTACGGCGGGAGCGACATGGGCCTGGCCGCGCTCGTCATCCTCCACGAGGAGATCGGGCGCGCCGTGGCCCCGGTGCCGGTCTACGCGACTCTGGCTCTCGGCGCTCTTCCGGTTGCCGAGTTCGGCTCCGACGAGCAGAAGCAGCGGCTGCTTCCCGGCGTGGCGAGAGGCGACGTCGTCCTGTCCGCTGCCCTGGTGGAGACTGGGGACTCGGGGACCTCGGCAAAGCACGACGGCACCGGATGGCGGCTGGAGGGCGTTCGCCCCTTCGTGCCGGTCGCGGGCATTGCCCACCGCGTGCTGGTGCCGGCGCGGCGCGAGAGCGGCGAGCTGGGAATCTTCCTGGTGGATCCCCGCACCGAGGGGGTGACTCTGGAGGCGCAGGAGACGACCAACCGGGAGCTCCAGTGCGTGATGCACCTCGCGAGCGTCCGCGTTCCCGAGAACGACCTGCTGGGCGCTCTGGATCGCGGGGAGGAGATTCTCGGCTGGACCCGGGATCGCGCGCTACTGATGCAGTGCGCCATGCTGCTCGGTGTGGCCGATCGCGCCCTTCGCATGACTGCCGACTACACCGCCGAGCGGCAGCAGTTCAACCGACCGATCGGAAGCTTCCAGGCGGTGCATACGCGGGCCGCCGACGCGTTCATCGACGTCGAGGCGATGCGACTCACCCTGCAAAGAGCCCTGCACGTGTTGACGCAGGGGGAGTCGGCTGCCGAGAGCCTGGCCATTGCCAAGTACTTCGCCGCCGAGGGTGGCGCCAGCGTGACCTACGCCGCGCAACATCTTCACGGCGGTATCGGCGTGGATCTCGACTACTCCCTCCACCGCTACTACCTGTGGGCCCGGCAGATCGGCATCGAGCTGGGGTCCGCCAACTGGCAGCTCGCGAAGCTCGGAGAGATGCTCGCCGCCTGCTAGCGGATCAAAGCTCCTCGGCGCTGGAGATGATCGTCCCGACGATTCCGTACTCCCGGGCTTCCTCTGGTGACATCCAGTGGTTTCGCTCGGTGTCCGCCTGCACCTTCTCGAGGGGCTGACCCGTGGCATCGGCGAGGGCCTGATTCAGACGCTCGCGCGTCTTCATGATCTCCTCGGCCTCGATGCGGATGTCCGCCGCCTGTCCTCCCATGCCTCCCTGGGGTTGATGGATCAGGAAGCGCGTATTGGGCAGACAGAAGCGATCCTCCCGGGGGACGGCCAGGTAGATGTGAGTGCCGGCGCTCGCCACCCAGCCGGTGCCCACGATCTTCACCCTCGGCTTCACGAAGCGGATCATGTCGTGGAGGGTATCGCCCGACTCGACGTGACCACCCTCAGAGTGGAGGAAGATGGTGATGTCGTCGTCGGAATCCGAGGCCATGGCGAGCAGCTGCGCGGTGACCTGCTGGGCGAGCCTCGAGTTGATCTCTCCGACGATCAGGATGGTGCGGGCTTCGAGAAGACGCTCTGCGATCTTCAACTGGAACAGATCCCCTGTGGAGCGGGACGCTTCTTTACCGGCCATGCGGTCTCCTCTGTGCGACCCGGGATGGTCGAGCGGTCGAGGCACGATGGTAGCGGAGCGGGGACGGAGTTGCCTTTGCCTTTTCGGCTCTGCGAAAGGCAAAAGGCAGACTCCGTCCCCGCAGGCTCAGAGAACGGCGATGCGGTTGACGAGGATGATCTCGCAGGCGCCGCCGCCTGTGTCCTTTCGGGTGAGGGAGCTTCGCCAGCTCCAGCCATCCGGGGAAGTCAACTGGACCAGGTAGCCCCCCAGCCGAACGATGTGGCCCTTGCGGATCTTCATCAGCTCGTCCTCGATGGCATCGCCCGCGGGAATGATGTGCATGTTCGCGCTGTGCCGGGCGATCACCGGGGCGGGAAGAGGGAGCCGATCGGTGCTCCAGCGGTAGTACCGGTTGCTCTGGGAGATTTCGAGCTGGTCGATCACCTCCTGGGCGGACATCGGGCCCCACCCCAGCGCGAGATCGATCGGAGAGAGGTCCGCTTCCCGGCCGCGGCGGTATCGCTCGCGACTCAGCACCCGCGCCTCGATCTCGAAGGAGGCCAGGGGGGTGACCCGGTAGCCCTTGAAGTCGAAGGGCTCGGGGTTCGCGATGCTCTGTTGGATGGGCTGGTTGGGGGCCCGGATCCCGGGAGGCTGGGAGACCTCGCGGCTGTCCCAGCACTGGTAGGCCCCGAAGAGGAGGAGGATTCCGGCGATGACCTTGAGCAGCATCAGGATCTCCTTATCGGCGAAGATCGAGATGCGCATGAGGGCGGGCAACTCCCGCGCGGCGCCTCCGATTGTGTCCCAGCGGTGAGAGCGTATCCTTTCCCCCGTGAGCAAGGACATCGTCTACGAGGTGCGCTGCTATCAGTGCCAGACCTCCTTCGCCCCGGAGACCCGCCGCTGCGTGCACTGCGGGGCGCCCCTCGAGAAGGGGCGCCAGATGGTCTCGGCGGCCGAGGGCTTCGATCCGAATCGGGTGGCCGAGGATCAGGCGCCGGAGGAGAGCGAGGTGCTGGGGAAGGGGCCCAGGACCGCGATCTGGGTCGTGGTGGCCCTGGTGACGGCCGTCGCGTCGATGCTCCGCAGCTGCGTCGATTGATCGGGGAGAGCGCGGTGGGCAGGAGAGTCGAGAAGACCGACCCGGAGTGGCTCGAGCAGCTCGGTTCCGAGCGGTACGCGGTGTGCCGCCGGAAGGGAACCGAGCCGGCCTGGAGTGGCGAGTACCACGACTGCAAGGAAGAAGGCATCTACCGCTGCGCCTGCTGCGGAGAGCCGCTCTTCCACTCCGACACCAAGTACGATTCGGGGAGCGGCTGGCCGAGCTTCTGGGCGCCGATCGATCCCGAGAGCGTCTCGGAGATCTCCGATACCAGCCACGGCATGATCCGGACCGAAGTGGTGTGCGCCGTCTGCGACGGTCACCTCGGCCACGTGTTCCCGGACGGCCCGGATCCCACCGGCCGACGCTACTGTATGAACTCGGTCTCCCTCACCCTCGACCGGAAACCGCGCTGAAGCGCCCCGGCTCCGTCTCGCGCAGCCTGCCTTCTCTCACCAGCCGCTCGAGGTGCTGTCCCATGCTGCGACGCTCGACACATGCCAGGAACGGAACGGGATCCCCCGCGCGGTAGATGAAGCGGTGCTCGGCGATCTCCTCCAGGGTGTGGGGATCTCGGAGGAAGTCGAGCAGACGCGCCTCGCGCTGCTGGATCACGGCGGCGAAGCGGTCGAGGCGCTCGAGGAAGGCCCGCTGGCCCTCCAGGACGCCGACGTGATGGAAGGTCACGTAGTGGCGGGCGTCGATCTCTCGCACCTTCGCCATGGACTGCTCGAAGGCCTCCAGGTCCGACCAGGCGTCTCCGTAGTAGGGGCCGAAGCTCGAGAGGTCGATGTCTCCGAGGTAGAGGACATCATCCGGCTCGATGTGGAAGGCGCAGTGGCCCCGGGTGTGGCCGGGCGTATGGATTACCCGCATCCGGCACCCACCCAGCTCGAAGACGTCTCCGTCGCGGAAGGTCACCACGTCGGCCCGCGGAGTGAAATGAAACTGATTCACCACCAGTGGACGAAAGGCGCGGTCGACCGCCTCGTCGTCGAATCCGTAGATCGCCATGAAGTCGTCCAGGGAACGCATTCCCGGCGCATCGGCCTCGTGGAGATGCCAGGGAAGCCCTGGGAAGAGGTGATTGCCGGCGACGTGATCCTCGTGGCAGTGGCTGTTGACGACGCGATCGACGGCCGGGAGTCGATCCTGGCGGGGGATCAAGCCGAGACACGGGTCGATGATCAGCGACTCCTCGTCTCCCCGCACCACCACCGTGTTGCCCTGCGGGTATTTGCCTTGCTTCTCGCCGAACAGCACCGTGACCCGGCCGAGCTCGAGGTCCACCAGCTCCTGCACCCGCTCCGCCTCCTCGTCGTCTGATCGCACTCCGGCGCGAATCCTTGTCGGTCTCAGCCAACCTGCATCTCTTCGATGGACCCAGTCTAATGCCTTCTGCGGTGCCATGGCAGACCGCGCCCAGGGGGTTTCACGAAGCGTCGTGCGGCAGCGACCGGCGGCGTCCGTTCTCGGCCGGCCAGACCGTCTTCACAGGGATGCGCCTGGCCGTATAGTGGGGGGCGTGCAGATCCACCGGTCCCGCGGTGGGAAAAGCGATGGGCGCCGGCGCCGCGCTCTGGGCGGTGGTTTCGGGGGCAGCGTTCGCGGCCCGCCTGCATCGGTCCGTCGCGCCGGTCGCGCGCTGGATCGCCCTCGGCGGCGCGTTCTGGATGGCGATTCTCGTCTACCTGCGCCGGGGCGGAGAAGCGGAGTCCGGGTCTCGCTTCGTCGCTGGCCTGGCACTGGCGGGGGCGTCGGCACACCTCGGCTGGGCGCTTCTTCATCTCGCCGACGTGATGGCTCATCCCCGGGCGCTGCTGAATCCCGCGGTCGGTCACAGTGTTCTGTTCGCTCCTCTGGGGATCCTGGCTCTGGCGCCGGGGGAGCGCGCCGCCCGCGAGTGGTATCTGGCGGCGGCGCTGGGGAGCCTGCCCGAGGCCTTTGCGGTGGCGCGTCTCGGCTGCCTCGCCTGCGGCTGCTGCCAGGGGACCCTTGCCGTCTTTGGGGTCGATGCGATCCTGCTCTGCGAGATCGCGGGTCTGCTGGCTCTGGCCGGTTGGACCCGGCGACTGCCGGCGGCCTGGGTGGGGCCGGCGACACTCTCCGGTTTCGGGGCGCTTCGGCTGATCGGCGAGCCCTTCCGGGTGCCTTCGGCACTCGGTGAACCCCTGATCCCACCGACGGTGCTGGCGATCGGTTGGATCGCCGTCGGCGCCGGGATGGCGTTGGCCTTCCCCTGGCGCCCTCGCCCGGTGTTCGGCCGCTGATGAGGAGCGTTTCGCTCGTCAGCGCGCTTCTGGTCATGCTGGCCGTCTGGACGATTCTGTCGAGCGGGTCGATGCTCTCTTCGCTGATCGGCGAAGAGCCCGCGACGCTCCTGGTGTTCTCCTGCTGCGCCGCCCTCCTGGTCGTGACGCGCCGTCCCTCCCCGGTGCGGCCTCGCCCGCCCGATGCGGCGCTCCTGGCGCTGACGATCGCGCTGGGCTTCGCTGGCCATTCCCCGCTCCGCGCCGGGATCGCTCTCGTGGGTCTCGCAGTGGGGCTGGCCCCGCCGACCCTTTCAGCACCTCCGGGTAGGAGCGGCTTTCCGCTCCTGATCGCGGTGGTGGTCGCCGCGCCGGTCTTCGAGGAGCTGCTCTATCGCGAGCGTCTTCTCGATGCCATCGCCGCGACGCCGCTGCGGATGGGCGGCGCGGTGTTTCTGACCAGTGCGCTCTTCGCGCTCACCCATCTGACGCCGTGGCAGATGCTGGGGAGCTTTCTGGTCGGAGTCGTGCTGGCGCTGATCCGTCGCGTCTCCGGGACTGTCACCGCCTGCATCGGATTCCACGTGGGACTGAATCTTCGCTCGGTCTGGGACTCTGCGGTGGAAGCGCTCCATGGGTGATCTGTCGTCGGTCGGAGAGCGAGATCCGCTCCCCGCGGAGCCTTCGGCGGTTCCCCGTTTCTCACCCCGACCCGTTCACACCCGAATCAGGAGAGGGCCGATGAGAAGAACGCAAAACTCGAAACCGATCGATCGCGCGATCGCAACGCTGTGGATCGCCCTGATCGCGACCTTGGGCTGTCCACCGCAAGGCGAGAAGCTGGCCCCGTCGGCCGGGCTGCCCCAGTACCAGGAGCGCGCGGTGGTTCCGGTGCCCGGCGCGATCGTGAGTCCGCTGGGCGGGAACCTGCTGGTGCGTCGCTCGGATCTCAGCATCGACACCCATCTCGGCACCCGCGAGATCGGTGCCGCCTACAACTCCGCATCCGAGCAGTGGCTCTGGAGCTTCGAACTCCGCTACGACGGCGCCTGCTTCGTGGATCCGACCGGCGCCTCCTACGACACCTCGACCCTCTCGCCGGGTGACGCGATTCCGGGAACCGTCTGGGTGATGGTCGACGCGGACACCGTGAAGACCAAGGGAGGGCTCGCCCACGAGTTCGGCCCCGATTCGCGTCTCGATGCCGTCCACTACACGAGCGCGGAGTATCCACGGCTCAGCCATGTATCGCAGATGATCGCCGGAGAGCCGCGCACGGTAGCGATCGATCAGTGCATGGCTCCAGGCGAGTGTGAGACGGTCTTCGCGATCTCCTACCGATCGGACGGGCAGGTCGTATCGATCAGCGATCGGGCCGGCCGAGTGGCGGAGGTCCAGTACTCCGCTGACCGGCTGGTGAGCGTCCGCGACGGACTCGACACTGCCCGCGGCTGGCCCGGAACCCGCTACGAGTACGAGGGAGCCAAGCTCACGGCAATCGTCAGCTCCGAGGGTGAGCGCGTCGAGTACGTCTACTCGGGAGATCGGATCCGGGAAGTGCGCGCGATCGGCGAAGAGAACCCGCTCCACCGATTCGACTACTACGTCGAGAACGATGCGGGCCTCTACGCGACCCGTTACATCGATCCGCTCGGCCACCCGACCTGGTTTCGGTACGACCGGCAGCGTCGTCTCCACGAACGCGAGGCGGCGGAGCTGCTGCGTCTGGCCTGGGAAGGGTCGCGGGTCGTCGCGGAGATCCAGCCGAGCGGCGTTACGACCCGCTGGACCTACGGCGGCGACGACGTCGCGACCGAGGTGCAGCCCTCCGGAAACGTGGTTCACTGGAGCTACGCCCCCGACGCCGTGAATCGCGACGCCTTGCGAGAGCGGGCCACGCTCGAGATCACCGACAGCATCGGTCTGCGGGAGCGGCGCAGCTACGATGCTGCGGGTCGCCTCGCCGCTGTCGAGAACGGAGAGGGCGAGGTGGTGGCGAGCTACAGCTACGCCTCCGACCAGACCGTTGCCTCCCTGACCACCGTCGACGGCGTGATCGGCTACGGGGGCTACGGCGCACACGGCCACCCCACCCGGGTGAGCGTCGCGGGAGTCGAGACCGAGAGCGAATACGATCTGGTCGGGAACCAACGCCGCGGGAGAAATGGGGTGATCCCGGAGCTCGGTGGGATCGTCTCCCGAGACTACGACGAGGATCGCAATTTGAAGCGCATCGCAGTGGCGGATGCACTTTACGGGGGCGCTCCACTCGATCCCACCCAGTACATCGATATCCACTATCGCAGCGACGGCCGGCGCACCCGCATCGCCCGCCCCGGTGGAGGCGATCACGAGCTCGAGTACGACACCCTGGGGCGGCTCAGGCGGGTCCGCGAGCGGGTGGGCGGCGCCTGGGTGTCGACGGACTTCGAGTACGACGCCGCCGGTCGCTCGACTGCGATCGAAAGAGGCAACGGCATGCGGCGGGAGACCGGCTACGACGCAGCCGGGCGGATCACCGCGATTCGCAACCTCCGCGATGGGGTGATCGAGTCCACGGCCGCCTTCGGCTACGCCGACGGCCAGATTCGGAGTATCGAGGACTCGGTTCGCGGCGGTGTCGAGCTCTACTCGCACGACGGCGCCGGCCGAGTGGCGACCATCGAGTACCCCGACGGAGAGGTCCTGCTGCGGCAGTACGACCTGCGCTCCCGGAATACCCGGGAGGTCTTCTGGGCCGATTCCCTGGCTCGTTGGTTCGATCGAGACTACGACCTGGACGACCGCGCGGTGAGCTTCTCGGACTCGGGTCAGCTCCTGCTACAGCACGGCTACCAGGACGGGAAGCTCATCGAGACGAGCTATGGAAACGGTCTGGTGCGGACCTACGGCTACGATTCTTCGAACGGTCAGCTGGATGGGTCCTGGACCGAGGGTCCCGACGGGGTCGTCGAGGAGACGGTGATCACTCGGGAGGGGCAGGCCGGATTCGCGCCGGGCCTGCACATCACCGCCGTCACCACGACCTCCGCAGGTGTCGCCGCCACCACCACCGAAGAGTACGTGTTGGCACCGGGCCCCGACCAGGCGGGCCAGGAGCCCGCAGTCGGCAAGCGCGTCTACATGTGGCTCGACGGCGAGAACCTGAACCTCTACGAGCACGATGCCCTCAGCAACAGCCGGGGATGGGCCGGCATGGGTGAGAGCTTCGAGTACAACGCGGAGGGCAACCGCCTGCTCTCGGCGACGACCATGGCGGCGGGAACCATCGACTACAGCTACGACGAGGCGGGGTTCGCCACCTCGCGTCGGGGGGTTCCCCTCGCCTGGACGGCGTCGGGTCGTCTGGCCTCGGTTGGCAGCGACCTGAGCTTCGAGTGGGATGCACTGGATCGCAAGGTTCGCTCGGAGGTGATGGGTACGGAGAACCTCTGGCTCTTCGGCGGGCGAGTGCAGGCGGATCCGGCGGGCCTCCCACGCTCGATCGATTTCGGCGAGGTTCGCGTGGATCTCGCCACGGGTGAGCATCGCTACCGCCACCTGGACTTCCGCGGCAACGTCAAGTTCGTCTCCGACCAGGACGGCGAAATCCGCAGCCACTACCAGTACGACGCATACGGGCTGCGGCGGGTGCGCGGATCGGACGACGATCCGGTGCGCTTCGCCGGCCGCAGCCAGATCGGCGAGTTGATGGCTCTCGGCGCGCGTATCTACGATCCGGCCGTGGGTCGCTTCCTCTCCCCCGATCCGGTGCTTCAATACGTCAATCAATACGCCTACACGCTCGGGAATCCGGTCTGGTTCGTGGATCCGTCAGGGCGGGATTTCGAGTCCGTCCTGGAGGGGATCCTCGTCACCGCCGGCCTTGCCGTGGCGACAGTGTCGCTGTTCTTCATTACGTCGCCGGTGCTCGCCGTGCTGGGGGGGGTCTCGATGACGCTGGCCGGGCTCGCCTTCGCAATCTGGGTGGCTCGGCGGGTCAACGGGACGGGTTCCGGCCCCAACGGGGTCGCCGCCCCGGCTCCCGATGGAAGCGCCTCACGTGACCGGGGAGGTGCCACCGGGGCCAATCAGAGCTGCTCGCCGGTACGCCTCGCTTCGGTGCCGGGTCTCGGGAGACTGCACTGGATACTGATCGCGGCGCAGCTTCTGCTCGCCCCTCTGCTGATCCGCTCCTGGCCCGCGCACCGGCGGAGGCGATCCCGATGAGCGAGGAGAGGGCGCCGCACCGCGGTTTCGGTCGAGATCCCGCCAGTAGCGAGGTCTACGACCCCATCGTCACCTGCGTCCTTGCCGCCGCGCTCTCGCTCGTGTTCCTGGTCCAGTGGTGGGGTCGCGCGGTCGGAGAGGACGGCAGCGGCTACGCGGTGTACCTGGTCGGCGGTCTGCATGCCTCGTCGGTCCTGGAGGGAGAGATCTTCCGAATCGTCACCGCTCCTCTCCTCCACCTGCACCTCTATCACCTCATCTTCAACCTGGCGGGATTGCTGGGCCTCGGCGGCGCGCTGGAGGCGCTCATTGGGCACGCGAGATTCCTGCTGGTCGTCGCCCTCTCGATGCTCTCCGGGTCGATGGCCGCCCTCGCACTCCCGCCGGCGGCGGGCGTGGTGGTGGGGGCCTCGGGAGCGCTCTTCGGATTGGTGGGGGCGATGGCGGCTCTGGCACTGCGTCAGCGGCGGGCTCCGCCGCCCCTGCTGAGCAGGGCGCGCTGGCTTCTCCCCATCGCCCTCGCCGCCGACGGCGCCGTGGCCCTCGTGGCTCCCGAGAGGGTCGGGTGGATCGCGCACCTCGGCGGCCTCGTCGGCGGCATGGCCTCGATGGCCCTCGTCTCCCGCGGCGGCGGGCCGATCCCCCTGGGCCGCTCCTCGCGGCGGATCAGACAGGCGGCAGCCGGTGTGGCGGCGCTCTTCCTCTTTGGGGTCGCGGTCGACCTGCAACGCGTCGCCTCCGGCCGCATCTGCCAGGTGATCGAACGTGCCGACCTGAGCGAGGCGGTTCGAGATGGCTTCACTGCGGCGCTGCGCGATCTGCCAGTAACTTGTGCCGGCCTGGAGCCCGAGCCGCCCCCCGCTACTCCAGCAGATAGCGCGAGGCCAGCGCGTCCGCGTACTCGTTCCAGCGCGAGCCGTCGTGGGCCCTGATCCACTCGATGCGCACGCCGGGACGGGCTCGGGCCAATGCGTAGAATTGCCTCACCAGCTCCAGGTTGGCGATCGGCCCGCTCTTGCGCCTCCACCCGCGTTGCTCCCAGCCCGCTGCCCACTCGTTAACCGTCTTCACGCAGAGCTGGCTGTCGGAGTAGACCGCGGCCTCGGCGTCCTCGGGAAGCACGCGGAGCGCCTCGATCAGGGCAGTCAGCTCCATGCGGTTGTTGGTGGTGTCGCCGTCGCGGCCGTACTTCTCCTGGACGATCTCGTCGTTTTCGACCCAGACGAAGCCCCAGCCACCCGGCCCCGGATTCCCTTCACAGGAGCCGTCGGTGAAGACGCCGCTCTTCGGACCCGAGGTGTAGCGCTGCAGCACCTGATCGGTGGTCAGCAGCGGGCTGCTGTCTCGACGACTCACATCGGGCTCCTGGATTGCTGAGAAGGGTACCAGCCAAGATCGAGCTCAGCTCTGATAGGACGCCAGGAAGTCCCTGTGGAAGTCCTCGTAGCGTCGGGCGAGGATGGCCTCGCGCGCGTCTCGCACCAGGCGCTGATAGAAGTGGGTGTTGTGGATCGAGGCCAGAATCGCCGAGAGGATCTCGTTCGAAGCGAAGAGGTGGTGCAGGTAGGCGCGCGAGAATCCCCCGGCGCAGGCAGCGCAGTCGCAGGAGGCGTCGATCGGGTAGGCGTCGCGGCGGTAGCGGCGGTTGCTGAGGCGAATCCGGCCGCGCGAGGTGAAGACGCTGGCCGAGCGCGCGTAGCGGGTGGGGATCACGCAGTCGAAGAGGTCGATCCCGTGGCCGATGGTGGCGAGGAGGTCCTCAGGCAGGCCCACGCCCATCAGATAGCGGGGCTTGGAGTCCGGGAGCAGGGGCGCGGTCAGGGCGGTGATCTTGCAGAGCAGCTCGTGGCCCTCGCCCACCGAGACGCCGCCGATGGCGTAGCCGGGCAGGTCGAGAGCCACCAGGGAGCTGGCGCAGGCCACGCGCAGGTGCTCGTAGACACTGCCCTGGACGATCCCGAACAGAGCCTGCTGGTCGCTGCGCTCGTGCGCTCGGAGGCACCGCTCCATCCATGAGAGGGTCCGCCGCACGCCGGCCCCGGCCAGCTTCTCGTCAGCCGGGTAGGGAGTGCACTCGTCGAAGGCCATGATGATGTCGGCCCCCAGCTGCTGCTGGATCTCCACCGAGCGCTCGGGCGTCAGATCGATGGTCGACCCGTCCACCTCGTTCTTGAAGCGCACGCCCCGATCGCTGATCTCCTTGCTCGGCAGCGAGAAGACCTGGAAGCCACCGCTGTCGGTGACGATTGGCCCCTCCCAGCGCATGAAGCGGTGCAGGCCTCCGAGCTTGGCCACCAGCTTCTCCCCGGGACGCAGGGCCAGGTGGTAGGTGTTGGCGAGGAGCACCTCGGCACCCGCTGCACGCAGCTGGTCGGGCGTCATGGCGCGAACCGCCGCTTGGGTGCCCACCACCATGAAGGCGGGGGTGTGGATCTCACCGTGGGGTGTCGCGAAGACGCCGGCGCGGGCCGCACCGCTGGTCTGCTGGAGGGTGTAGCGGAAGGGCTGGCCCATCTCCGAGCATCCTAGCGACTTCGATATACTCCGGTCCGAATCTTCCCGGGAGCGAGGTGATCCAGAAAGCGTTCGCAGATCGCGTCACCGTGGCCACGCGCCGGCTCGGTCACCCCCTCTGCGCCGGATTGGATCCCCATCTCGATCGCTTCCCACCCCTGTTCCGCCGCGGTGGGATGGCTCCCGAGGCTCCCGAGACCGCCGCGGCCGTCGAGTCCTTCTGCCTGGCCCTGCTGGATCGGCTGGCCGGGCGGGTCGCGGTCGTCAAGCCCCAGATCGCCTTCTTCGAGCGGCTTGGCTGGAGGGGCATGCAAGTGCTGGAAGGGGTCGCCGCCGCCGCCCGAGAGCGGGGTCTGCTGGTTCTCCTCGACGCCAAGCGGGGTGACATCGGCTCGACCGCGCGCGGCTACGCGGAGGCCTATCTCGGCAGCGAGGCGGTGCTCCCGGTGGATGCCATTACGGCGAACCCCTACCTGGGCCTCGACGCGCTGGAGCCCTTCGTGAAGGCGGCCCTCGAGACCGGTGCGGGCGTCTTCGTCCTGGTCAAGACCAGCAACCCCGGGTCGGAAGATTTTCAGGATCGCAGTCTCGGTGGCAAGCCGCTCTTCGAGCGGGTTGCCGAGTCGCTGGCCGGCATCGCGGAGCGGATGAGGGGCCCCGAGACGGGCTGGTCGTCGCTCGGTGCGGTGGTTGGAGCCACCTATCCGGAGGTGCACCAACGCCTCCGGGAGCTCCTGCCACGCGCGCTCTTCCTGGTGCCCGGCTACGGCGCCCAAGGCGGCGGGGCCAGGGAGGCGGTGGCCGGCTTCGTCGCCGGGCCCGCGGGTCGCCTGGAGGGAGGCCTGGTCAACTCCTCCCGCGCGATCCTGTTTCCCCCGGGCTCCGACACGGAGGATCTCGCCAGCTGGGAGCGAGCCGTGGACGAGGCGCTGGATCGGGCGATCGGCGAGCTGGGGGAGGCGGTCTCCGCCTGAGCCCGTGGCGGGGCCCGCTAGCGGTAGGTCTTGCGCTCGCCGCGGCTTCGTCGCAGGCGCACCCTTCGGTGCTTGGCCTTGAGCCTGGCGCGGTAGCGGGAGCTCTTGGAGCGATTCCTGTGGGGGAGCTTCGTCGACTTCCTCATTGGCTCCTCCGGAGCGTTCTTGGGGCCGGCGGAAAGTAGGCGAGAGCGATGGTTGCGTCTACCCTTGGGCCAGATCCGTGTAGGAGAGCCGATGGAGACGCCCCTCGACCGCATGATGGATTTCGACCTCACTCCCGAGCAGCGTCAGGTCCGCGCCGCGGTTCGTAGCTTCGCCGAGAAGGAGATCCAGCCCTTCGTAGAGCGGTACGAGCGGGAGGCGCGCTACCCGACCGACCTGATCCAGAAGCTCGTCCCTCTGGGCTACATCGCGCCGATGATTCCCGAGGAGTACGGAGGCTCCTTCCTGGACGTGATGACCTACGGTGTCATCTGCGAAGAGCTGGCGCGGGTCGACTGGGTGGTCGCATCGGTCGTCTCGGTCACGAATTCTCTGCTGGCCGGGTCGATCCTGCGCTTCGGCTCCGAGGAACAGAAGCGGCGCTGGCTTCCGGCGATGGCCGACGGCAGCTGCCTCACCTCGGCCTGCCTGACCGAGCCCGGCGGCGGAACCGATCTCGCCAACATGCGCACCCTGGCGGTCAAGGTGGAGGGTGGCTGGCGACTCACCGGGACGAAGGTCTTCATCTCCCACGCCGCCTACGCGGGGCTCTTCCTGGTGGTGGCGACCGTCGATCGGGAGAAGAAGCATCGGGGCGTGACCGCCTTCCTGGTCGAGCCGCGGACGGAGGGGATCCGGATCGGCGACTTCCCGATGCGTACCCTCAGGCGCGACAACCTGGCGGAGGTCCACTTCGAGGACGCCTTCGTTCCCGACGAGGGGTTGCTCGGCGAGCCGGGCAAGGGGTTTCCGGTGCTGGGATCGGCCCTCGACACCGGGCGCTTCTCGGTGGCGGCGCGCTGCATCGGGCAGGCCCAGCGCTGCATCGACCTGGCCGTTCCCTATTCCCTGGATCGGGAGGCCTTTGGACAGAAGATCGCCGAGTTCCAGATGATTCAGAAGAAGATCGCCGACATGGCGTGCCGCACCCAGGCGGCGCGCTCAGTGGTCTATCAGCTGGGGCGGATGAAGGATGGTGGTGTGCCCCGGGCCTCCATGGAGGCGTCGATGGCGAAGCTGATGGCCAGCCAGGCCGCCGTCCAGAACGCTCTCGACGCCATCCAGATCCACGGTGGCTACGGTCTCTCCGAGGAGTACGAGGTTGGACGCCTGCTGCTGGAAGCCAAGGCGCTGGAGTTCGGCGAAGGGACCAGCGAGCTCCACAACAAGATCATCGCGGAGTTCATGTTGGGGATCCGCAAGCAGTGAGCCGCGGATGGGCGCGTCTTGCCCGAACCTGAGAGGGAGAAGAAGGTGAGTGCAAGGGACGATCTGCTGAAACTGATCCTGGAGGTTTCCTTCGAGAAGCGCCGAGTGACCCTTGCCAGCGGCAAGGAGAGCGACTTCTACCTCGACCTGCGCCAGACGCTGATGCGTCCGCGCGGCGCGCGCCTGGCCGGTCTCCTCGCTCTCGAGAAGCTGCTCGGGGGACCGCCGGTGGAGGCGGTGGGCGGCATGGCGGTCGGTGCGGTCCCCTTCGTCTCCGCGATCCTACTCGCCGCCGCCGAGCGGGATCCGGAAACCGGTCTCCTCGGCTTCTTCGTTCGCAAGGAGGCAAAGAAGCACGGTCTCGGCCGGCGCATCGAGGGAGCGTTCCAGGCTGGACAGAGTGTCGCCCTGGTCGAGGACACCACCACCACCGGAGGTTCGACCCTCGAGGCGGTCGACGCCGTGGAGGCCGAGGGCGGCAAGGTGACGCGGGTGCTCTGCCTGGTGGACCGGGGCGAGGGCGCGCGGGAAGCCTTCGCCGAACGCGGCATCGACCTGGAGGCGATCTACACCCGAGCCGACCTGCCCTTGTAGATCGAGTGTGGAACAGGAGACCCGCCATGAGCCTGAACCTCGGATCGATTCTCTATGCCGCCGCAGACAGCCGACCCGATCACCCGGCAGTCAAGCTGAACGATCGCGTCATCACCTACGCAGAGCTGGATCGGATGGCGCGGGGAGTCGCCACCAGCCTGCAGGAGCGCGGCCTCCAGCCCGGCGACCGGGTGGCCATGATGGTGCCCAACGTTCCCGAGTTCACCATTGCCTACTTCGGCATTCTCTACGCCGGCTGCGTGGTCGTTCCGCTCAACGTCCTGCTCGCGGCCCCCGAGGTCAGCTATCACATCGAGGATTCCGGCTCGAGTCTCCTGATCGCGCATACCTTCTTTCAGGAGTCCGCCAGCAAGGGCGCCCTCGGCGCCGGGGTTCCCGTGGTCTGGACCGAGGGGGAGAGCAAGGGGCACCTCCCGGATCTCGCCTCGGCGCCGCCGATCCCCGCGGTGCATCCGACCAGTCCGGACGACACCGCGGTCGTCATCTACACCTCGGGGACCACCGGCCAGCCCAAGGGGGCGGAGCTCACCCACTCGAACCTGCTGATGAACGCGGCCCTCGTGGTGCCCCGCCTGGTTCCAGTCGACAAGAGCGACGTGGCCCTGGGAGTCCTCCCGCTCTTCCACTCCTTCGGACAGACCTGCATCCAGAATGCCGCGATCGCCGTTTCCGCCACCCTGACACTGCTCCCCCGCTTTACGGCCAAGGATGCCTTCGAGATCATGGAGAGAGACGGGGTGACGCTTTTCGCCGGCGTCCCGACCATGTACTTCGGACTGCTCCACCACCAGGCCGAGCGCACCTACGATCTCTCCAAGCTCAAATACTGCCTGTCCGGCGGTGCGCCCATGCCCGTCGAGGTGATGACCGCCTTCGAGGAGAAGTTCCCCGTCACGATCCTGGAGGGCTACGGCCTCTCCGAGACCTCACCGGTCGCGAGCTTCAACATGTCCGACCGGCCGCGCAAGGTGGGGTCCGTCGGCTATCCGGTCTGGGGGGTGGAGATGGCGGCCCTCGACGACCAGGACCGGCCGGTCCCGGACGGGGAGCGCGGCGAGATCTGCATCCGCGGTCACAACGTCATGAAGGGCTACTGGGGTCGCCCCGAGGCCACCGAAGAGGCCATGCGCAACGGATGGTTTCACAGCGGCGACATCGGGATTCGCGACGCGGACGGGTGCTACCACATCGTGGATCGCGTCAAGGACATGATCCTCCGCGGTGGCTTCAACGTGTACCCGCGTGAAGTGGAGGAAGCGCTCTACACGCACCCGGCGGTGGTCGAGGCCGCGGTGATCGGCGTTGCCCACCCGAGCCATGGCGAGGAGATCAAGGCGGTGGTGGCCCTGGCCAAGGATCAGTCGGTCACATCGGAGGAGCTGATCGCGTTCTGCAAGGAGCGGCTGGCGGCCTACAAGTACCCGCGGATCGTCGAATTCGTCGAGGAGCTTCCCAAGGGCCCGACCGGCAAGATCCTCAAGCGCGAGCTCGCTTAGGCCGAGCTGCTGCCGAACAGGTCGAGGATCGCGTCGAGGTTCGCGCGCAGCCGTTCCGGCTCGACTCCGACCGCGGGAGCGTAGAAGAGCGGCTCGTCGGTCAGATCCTCCCACTGCGCAAGGCGGTCGCGGGCCTCGTCGGGTGTGCAGGCGATGGCGATCTCTTCCACGAGTGCGTCCGGCACCGCAGCGGCCATGGCGGCCACGTCGAAGCTCCGCAGCGCCTTTCGGCAAGCCTGGCCGACCTCCCGCATGTCGTGAAGGTCCAGCACCGAGTGGTAGAGCTCCGTGGTGAGGTAGAAGCCGATCTGTCCCTTCGCATCCCGGATCGCCTGGTCGCGATCGTCGGAGATGGAGGTGACGACGTAGGGCGCGAGCTTGCAGGCGCCGGCCTCCCGGTCCGCCCGCTCCTCGGCGCGTCGCAGGCCGGGAAGGGTGACCTCGCGATGCCAGCGCCTGGTTGCGATCGGGTGACCGACCAGGGCGTCGGCGACCGCTCCCGCGGCCGCGATCATGCCCCGGTTGACCGCGGCTACCCAGATCGGAATCTCGCTGCGGGGGGCACCGGGTCGCGAGTAGATCGGAACGTTCAGCTTCCAGAAGCGACCTTCGAAGCGGAAGCCGCCGCCTCGCTGAGCGGCGATCGCCTGGCGGAGCAGCGTTACCAGCTCCCTCATCCGGGCCGCTGGCTCGGAGAAGGGAATGCCGTACCAGTCCTGGTTCATGCGCCGCGTGCCGCTTCCCAGCCCCAGCACCATGCGGCCTCCGGAGAGCTCGTCGAGATCCATGGCGGCGCTCGCGTGGAGGAGGGGGCTGCGGGTGAAGGCATTGGCGATGCCGGTTCCGAAGCGGATCCGCCGGGTCGCCTGGGCGATGGCTCCGAGAGGTACGTAGCCGTGCCGGTTGAAGAACTCGATCGTGAAGACCGAGTCGAAGCCCGCCGCCTCCGCCCGCACGGCCAGATCCACGTCGCCTCGAACCGTGCCGCTGGTCAGGATCAGTCCACTTTTCATGGCCGGGAGTCTAACGAAGCAAGTCCGGGCTCTCCGTGACCGGATCCGTCACGTCCCTCGGCTTTACTCGAGCCGTGGTGGGTTGCCCCCCGCCCGCCACTCCGAAAGGGCTCCGAGATGGCCCTGGAAAGGTCCCGGGAAGACCCTGAGAGGACGGGAGAGACGACATGACACCTGCGCTACGAACCATGACGCGCTGCCTTGTGTGCGGCTTCACCGAGATCCGGACCGACGAGGTGCTGGATCGCGGGGTGGTGTTGCTGGCCGAATGTCCCCGCTGTGATCACCGCTGGACCGAGCGCCCCCCCGCCTGGGTGGCGCCGCCTTCGGCCGTGCTCGCTGAGGAGAACTCCGCAGCGTGATAAGTTCTCGGCGGTGCGGGTCGTTCTCTACACGGGGAAGGGTGGTGTCGGAAAGACCACCACCGCCGCGGCGACGGCGGTTCACGCCGCCCGGCGCGGGCGCTCCACGCTGGTGGCCTCGGCGGATGCTGCCCACAGCCTGGGAGACGTTCTCGAGCGCCGGCTGGGCCCCAGGCCCACCCAGCTGGCGCCGAACCTCGACGCCCTCGAGGTCGACACGCCCAGCGAGACCCAGCGACACTGGGGAGCGGTGCGCGATTACCTGATCTCGCTCTTCCGTTACCAGGGGATCGAGGAGGTGGTCGCCGAGGAGCTGGCGCTCCTGCCCGGCGCCGAGGAGATCACGACCCTTCTCGCCGTCGAGGCCTATGCCCGGGAGGGAGGCTACGACTTCGTCGTCGTCGACTGTGCACCGACCGATTCGGCGCTGCGGTTGCTGACCCTTCCCGAGGTGGCGCGCGGGGCATTTCGGGTGCTTCTCCGGGTGCAGCGGGCCCTCGCCAGCGTGGTGACACCCCTCGCCCGGAACCTGGTTCCAGTACCCCTGCCGGAATCCGAGGTATTTCGGGACGCCGAGGATCTCCTCTTCCGGAAGCTCCGAAGGCTACGCGACTTCGCCGGCGATCGGCACACCAGTGTCCGCCTGGTGGTGACTCCGGAACGAATGGTGATCGACGAGGCGCGGCGCGCCCACACCGACCTGGCTCTCTTCGAGCTGCGCTGTGACGCGGTGGTGATGAACCGGCTTCTCCCGGAGGCCGCGGCCGAGGAGGACTTCTTCCGCGACTGGGCTCGCCTGCAGCTGGAGCGGCTCGCCGAGGTGGAGAATCTCTTCGCGCCGCTCCCGGTCCTGACGGCCCCTCTCCAGGACGACGAGGTCACGGGTCTCGATCGCCTGGCGGAGCACGCGAGCCAGCTCTTCGGCGCGGTCGAGCCCGACGCGGTGCTCTCCACCGCGCCGCAGATTCGCTTCGAGGCGGAGAAGGGCGGCTATCTCGTGAAGGTGCCGCTACCCCACGCGGCGTCGCGAGACCTGGAAGTGGTCAAGATCGATGACGAGCTGGTGATCGGAACCGGGACGCGGCGGCGCTCCCTTCCACTCCCGCGGCGGATCGCACACCTGGAACTCTCCCGGGCGAAGCTCCAGGGCGACTTGCTGCTGGTCCACTTCATCGCCGCTTCGGGTGCGCCCTAGGTGCGGGTCATTCTCCTTACCGGAAAGGGTGGCGTCGGCAAGACGAGCCACGCCATCGCGACGGCTCTGGGCGCTGCCGCGCACCGCCACCGGGTCTTCCTGCTCTCGGCGGATCCGGCCCACAGCCTCGGGGACGCCCTCGGGAGGCGGATCGGGGCGCGTCCCGTCGAGCTCACCGAGGGGGTGGTGGCCCGGGAGGTGGCCGTCCTCGACGAGCTGGATCAGTCCTGGTCGGAGATCCAGCGCTGGCTCCGGGAGCTGCTGCGGGACGAGACCGACGAAGTCCTCGCCGAGGAGCTTCTGGTCTTTCCGGGTCTCGAGGAGCTGATGGCTCTCCGGGCGGTTCGAGAGATCGAAGCGACCGGCGACTTCGACGTCTGCGTGGTCGACTGCGCACCCACCGGCGCGACCCTGCGCATGCTTCGCTTTCCGGACGCGCTGCGCATCTTCATGGAGAATTTCTTCGATCTGGAGCGCCGCGGCGCTCGACTGCTGCGCCCCTTGATGGAGCGGGTCCACGCCGCGGGCGTGGTGCCGAGGGACGAGTTCTTCGAGGCCATCGAGCGGCTCTATTGCGACGTGGAGGACGTGCGCCAGATCCTGATGGACGGCGATCGAACCACCGCGCGGCTGGTCGTGAACCCGGCCCGCGTCGTGGTGGAGGAGACGCGTCGCTCCTTCGCCTATCTGAGTCTCTACGGCGTCGCGACGGATGCGGTGGTGGTCAACAGACTGCTCCCGGCCGAGGCCGCCGGCGGCTTTCTGGCGCGTTGGGCGGAGCGAGAGCGCGGCGAGCTGGCTTCGATCGAAGCCTCCTTTCCGATCCCGCAGTTCCGGGCGCCCCTCTATCCCTGCGAGCTCCGCGGCATCGAGGATCTCGCCGGTCTGGCCCGAGACGTATACGGGGATCGCGACCCGGCCGAGGTGTTTACCCACAGCCGTCCGATCCGCTTGCGAAAGCACGCCGGCCGCACCCGCCTCGAGGTGGATCTCCCCAGCGTTTCCAAGGAAGAGATCGAGGTGGTCATCCACGGCTCGGATCTGATCGTGCAGGTGCGCAATGCCTCGCGTTGGATCGCGCTACCGGCGTCGGTGAGGGGTCGTCCGATCCGAAGGGCGCGACTACACGAGGGTGTGCTGGAGGTCGACTTCGAGTGACGCCCCGGCGGATCGTCTCGCTGGTTCCGAGCTTGACCGAGGCGCTCTTTGCGCTGGGACTGGGAGAGAGGGTCGTCGGGGTGACCGAGT
This sequence comes from uncultured delta proteobacterium, assembly GCA_963766175.1. Lineage (GTDB taxonomy): Bacteria > Myxococcota_A > UBA9160 > UBA9160 > UBA6930 > CAVXZE01. The sequence continues at coordinate 124,708 of CAVXZE010000013.1, forward strand.
GGTGCGTGCACCCCGCCGCGGGCGTGGCCCCATTGGCGAAGGTCGGCGGAACCAAGAGCCCCGACATCGATTCCGTCCTCGCCCTGCGCCCGGAGCTGGTCATCGCCAACCGCGAAGAGAACCGACGCCGCGACGTGGAGAGCCTGGAGGCAGCCGGGATTCGGGTATGGGTGACCCACCCAAGAACGGTTCGCGATGCGGTCGCGTTGCTCGGCGCGCTGGCCGACCTGGGCGCGACTCCGGAGAGGCGGCGCGCGGTAGTGGATTCGGCCCTGCTCGCGCTCACCCGGGCCGAGCAGGAGCGATTCGAGCGGCGGGTCCGGTTCGTCTGCCCGATCTGGCGGGATCCCTGGATGGTCGTCGGAGGGGACACCTACGCCCACGATCTCATCACACTCTGTGGTGGAGAGAACGTGTTCGCCGGTGCGAGTGGGCGGCGCTACCCACGCGTCGAGCTTGCGGAGATCGAGGCTGCGAGTCCAGAGCTCATCCTGCTGCCCGACGAGCCCTATGCCTTCGGACAGAGAGACGCTCAGCAGCTCGGTGCTCTCGATGTCCCCGCCGCTCACGCGGGCTGCATCCACCTGATCGACGGTACGCTCGTCTCGTGGTACGGTCCGCGCATCCTGCAGGCGATCGGAACGCTCCGCGCACTGTTCGCGGGAGCGACCACTGGGGGGCAGGATAGGGGAAGGAGGGTGCGCTCGTGAACCAGTCCACCGCGCAGCGATCGAGCCGGTTTTTCTGTTTTTTCGGGGCCGCGATTCTGCTTCTCGCCGCGTTCCCAGCGAAGGCGGCGAACCTGGTCGGCGTGCGGATCGGAGTTCACGAGAAATACACCCGCATCGTCCTGGAGACCGATGCCCGGGCTCCCTGCTGGATCGAGTCCTCCGACAGCGAAGAGTTGTTGCTCCGCCTGAACGCCAGCAGTGGGGCCAGGGTGATCGCCTCCGAGCAGAGCCCCCACCTGGCCTCGGTCGCGGTGGTTCCGGCCGAGCTCGGGGTCAGCGAGATTCGCATCGCCCTTCGCGGTCCGGTGGAGGCGGAGAAGCTGGTCCTGAGCGCGCCACACCGGATCGTTCTGGATCTGCGCAGTGAGGGGGAAGCTGTTGCGGCGCCGCCGACAGCTGCAGAACCCGCGCTGCCGAGTCCGTTCCCCGAGCCCGTGGCGGAGGCGATCCTGGAGCCCGCGGATGCGCCGCCGACCCCGTCGACCGAGGCGCTCCTGGAGTCCGTGCCAGCCGAGCTCGTGGAGCCCGTCCCCGAGGAGGTCGAGGAGAGTGAAGAAGTGGTTGCGGCTCCCGCTCACCCCGAGCCGGATCCCAGTGCGGTGTTGGCTGCCGAGGAGGCGGAGGAGCCGGTGCCCGCAGCCTCCGAGATCCCGACTCCGTCCGCCGTCGTCCCACCGCAGACCGCCGCTGGAGGCGGCCTGCTGGACGGGCTGCCCGAACCGCTCGACCAACCGCTCTTCCTCGGTGCGCTGGTGGTGTTCCTGATCTTTGCGATCGCCTTTGCCGTTGCGCGCCGCCGGGGCGCTGCCGAGGAGGAGGAGCCGGCGACGCCCTTCGCCGCTGGGGAGCCGTTCTCCGTCGACGAGCAGCCCGGCGTCGCCGAGCCGCAGGAAGACACGGATGCGGATCTCCCGGTCGCTTCGGCTGCAGCGAGCCAGGAGTCCTCGCTCTTCGATCAACCGGTCGAGAGCGTAGATCCGTTGGACGAGCCGCAGAGCGACGAGGCGGCCCCGGATCGGGAGGAGGTGGCCGTAGCCCTTCCGGTCGCTGCGTCCGCTCCGGGTGCCGATCCGAGTCAGGAGCTGGAGCGACGCCTCGCCCAGCTGGAGGAACGCGTCGACGAGATGGTCGACACCAAGGATCGTCTCGGCCGACAGATCGCCGCCCAGACCGAGGAGCTGCGCGTCCAACGCGCCGCCATCGCGCGTACTCAACGGATGTTGCGCGATCTTACCCGGCCCGCGGATGAAGCGACGGAGCCGGTCCTGAAGACCTGAGCCACAAAAGGCAACTCCGTCCCCGCTAGCCCGCATTTCTCACCAGCTTGCTACTGCGGCCGCCAATAGCACCGCAGATTCGCGACCTTCTCCCTCCGGCGGCCTCGACGTACTGCCAAGTACGCCTTCGGCCCCCTCCGGTCCGAGGGCCGCGAATCTGCGGCACTCTTGGCGCCCTCGCTACGCGACCTGGTGAGAAAAGCGGGCTAGCTTCGATTGCCGGCCAGCCGAAGGGCGCCCAGCGCGCCGGCGTACTCCCCGTCCGGGAGGAAGATCGTCTCGTAGCCCAGTGCGGCCGTGATCAGCTGCAGCACCTCCCGAAGCGTGTGGTTGTCCCGCAGCGTCGAACCGCCGAACACCACTCGCCCTACCTGGTGGGCGGCTCCCAGGCCCCCGCAGATCAAGGCCACGTTCTCTCCGACCAGTCCCATGACCGCGTGGGCCAGATCCTCTCGAGCCGGGGTCGCCTGCCCGCGGCCCAGAGCGGCGAGCTTCCCGAAGCTCGCCGCGGTCAGATCTCCGAGCAGGGGAATCTCCCCGGGGCGGTAGATGTCCGAGACCAGCAGGTCGACCTTCCTTCGGTCGCCGCGCTCGGCCAGCGCGGCGATCTCCGAGAAGTCGGAGCGATCGAGCAGGACCGCACCGAGTCCGACCACGGTTCCGCCGCCGAGGGCGGTTCCACCGATCCGATTCACCGCCATGCCGTCCACCAGCATCACGGAGGTTCCCGTCCCCAGCGAGACCAGCAGGTATCGCCTCGCCGGGCCCACCGCCGCGTCCTGCAGCAACTCGGCCGCCCCGTTGCCCCACGCGGCGAACTCGTTGACGCGGGTCGTCGGGCAGCTGAGCTGCGTCTCGAGCTTGGTCGCGCCGCCCCCTGTGAGTCCCACGCTCTCGGGTCGGGCGGCCTGGATGATCTCCACCACCTCCGAGAGCGCTGTCGCCGGTGCAAACCGGTAGCTCGTTTTCCCCTCCGGGGACCGAATCGCGACCTTCACCAGCGTCGCACCCGCATCTACGCCAATCGCTGTGTTCGTCAGCTGTGCCAAGTGATACTCTTTCCGTTTCAGGAGCTTAGCTAGACGCCAGGACCTGCCCACCCATGTATACCCAGTTTTACGGGCTCCGCGAAAAGCCGTTTTCCCTGAGTCCCGACCCCCGTTATCTGTTCTTGGCCGACTCCCACCGCGAGGCCCTCGCCCACATGCTCTATGGCATCGAGCAGGGGGAGGGGTTCATCGCAATCACCGGCGAGGTCGGAACCGGCAAGACCACTTTGTGTCGTACCTTGCTCCAGCGCATCGAGCCCGGGACCGAGGTGGCATTCATCTTCAACCCCCAGCTCTCGGCGCTCGAGCTTCTCCAGGCGATCAGCGCCGAGCTGGGTCTCGAGACCGGGGATTGTACCCGCCGCGAGCTCACCGATCGGCTGAATCGCTTCCTCCTGACCAAGCGGCAGGAAGATCACCGCGTGCTCTTGATCATCGACGAAGCGCAGAATCTCGCGCCGGACGCCCTCGAGCAGGTGCGGCTGCTCTCCAATCTCGAGACCAATACGGCGAAGCTGATCCAGATCATCCTGATCGGTCAGCCGGAGCTCGATACCACTCTCGAACAGCCGAACTTGCGCCAGCTGTGCCAGCGCATCAGCGTGCGTTGGCGTCTGGCTCCGCTCTCGACCAACGAAACCCGGGAGTACATACGCCACCGACTTCGGATCGCTGCCGGAGCGCCGCGAGAGCTCTTCACCGAGCTCGCCATGCGCGAGATCCATCGGCGTTCCCAGGGGATTCCCCGGGTGGTCAACCTTCTCTGCGACCGGGCGCTGCTGGCTGGCTATGCCGCGAGTGCAAAAGCCATTGGCCTGGGGTTGGTGACGCAGACTCAAAAGGAGCTACGAGGCGGAGCCCGTACCGTTCCCGCGTCCCCGGCGTTCTCTCGCCTGGATCGGCTCGTGTCGCCTTCACTCCGAAGGGTCGGTCCAGCGGTGGCGCTGGTTGCAGTCGGCGTCCTGGCCGGCGTTGCCTGGCAGAGCTTGAGCGAAGGGGACCGCGTCGATCCCACCTCGGAGCGCCCTCGGGTTTCGGCGCCGCCGCGCCAGCTCGCTCCGTCGTCGTCAGGCCTGGAGCCGGGGCCGGTTCTCCCAGGTCCCGGGAATCTCACCGCGCCCGACGGGGATTTCGCCGAAGCGCCTGCCACCGCCCCGAATTCCGGGCGAGGCGTGGGAGAAGAGGGGGTAGAGGCTCCCGAGTTCGAAGGGGAGCCGGTCCGGTCCGCGGCCATCGCGGCTCCCGCGGCGGAGCCGCGCGCCCGGCTGCCGCGCGCCGGACTTGCCACCATGCTGGCGCGGAGTTCTCCGGCGGTCACTACCGCCACCTCGCTCAACGCACTGCTCGAGATCTGGAGCGAGGCTCCAACGGGGAGTGAGCTGGTATCCCTTCCCCAGGCCCTGGCGGTCCTGGAGAGCAGAGGTCTGGCGGTCTTGACCCTGAAAGGAGCAAGCCTCGAGACGCTCCAGCTCTTCAATTACCCGGCAATCCTCGAGCTCTCTGCCCTCGACGAAATGCCGCGCTTCGTCCTGCTCACCGGTCTGGAAGGTGAGTATGCGCTGATCGCCGGGCTCGGTGAAGGGCTGCCGTTGCGCGTTCCCATCGACCAGGTCGGGGATCGCTGGCGTGGCGACGCCTGGGTAGCCTGGCGAGACTTCGAAGAGCTGCCCGATATCCTGCGGCCGCCGCTCGGCGGAGCCCCGGTGATCTGGCTCCAGCAGGCGCTCGGCCGCATGGGCTTCTACGACGATGCCCCGACCGGCGAGTTCGACGCCGCTACCATCCAGGGGGTGCGCGATCTACAGGCGAGCTTGCAGATCGAGGTAGACGGTACGGTGGGTCGCGTCACCAAGCTCAGGCTGTACGAGAAGCTCGGGCATTACGCGGTGCCGCGGCTGAGAGAGCGCGACGAGGTGACCGGTTGAGTACGATCCTACGAGCGCTCCAGCGCGTCGAGGGGGAGAAGCGCGTCGAGGGGAAAAGGGCCGGCGACGGCGAGATGGAAGGGCTTCGCGAGGGCCTGGTTCCCCGCGGAGAGCCCGAGGCGCCGCCAGGAAGACCTCGCTGGCAGATCGGCCTCGCCGCATTCCTCACCTTGCTCGTGCTCGGATTCTTCCTCTGGTGGCTGATTCCCACCGAGGAAGCCGGTGAGCCGTCCGCAGCGTCGCCGCCGGTGATTGCGGCGCCGCCCGAGCCGCCCTCCGAGTCTCTTCCTCGGCGAGCGCGTCCAGCTCCACGGAAGCCTGCGATCGCGGCGGCGAGACCGGATGCGCCGGCCGAGCAGCCCGTTGCCAGGCGGCCATCCCAGCCGCTGGCCGCCCCGCCGCCACCGATCGCGGAGCCGCAGCGACTTCCCGAAAAGGTTGCCGTCGCTCCTCCTCCTCCCCCTACCGAGAAGCCTGCCAGGCGGCCCATCGAGGAGCCGGCGGTCCAGCCGCCTCCTCCCATCGCGAAGCCGCCGCCACCTCCCGAGGAGGTTGCCGCCGCGCCGCCTCCTCCCCCTATCGAGAAGCCTGCAACCAAGCCCATCGCGAAGCCGGCGCTCCAGCCGCTCCCTCCCGTCGCGAAGCCGCCGCCCCCCATTGCCAGGCCGCCGGCACCGAAGGCATCCACGCCCGCCCGGGTTGCGACGGTCAAGCCGCCGAAGCTGACGGTGAAGAAGACCATCTGGCACCCCACACCCGAACGCCGGGTGGCCCGGATCGAGGTGGAAGGGCGCGAGGGCTCACTCGAGCTTCACGAGGGCGACGCGGTGGGCACCCTGGTGGTTTGGGAGATCCAACCCTCGGGGGTCGTCTTTCTCCACGGAGGCGAAAAGCTCCATCGGAAGGTCGGCGGCGGGCGGTGAGCGGCAACCAGCTTCGCGTGAGCGTGCTGGCGGACAGCCACGGACACCTCTGCGACGAGACCCTGGATCGCCTCTCCGATGCGGACCTGATTCTGCACGCCGGCGACATCGGTGGCGAGTCGATCCTGAAGCGGCTCCGCGCCGTGGCGCCCGTGGTGGCGGTCGTCGGCAACGGAGATCCGGATCTCGCCCGCCGCTATCCCTGGGAGCAGCGGGTGGAGGTTGCGGGAGCTCGCGTCCTGCTCTGTCACTGGTACGACAACTGGGGAAGAGTCCACCCCAAGGTCGAACGGGAGATCGACGAGTGGGAGCCCCACGTCCTGGTCTACGGGCACACCCACGTCGCGGACAACACCCGGCGCAACGGCAGGCTCTACTTCAATCCCGGATATTCGGGTCCGCCGGGCCTGGGCCGGCAGCGATCCGTCGGTCGACTGCTCGTCTCCGACGGGAAGGTCTCCTCCGAGATTCTGACTCTCACCGGGTGAGGAGATGCAGGATCCAGTGACACCTCGTTCTTCATCGGATCGAGATGGTGCCGTTGGAGGCGCGAATCCGGATCGGGGTGCCGCCGCGGCCGAATGTTCCCTTGACGCGCCCGCTGTCCTCCCGGGAGGGGGGATCGAGTTCCCGCGAGTTGCGGATCAATCCGTTGTCCACCCGGATGTCGACGTCGCCGTCGACCTCTTCCGGGAGGTCGAGAACGATGCGCCCGTTGCTGGTCGAGAGGATGACTCCCGACTTTCCGAGTTCCTCGATCTCGCAGTGGATCGTGCCGTTGGAGGTGGCTGCATCCACCGAGCCGCGATGATCCCCCAGCTCGATTCTGCCGTTGCTGGAGCGGGCCACCAGGTGTCCGCAGGTGCACAGGCACGAGACCTTGGCGTTGGAGGTGTGGATCTCCACGTCGCCGATCACGTCCTCGATGCGCACCGGTCCATTGCTGGAGCGGGCGCTGAACGAATCGCGCAGACCCTGTGCGCAGACCTTTCCGTTGGCGGCAGTCACCTGGACCTTGAGCTCGCGTGGAATGCGCAGCTCCATGTCGACGCGGCCGCGTCGGTTCCAGCGGCCGGGGATCTCGACGTCGATGTTCAGGTCTCCGGCGGCGTCCTCGTTGGGCACGACGCGGATCGACTCGACCAGCTGCCGCGCCTGCTCGACGGACTCCGCTCGCGCAGCCTTGCTGAGCTGGATCTCGATGTCGCCCCGGTCCTCGCCGACCACGCGCGTGCGCCCGTTGGCGTTGTCGATCCGCAGATGCCCGCCGGGAGGCCGGGGCACCTGGATCGTCTCGGTCACCTCCGCGCGCTCGCTCCAGGGGATCCCGGCCAGGAGGGTTTCGATGAACTTCCCGAAGCCCCTGCGACCGATGCCGCAGTTCCTGTCCGTGGATCGGTTCGTCACGAGGTTGCGGTTCCCATCACGAGCATGCGTTTGGCTTCCGGCATCGTGTCGCTCTTCCGTGCCCTAGTGAAAGGTCCGATGATCATCGTCGGAGCGCCGGCGCGAGCGAAGCTCGTCCATGCGCACCGAGCGGAGGTTTCGGCGCATCTTGTAGCGCCGCCATCGGTACCGAAGTGACTTGAAGGTGAGCCCCCCCGTCGTTCCCATCCGGCGCAGCAGGATCCACCCGACCAGGACGCCGCCGAGATGACCGACGTGGCTCACGTTCTGGGGTCCCAGCAGGCTCAGAAAGAAGATCACGGGAATGAAGTAGATCGCCTTGATGGGGATGGGGGGGAAGAGAAGCATGATGGTGCGATCCGGCCAGGTGAGCGAGTAGCCCAGCAGCACGCCGAAGACGGCGCCCGAGGCGCCCAGCGTCGGGAGCAGATAGGTGTTGGGAACGCCCATCTCGAAGAGCAGGGGGATCGCCGGCCAAGTCACGATGATCAGACCCGCGCCGACGCCGCACAGCAGATAGAAGCGGAGGAACTTCTTCTCTCCCCAGAGCAGGGCGAGCGGGGAGCCGAACATCCAGAGCGCCAGCATGTTGAAGCCGAGGTGCATCAGGCCGGCGTGCAGCCACATGTAGGTGAACGGCTGCCAGAGATATCCCTGTCGCCAGAACAGGTAGGGCGTGACGGATCCCAATTGCCAGAGCGGCGGGAAGAGCGCCTGGGCCACGAAGACCGCGAGGTTCGCGATCAGCAGCTGCTTGATGACATTGGGAGTGACGGGCGGCCCGAAGCTGACCGTCTGGTGCCCGCGTCCGTACAAATTCGCCTCCTCCCACGCTGAGTCATTTCGGCGAGCCGATTTTGGTCAGTTGCGGGCCGATGGCATCGAATCGCTCGGCCGACACCCCAGCGCACGGCCGCCGCGTTCGCCATCGCGTCCAGCAATGTGGGTTGGCGGGACGGGCGCGAGATCCCGCTATCAATCTTCGACAGCGTAGGTTCACCAACTATTCGAGTCAACGAGGGTTTTTCTTGATGCGAGAGCCTCGATTGCACGCCGCGCTGCGTCATGAGGCAGCCCGGAGAGATCCGCGACGGGCAGCTCCAGCTGGAAGCTCTCGGCGATCTCTGAGATCCGCCTCCGGCAGACCTCGGGGGAGCCTATCACGATTGCCTCGCCGAGCTGGTCGTCGGAGAGGCTCCGGAACCACGGGTTGAGCCGGCGGAACTCCTCCCGGATCTCCAGCTCCCTGGAGTCCCCGTGGGGCCGGGTGAAGATCCACATCGAGCGGCGAACCTCCGCCGGATCGCGGCCGTTCCGGCGGCATGCATCGGCCAGGATCTGTCCGGCGGCTTCGACGCGGGAGGGGATCGGCGGAAGGTTGATGTCCCACACGTCGGCGTGGGTGGCGACCACCTGCAGCATCTGGAAACCGGCGGCTGCGATCTCGATGGGGAGCCGGCCGGCGGGCGGGCAGGGCCGGATCCGAGCGCCGGAGAGCTGGACGAAGCGTCCTCGCGCGGTCACCTCTTCGCCCCGCCAGAGTCTTCGGACCGCCCAGAGGGTCTCGTCCAGCCAGGCGATCCGATCCCGCGCAGACGGAAACGGGAGGCCGAAGCGGTGATCTTCCGGCTGCCCGCCGATCGAGATCAGGAAGCGCAGCCGGCCGGGGGCGATGCGCTCCAGGGTGGCGGCGGCCTGGGCGAGACGGGCCGCGTTCCAGTGGTGGACCAGGCGGATCGAGCCGATCTGGATCCGTTCGGTGCGCGCCAACAGCGCCGCGGTGACGGTCCAGCCGTCGAGCAGATCGGCTTCCCCGCGGCTCGGAATCTGAGAGACATCCCCATCCACGAAGACCGCCTCGAATCCTCCCGACTCGGCACGACGGACCAGATCGAGCAGCTCCTCGAAGCTCAGTGCGTGCCACCCCAGGGCGACGGCGAGCTTCAACGGAGCAGACCGATCCGCCGCGCCGCGTGGATCAGGGCGACCACGCTCTTGGCGTCGCGAAGCTCGCCGCTCCAGATCAGCTCGAGAGCCTCGCCGATCGGCGTGGGCACCACGTCGATCACTTCGTCGGACTCGAGACGCTGGGGGATCGGCTCCAGATCGAAGGCGGCGAAGAGATGGATCACCTCGTCGGTGAATCCCGGTGTGGTCCAGATCGAACCGAGCCGCTCGAGTCGGCCGGCCCGTCTTCCCGCCTCCTCCTCGAGCTCCTTCCGCGCACAGACCTCGGGGGTGTCGCCGTTGAGCTTGCCGGCTGGCACCTCCCAGATCGTGCCACCCGCCGCGTGTCGGTACTGCCGGATCAGCAGGACCACGTCTTCGGTTTCGAAGGGCACGATGGCCGCGGCTCCCGGGTGGCGCACCACGTCGAGGTCCACCCGGCGTCCATCGGGCAGCTCCGCCTCCTCGACGTACACCGTGATGGAGCGTCCCTGGTAGGTGACCCTTCGTTTCATTTCGCCTTTCCTCTCGCGGAGCCGGGATCCGGACAGTGGCTTCGCAGCGGACAGGCCTCGCCGCGTGGCCGCCGCGCATCGCTTCTTCCGCTCGGCTCTCTCTCGGCACTGCGCGGGGTCCCCTGGCCGCGACTGTAGGTGAGTGAAGCCTTACCATGCACGCCTGGAAGAGGGAGGCGAGGCGGATGAGGACGCGTCAGGAGGAGCGGATGGTAGCGATCGCGCTGCCGGAGGGCGGGAGCCTCGAGGGGATCTTCATCGCGGGTGGCCCGGGCTCGAACCAGGGCGCCGTCATCGCGCCTCCTCATCCCCTGTATGGCGGCAGCATCGAGTCGCCCGTGCTGAACGAGATCGCCTACGCCTGCACCAGGGCCGGAATCGCCTCCCTGCGCTTCAACTGGCGAGGGGTGGGTGCGAGTACGGGGGCGGCGAGCGGGGACGCCGCCGATGCCGACGCGGACTACCGCGCCGCCCTCACCCACATGGGGGAGACGGTGGACGGATCCATCCTCGCCTGCGGCTACTCCTTTGGTGCAGGGGCGGCCCTACGCGCCGCCTTCGGCGATCGGCGAATCGATCGGCTCGTCCTGGTCGCACCGCCGCCCGCCATGCTCCCGCCCGGTGCCTTCGACCAGCTGGAGCGATCTGCCCTGGTGCTCGTTGGCGAGTGCGATTCCCTGGTGGAGCCGGACCGGTTGCGCGAGTTGACCGGGCGCGCGAGCGGTGTCCGGCTCGAGGTGATTCCGGTGGCGGACCACTTCTTCGCCGCGGGTCTGGCGGATATCAGCCGCCTCGCCGCAGTCTGGCTAGAGGCGTAGCCGGAGCGTGAAGGAGGAGCCTCCCTGCGGTCGCTCCGCGACCTCGATCGTCCCGTTCGCTTCCTCGACGATGCGCCGGGTGATGGCGAGGCCCAGCCCCCCGGGTCGGTCCTCCTTGGTCGAGACGAAGGGCTCGAAGATCCTCGAGGCGAACTCCGGGGGGATCCCCGGACCGTCGTCCTCGACGGTGATGACGAGGTGATTTCTGCCGCCGTGTGCCCGCAAGTGAACGCGTCCACCGGAGGGTGTCGCGTCGATGGCGTTCAGGCTGAGGTTCAGCACTACCTGTCGCAGTGCGTCACTGGCGATGCGGACGTCGGGAAGATCCCGTCCGGCTTCGATCTCGAGGCGGACCCCGCGTTCTGCCGCCCGATGGCCGACCAGCTGCACCACGGATCCGAAGGCATCCGCGGCCGAGCTGGTGGCGTCGGCGCGAACCGGCGGCGCCGGGCGCCCGTGCTGGAGCACCGCATCCAGGAGCCTCTCGATGCGACGCACCTCCTCCGAAGCCACCTGGAGGAAGCTCTCGCGAAACTCCGGGTCCGCTTCCCGCTCGGGGAGGAGCTGGAGAAAGGTCTTCACCGAGACCAGAGGATTCCGGATCTCGTGGACGATCTCCGCGACCAGGGCACCCAGCGCGGCCAGCCGGTGGAGGCGGCGGACCTCTGTCTCGAGTTGCGCGAGGCGATCTGCCGCAAGAGCCGCGGCGGCCGGGCCCTGGAGGCGCTGGGCCGCGGCTCCCAGCTCCGCGAGGATCCGGGGCCTCACCCATTCCGCACGTCCTTCTGCTTCGCCCAGGAGGAGCACTGCCGCCGCAGTGGCCTCCCCGCCTGAGACTGGAGCCGCCGCGGCGAATCCGTGGCGTTCGACGATCGCGCTCAATCCGACCGCGCTGAGGTCGCTCGCCCCAGAAAGAGAGGCGACGGCCGCGTACTCCCACTCTTCGGGAACCAGCAGCGCGGAGCCCGCCAGCTGGGCCGCGCGCACCACCGGTTGGCCGTCCTCTCCTCGGCTCCAGGCGGCCGCTCGGCCGGCGCCCGTCGCTGCGGCGAGTCGTTGCACCGCCCCGCCAAGGAGGCTCTGGAGATCCTGGGCCGGTCCCAGGCCTTCCCGCCTGCGATGGCTTCCCGGAGCGAGTGCTCCCCCCGTGGTGTCGAAGCCCGATTCCCCCACAAACCCGGTTGCTACCGTGCAAGTGGTGGCCGTGTCAATGCAGAAGGTGAAGAAACCTTGTCCGAGCTGAGCGAGATCCGGGCGATCTTCTTCGATCTGGACGGGGTTCTGGTGGATTCCAGCATTGCCATTCCCCGGGCGATCAACTTCGCCCTGGAATCCCAGGGTTTGGCGCCACGGTCCGAAGAGAGCCTCCATCCCTTCATTGGCCCGCCTCTGCTGCAGGCGTTCAGCGAGATCCTCGAGTCGGAGGCGGCGGATCCCGGGCTGGCCGAGGCCTGTGTTGGAAGCTACCGGGAGCGCTATCGCCAGACCTCCCTCGAGGAGACGATCCTGATGCCCGGGATCGAGGGAACGCTGCGGTGGCTCACCCGGCGCTACACCCTCGCCGTCGTCACTTCCAAGCCGGAGGCCTTTGCGCGGCCGATCCTCGGGAAGCTCGGAATCGTCGACTGCTTCCAGGAGGTCGTCGGTCCACCCCTGGATCCCGGCCGTGAGGAGGCCAAAGCCCTGACTCTGGAGCGCGCCATGGAGGCCCTGGGGATCGGGACCCGCTCGCCGGCTGCTCCCATGCCCGCCGCGATGGTGGGCGACCGTCACTTCGACGTCGCCGCCGGGCGCGCGATGGGGCTGGCGACGGTCGGAGTGAGCTGGGGGATCGGAAGCGTCTCCGAGCTACGCCGCGCGGGCGCGGACCACATCGTGAATACGCCGGAAGAGCTGGCCCGACTTTTCGCAGCCTAGAAATCGAGACGCAGGTCCCGTTGGTCTTCGGCGGCGGAGGCTCGTGCGGGGCTCTGCTCGCGCGGCTCGGTTCCCTCCAGAAACGCCTGGAAGAGGCTCGTCTCGGTCTGCGACGAGGCCAGGAGTCCGGTCTTGGTGTCGATGCGCGCGAAGACGATGCCTTCGGGGACCTCGAAGTCCCGTGGCGGGCGATCGCGCAACGCGGCGCCCATGAAGTCGATCCAGATGGGAAGGGCAGCGCGTCCCCCGGTCTCCCCGCGGCCGAGGACCTGCTTCTCGTCGTGGCCGACCCACACCCCCGTGGCGACGTCGGGAGAGAATCCGATGAACCACGCATCTCCCTGGTCGTTGGTCGTCCCGGTCTTGCCGGCGACCGGCTTGCCCAGAGAGCGCGCCCTCCGGCCGGTGCCTTGAGGGTGGTTGACCACTCCGCGCAGGAGGTCCGTGGCCAGGTAGGCATGGGTCCTCGCGATCAGCTGACCCGGTGGCAACGCCTCCGGGTCGGCCTCGCTGTCGGCCGGGGCCGGGGAGCGGACCTTTTCTTCGCCGGATTCCTTCTCTCCGTCTTCTCCGGCCGTGGCCTCCATCTCGGGGTCGAAGAATTCGCCCAAAAGAAGGTCTTCCAGAAGCAGGTTGCCCTCGCTGTCGATCACGCGGTAGACGAAGCGCGGCTTCACCTCCCGTCCGCCGGCCGGAAACACGGCATAGGCTCGGGTGAGCTCGAGAAGGCTGACCGGATTCGAGCCCAGGGCCAGACTGAGATTCCGCTCCAGGGGCGCTTCGATGCCCAGGTGGCGGGCGAATTCCATCACGTAGTCGATCCCGACGTCCGTGAGCAGGTGGATGGTGGCGTTGTTGACGGAGCGGGCCAGGGCCTCGCTCAGGGTGAGGCGGCCCAGGAAACGGCGTCCGTAGTTCTCCGGGCGCCAGGTGATGCCCGATGCGGGATCGTCGTAGACCACTGGCCGGTCGTAGATGATCGAGGCGGGGGTGAGCCCACGACCGAGGGCCGCCGCGTAGATGATCGGCTTGAAGGCCGAGCCGGGCTGCCGGCGGGCCTGGGTCACCCGGTTGAACTCGCTCTCCTCGAAGTCGCGGCCGCCCACCAGAGCCAGGACGTCCCCGCTTTTCAGGTCGAAGGAGAGCAGCGCTCCCTGGACCTCGGGCTCCTGACCGAGGAGCACCCGCGTCTCCCCAACCGCACCTTCCTCCTCCTTGGCCGTGGAGGTGGACTCGCAGATGAACCGGACCACGTCGCCCACGGCGAAGACCTTCTGGATGGACTTCACATCATGCGGGTAGCCCGTCGGGTCGGCGGGTCGGGCCCACTTGACGTCTTCGAGAGCGACGCTGCTCTCGAGTCCCGGGGCGAAGGCGACACGAGCGGAATCACCCTTTGCGTCGACGGAGAGCACCACGCCGAGTAGCGGGCGATCCAGGGGAAGCTCGGCCGGAGTCTCCTCGTCGTCGGGCTGGAGCTGGTTTTCTTCGGCGAGACGCGCGCGTTCGGCCTCGATTTCCCCTGGCTCGACGCGCCGCACCGGGCCGCGGTAGCCCTGGCGGTGGTCGAGGTTCTTGAGACCCTCCGCGACCGCCTTTGCAGCGGCCTCCTGAAGCTGGAGGTCCAGGCTGGTCTCGACGGTGAGCCCGCCGCGGAGCACCAGGTCGCTTCCGAGCCGATCGAACAGGCTCTTGCGAACCTCCTCGGTGAAATAGGCCGCCGTCTGGTAGGCCTCCCGCTCCAAGGGCGGCTGCAGCACGAGGGGCTTTGCCACGGACTCGGCATAGGTCGCGTCGTCGATGAAGCCCTCCTGGTGCATGCGGTCCAGGACGTAGAGTCGCCTCTCGTCACCGCGCTCCGGGTGCAGGAACGGGGAATAACGGCTGGGTGCCTTGGGCAGCCCGGCCAGCAGCGCCGCCTCGGAAGGGTCGAGGTCGCCGACCTTCTTCCCAAAGTAGGTGTAGGCCGCCTCGCGGACCCCGTAGGCGCCGCTCCCGAAGTAGATCTGGTTCAGATAGAGGAAGAGGATCTCCTCCTTGGAGAAGCGCTCCTCGATTCGACGGGCGAGCATGAGCTCGCGGATCTTGCGGCGGTAGGTCCGCTCCGGCGAGAGCAGCAGCTGCTTGACCATCTGCTGGGTGATCGTGCTGGCACCCTGGCGAGTCTCGCCGCCGGCGCGCAGGTTGGCCCAGGCGGCCCGTACGATCGAGAGGTAGTCGATCCCCGAGTGCTCGTAGAAGGTGTCGTCTTCGGCGGCCAGGAAGGCGTGGATCACCCCCTCTGGCACCTCCGAGAGGGGTATCAGCCGGCGGCGGTACTCGTAGAACTCGGCAATCGGGATGCCGTTCCGGTCCAGGACCGTGGTGGTGAGCGCCGGCCGGTAGTCCTCCAGCGTCCGGAAATCGGGGAGATCGCGCAGGAACGTCAGGTAGAAGGCGAAGGCCGCGGCCCCAGCTCCCAGGACGATCAGAACGACCCCGGCGAGGAGCAGTCGCATCACCCGGGACCAACGAAGCGCCATGAGATCTCCGATTCCGGGCGCACCGTAGCCGAGGGCCCGCCCACTGCGCTAACGAATCGGCAATCGCGAGGATCATCTGAATGAGCGAGTCGAAAGCCGCCATGGCCTTCGTGATGGATCCCATCCTGAAGGTGGACATCGAGGCGGATACCAGCTTTGCCCTGATGCTCGAGGCCCAGCGCCGGGGCCATCGGGTCTACTACGTGGATCCCGGGGATCTGGGCGTCGACGAGGCCCGGGTGACGGCGAAGGTGCAGCTGGCGACGCTCCGTCGCGAGGCCGGCCGGCACGTGGATCTGGAGCCGCCTCGCCAGGTCCTCCTGGACGAGGAGTTCGATCTCGTCTTCCAGCGCACCGATCCCCCCGTGGACGCGAACTACGTCACCGTCACCCAGATCCTCTCGCTGTGCCGCCGCGCCCGGGTGCTGAACCGGCCGGAGGGAATCCTGGCGGCCAACGAGAAGCTCTACGCCCTTCACTTCCCCGAGCTGATTCCGGCCACCTGCGTGGCCCGGGAGATGCCGAAGCTGCTCGATTTTCTGGCGAAGATGGGCGGCGAGATGATCGTCAAGCCCCTGGATGGCAAGGGCGGGGAGGGGATCTTCCACGTTCGCCAGGACGACCGGAATCTGTTCTCGATTCTCGAGCAGTCGACCGGTTTCGGGGCCCGTTGGACGATGGCCCAGCGCTACCTCCCAGCCGTTCGGGAGGGCGACAAGAGGATCCTCCTCGTCGAAGGGGAGCCGCTCGGCGCCGTGCTCCGGGTGCCTGCCGAGGACGAGACTCGTTCGAATCTCCACGTCGGGGGACGGCCGGTGAAGGCCGTCATCGACGACCACGACCGCCGGATCATCGAGCGGATCGCGCCCCGGATCCGGCAGGATGGCCTCTTTTTCGTCGGAATCGACGTGATCGGAGGCCTCCTCACCGAGGTGAACGTCACCAGCCCGACCGGCATCCAGGAGATGAACGCCCTCGACGGCGTTCGTTACGAGGAGACCGTCTTCGATCACGTCGAGGCGCTTCTCGAGGGGAGCGGGAGTTCGGAAGCGACCCCCTGATCGTTGCGGACCAGGCCGGCCCTCGGTGGCTCCCGACCGACGGTACCGCCCCTCCCCGATCCGCAACTCCGTCGGTAGATGCCCGAAAAACCATTGACACCGACGGTACCGGGACCGATCATTCCCAAGTGTACCGTCGACCACCGCCCCCGGGCTCGTCGGTGCCGCTCCTCCGGAGTCCCGTGTCCCCGCGCGGGCGAGTAGCACACCGATCGCAAGCAAAGGAGGTGGTCCATGGCCACAAAGGTTGAGAGGACCGGGATTCGCCGCGAGAAAGGCTGGCTCTACTACCTCG
Source organism: uncultured delta proteobacterium (assembly GCA_963766175.1). GTDB lineage: Bacteria > Myxococcota_A > UBA9160 > UBA9160 > UBA6930 > CAVXZE01. Next base: position 141,095 of record CAVXZE010000013.1, read on the forward strand.
ACAAGAAGGGGAATGTCAGCCGGGCGAAGATGGCGCGAGGCGGCGGCAAGCCGTCGCGGGCCAAGCCCCAAGAGGTCGCCAAGGCGGGCGTGAAGCGGGAGGATGGATTCCTCTACTTCATCGACAAGGACGGTGACGTCGCACGGACCAAGATGGCCCGGCGCGGCCGACCCGCTCGTCGGAAGAAGGCCGCACGCCGCAAGACGGTGCGGAAGAAGACCGCTCGCAAGAAGACCGCGCGCAAGAAGACTGCTCGCAAGAAGACCGCGCGGAAGAAGACCGCTCGCCGCAAGACGGCCCGGAAGAAGACCGCTCGCAAGAAGGTGGTCCGCAAGAAGACCGCTCGCCGCAAGACGGCCCGGAAGAAGACGGCGCGGAAGAAGACCGCTCGTCGCCGCTAGGCGTCCGGCCAAGGCAGCGGGAGGAGCGGCGAGTCCGTCGCTTCTCCCGCTGCCCGCCGTCTCTTCGTGCTACCCACCTTCCTCGCCTTTGCCGGGTTCGGAAGGGGTCGGGTATGCTGCCCCGTGTTGGCCTCGCGGCTGATCTGGGGGACCCCGAGTACGTGAGCAGGAACAGGTGATCGACGCACTGGAAGACGGCTTCAGCGTCATCGAGGGGGCGCGGCGCCAGTCCGGCTCGCATCCCTACGGCATCCTCATCGTCGACGACGAGGAGGCGATCCTCGAGTCCCTCGAGATGACCCTGAGCGAGGACTACCAGGTCTTCACGGCGATCAACGGCCACGACGGCCTGGAGATCCTCGAGCGCGAGGAGATCGCCCTGGTGATCGTCGACCAGGTGATGCCCTCGATGAGCGGGGTCGAGCTCCTCGAGAAGGTGATCGAGTGCAAGCCGCAGACGGTGCGGATGATGCTCACCGGCTATGCGGACATTCACTCGATCGTGCGTGCCATCAACGACGGGCGGATCTATCGCTACATCCAGAAGCCCTGGGAGCCGGACGAGCTCCGAGTGGACGTGAAGCGGGCACTGGAGGCCTACGCGCTGAGCAGCCAGAACCTGGAGCTCGCGGCGGCCCTGGCGGAAGCCAACGAGCGGCTTCGCGCCGAGAACGTCTACCTGCGCCAAGAGGTCGAGCGGCAGTACTCCTTCGACCAGATCATCGGCACCAGCCCGTCGGTGCGCCGGGTCTTCGAAGTGATGGAGAAGGTCGCCCAGACGGACGCGACGGTGCTCCTCCTGGGTGAGACGGGCACCGGAAAGGACCTCGTTGCCCGCGCCATCCACTACGCCGGGCCGCGCAAGGATAGGCGCTTCGTCGCCCAGAACTGCGGCGCGCTGCCCGATACGCTGCTCGAGAGCGAGCTCTTCGGTCACAAGCGCGGTGCCTTCACGGGTGCTCACGCCGACAAGAAGGGCCTCTTCGAGATCGCCGACGGCGGCGCGATCTTTCTCGACGAGGTCGGCGAGACCGAGCCGGGCATGCAGGTTCGCCTGCTGCGCGTTCTCCAGGACGGCGAGATCCGGCCCCTCGGCTCCTCGGACACCCGGAAGGTGGACGTGCGCGTGATCGCCGCGAGCAATCGCGATCTGCGCAAGGCGGTAGAGGAGGGGCGCTTCCGCGAGGATCTCTACTACCGGCTCCGGGTGGTGGAGATCCGGATCCCGCCGCTCCGCGAGCGGCGAAGCGACATCCCCGCCCTCGCCCATCACTTCCTCGACATCACCAACAAGAAGATGGGCCGTTCGCTCCGGGGTTTCTCGAACGCGGTCATGGACATCTTCACCGCCTACGACTGGAGCGGAAACGTTCGGGAGCTCGAGAACGAAATCGAGCGTGTCGTTGCCCTGGCCGGGGACGAGGACACGGTGCACTCGGACATGCTCTCGGTGCATCTCCGCGGCGGAGCCGATGACGCCTCGTCGTCGCGGATCGAGATCCCCAGGGGGCCCGACCTGAACAAGGCCGTCGATGCTCTCAAGCGGGCGATGATCCTCGACGCCGTGCGCGAGAGCGGCAGCAAGACCCGCGCGGCGGAGCGCCTGGGCATTCCCCGTCAGTCTCTCCAGAAGATGATGAAGCGCCTGGAGATCGACTGACATCCCGGCTGGAATGCAGGCTAGATCTCCTTCCAGTAGCTGAGCCAGTCCCAGGCGGTGCGGATGATGCTGTCGAGATCGGAGTGCTGCGGTTGCCAGCCGAAATCGCGGTGGAAGCGCGACGCATCGGCGACCAGCTCGGCGGGGTCCCCGGGGCGGCGGCTCGCTTCCTGGAGCGGCACCGGAATCCCGACGACGGCGCCGATCTGGTCGAGCACCTCCCGATTGGTGTGCCCGGTTCCGGTACCCAGGTTGTAGGCGCCGCCGGATTCCTGATCCAGGAGTGCCTCCACGGCGAGCACGTGGGCGGCGGCCAGGTCGGTGACGTGGATGTAGTCCCGGACGCAGGTGCCGTCCCGGGTCGGGTAGTCGGTTCCAAAGAGACTGAGCTCGCTGCGCAGGCCTGCCGCGGCCTCGAGAGCCAGTGGGATCAGGTGGGTCTCCGGCTCGTGGCACTCGCCGATTCCACCTCCCGGGTCCGCGCCGCAAGCGTTGAAGTAGCGCAGCGCCGTCCAGCGCAGACCGTGGGCTCTCTCGGCGTCCTCGAGAATGCGCTCGACCATGGCCTTGCTGGCGCCGTAGGGATTGATCGGTGCGATGGCTGCCGACTCGGAGATCGGCTGCGCATCGGGGTGGCCGTAGACCGCGGCGCTCGACGACAGCACGAAGCTGCGGACGCCGTACTCCACCGCCTGATCGATCAGGACCGCCGATGCCGTCACGTTGTTCGCGTAGTATTCCAGCGGCTTTGCCACGGACTCGGAGACCGAGGTGAGTGCTGCGAAGTGGAGGATGCCGTCGAAGGGGCCGTAGCTGGCAAGGAGCTTCCCGAGGGCCTCCCGATCTCCGACGTCGCAGCGGACCAGCGGTGCCCTCTCCACGAAGGCCTCGCGGCCGGCCCGCAGATCGTCCACCACCACCACCGTGTGCCCTGCCGCCTTCAGGGCCCGCAGCGCGTGACTCCCGATGTATCCTGCTCCGCCCGTGACGACGAGATGTGCCAAGCACCTCCTCCAATCCGGGACGCGATCGAAGCATATCCGCTGTTCCGGATGCCCGGTGATGCTATTTTGGCGGTTCAATGGAGATCGTGCATACCGCCCGTTTCGATACGCCCTTCGGCGAGATGCTCGCCGCCTCCACGGAGCGGGGTTTCGCCTACCTTCAGCTGCCCCGTGCCAGCGGCCGCGGCTTGAATGGCTGGCTGCGGCGCTTCGCTCCGCAGGCCAGGCTCGAAGAGGCCTACGCGCCCAACCGGCCTGCCATCGGGCAGATTCTCGAGTACCTGGAGGGCAAGCGCGAGCGATTCGATCTTTCCCTCGACCTGCGCGGGACGGAGTTCGCACTCTCCGTCTATGGCGAGGTCGCGCGGATCCCCTACGGCGAGACGGCGACCTACTCCGAGGTCGCCCGGGCGCTCGGGCACCCGAAGGCGTTTCGCGCGGTCGGGAACGCCAACGCCGGGAACCCGCTCTCGCTGGTGGTTCCCTGTCACCGCGTCGTCGCCGCCGGCGGCAGGCTCGGCGGGTACGGCGGCGGGCTCGCGATGAAGAGGCAGCTGCTGGTGATGGAGCGCGAGCGCCCCGCCGCCGGCGATCTGCTCTAGCCTCTAGCGGCCCCCGGTCAGACTGCTTCCAGGGCCTGCTCCAGGTCGGCGATCACGTCGTCCGTGTCCTCGATGCCGCAGGCCAGGCGGACCAGGTTGTCGGTGATTCCGAAGCGCTCGCGATCCTCCTTGGCATAGTCCCAGTAGGACATCAGCGCGGGCATCTCGATCAGCGACTCGACACCCCCGAGGCTCGGGGCCAGGTAGGGGATCCGGCAGCGATCGGTGAAGCGGATGGTTCCCTCGAGATCGCTCTCGACCGCGAATGTCACCACACCGGCGAAGCCCTTCATGAGCCGCGTGGCCACCGCGTAGTCCGGGTGGCTCTCGAGCCCTGGGTACCAGACCTTCTGGATCTTCGGGTGCGCCTCGAGCCAGCGCGCCACACGGATCCCGTTCTCGTTGTGCCGCTCCATGCGGATGCCCAGGGTCTTGATCCCGCGGAGGAGCAGGTAGGCCACGTGCGCGTCGATGACTCCGCCGAGCACGCCGACCGCCGCACGGATCGGCTGGACGACTTCTGCGGGTCCGGCGACCACTCCGGCGAGCAGATCGTTGTGCCCACCGAGGTACTTGGTGGCGCTGTGGATCACCAGGTCCGCTCCGTCCGCGAGGGGTTGGTAGTTCATCGGGCTCGCCAGGGTCGAGTCGATGATCACCTTCACGCCGCGTTCGTGGGCGACGCGGGCGGCCTCGGGCAGATCGATCACGCGAAGGTAGGGGTTGGTCGGCGACTCGGAGAAGAAGAAGCAGGTCTCCTCGCGGATCGCTTCCTTCAGCTGGATGGTGTTGGCGGGCTCGATGACCGTCGCCTCCACGTCGAGCTTCGAGAGGTATTGCTGAATGAACTGGCGCGTCCGTCGGTAGCAGTCGCTGGTGACCACGATGTGCCCGCCGCGCGGAAGCATCGCGAGAAAGGTGGTGGTGGCGGCACACATCCCCGAGGCGAAGAGAACCGCCTCCTCCGCGCCCTCGAACTCGCATATCTTGCGTTCGACCGCTCTCCAGGTGGGGTTGCTGTAGCGGCCGTATTCGTCCCGGATCAGGCGCCCCTCGGCATAGGAGCGGAGCTCCTCGGTCCTCTCGAACCAGAATGTTGAGGTCTGATGGATCGGTGTAGTGAGCGAGCTGCTCTCTCGTTGCTCTCGCTCGCCGGCATGTACGGCACGGGTGGAGTCGCCCACCCTGGAAGGGGGTTCCGCCATCGTCGGATCTCGCTTTGCTAGTTGGGGCGCTTAGCAGAGTCGGGTGCGGATCCCGATCGATTGGAGCCGGAGGTCCGAGGGTTCTGCAAGCGCCAGAAATCAACCCTGGTCGCGTCCCGGAAGCATACGTGCCCCCAGGGGCAAGTCAAGCAAGCCACGACTCACCGACGCGGCGTTGCATACTGGGGCTAGGATGACGGGCGCAGGCGGGCTTCCGCCGGGTTCATTCCTCGTCCTCGGGCCGGACCGCCCGGATGTCGATCTCCCGCTCCATGCGCTGACGGCGCTTCTCGCGGCGGATGCGCTCGGCTTCCACGTGGCGTAGCAGCTCGTCGTTGAGCTTGCGCAGCCGTGCCAGCTCGCGCTCCTTCATGCGGCCCTCGGATTCCTTCACCCGGAACTGGAATTCCAGCTCGAGATTCGCCTCACCGCCGTCGGAGGCGAGAGCGTTGACGAGAACCCGGTTCTTCCCCTCCCGCACCGGAACGAATGCCACGAAGCTGCCGTCGGGGTTGAGGCGCACATCGGGTGCGTGCTCGCGGGTGGTCAGATTCAGGATGCCGACGTCCTCGATGTTGGCAAAGGAGACCGCCTGGAGCGTCGCGACGATGGCGCCGGGCTCGAGCACCGGGGTGAAGGTGCCGAGTGTGACCCGTGCGATCTCGGTGGCGGCGATTGGCCGGGTCAGCGCCTGGGTGCCGAGCGCGTAGCTGTTGATGCGAATGCCGGCTGCCTGCGCGACCCGCGCGGCATTCACGGCCGCCTCGAGGTCCCCTGGATCCGAGACGGTGGCCTGGCCCGAAGGGAAGGTCGGGAAGCCGTCGGTGAGGAAGAGGATCACCTTCTTCGAGTCCGGCCGCGTCGAGCTCACCGCGCCGGAGAGTCCCGCGAGCTCCTGGGTCGCAAGCCGGATTCCGGCGGCGAAGTTCGTGGCGCCGCGCGGCGGGCGCGCGGCGACCTCATCGAGGGCCCGCCGCACCCGGTCGTAGTCCCGGGTCAGCGGCACCTCCAGATTCGCGTCCTGCTGGTTGCGGCTGATCTGCCGACCGGTCTCGAGATTCACCTGACCGGAGAAGGTCAGCAGACCCACGCGCACCCGCTCCGGATTGACGCTCTCGAGCAGCGCGCGAGCGGCTGTCACCTCGGCGGCCAGGATCGTGTCTTGGGAATCGGTGGACCAGACCTCGTCGGGATACTCGCCCGGCAGGTAGAGCCCCTCGTGGGGGTTCTCGCCGATCTCCCCGTCTTCGTCGACATCTGCGCCACTGGCCGCTTTGGTCGACTGGGAGACGTCGATCGCGATCATCACGTCGAAGGTTTTCGGCTGGCCGCCGGCACATGTCGCAGCACCGCGTATCTCCGCCATGTGCATCTTCGACTCGACCAGGCTCCCCCCGACCGGCTGCTCGATGAGCAGCCGAACCGGTTGCGGATCCGGTGCAGGCGCCGCCGACGCTTCGACGATGGCCAAGCTGGGGGTGGGGGGATCGGCCTGGGCTGCAAAGCCCGGCACGAGTCCCAGGAGAGCCAGAATGAGAACGTGGGCGCGCATCTCGAATATCTCAGGCAGCACCGGGGATCCTACCAGACCCTCCTCACCGAATCCCTCGGAGCCCTGGGTTTCTTATCGGCAGACGTCGCCGGCCGCCTCGAACTTCACCGGCGGGGAGGTTCCTCGCGCAATGGCATTTTGGTCGGACCAGAAACGCGAATACGCAAGGAACGTCCTGCCTTTCTTGCTTGTGAGGCGGCTTCGGCCCTACCGCGCGGATGGGTCGCCGGCCAGGATGCTCCTGCGGCGCTCCTGGTACGCGGCTTCGCTGATCCCACCCTGGCGGCGTAACTCCTCGAGGTCGGCCAGGGCTCGGAGCGTCTCCGGCGAGAGATGCCCGGCGGCCTCCGGCGTCGCCGTCTCGGTCTCCTCTGGAAGGCTCTCGAAGAGGATTTCGCGTCTCAGGATCTTTCCCCCCGGGCCCACCTTGACTTGACCCGGTGCGCGGAAGAGGGGGTCCCGCCAGGTCACGGTCACCGCCTGGGCCCCGATTGGGACGATCCCGTCACTGGGGAGCACCTTGAAGGGCATCACCTCGCGGTTCGGCCACGGCTCGGGGATCGTGTCGTCGGCGTCCTTTGGCAATGAGTCGTCCACCCGGGAGAGATGGATGTAGAGGTCGTCGCCCCGGACGTAGGTGACGAAGCTGGTCAGGAACTTCTCGGTGAAGATGCCGAGGCGGCGCGCCCTGCGGACCGCACGGACCACCACCTCCTGGCTGGGAGCCGCCGCCGCCAGCGCCGCGGAGACCAGATCGCCGAGGTCGTAGAGAAACTCGGCGGGAATGGCGGGCTCCCTGGCAGCTTCCTTCCCACTCTCCAGACGAACTTCGATCCGGGAGAGGATGTTGGTGATCCGCGCTCGCGAGATGGTGGCCGGGTGAGCGAAGCCCCGGTCGACAGCTTCGCCGTGCTGCATCTCCGCGCGCAGCTGGACGATCAATCCACCGGAATCTTGGATCGTAACGCGCGTATAACGCGGTCCGCAGGCAGTCACGGCAAGGGCGAGGACCAGGCCGAGCAGGATCCGCGCCGACGCTCCGCCCCTCGTCGCTGGCGGGGACGGTAGCGGGGGAAGTGGCATCGCTGGGCTCGAGGACCCCGATGAGTTGGGACGATCACGGCTCTCAGGCCAGCGCATTCACCACCCGGTAGGTCAAGAAGCTCGCGGCGTACGCCAAGGCGAGAAGATAGCCGAAGGCGAAGATCGGCCATCGCCAGGAGTTGGTCTCGCGCCGCATGATCGCGAGCGTGGATGTGCATTGGAGTGCAAAGACGAAGAAGACGAGCAGCGATGCCACCGTCGCTGCGCTGAACACGAGCTTCCCGGTCTGTGGATCGCGGTCGTTGCGCACCGCGTCGCGGAGCGAAAGCCCCTCGTCTTCGGTCGCGTAGATCTGCGCGAGGGTGGCCACGATCACCTCGCGTGCCGCCAGGCTGGCCACCAGCCCCACCCCGATCTTCCAGTCGAAGCCCAGAGGCGCGATGGCGGGCTCGATGCCGTGACCGATCCGTCCGGCGATGCTGTGCTCGAGGGCGTAGCGCGCAGAGGCCGACGCATCGGTCCCAGTCGGCGCCTCGGTCCGGGGAAAGCTCAGCAGGAACCAGAGCGCGATCGACGCCATCAGGATGATCGTCCCCGCCCGCTTCACGAACGCGCTGGCGGAGCCCCAGACCTGGGTGAGGAGAAGCCTGGCGGAGGGCATCCGGTACGGCGGCAGCTCCAGGTAGAAGGGGAGCTGCTCCCCCCTCGCCAGGGTGCGGCTCAGCAGGGCCGCCACGCAGAGCGCCGAGAGTGCGCCGAGCAGATAGAGACCGAGCAGGGCCAGTCCCTGGAGGCCGAGGAAGCCCCATACCGTGGTGGCCGGAACGAAGGCGGCGATCAACAGGGCGTAGACCGGGAGGCGCGCCGAGCAGGTCATCAGCGGCGCGACCAGGATGGTGATCAAGCGGCTGCGCGGCGAAGGGATGGTGCGGGTCGCCATGATGCCCGGGACGGCACAGGCGTAGGAGGAGAGCAGCGAGACGAACGCGCGCCCCTCGAGTCCCACCCAGCCCATCACGCGGTCGATCACGAAGGCGGCCCGGGCCATGTAGCCGATGCCCTCGAGGAAGTAGAGCACGGTGAAGAGCAGCACGATCTGCGGGAGAAAGATGATCACCGAGCCGACGCCCGCGATGATCCCGTCGGCGAGGAAGTCCGCGAGCAGCCCCGCCGGCAGCGCGGTGCCCACCGACTGCGCCATCCATCCCACGGCCACGTCGATGGCATCCATGGCCGGTGTCGCCCAGCTGAAGATCAGCTGGAAGAAGAGGACCATCACCCCGGCAAACAGCAGACTGCCGGCCAGGGGGTGGAGGACGACGCGGTCGACGGCGTCGCTCACCCGGTTTCGCCCGGGCCGGGTGGAGACGACATTCGACAGGATCGAATCGAGCCAGGCGGCGCGCTCCTCCGCCCCTTCCGGCGGTAGCATGTGGGGCCGGATCCAGTCCTCGGATCTGCCCAGCAGCCGGCGGAGCTTGTCCACGCCGAGGCCCCGGTGTCCCACCACGCCGACCACGGGAATTCCGAGGGCGTTCGAGAGCCGCGGCAGGTCGATCTTGCCGCCCCGGGCCTGGAACTCATCGACCATGGTCAGGACCAGACAGGTGGGCTTTCGCTGGCGAAGGGCCTGGGCGAGCAGCAGGAGGGAGCGCTCCAGGCTGCAAGCGTCCATCGTCACGATCAGGGCGTCGGGGGCGGGCACCTGGGCGACCTCGCCGGCCAGCACCCGTGAGACGATGGCCTCGTCGGGGCTGATCGCCGCCAGGCTGTAGGTCCCCGGCAGATCGATCATCACCACGTGCCGTCCGTCGATCTCGGCCCGCCCCTCGCGCCGCTCGACGGTGACGCCGGGGTAGTTTCCAACCCGGGCGTGCAGGCCGGTCAGGGCGTTGAAGAGGGTCGTCTTGCCGGAATTCGGGCTTCCCAGCAGGCCGAAGCGGACGGGTGCTACAACCCCGGCTTCACTCATCGAAGCGCACCTGGATGGTCCCGGCCTCCGAGCGCCGCAGGCAGTACCGGACCCCGCGGATCTCGTAGACGCCGGGATCGCCCAGGGGCGCCCGTCGGATCGGAGTCACGGGCGTTCCGGGGATGAACCCCAGATCGCCCAGGCGCCTGGCGATAGGCGGGGACGCCTCGACGCGGTCGATGATGGCGGTGGTCCCGATCTCGATCTGGGACAGGGGCACGGATCCACTCCTGGCTAAGGCCTGAGGGGCTTCGACCAGCCCAGAAAAATGACAATGATTGTCGATTTCAGAGATGATCGGCGTCGCCCACGAGAGTGTCAACCCCCACACCTCGACCCTTCCTTGACCCTTCGGAAAGACCGGGGCCTCCAGCCCGCCGACCCGGCAACCCGACTCGCCTCGGACCGATTTCAGTGGAATCGGGGACCGAGATCGGGTTCAGCCGAGTGCGACCGAGCTCGAGGTACAAAGGAGTGCACCGCCCGGGCGACGAGTATCTCGAAACCGATTCGCCCGCTCGCGCGCAAATCGCGCGATAACGCGTGCTTCGGCCGTCTATTTCTTGACGCCTCGGAGGCCCGCAGCTATACCGTTCGCGCTCATTTTCGGTGCTTCAGCGCGTGGTTACTGCAGTTCGGCGGCGACGTTCCCGTTGCGGGGCCGCGCCGGTGGCCCAGACGAAGAGGGGGCTCCATGCTGGCCGAGTTCACCGGCGTCCTGTTGATCTTCGCCCTCGCTGTAGTCGTCGCTGCCGTCATGCTCGGCGCCTTCAAGTTGCTCGGTCCGAAGCGGGAGTTTGCGGAGAAGCAGGAGCCCTTCGAGTGCGGTGAGAGTCAGATCGTCTCACCGTCCCAGCGCTTCTCGGTCAAGTTCTACATCGTGGCAATGCTCTTCGTGATCTTCGACCTGGAGGCGGTCTTCTTCTACCCCTGGGGTGCGCTCTCCCGCGAGCTCGGGTGGTTCGGTTACAGCGCCATCTTGGTTTTCACCGTGCCGTTGGTGATCGGTCTGATGTACGAGTGGAAGAAGGGCGCCCTCGAATGGTGAACAAGGACGCGGACCATTCGCAGGGAGTGGAGTCGCGCGGCGAGGATCGACCGGCGCGGATTTCGAGTGAGATCCGGGCGAAGATCGAAGCGGAGATGGCGAAGTTCCCGACCAAGCGCGGGGCTCTCCTCAATGCGCTGCATCTGGTGCAGAGCGAGACCGGGCACATCTCCCAGGAGATCGCTGTGGAGCTGGCCGAGCTCTTCGAGATTCATCCCACCGAGGTTCAGGGGGTCGTCTCCTTCTACACCATGTTCTACGACCGGCCCCAGGGCCGTCACCACGCCTATGTCTGCACGAACCTCTCTTGCAGTCTCCGGGGTGGTCGTGCGCTCCTGCGGGAGCTCGAGGAGCACCTGGGCGTGAGTCCGGGGGAGACCACGGCGGATCAACGGATCACGCTCGGACATGAGGAGTGTCTCGGTGCGTGTGCCTATGCGCCCGTGATGCGCGTGGATGAGACCTACCACGAGGATCTCGACCTGGATCAGGCCAAGAAGATCCTCGACGAGCTCGAGTAGACGGCAAATGCTCAAGGTCCCCTACGTCACCAGCTACCTCACCGAGCACTTCGGCGACGATGCTTTCGCCACCGTCGATGGCTATGTCGCACACGGCGGCTACGCGGCTGCGCGCAAGGCCATCACCGAGATGTCGCCCGACGAGGTGATCGAGTTGGTGAAGGGCTCCGGCCTGCAAGGTCGGGGCGGGGCGGGATTCAACGCGGGTCTCAAGTGGTCTTTCATGCCCAAGCAGACCGACCTGCCCAAGTTTCTGGTCTGCAACGCCGACGAATCGGAGCCGGGCTCCTTCAAGGACCGGATCCTGATCGAGCGCGGTCCCCAACAGCTGATCGAGGGGCTGCTGATCGCCGCCTGGGCGACGGGTTCAGAGAAGACCTTCTTCTACATCCGCGGCGAGTACGCCTACCCGGCCCAGTGTATGCAGGCCGCCGTCGACGATGCTTATGAGAAGGGATACCTGGGCAAGGATGTGATGGGGACCGGCTTCAGCCACGACGTGGTCGTGCAGCGGGGCGCCGGCGCCTACATCTGCGGCGAGGAGACGGGACTCCTCGAGTCCCTGGAGGGCAAGAAGGGGCAGCCCCGCAAGAAGCCGCCCTTCCCCGCCCAGTACGGTGCCTTCGGCATGCCGAGCACCGTGAACAACGTCGAGACCTTCAGCCACGTGCCGCACATCATCAAGAATGGCTCCGACTGGTTTCGTCAGTACGGAACCGAGAAGAGCCCGGGAACCACGATCTTCGGGGTTTCGGGACAGGTGGTGCGCCCCGGGCTCTACGAGCTGCCCCTCGGCACCACCCTCGAGGAGATCGTCTTCGAGCACGCACGCGGTGTTCCCGAGGGACGCAAGGTCAAGGGCGTGATTCCGGGTGGAGTGTCCATGCCCATCCTTCCGGCGGGGATGCTCGACGTGCCGATGGCCAACGAATTCCTGCGCGAGCGCCAGACCTTCCTCGGAACCGGTGGCGTGGTGGTGATGGACGAGACCACCTGCATGGTCCGGGTCGCATGCGTGATCAGCTATTTCTTCCGGGACGAGTCCTGCGGCCAGTGCACGCAGTGCCGCGAGGGCACCGGCTGGATGAACAAGATCGTCGAGCGGATCGAGCGCGGCGCCGGCTCGGAGGAGGACATCGAGATACTCGAGGACATCGCCGGCAAGGTGGAGGGCGGGACGATCTGCGCCTTCGCGGACGCGGCTGCCTGGCCGATGCAGGGTCTTCTGCGGCACTTCCGCTCCGATTTCGAGCAGCACGTGACCCTCGGGAAGTGTCCCTTCCCCGAGAGCTTCGAGTTCTAGATGCCGAACATCACCGTCGACGGAATCGATTACGAGGTCGAGGAGGGACGCACCATCCTCCAGTCTCTGGACGACCTCGGCGTGCTGATGAACGGCGTCGACATCCCCCACTACTGCTGGCACCCGAAGCTCAGCGTCGACGGGTCCTGCCGGCTCTGCCAGGTCGAGGTGGAGGGGATACCCAAGCTCCAGATCGCCTGCGACACGCCGGTCAAGGACGGGATGGTGATCCACACCAAGAACGATCGGGTGAAGCGCGCCCGCGAGGGAGTCATGGAGCTCCTGCTGGTGAATCATCCCCTCGACTGCCCGATCTGCGACCAGGCTGGCGAGTGCAAGCTCCAGGACTACGCCTACGAGTACGGAGTGCCGCACTCCCGCACCAAGGAGCCGCGGAGGGCGGCCAAGAAGCGGGTCGATCTGGGTCCCACCATCAAGTTCGACCAGGAGCGCTGCATCCTCTGCCGTCGCTGCGTGCGATTCTGCAGGGAGGTTCCGGGCACCGGAGAGCTCGGTACCTTCGGTCGGGGCGACCGGACGAAGCTCGACACCTTCGCGGGCATCGACCTCGACAACGCCTACTCCATGAACGTGGCGGACATCTGTCCGGTGGGTGCGCTCACCACCAAGGACTTCCGCTTCAAGATCCGGACCTGGTTCCTCGACGAGGTGCCCGGCGTCTGCACCGGCTGCGCGAACGGCTGCAACATCTACATGGGGGTGGCGAACAACAAGGTCTATCGATACGTGCCCCGGCGAAACGACGCGGTGAACCAGACCTGGATCTGCGACGCCGGTCGCATGAGCTACAAGGAGATCCAGGCCGAGGACCGGCTCACCGAGGTCTCGGCGCGCGGCGGGAGCGGCACCCTCGAGCCGGTGAGCCTGGAGACCGGGATCCGCGCCGCGGCCGAGCGCCTGCGGCGGGTGACGGATGCCAAGGGAGCGGGCGTGATCGTCGGCTTCGCCTCGGCCCACGCCACCAACGAGGATCTCTTCACCTTTCGCAAGCTCCTCTCCGGCCTCGGCACCGACGCTGCCGCGGTTCCCGTCCTGACCGGCGAGACCGACGACCTGCTCGTCAAGGCCGAGAAGGCCGCCAACGCCACCGGCGCCCGTGCCCTCGGCTTCGCCGACCCGGGCCGCGTTCTGGAGCGGGTTCGCGGCGGGGGCGCCGACGCCGTGATCGCGCTCGGCCACGACCTTCTCGACGCAGCCTTCCTGGGAGACACCGCGGAGCTCGCCAAGCTCGATACCGTGATCCTGCTCGATTCGAACCACTCGGATCTCGAGCGGGTGGCCCACGTGGTGTTTCCGACCCGGCACGCGGCCGAAAAGAGCGGGACCCTCACCAATCACGCCGGGCGGGTGCAGCGGATCGAACAGGCCGTCGAGCCCCGCTTCGAGAGCTACGCCGAGGGCGAGGTCTTGAACCGCCTGGGTGTCGCGCTGGGGCTCGATGGATTCGAGAGCGGTTACGACCCCCGCGCCGTATCGAGAGAGATCGCGAGCTCGGTGCCCGCCTTCGCGGACATCGATCTGGATTCCCTGGGCGACGAGGGTGCGGAAATCAAAGACTCTTCGGATCGGGCGGAAAGCTGAGCGATGCTGATAGTCATCATCAAGCTGCTCTTCATCATCCTCGTGATCATGGCGGCGTTCCTGCCCATCATCACCTGGGTAGAGCGGAAGCAGAGCGCGGTGATGCAGGACCGTATCGGCGCGAACCGCGCCGACATCTTCGGCATCCGGATCCTGGGGCTCTTTCATCCGATAGCGGACGTCCTCAAGCTCTTCACCAAGGAGGATTTCGTACCGGACGGCGCCAACCGGGTGCTCCATCTGCTCGCGCCGGTCATCGCCATGGTCCCCGCCATCATGGCCATGGCGGTGATCCCCTACGGCGGCGTCTATCGCTTCGGCGACCTGGAGCTGAACCTGGTGGTGGCCGACATCGACTGGGGGATGCTCTACATCTTCGCCGTCGGGTCGCTCGCCACCTACGGCGCGGTGATCGCCGGCTGGGCCAGCAACAACAACTGGTCGCTTCTCGGCGCCATGCGCGCCTCGTCGCAGATGATCTCCTACGAGGTCACGATGGGGCTTGCCGTGGTCGGCATCTTCATGGTGTATGGGACGCTTCGACTGCCCGAGATGGCGATCTTCCAGGATCAGACCTTCCGCCTGCTGGGCTTCGTCGAGCTGCTGGGTCTGGTCCAGACGCTCCCCGTCTGGCTCGACTGGATCCGGCTCCCGATGTGGGGGATCTTCCTCCAGCCGCTGGGCTTCCTCCTCTTCCTGACCTGCATCATGGCCGAGAACAAGCGGCCGCCCTTCGATGCGCCGGAAGGGGAGTCCGAGATCGTTTCCGGCTACCACCTCGAGTACTCCGGGATGCGCTTCGGCCTCTTCTACACCTCCGAGTTCCTCGAGATTCCGGTCATCGGCATGATCGTGACGACCCTCTTCCTGGGTGGCTGGGCCATCCCATTCCTCTCCCAGGAGACGATCATCGGCGCGGTTACCCCCGTCTTCGGGGAGGGCTTCGCCACCGCCTTCTGCATGGCCCTGCACGTGGGGACCTTCCTGCTGAAGGTCATCTTCATGATCTGGCTACAGGTTCTGATCCGCTGGACCCTGCCCCGCTTCCGCTACGACCAGATCATGGATCTCTGCTGGAAGATGATCCTGCCCCTCTCGATCGCGAACATCCTGATCACGGGCGCGGCCCTTCTCTTCATCCGGGGTCTCCAATGAGCCTGCTGTTCTTCTACATCTTCGCAGCCATCGCCATCGCCGGCGCCCTGGGAATGGTGCTGAACACGCGCAACACGGTCTCCGCGGCGCTCAGCCTGGTCGTGACCATGGTTGCCCTCGGGGGGGTCTACGTGCTGCTCGACGCCTATCTGGTCGGCGCGCTCCAGATCCTGGTCTACGCCGGTGCGATCGTGGTCTTGTTCCTGTTCGTGGTGATGCTGCTGAATTTGCGCCAAGAGGCGTTCTCGCCGCAGCGACAGCTCGCCACCAAGATCGCCGCAGCGCTGATCGGCCTCCTCGTCCTGGTGCAGTTCCTCGTGCTGATTCACGGGGCGTTTGGGGCGCCGGCGGCCATTCCCGACGGATTCGGCGGCTACCGCCAGGTCGGTACCGTGCTCTTCACCGACTACGTGCTCGCTTTCGAGGCGACCTCGCTCCTGCTGCTCGCCGCGATGGTGGGAGCCGTGATCCTCGCAAAACGGAAAATCGACTGATCCCATGGTGCCCATCGAACACGCCATCGCCCTATCGGGAATCCTCTTCGCGATTGGAACCGTCGGCGCGATCACGCGCCGCAACCTGATCGTGGTGCTGATGTCCATCGAGCTCATGCTCAACGCGGTGAACGTGGCGCTGGTGGCGTTCTCCCGATTGTGGGGGAATCTCGACGGTCAGATCTTCGTACTGATGGTGATCGTGGTCGCCGCCGCGGAGGTGGCGGTCGGACTCGGCATCGTGATCTCGCTGTTCCGGAACCGTGAGTCCGTGAACGTCGAAGACGTGAGTCTGCTCAAATGGTAGGCGAGTTGACCGAGAGCCAGCTGCTGCGCTGGATTCCGCTGCTGCCGCTGCTGGCGGCGGCGATTCACGGCGTGCTGCTCGGCGTGGTGCGGCGTTCCCTGCCCCGCGGAGTCGTGATCCTGCTCTCCTGCGGTGCGGTGATCGCCTCCTTCGTGCTCTCCTTCGTCGCGCTGATCGAGCTGATTGGCATCGAGGGCGAGCGGGTTCTCGTCGACAACCTCTTCACCTGGATCGGCGCGGGAAGCTTCAGCGCCGAGGTCTCCTTCCTTCTCGATCCGCTCTCCGCCGCGATGAGTCTGATGGTGACGGGCGTCGGCTCGCTGATCCACATCTACTCGATCGGCTACATGGACGAAGACCATCGCGAGGACAAGGGGTTCCAGCGCTTCTTCTGCTTCCTGAACCTCTTCATGTTCGCGATGCTGATGCTGGTGCTCGGGGACAACCTGCTGCTGATGTTCCTGGGCTGGGAGGGCGTCGGCCTCTGCTCCTATCTGCTGATCGGCTTCTGGTACGCCGACCGCTTCAACGCCTACTGCGGCAGCAAGGCCTTCATCGTCAACCGGATCGGCGATTTCGGCTTCCTGGTCGGAATCTTCCTGCTCTTCTGGTCGCTGGCCGACGCCGGACAGGCCGCCGTCGCCTTCCGCGACATCGAGGCCGGGATGGGAGCGATCGTCGAGCGCACCGTCGCGCTTCCGAGCTGGCTCCAGTTCCTCCCCGGGGCGCCAGAGTGGCGGCTCACCACGCTGATCGGGATCTGCCTCTTCGTGGGTGCGATGGGGAAGTCGGCGCAGATTCCGCTCTACGTCTGGCTCCCCGACGCGATGGCGGGTCCCACCCCGGTCTCGGCGCTGATCCACGCCGCCACCATGGTGACCGCTGGCGTCTACATGGTGTGCCGGATGAGCTTCCTCTACGCGGAGGCCCCCGGCGCCTCGGCGCTGATCGCCTGGACCGGTGCCATCACGGCGATCTTCGCCGCCACCATCGCCATCGCCCAGACCGACATCAAGAAGGTGCTGGCCTACTCCACGGTGAGCCAGCTCGGCTACATGTTCCTGGCCGCCGGCGTGGGAGCCTACTCCGCCGCCATCTTCCACCTGGTGACCCACGCCTTCTTCAAGGCGCTCCTCTTCCTGGGATCCGGCGCGGTGATCCTGGCCATGCACCACGAGCAGAACACCGACAAGATGGGAGGCCTGCGCCAGTACATTCCGCGCACCCACGCCGTCTTCCTTGTCGGAGTCATCGCCATCGCCGGCCTGCCCTACATCGCTTCGGGGTTCTTCTCCAAGGACGAGATCCTGCTCTCCGCCTACCTGGCGCACCACATCCCCGGCTACATGGCGCTCTACGCGATCGGTGTGCTGACCGCCGGAATCACAGCCTTCTACATGTTCCGAGTCCACTTCCGCACCTTCTTTGGCGAGTGCCGAGCCTCGGAGGAGGTGCGCTCGCACATCCACGAGCCCAAGAACGTGGTCCTGGTGCCGCTCTACGTGCTCTCAGTCCTCGCGATCTTCGGGGGCTATCTCGGGCCGTCGGAGGCCTTCGTTCCGATCCCGGACGCCAACAGCCTGGGGAACTTCCTGCTGCCCGCCTTGACCCAGGAGGCGCATCACGTAAAGCACAGCACCGAGTACGCGCTGGCGGCCCTGGCGACGGGCGTCATCCTGATCGGAATTCTCTTCGCCTACCTGCTCTACATCCGCAGACCCGAGCTCCCCGGGCGGATCGCGTCGTCGCTGGGCGGGTTCTCCCGCGCCGTCGCCAACAAGTACTACGTGGACGAGATCTACGACGCCGTGATCGTCCGGCCACTGGTGTTGATTTCGGACAAGGTGCTCTACCGCGGCATCGACGCGACGCTGATCGACGAGGTCGGCGCCAACGGATCCGCGAGGGCCGTGCGAAGCCTCGCCAGTGACGTCTTGAAGTATCTCCAGTCGGGCCTGGCCCAGGGATACCTCTTCCTCATGGTCGTGGGGACCCTCGCGATCATCGGATACCTGGTGTGGTGATCGCCCATGGCTGAGATCTCACAAGCCCATCTTCTCTCCTGGGTGACCTTCGTTCCGCTGCTCACCGGCCTCGCTCTCCTCGCCGTGGACAGCTTCGCCAGCATGCTCGGCTCCAGGGGTCTGCCTCCCCAGGTATGGCGCGGCCTCGGTCTCGGCAGCGCACTCTTCACCTTCCTGCTCTCACTCCTGCTCTGGACGGGCTTCGATCCCACCGAGACCGCCTTCCAGTTCGTGGAGTACGCGCCCTGGCTCCCGCAATTCGGCATCAACTACTTCGCCGGGATCGACGGCATCAGCCTGCTCCTGATCCTCCTCACCACCTTTCTGATGCCACTGGTTCTGCTCGGCTCCTGGAACGACATCAAGAAGTCGCTCAAGAGCTACATCTTCTTCATGCTCTTCCTCGAGACGGGGATGATCGGGACCTTCGCCGCCCTGAATCTCTTCCAGTTCTACGTCTTCTGGGAGCTGATGCTGATCCCGATGTACTTCATCATCGGTGTCTGGGGCGGCCCGCGGCGCATCTACGCCGCGGTCAAGTTCTTCCTCTTTACCATGTTCGGGTCGCTGCTGATGCTGGTGGCGCTGCTGGTGGTCTACTACCTCCACTTCGAGCAGTTCGGCTTCCTGAATCTGGACCTGGTGGCAGCGCCCGGAAGCGAAGCCCCGGCAATCCTCGACGCGGCGATCGCCTCCGGGGGCGAGACGATCTGGTGGAAGACCCAGCCCTGGCTCTTCGCCGCCTTTGCCCTGGCCTTCGGCATCAAGGTGCCGATGGTGCCCTTCCACACCTGGCTTCCCGACGCTCACGTGGAGGCGCCGACGGCGGGCTCCGTGATCCTGGCCGGTGTCTTGCTGAAAATGGGGACCTACGGCTTCGTTCGCTTCGCGCTGCCGCTCTTCCCGGTCGCCTCCGTCCAGTTTGCTCCCGTCATGTTCACCCTGGCGGTGATCGGCATCCTCTACGGCGCCCTGGTTGCCATGATCCAGAGCGACGTGAAGAAGCTGGTCGCCTACTCGTCGGTGGCGCACCTGGGCTTCGTGATGCTGGGGATGTTCGCCCTGAACGTGGAGGGCCTGGAGGGAAGCATCATCCAGATGGTCAACCACGGGCTTTCGACGGGGGGGCTCTTCCTCCTGGTGGGCATGCTCTACGAGCGGCGCCACACCCGCGAGATCGCTGACTTCGGCGGAATCGCCAAGCCCATGCCCGTTTACTGCGCGCTCTTCGGGATCGTGCTGATGTCGAGCGTCGGGCTCCCCATGCTGAACGGGTTCGTGGGTGAGTTCCTGATCCTGCTGGGCGCCTTCAAGACGGCGCCGCTGTTCGCCGTGGCGGCCACGCTCGGGGTGATCCTGGCCGCCTGCTACCTGCTCTGGATGTTCCGGCGCGTGATGTTCGGACCGGTGGAGAACCCGGAGAACCGGGGGCTCCTCGATCTCGGGCTGCGTGAGAAGGCGATTCTGGTGATTCTGCTGATTCCGATCTTCTGGATCGGGATCTACCCGGAGACGTTCCTGCGCCGTCTCCACCCGCCGGTGCTCGAGCTGCTTCGAGTGATGCAGAGCAAGACCGAGCAAGTGGTCGAGTTGGACCCGGACGCCGGGGCGGCTGCCGCCTACCTGGCGGCGGCGATCTCCGAGGGGGAGCGGCGATGATCCCCACGCCGGACCTGAACATCGCCGCGGCAATGCCCCTGCTGCTGATCTCCGTGGCTGCCCTGGTGGTGCTCCTGGGGGAGATTCTCCTCTCGGGCCGCAAGACCTTTCTCGGCCGCACCGTGACTCGCGAATGGCTCGGGTCGATGCTGTCGATCGTCTCGGCGGTGTTCCTGGGTGCGGTCGTCATCCTCTCCTGCCAGAACTTCCTGGTCGGGAGCTCGGTGGTCTTCAACCCCGAGAACCCGCTGATCCAGCTGGATCGATTCGCGAACTTCTCCATCGCACTTGTCTGCGGTGCGGCCCTGCTCTCCTGCCTGCTCTCGGTGGCGTATCTGGCCGAGCTTCGCATCAACCACGGCGAGTACTACGTGCTGATCCTGCTGGCGACGGCGGGGATGGTGCTGTTGGTCTCCGCGGTCGACCTGGTGAGCGTCTTTCTCGGCATCGAGCTGATGAGCATCCCCATCTACGTGCTCGCCGGCTTCGATCGCCGCAAGCTGCGCAGCAACGAGTCGGCTCTCAAGTACTTCCTGGTGGGATCCTTCGCCAGCGCGCTGCTGCTCTACGGGATGGCCCTGCTCTTCGGCGCCACCGGCCACACCGACTTCGCGGG
This sequence comes from uncultured delta proteobacterium, assembly GCA_963766175.1. Taxonomy (GTDB): domain Bacteria; phylum Myxococcota_A; class UBA9160; order UBA9160; family UBA6930; genus CAVXZE01. The sequence goes on from CAVXZE010000013.1 coordinate 161,264, forward strand.
GATCCAGGCCGCCTTCGACGTGGGCAACCCCATCGCGATGATCGGCCTGGGTCTGGTGATCGTCGGCTTCAGCTTCAAGATCTCGTCGGTGCCCTTCCACCAGTGGACGCCGGACGTCTACGAGGGTGCTCCCACTACGGTGACCGCCTTCATGTCCGTCACCGTCAAGGTGGCGGCCTTCGCCGCCATGATCCGGATCGTGATCGGCGCCTTCGATCTCGCCGCCGAGAGCCTCTCCGAGATGCTCTGGGTCCTGGCGGTGCTGACCATGGTGCTCGGCAACGTGATGGCGGTGATCCAGGACAACGTGAAGCGGATGCTCGCCTACTCGAGCATCGCCCACGCGGGCTACCTGCTGATCGGCTTCGTCGCGGGGACCGAACAGGCCTACTCGGCCATGATGTTCTACATGGTCGTCTACGTCTTCATGAACCTGGGGGCGTTCGGGGTGATCGTGGCCCTTGCGAACCGCGGCCAGGACTCGGATCGGATCGGCGACTTCGCGGGCCTGGCGGAATCGCGCCCCGGCCTGGCGGCCCTGATGACACTCTTCATGCTCGCCCTGGCCGGAATCCCCGGCACCGGTGGCTTCATGGCGAAGTTCACGCTGTTCGCGGCGGCGGTGGAAGCGGGTCAGGTGAACATCACCATCATCGCCGTGATGGCCAGCCTGGTGTCCGTCTTCTACTACCTGCGCCTCCCGGTCGCCATGTACATGCGCGAGCCCGGCGACGAGAAGCCGCGCATGGAGCTCTCCTCAGGCGAGTGGGCGGTGCTGGCCATCTGTGCGGTGGCGGTGCTCGTGCTGGGGATCTTCCCGAACAACGAGGCCGGCGACTTCCTCTCCTGGCTCCGCGCCCTCGACTGGAGCCGCGAGTCCATCGCGCTCCTCGTCACTCGCTAAGACGGGCTAGCGCTTTCGGCGCAGGACGCGGGCCTCTCCCGCGCGCATCGTCAGGTGCTCGCCGTCGAAGAACTCCATCAGCGGGACGGCGTACTTGCGGGTGGTCCCGATCAGGCTCTTGTAGGTGGGGGTGTCGAGGGTCTGGTGCTCCCGCAGATGGGCGATGACGCGCTCGCGGAGCTCGTCCACCGTGGCGCGGTCGAACCAGAGGTCGCCGGGGGCTCGGATCAGTGAGCCTTCGCGCTCCAGATGGGCGAGCACGTCCCGCAGCGCTTCGAGATCCACCCCGTTCTTCTCGGCCCACTCGCGGGGGGTCGGGGGTTCCAGACCCGCGCTCGCGGCATCGGCGCGTATCCGCGCCGCAAGGGTCTCCTCCTGGGCGCTAAGCGTGGGAACGTGATCCAGCAGCCGGACCAGCTTTCCCTCCGCTGCGATCCGATTCGCAGCGACCCCTCGTTCCAGCAACAGCTCGAAGGCTCCCTCGGCCGTGTTGTCGGGAAGCGCACCGCGCAGCGCCCCCCTCGGCATCCCCGGGAGCAGGCGCTCGCGCTCGTGAAAGGCGGCGAGGGCGGCCAGAAGTCGGCCCTCCAGCTCTTCGAGTGCTTCGCTACCCACCCAGATCCCGGCGCTCACCTGGGAAAGCGTTCCCGCTGCAACGCGCTCCGCGAGGAGATCGCGGAGCCGAGTCTCCGGGATTCCGGTTTCGCGCCCGAGGGAATCGAAGGCGAGCCCGGCAAAGCCCGTCCGCTTGATGCGGATCTCGACGGCGTCGCCGGAATCGCCCGCGGCCATCGCCGTGAGCTCCTGACGCAGTAAGGGATTGCTGAGTCGCCGGTGCGGAGGCGCCACGTCGAGGACCGAGCCGCCGCCCACGCTGGCGCCACCCCCGGAGATTCGGGCGAAGCCGCGCAGGATGAAGCGGTCTCCGGGAAACAGCGCCAGGGGCTCGTCTTCCAGATGGATGCGAGCGAAGCTCCTCTCTCCCGGATCGATTCGTTCCGTGCCGATCGGCGCCAGGCGAGCGCGCCGCTCCGCGGTACCGGTCAGGAACTCGACCGGAATCGGCCTGGTGACGGCCGGGGCCTCGGGCAGCAGGGTGATCTCGGCATCCAACGCCCAGGTCGGTTGCAGAGCTTCGGGAGCCGAGACCACCAGGCCCCGCGAGAGGTCGGCGAGCTCCACACCCTGCAGGTTCACGGCGCAGCGCGCTCCCGGTCTCACCTGCTCCGAGAAGACGCCGAAGCTCTGGAGACCGCGCACGCGGGCCTTCCGGCCGATCGGGTAGATCTCCACGGCGTCGCCCACTGAGAGCTCACTCCCGATCAAGGTGCCGGTCACGACGCTGCCGAACCCCTTGGCCGCGAAGAGCCGGTCCACCCAGAGCCGCGGCGGCCCGGTGCGCGGCGTCCGCGCCGCGCTGGCGCTGGCGGTCTCGACCAGGGCCTCGCGAAGTGTCTCGATGCCTTCCCCCGTGAGCGCCGAGACCCGGAGGATCGGCGCCGTCGCCAGCGAGCTCGGCGCGATCAGGTCCCGCACTTCCTCCTCGGCCAGCTCCGCCACCTCCGGGTCGGCGAGGTCGATCTTGTTGAGGGCTACGACGCCGTGGGCGAGTCCCAAGAGATCGCAGATCGCCAGATGCTCCCGCGTCTGCGGCATGACTCCCTCGTCTGCCGCCACCACCAGCAGCACCAGGTCGATTCCCGTGGCTCCGGCGACCATGGTCCGCACCAGACCCTCGTGGCCGGGGACGTCCACCACGCCGAGCCGGAGATCGTCGGCCAGATCGAGGGGCGCGAAGCCCAGCTCGATGGTGATTCCGCGCGCCTTCTCCTCGGGGAGGCGATCGGTGTCAACGCCGGTCAGCGCTCGAATCAGCGCGGTCTTGCCGTGGTCGATGTGGCCCGCCGTTCCGAGAACGAGGCGCTGCGCTGCTTCGTCAGCGTGGGCCAATGGCGTCGCGGCCCATGTAGGGCTTCAGGGCCTCGGGAATGGCGACACTTCCGTCGGCGCGCTGGTGGTTCTCGAGCAGCGCAATGGGCGCGCGGGACAGGGCGACGGCGGTCCCGTTCAGCATGTGGACGAGCTCGTTCTTCTTGGATCCTTTGCGGCGGAAGCGGACTCGCAGGCGCCGTGACTGGTAGTCGGTGCAGTTCGAGGTGCTGGTGACCTCGCCGTAGCTTCCCCCGTCACCGCGCCCGGGCATCCAGGCCTCGATGTCGTACTTTCGGTAGGCGGGAGCGCCGAGGTCGCCGCTGGCGATGTCCACCACCCGGTAGGGCACTTCGAGCCCCTGCAGGATCTTCTCCTCTAGGGCGACGAGATACTCGTGCATGGCCTCGGAGTCCTCGGGCCGAGTGATGGCGAACATCTCCACCTTGGTGAACTGGTGCACCCGGTAGAGTCCCTTGCTCTCGCGTCCCGCCGCCCCCGCCTCGGTGCGGAAGCAGTGGGAGATCCCCGCAAGCTTGAGCGGCAGCTCGTCCTCGTCGAGGATCTGGTCAGCGTAGAGCCCTCCCAAGGTGATTTCGGCGGTTCCCACCAGACACAGATTGGCGTTGGCGATCGAGTAGACCTGGGTCTCCTCGCCGCGGGGGTTGTAGCCGATCCCGTCGAGGATCTCCGGCCGCGCCACGTCCGGCGTGAGAAAGGGCGTGAAGCCCTCCGCCAGCAGGTGATCGAGGGCGTAGCGCTGGAGGGCGAGCTCCAGCAGCACCGCTTCGTTCTTCAGGAAGTACCACTTCTGGCCCGCGACCTTCGCACCTCCCTCGAAGTCGATCAGGTCGAGCCGCCTGCCGATCTCCAGGTGATCGAGGGGCTCGAAGTCGAACTTCGTCGGCTCGCCGATCCGGCGGATCTCCCCGAAATCGTCCTCGCCGCCTTCGGGAACCTCGGGGTGGACGAAGTTCGGCAGCCCGGCCAGGGCCTCATCGAAGGCTGCGCGGGTCTTGGCCAGCGCCGCTTCCACGCGGGCGACGGCCTCCTTGAGCGCCCGACCCTCAGCGGTGTGGGCCTCTCGCTCGGCGGGCTCCATCTTGCGCTTCCCCGAGGCCTGGTGCTCGTTGCGGCGCCGGTTGGTCTCGTTGAGCTCGGTCTGGCGCGCCGCCACCTCCGTGTAGAGGGCGATGGCGCCGTCCACGTCGGCGTGGACGCGCCTTCGCCGGCAGCTCTCCAATATCTCGTCGCGACGGTCTGCAAGGCTTCGGGGATCTAGCATCGGGGGGAAGGGAAGCAGCTGGCCCCAGCCCAGTCAAGTTGGGGGCGCAGCTTGACCGCGCTCTGCAAAGGCTTAGAATTCCCATCAAATTCAAAGGCTTAGGAGAGGTGGCCGAGCGGTTGAAGGCAGCGGTCTTGAAAACCGCCAGGCGTTTACGCGCCTCGAGGGTTCGAATCCCTCCCTCTCCGCCAGGATCCCGCTAGATTCCCCAACTCCTTCGCGGAGAGGTGGCCGAGTGGCTGAAGGCACAGGTTTGCTAAACCTGCGTAGGGGCAACTCTACCGAGGGTTCGAATCCCTCCCTCTCCGCCAGGATTTTTCGGGGGTTCGTTCTCGCCGGCGGTTAGCGAACCAGGAGACCCCCGTCGTGCTGCGCGGAGAGATGGCCGAGCGGCTGAAGGCGCACGCTTGGAAAGCGTGTGTACCGAAAGGTACCGTGGGTTCGAATCCCACTCTCTCCGCCAACCAGTCTGCTGTTGCAGAGACTTCCCGCGCACACTCGGGCACAGCCTGAGAAATCCCCGCGATTCCGCGGGGTCTTGGCCATCAAGCCCTTGCCTATCCGAACCGGAGACCGCGGGTTCCGGCCCAGGAAGACACCGCAGCCCGTGTTTTTCTCTGTCGCCAAGTTGGGCGGTTCGGTTTCGCTCCTGATTCGCCCCACAGGGAATACTGCAGGTTCGAATTCCATTCGCTCCGCCAACCAGTCTGCTGTTGCAGAGACTTCCCGCGCGCACTCGGGCACAGCCTGAGAAATCCCCGCGATTCCGCGGGGTCTTGGCCGAGCGCCTTCGCGCATCCCAAGCGGAGACCACCATGCGGCCGGTCCCACCGCGCCGAAGCCGCGGGTTTTCTCCGCGGGCCAGAGAGGCCGTTGGATAAGGGACTGGGGGCGGGCCCATCCGTAGTGCCAAGAGTCCTTCCGAGCCCCGGATCAAGCGGCACTTGGGCCGGGCCACAGCCGCCCGCCCGAGCGAGCGCGTGCCGGCGAATGGAAACCAGGAGTTTACTCCAGGCTGGTCTCCGTCTCCCGCTTCGGTCGGGCAATGGCCGCCCGGCTCGGGTTACGGATAAGACGGTTGCCATGACACTCGGGTAGCTTCTGAAACGCTCCGGGAGCAGCTGACATCCTTCAGTTGATTGAGCCTGTAACTCCGCCCAGGTACAGGATCGAAGTTTCGGGGCAATCTCGATAGGCTGTCCGCATTGCGTCCAGTTGCGTCTCCGGTTCTCAGAAGGGCCGCTTACGTGATATCTCGAACACGTATGCGTGATCACACGGCATGGTATCGGGTACCTCGACATGCAGGGCCTGGTCAGCGATTCGCCACTTCAGTGTGCCATGATCTCCCAGCATCCTGACGGATGCGATCTCTGCCGGGTAGAGTTTCTCCCAGGGCGTGTGAATGGAGACTTCGCGACCGGGCCAGGCCATGCAAATGGCGTAGAGCGAATCGTCCTTGCAGGTGAAGCGAAAATCCTCCGGCGTATACTGCAGCTTATCGTCCTCGCTGAACCCGCCGCTCTTCTGCATTCTGGTGGGGCCCTCCCCGTAGGCCATCCAGGGCGTCGTGCCGTAGATCGCCTCTCCGTTCACCTCGAGCCACTTGCCTATTTCGTTCAGGATATTCCTGGACGGTTCCGGAATCAGGCCGTTTGGCATCGGGTCCACATTGAGCAGCAGGTACCCATTCTTGCTGACGTTATCGATCAGGCAATGGATCAGTTCAGTCGGCGACTTGTACGTATTGTTCTGGAGGAAACACCATCCGTTTCCGTCGTCCACGGTGGTATCTGTCAGCCACTCCATGTGCGTCATTTTGCTGAAGCTGCCCTGCTCCAGGTCTATCAGTCCGGCCCCCGGCACGAGCACGTGGTCTTTGTAGGTGACCACCACCTCCTTGCCCCAGTTCTTCTCCTGGTTGTAGTAGTACGCGAGAAACTCCCGCTTATAGTGTTCCTGGATGAGATTGATGCCATCGTCGAACCACACGAGATCGGGTTGGTAGTTGTCTACGACCTCGAGGAGCTTCCCGAGCCACTGGTCCAGGAACGCTTTGTCCGGGCGTTCCTGCTGGATCCACGGACGGGCGGAGTCGCCTAGCGCCCCGACGTCGTGCGGCGCGCCGTACAGTCCCGCATATCGGGGATCGACGGTGTCGTATCGTTCGTCGTGATTGTAGAACCAGTGGTTCTCCGCGTGATGCATCGCGACCATGAATCGCATGTCCTGCTTGCGGATCGCTCTCGCGAGTTCACCGACCACGTCTCGCCTCGGCCCCATGCGGGCCGCGTTCCACTCGTTGACTTCGCTGTCCCACATCGAGAAACCGTCATGATGCTCGGCAACGGGTCCTGCAAACCGGGCGCCCGACGCCTTGAACAGTTCTGCCCACTCGTCTGCGTCGAAGTGTTCCGCGGTGAACATGGGGATGAAGTCTTTGTAGCCGAACTCTTCGGGAGGGCCGTATGTCTTCACGTGGTGATCATATTGGGGGTTTCCGGGGCGGTACATCTGGTACGGGTACCACGTGCCGTTGGGACCACAGGCAGGCACCGAGTAGACACCCCAATGTGCATAAATCCCGAACTTGGCATCCTTCAACCAATGTGGGATCACGTGGTGTCGGATCGAATTCCACGATGCAACATACGTCAAACCCTCTCTCCTCATCGCTGGTCGATTTCGTTGATCCATACGGTCATCGCGCCCTTTTCCCTGCTGGCCCAGGCATAGTACGGTAGGGCGGGCATAGGAGAGAAGGGCTGCGTGCTCGGCGCGCTCGATAAGTCGTCCCGCTGAAATACGCGGAACTCCCCGCCATTGTCTACATGTTCCGACCGCAGGTCCAAATGAGGCCTTGAGGTACGCTCGGGGCATTCCTCTCACGCGGGAGCCTCGATGGGCGCACTGCAACTCGTCACCGCCCTCCTTCGGCGGCTGCTCGAGAGCCGCACCGCGCCCGGCGGGGGAAACCTCGCTCTCCGCCATCGGATCGTCATCCTCCAGCGCTCGGTGAAGCGCCCGAGGTTTCATAGTCGAGACCGGATCTTCTGGGTCTGGCTCTCCCGCCCGTGGCGAGGCTGATCTTCCTGCGCGCGCACAAGAAGCCCTTCCGCATCCCGAGCACGGGCGCTATCCAACTGCGAACTAGAGGACGACACGGGCACGTCCCGAAGGATTGAAGAGGAGCTCGAGAATGCTGAAACGGCCCTTCAAGGAAGGACATGACTTCGAACACCTGCGCCGCGTGCTGATGCGTGAGACCACCGATGGACCGGTGCCGCTACTGGAGATTTTCGCCGATCCCGAGATCATGTCCGAAGTGACGGGTATCGACTATCCCGCCGAGAGGGCGAGGATGATCTTCGAAGACCCCTCCGGCGTGGGGGACGCCTCCGACGCGGAGGCCACCGATCTCGCCATCGCCCTGATCAACCTGAGTCTGGAGTTCAGCAAGGCGCTGGGGCTGGACTACGCGACGATGATCCCGATCGTTCCGCTGGCGAGGACGCGAGTACAGCTGGTGAAGACCGGTCGTGGGCGGGAGGAAGCCCTCCGGACCTGGCAGGACCTGCACGCGGGCGTCATTACCAACCGCGAGGAGTACGAGGCGTTCCGCTGGCCGTCGCAGGATGAGATCAACATCTTCCCGGTCGAGTACGCGGCGACGCGCATGCCCGAGGGCATGAAGGTCATGCTGAACTACGCCGGCATCTTCGAGGACCTCAAGCAGCTGATGGGCTTCGAGACCTTGGCCTACGCCACCGCGGACGATCCCGGCCTCATCGATGACATCCTCGAGCAGCTCACGCTGATCGCCGAGTACACCGTCGGGCTGGCGGCGGCGCATCCTGCCACGGGCGCGGTCTTCTACGGCGAAGACATGGGCTGCAACAGCGGGACGCTGCTCTCGCCCGCATTCATGAAAGAGCACGTGATTCCGCGGCACAAGCGGATCGCCGATGCGTGCCACAAGCACGGAAAACCCTTTCTCCTTCACTCGTGCGGCAAGGTGACGGCGCTCATGGACGATCTGATCGATGTGGTGGGGATCGATGCGAAGCACAGCTTCGAGGACAAGATCCTCCCGGTCGAGGAATGCTACGCGCTCTGGGGAGACCGCATCTCCATCATCGGTGGCCTTGACATGGACATCCTGAGTCGTGGCAGCGAGGAGGAGGTGCGCGCGCGCACCCGCGAGATCCTGGAAGCCTGCGCACCGGGCGGTGGCTACTGCATGGGAAGCGGCAACTCGGTCGCGAACTACGTCAAGCTCGAGAACTACTTCGCCATGATCGACGAGACGCGCAACTGGAACCAGGAGCACGCATACTGAGCAGGCGCGGCGCGCACACCGCTCAGGAGAGCTTCTTCTTCTGCTCCAGGACTGGGCGGGCGTGGGCGGGAGACACGGCTCTTTCGCAGCTCGTCCTCCTCCTGGTTGGCGGGTCTCCCCGTTTCCTGATCCACGGTGGCTCTCGTTTTCGGACAGGTTGAAGGTCCGGCCAGAGCCTAGGACGGGACGCGCTTCGTTGCTTGGGATCGGACCGACCGGAGCGGGGCGGCGCCTCGGCGATCCGGGATCTTCCGAGGCAGATCGTGGCCACGCGAATCCCTGCTCCGCGTTACGAAATTCCCTGTTCCCGGCTCCAGGGAACGCGGTGCGCAAGTTTACGTACAAGGGAGAGAATCAAGCCCGATAGCCAGGCTCGCGATGCCCGAATCCGCGCGAATTCCCTGAACTTTCCCGTATATCAGGGAATTGGGGCGGAGAGACGGGTTCGGGCTGGACTGCCCGCTGCGCCAACCAGTCCGGTAGTTCGTAGAACGGTCGGCCGGAGCGCGACCCATCGGGGGAATCCGCGCCGTTTCGTGGGCCTTTGGGCGAGCGCGTTCGCGCATCCCAAGCGGAGACGACCGTGTGGCTGGCCCCAGTGCGCCGAAGGCACGGGTCTTCTCTGCGGGAGATCGTCGCGGTTCGATCAGGGGTGAGGGCGAGGCCCTTCTCCGGAGCGCCCGGCGTCCCCGAAACGAATGAAGACCCCCCGCATCCGCCCTCGCAGCTCGCTTGGTTGCCCGCCCCCTGCTCCCGACGCAATCCAGATCGGGCCTCCGAGACCGATTCCGCAGACACCCACGATGGCTTTCGGTCTAATATGAGAGGAGGACCACAGGCGGAGTCAGGTCATTGGCAGAGATTCTTCTCGATTCACATCTCTCTGAGCTCAAGCAGCGCTTTCCCGAGACTCCGGAGAGCATCATCCTGAAGGCCGATGTGCTCCGGGAGGGGCTCCGCTTCACCAGCGATCTTGCAGAGATCGGCAAGTGGGCGATGCCCAGTCAGGCGTTCTTGAGTCGCGAGGACGTCCCGGATGCGCAGTTCCAGGGCGTCGCGCTCGCCGTCCCGAATCAGCTGGTGCTGGCGGACGATACGCGCATCAATACGGAGCTCGACCGGAACAGCCCCTACACCGTCCAGAGCGATGGCGAGCAGCGCCATGTGCTATGTCGCGGAGGCGAGCCGGTGACCCACGTATCCTTCCTGGCCCGCCCCGATTTCGAGGGCACCCTCTCCGACGGGTCTCCCATTGCCGGGCCGCTCGGGCAGCGGGCAGAGCACTGCGTGGCGGTCGTGCATTCCGTCTTCTGCGAGTACGCCAAGAACGGTGATGCGTGCTCCTACTGCTTCCTGGGAAACACCGTCGCCGGCATCGACCTCTCGCAGCTCTCGCCGGAGAACGTGCCCCGTCCGAGGCAGAGCATCGAGGCCTGCGCCGTCGCTGCGCGGGAGATCGGCATCGACCACGTCGTCGTGAGCGGCGGCGCCTTCATCAACACCTCCCTGGAGGCCCGATCCTATGCGAAGACGATCGCTGCGCTTCGCGAGGCCGTGGGCCCCGAGGCCAGGATCACGGCGGTGTGTCAGGCGTTCGACGAGGAGAGCTGGATCTCGCTGAAGAACGCGGGAGCCAGCCGCGTTCAGCCCAACCTCGAGGTCTGGGACGACGGTCTCCGGCCGACGATCATCCCGGGCAAGGCGAAGGCCGTGGCGAAGGCGGAGTGGATCGAACGCCTGAAGCTGGCCATCGACGTCTTCGGGGTGGGAGAAGTAGCGACGAGCTTCGTGGCTGGAGTCGAAGTCGTCGATCCGGATGGCCTCGGCGGCCCCGACGCCGCAGTCGATTGCCACTTGGAGGCCTACGAGTGCCTCCTGCGCCATTCGATCGTTCCCATCTTTGGATTCCTCACCAAGGCGCGAGGGACGAAGTACGAGAACGTGGAGCTCCCCTCCACCGATTTCTTCCTGCGCCTGGGCTGGGAGCGCACGCGGCTGATGGAGGAGTCGGGCATGTTCAAGAACTTCGGAAGCGGCGTCGACTCGGACTTCTCCTGCTACCAGTGCGTGACCCACAAGACCTGCCAGGACTACCCGCGGCTGATCGGCCGCAACGCTTCCGAGTCCGCGGCGGGCGCTGGATCCGGGTAAGTGACCGCTATCGCCTGAGAACCCGATTCTCGATGGGCAAAGGGCGGCTTCGCGTAGTAGGTTGAGGGAATGAAGGAGCGATCCGGATCCGCTGCACCTCCGGCTCCTCCGACCGAACCGGGTCATGTTCTGCGTGGTCCCGGCGATCGCGTGCGCGATCGCCGTCCTCCTCCTGCTGTGATTCCCCATCGATCGAAAGCGGCGCGAGGAGATCCAGCAAGCCCTGCGCGAGCGCTACGCCGCGGCCGAACGGCTGCAATGGGACGGATTGGAGGGTCAGCCGCGGGCTTTTTCCTCGGCCGCTGGCGGCGGTTCGATCCCCACCGTCGGCTCCAGAGCCCTCCTGCAAACGAGGACTGACAGAGGCAAGTCCCCGTTTCTACAGGCGAGTGGCGCAGATGATTTGCGATATCTTGTACGGCTCGATCCTGTCAATCCGAAATCCGCACTCTTTCATGATCGCCTCCCAATCATATTTCAGGAAGTCCTTGACGTGCGGAGGAGACGTCAAGAGAAGATACACTCGAAAGAAGAACCTCCTGGTTGCAGTCGGCTGGATCCGATAGTCGACGAGAAACAGCTTCCCGCCTTTCCGCAAGACGCGATTCATCTCCTTCAGTATGGATTCCATGACGCGATACTCCATTTCGTGCAGCCCGAAGGAGCTCGTCGCGACATCGAACGATTCATCCTCGAGATCCATCTTCGCCGCATCCATCCGGAGCGTCTCGACGTTGGAGAGTCTCCGTTTACGGATCTTCCGATCCGCGACCTCGAGCATGTCCGCGGAGAGATCCAGCCCGGTGATTGTGTTCCTATCATTGTTCTTCGCGACCAACAGTGTGCTGTTGCCGGTGCCGAAGCAGACATCGAGAACGCGCAAGTCGTCGTTTGGAATCAGACGTGCCAGGCCATGTCTCGGGTTCGTCTTCGTGTTGAACGAGAAGAATATCTCCACGAGATCGTAGAAGAACGACAAGAACCAGTACTTTGACTTGATTCTCTTGTGATAGCGGTGCGTATTCATTTCCCCGGAAGCCCCTTGCTGTTAATTCCAATGAACACCGAGGTTCGAGGCCACGTCAAGAGCAGAGGTTACCGCGTCTTCATGAAGACCCATGCCGAAGTGGCTGCCGCAGTAATAGGTGTGTCTTTGGCCGTTCAGCGTGGGCAGCTCGGCGATCGTGGCCACGGAGTCGGGATCGAAGATGGGTGTACGGAAGACTTTCCGGAAGTCGATGAGTTCCTCACGTATCGGGAAGTTCGGATGCTGGGTGCCAAGGAATCTGCTGGTCTTGGAGACGCCCTTCTGCTTGCAATAGCAGGCGTTGATGGACGTCTCGAGCTTGCCGTCACGGTCGGTGTAGAGATAGCAGTAGAGATTACGCATGCGTTCAGGTGGGAAGTGGGCATCATCACGGTGTACGACGACGAGGCCGTCCTTGTACTTCCAGGGGCCGAGGATCCGGCGCTCCTCATCGGTCGGCTCGTCGAGCATCCGCAGCGCCTGATCGGCGGGACAGGCAAAGATCACCTTGTTGAAGCAGGCTTCCTGGCCGTCATCCCGTATGGTCAAAATACTCAATCCGGTGAAATCGAAGCCAGTTCACACAGTTGAGCGCGATTCTCCGCCAAAGTCTCATCCACTACCAGTCAAGCCGCGTCCCGGTTGTAGTACTTGAGAAGCCCGCCGAGGCGCTGCTTGCACCCGATGGCGTCGCTCTTGGACAGCGCCGGTCGCTCCGCCGATGGGAATAGCAGCACGTTATCCTTGCCCTGGTGATTCCTCTCCTCGTGATAGTGGGCGACGAACTCCTTCAAGGCTCGCCGGAGCCCTTCTTCCCCGAATGGGACGATTCGAGACAGACATTCCTCTTTCGCGCTCCTCACGTACCTTTCGGCGTAGGCGTTCAAGTTCGGCGACATCGGCGGGAGCGTGATGGGCCTGATGCCGGCCAAGCGGATGAGCCGCCGAAAAGATGAGCAGAACTTCGAGTCGCGATCGAAGATCAGGTACCGCTGGCCACACAGAAAGCCCCATTCCTCCATCGTGACATTCCTTGCGACCTGCTTCATCCAGCTCTCGTTCGGATGCTGCGTGAGACCGGCGATGTGGACTTCCCGACTTCCGATCTTGATGAAGAAGAGCACGTAGTACGTCATCAATCCCATCGGCGTAAGCACCTCGGCAGTAAAGAAGTCACAGGCGGCGATCACGTCCTGGTGCCTCTCGATGAACTCCGACCACGGGATGTCGGGCTTTCGTCGCGGGGCCGGCGGAACGCCGTTGCGCTTCAAGATGTTGCCCACCGTCTCGTCGCTGAGGTCGTGGCCGAGGTTCGACAGCGCCCCCGCAACTCGGTCATAGCCCCAGGTTGGGTTCTCCTCAACCATACGAAGCACGAGCTTCTCCACCTCTTCGTCCACACGAGGGCGTCCACTCTTTCCGCGCTCGGCCGAGCCGTCGAACTTCCTGGCCACGAGCTTGCGATACCAGGCGAGGACCGTTTCCGGCTTCACGATCGCGGCGACGTCCTTCAGGGCCTTCAGACCGAGCCGCTTGCCGAGCTTAGCCAGACGCATTCGTTCCGAGTTCGTGAGTTGAGGCCGGCCACTCAGCTTCGAACGGAGAATCTCATTCTCTGCGGCCAGGTACTCGTTGCGCAGCAGCAACTCTTCATCCACGTGACCAGCGACCAGAGCGAAGGCTTCGACGGCTTCCAACAGACGCAGATACTCCTATCTGTAAGGGTGACATGATGGGCTGGGGCTCCGCTCAATCCCTTCGGGGGCGCAGGAACCACGTACAGATGAGAATACAGCCCCGATTCCAGCGCAACTTCTCGAAAGAGCGGACGTTTTGGGCTCTGAGGTTTCTTGACCCTACGAGGGAGCAGCTCGGTCTCGAAACAGAGATCGACCAGCCGCACGGAGAATCCCCGGTCTCGCAGGAGATCGGCCGCATAGTCGAGTCCGATCGGACCCACCGCAGGCTGGAGAGTGTTCGGGTTGATCAGCAGGACTTCGCGCTTCATCTGCTCAGACGCCGGTTTCTTCCGCTTCACCAGTGCTGCTGCCACTCATCGATGAGGATGTCGAGGTTGTGCCAGGTGAGCGGCTCATCGACGGTGATGTTGTCGACGGGCGAGAGGACGAAGCCGCGCGTGCCCAGCATTTCGATGGCCTGTCGGACCGCTGCCCGAACTTCGGCCTCGGTTCCCAGCTCGACCGTCACTGCGCCGGACATCCCGCCCCACAGGCAAATCCGGTCGCCGAGCTTCTGCTTCATCAACGGCATGTCCGTATGGGTTCCCTGGATGGGATCGATACCCAACAGTACGTCAAGACCGGCTTCCAGATAGGCATCGAGCATGGGCTTCGTGCCACTTGAGCAGATATAGCCGAACTTAGCCCCGTATTGGTGCGCCAGTTCTGCCTCCGCTTGCAGGCGGGGGAGTACCACGTCCCGGTAGAACTGGGGGGTGATGAAGTCACAGCCTTCGTACCAGGCCCGGCGTATGTAGAGATCGACCGGCGCCGAGAGGACGACTTCCATCCGCTGCCTGTTCCAGAGGTGGATCGTCTCCAACAGCTCGGTGACAAACGCCGGGTCATCCAGCGTCAAGAGGATCAACTCCTGCATACCACACAGCCAGCTGGCCATGTCCATTCCGACGCCCCAGCCACCCGCTAGGAGCACGCCATACGCGTCGGCGAACCGTCGGGCTTCCTCGGCCTCCCGTTGGAAGCGGGCGACATCCTCGATGCTGGGCGGGGTCAGCAGATATTGAAGTGCGGCCAGTTCCCTGGGCTCGGTGACAAGGGGCTTCAGCGACCGTGGAACCTGGTAATCGTCCACGAAGGGAATGTGATCACCGTGGCCCCAATCTTCTGAAAGACGAACGCTGGTGGTCAGCTTTCCGGCGGGGGTTCGGTATTCCTTGTGCAGGATGTCGAAGTCCTCCGGTACCTCTTCCCGCCACTCCACGGTTTTCACGTCGGGATGGAAGCGGACGGGTAGACCGCGCAGGTCCGGATGGTCGAGGCGCTGGGGCCGAGGCGCGATTGGAATGAACAGCATCGAGTCCAGGCCCATCGCCAGCTCCGCCTTGGCGAGTTCGTAGAAATTCTCTTGGTGGCGCTTGCGGAGAGCGGAAAAGCTCATGAAGCAACAGGGGATATGGTCGGACTCTTGATGGCTTAGGGTGCGCAACAGGCGCTGGCGAGAGCTCATCGCGATCATCTTGGCCATCTCCCTCGAGGATTATCCGCAATTCGGAGCTCCGAGATCCGGACTCCACCACCATCGAACATGCGCGGGCCGGCTGCTAAACGACGGCCGTCGGGCCGGCCCCTGGGGGCTCGCTGCGCCCGCGGAGGAGGTCGCGGAGTGGGCGCATCCCGATCCGGCGCACGCCCGCACGATCGAGCGTACGCTCCATGGTCCCATCCGAGTAAATGCGGTGCTCCTCGTCGCGCTGACGCCACCTGGGGCTGATGGACTCCAACTCCGGCCCTCCACGCGCGGCATGGAGGACAAGGAAGGAAAGCCCTGGCCGGAGCGAGTCGACGCGGCGCGCGTTGTGCTGGGCCCCCTCGCCCGGCGTGAACGAGAGCGAGTCGGCATCGAACCGGTCGAAGATCGGGAATCCTCGCTTCTCCACTCGATCGATGAGTCGCGCATACGGCTCGTAGCGCTCCGCCAAGCCCAGACTCTCGAGCTGTGCAATGTCGATCCGAGGAATGAAGGCAGGAAGCTGGTAGTGGAGCGCGATCCCGGCGTAGACCTCCACGAACTTGGGATGGAGGGCAGTCCCCATGTGGGAGTCCAGATGCGTGACATCGATTCCGGACTCGAGCGCGCGGTCGACTTGGGTGCGCAGCTCCCGATCCACCTCCTCCGGCGACGCGTTCGCCACCGTCTCCTCCAAGGTGCGCCACATCCCCCCGTTCGGCGATACCAGCCCCGGGACGTCGTCGCGCAGCGGCCCCCACCGGCAGCTCTCGTACTCCGCGTTCAGCGTCAGGTGAACGCCGATGTCCAGATCCCGACGGGACCGCGCGACCGCCGCGATCTCCGGGAAGGCGGGGCAGGGGACCATGAAGCTGCCACACGTCGCTGCGCCCTCGAGCGCGAGGAGCGCACCCTCGTCGCCGGTCCGACACAGACCGATATCCTCGACGTGGATGACCGCGACGCGCTCCTCCTTCTCGAACCCCAGTCGAAGGGCAGTGCTCACGCTCTGCTCTCCCCGAGTCCGGGCTCCTTTCCGCCGGGACGGACCATCTCACCTCGCCTCGCGAGAGAGCCGGCCCTCACAGTCCCAGCTCGCTCATCTCGACGGGACGTCGCTCCTCGATCGAGCGGTGGGCCGCGATCCCGAGCGCCACGGCCCGCAGTCCGTCCCGAACCGTTACCTCGGCTTCGCCGCCCTCGCGCACGGCCTTCAGGAACGCCTGGTGCTCGAAGTAGGTCGAGCCCTCGTGGAAGCCCGCCTTGAGGATGTGCTTCTCCGTCGGGATGTGGAGCGTCTCGAGGGATTCGGCTTCGCGTCCCGAGATCACCACCGTGGACTCGGGAATGAAGCACTCGGCCTTTCCCCGGTCCCCCACCGCCGCGATCTCGTTGTGGTTGCGCGAGCCCTCGGCGAACATGCAGAGGTCGAGCATCGCGCGGCATCCACCGGCGAAATCGACGATCGTGTAGGCATTGTCGAGGATATCCGGAACCTCGCTGTCGTAGCGCTCGTCGAGATGATTCACGTCCTGCCCCCCCGAGGCGTAGACGCGCACGGGTCGGTCACCCGTGATCAGGTTCATCAGGTCGAAGAAGTGGCAGCACTTCTCCACCAACGTTCCCCCCGTGTTGCGGTTGAAGCGGTTCCAGTCCCCGGTCTTCACGAGGAAGGGCTCGCGGTGCTCGCGGATCGCCAGCATCCGCAATGGTCCGAGACGGCCGGAGTGCACCTCCTCGACGAGGCGAGAGGTGGCTCGGATGTAGCGATACTCCATCGCCACCCAGACCACGCCGGGGTGCTTTGCTGCGGCCTCCTCGACCTTG
Organism: uncultured delta proteobacterium; assembly: GCA_963766175.1. Taxonomy (GTDB): domain Bacteria; phylum Myxococcota_A; class UBA9160; order UBA9160; family UBA6930; genus CAVXZE01. Next base: position 177,933 of record CAVXZE010000013.1, read on the forward strand.
AAGCAGTCCTCCATCGTGGTGCAGAGCGGCTTCTCGGTCAGGACATGCTTGGTGGTCTGGAAGACATCCGCCAGCACGTCGACGTGGGTGTAGTTCGGGGTCGAGATGATCACGGCGTCGACCTCGGTGTCGGCGAGAAGGTCGCGGTAGTCCTCGTACTCGCGTGCCGCTGGGCCCGCTGTGTCGCGTCCCCACTTGCGGGAAGTCTCGTTCGGATCGGCGAAGGCGACGACCTCGGCATCCTCGGAGATCCGGATGTTGAGCATGTGCTCGATTCCCATATGACCACTGCCGATGATCCCGTACCTGACCAGGCGGGTGCTGTTCTCTGAAGTCATGAAAAATTCCTCGTTTCGGAGCCTCAGCTCGAGTGGCTACGGTACCACGGATCCGCCTCGCGGAAGATCTCATCGAGGCGCTGGGTCCAAAGAGCCGCCGCGCTCGGCATCACCCGAAGCCAGCTGATCATCGAGGTGGTGGAGCAGGCGCTGGCGGATCCCGTAGCCGTGCGAATTCCCTCCATTTCCCGGTAGATCAGGGAGGCAGGTCACACCTACCCAATCAGCCCCGAATCCTGTATGTCCCAGTGACCGACGGCCCGACGAACCGGGCCAAGCGGCCGTCTTCGCAGCATCACGGCAGAACTGCCAATTGCGCATTCAACCCAGGAGGAGTCAAGCGTGGAGGATCGGATCAGCGAAGCGACACGACAAACGGCGAAAGAGCGGATGTCAGAGGAACGAGCCGCAACTCTTCAAGACCTCATAAGCTACTTCGATCCCGAACTGGCTGCTGCGATCGGGGAGTTCATCATCGGAAAACTGTACTCACGAAGCGTGATACCCTGGAAGACGCGCCAGCTCTGTGCCATCGCCGCCCTTTCGGCGCTCTACAGGCCGGCGCAGCTCCGGGGTCATGTCATATACGCCCTCCAGGCCGGAGCCACCAAGGAAGAGATCGGAGAGGCGATCGTGCAGGTTGCCGTCTATGGCGGTTTTCCGGCCGCCCTGGAAGCTTTGAAAGTAGCCAGAGAAACAATCGAAGAGTTTCAAGGCGCCATGCTTACAGAGGAGAACGGTCATGACTGAGCGGCTGAAAGACAAGGTCGCAATGGTCGTCGGAGCGGGCTCCACGCTGGGCGACACGATGGGCAATGGCAGAGCGGCTGCAATCCTCTTCGCGCGCGAAGGCGCCTCGGTGGCGCTGGTGGACTACCGCGAAGACTCGGCGCAGGGCACGAAGCAGATGATCGACAGAGAGGGCGGTGAATCGTTCGTCATTCAGGCGGATGTCACGCGCGCAGAGGACTGCAAACGAATGGCGGACGCATGCGCCGAGAGATACGGCAGGATCGACGTCCTCCACAACAACGTCGGCATCGGCGGGGGCGGCGGACCGGTCGAACTCAGCGAAGAACACTGGGACAAGGTCGTCGACACCAATCTCAAGAGCATGTTCCTGACCTGCAAGTACGTCCTGCCGTATATGGAGAAGCAGGGAAGCGGCGCAATCGTCAACGTCTCATCGATGGCCGCCGTCCGGTTCGCACCGTATCCGATGCTCGCCTATAGCTCGTCCAAGGCGGGCGTCAACGCGTTCACGCGTTCGGTCGCGATGCAATACGCCCCGCAGGGCATCCGCTCGAACTGCATCATGCCGGGTCTCATCAACACGCCGATGGCGATCGAGGGGCTCTCCAAGCGCCTGGGCATCGAAAAAGAAGACTTGGTTCGCCTGCGAGACGGTGCAGTGCCGATGAAACACATGGGAGAAGCATGGGACATCGCGTACACCGCGCTTTTCCTGGCATCGGACGAAGCGAAGTACATCACGGGTGTCATCATCCCCGTCGACGGCGGCCTGTCGTGCAAAGGGTGAAGACCCCCTCCGGCGTCCCCATCTCCCGCTTCGGCGAGAACTCCTGGAACGTAGCTAGGGGCGATATTGAGGACCCACAGGTACGAGTGGATCGGACATCTGCGGCCGGCCCAACAACTCAACGCGGTGGATTGACCACCGGGGAGTGCTACAGGAGGGCGTTCGGTCCCGGATCGAGTCAGCTCACTTGCGCGTGATCTTCACCGGCAAGCACGTGTAGCCGGCCTTGTTGCACGGCGCAGCGATGATCAAGGTGGTCCCTTCGATCGATGAGGATCAGGCGATCGGATAGCTCTTTGGCATGCCGAGGCTGGCCATCGTATTCAATATCCGGCAGCCGATCCGCGCCTCGACCCGCTGCCCTGCCAGCGTTCGGGCCGTCATCTCCCGTCCCAGGATTGCCTTGTAGCGATAGAACGCGTTCTCCACTTTGCTTCGCCGGGTGAAGCCGGAGAGCAGGTGCCACGCGCGTCGCCCGACCCGATCGATCGCGCGAATATGTCGGTTCCGGTCCTGCATTGCGGTGGCCGTCTCCGGACTGAGCAGGGCACCCTTCTGCGGCGGGATGATCACGCGGGTTCGGCGATCGGGGCTGTGCGCTTGCACGGCCTCGTGGACGGGCTCCTTGTCGTAGGCGCCATCGGCACAAAAGGAGGCCAGCTCGCTTTCGACCTGGCTCAAGAGTGCGGGGACTCGCGCGGCATCCCGGGCCTGGCTGGCCGTAAGCTCTGCGGCCAGAACGTCGCCGGTCTCGCGATCCACGGCGATCTGTATCTTGCGCCATGCACGGCGTTTGGGCGGCATACAGGCGTTTCCTACGTGGATCTGGAGACCACTGCTGTCGACCAATAGATGAATCGGCCCCTTGCTGTTCCTCGGCAACATCGGGACCTTGCCGAGGTTTCGGACCCGCCGCGAGACGGTGCTGTGGTCGGGGACCGGTAGGCCGACATGCGCCAACTCGAAGAGAGACCTGATGAACCCCTCCGTCTGCCGAAGAGCGAGCCCGTAGATCATGCGGATCGTCCAGAACGTCTCGATGGCCGCGTTAGAGTAGACGCGCCTTCCGCCGGGATTTCGCTGGCCTGTGTGGCACCAGGCTTTCCGGGCGTCTTCGCTGAGCCAGACGGTCACGGAACCGCGCTGGCGGAGGCCCGCCTCATACGTGGGCCAGTTGCTGATTCTGTAGGGGTCTTGTACTTGCGCTGCGTTCGCTTGAATTGGAAGGACTTCACGCTCGGGGCTCCCGGAAGGAGCTATACGCCAGGAACCTGCGGAGGACCAGGAGCCGTGCACCAACGCCATCAGCAGGTCGGCGGTTCGAGTCCGCCCGTCGGCTCCATGTTTTCGCGCACTTACGGCTTCCCGCCGACCCGCAGAATCCTGGGGTAAGCAGCGGGTAAGCAGACCGGGGGAGAACTCCAGGGGTGGTGCTCCGCCATCAGCGGCGCGTTGCTGGTCGCATCCCGGGCGCCTGGCCGCGATGCGGCAGGGGGACAGCCGCTCGCAGTCCGAATGAAAGCGCCCCGATCCGAGTGGGCCGGGGCGCTTCTGGGATTCGAGCCGAGGGAAGCGTTACTACAGCGCCACCTCGCAGGCGTCGCCCACTCCGTTGCCGTCGGCATCAGCCTGGTCCGCGTTGGGAATGTCCGGACAGTTGTCGCAGGCATCCCCGACCCCATCGCCATCGCTATCGGATTGGTCGGCGTTGGGGGTGTCAGGGCAGTTGTCGCAGGCGTCACCGGTCTCGTCCCCATCGAGGTCGGAGGTCAGATCGTCGATCGCCACCGCCAGTGCGGCCGTGGGACCCGCCACGAGCATCTCGCCGTCGGAATCCGTGCGATCTACCGCGACCGCCCCGTTGTTGAGCAGCAGTATTCCGCACGAGGTCGGGGCAAAGATGGGCGTGCGATGTCCCTTGCCCGGGCTCTGTCGGGTGTGGAAGGTCACCACCAGCGTGGCATCCGTCTGCTCGGGCAACTCGCACGCAATCTTGGTCGCGCCGCGGTCCTTGTTGGCCTTGCCCTTCTTGCTGTTCGCACGAGCGACCAGGAGCGAGTCACAGATCCCGCCGTCATCCACCGCGATTTCGTCGAACTCGGCGGGCACCGTGTCGAGCAGGGTGACGGCCGGGCCCCCATCGGAGATGTAGGAGATGGTGAACTCATAGGTGGTTGTCTCTAGACCAGCGACCTGGATCGGGTTGAAGTTGTCGGCCCCGGTGGCCGCCGTAAGTACCTTCTCGATCGTCGCAGCATCGGCGGATGCTGTGAAGGCCAGAAGCAGCGGAGCCACTAGCAGTGCCAGCGCCCTTCCTCTGGGTTTACGCATGTGTCTTTCTCCCTCTTCGCGTCCGGACCCGACGTGTCCTCGCGACACGCAGACACCGGAGCCGTAGGGGTTTCTTCGGTGCGGACTGACTCCAACTTGGTGAAGCCGGTCACCCATGACGGCAACTCGGGTGCTGGGCCGTGAAGCTCACCGGTTGCAGAAGTGCAAGTCTGCGTCCTGGGCCAGCAGAGCGTAAGAAAACGTCTGGTGCGAATGTGTACGGAGGGATGAAGCTTGGACGGGATCCGGACAAGCAGTGCGTCTGCGCTATTTATGATGGAAGGTGATCGGCTCTCGTCTTAGAAGAGCAGGGACCCCTCGCAATAGATCGAAGTGGTAGTGCCACACGTGAGAGCCCCTCGATGTCGAATTCCGCCCGAGTAGGCCATCACCGTGTTTTTGAAGCCTCGCTCCCAGGGCTGGGGATTTCCGTTCGGACTCGGACTCCCGTCGAAGAGGGTCCCGCCGATCACTTCGAAGCGCAGTAGGTACAGATGAATCGGCTGGGCGTCCGTGGTGAGGCTGAAGACCTCCCAGTCCTCGGTATCGCCGAGGGTGGGATTCTCCGTGGCGTTCACGGGAGTGCTGGCGGCGGTGGGATCGGTCCATTTGAGCGGATTGCCCTCGGCGTTGACCCCGGAGCCCGTGACCATGCCGAGCAGGGCATCCGTGGGACCGAAGGGAGCGCCCAGGGGCGCCGGCAGGAGTTCTCGGGACGGGTAGGCGGACCGCTGCGAGTGATCGCCGTTCTCCTTTCTGCACGACACTGAACGGGATGACCCTAAACGCCCCAAAGGGTCAGAATCTCACGTCCGGTTGCCGATAAGTCCCGAAAGCGTGCCTCAGCTCACACTCTCGCTGGGGCTCATCTTTACGGGAGGACTCGTCATGGCCGTCCGATTTCCCACGCTTGCCCTCACCTTGGCCGGCGCACTCGGTCTTCATCTCCTTGCTACCGGAGCCGGGGCGCAGTGCACCCTCACCAACGGGCCCTTCCGCTTCCTGACCCAGGAACTGCCGCGCGGCAGCACCAACACCGAGTACATCGCGCGCCTGGTGACCGCCAACGCCGACGGCCCGGTTACCTTCTCCATCGACGGGTCCGGTGACCCGCTCAACAGCGGCTTGACACTCGACTCGGCCAGCGGCTTCATCACCGGTCGCCCGACCGTGGTCGAGACCAAGAACATCGTCTTCTGCGCGGACGATACGACTCAGCCGCCGATCTGTAGCGCCCCGACCGAACTCAAGATCTCCGCCGCGGGCGGAGGCGGCAACGCCGGCTCGGAGTTCTCGACGGACGTCCTGCTCGAGGGGCGAGTCGGCGACCCCTACCTCGACAGCCTGGGCCTCACCGGTGGGGTGGGGCCCTACGTCTTCGGCGGGAAGGATCTCCCGCCGGGCCTGACCCTCGATGGTGAGACCGGCGAGATCATCGGAATTCCGACCCAGGCGGGAACCTTCTTCGCAACTTTCACCGTGATCGACTTCGGCGAGAACAACAAGGTCGCGTCGGTCATCCCGATCACGATTCTTCCCCTCGCATCAGACCTCCGCTTCCTGACCGAGTTCCTGAACAACGGGGAGGTGGGAACGCCCTACTGCGACGTTTGGCTTGTCGAGAACGCGAGCGGAACACCCACCTTCGGCGCGGCGGGTCTCCCGGACGGTCTCTTGCTCGACCCCGCCACTGGCGAAGTCACGGGAACGCCCACGGTCGCCGGCAGCTTCGAGGTAATCCTCACCGCGAGCGACGGCGGAACGATGATCACCACGAACCTGCAGATGATCGTCGCGCCCTCGGACACGAGCGGGTTCTATTGGATGTTCTTCGGCATTCCGACCGGAATCATCGAGGTGAACTACGACCGCCAGCCCCCGATCCTGGTGTATGCCGAGGGCAGCTCCGACATCACCTATTCGGTGGTCGGCCTCCCGACGGGGATGTCCTACTCGAACACCAGCGGCGAGCTCTCGGGCACCAACACCGAGATCGGCATCTACCCGGTCTCCTTCACGGCCGTCGACAACACGACCGGCGACACCATCGCGCTCACGATCGAGTTCATCGTTCTCCCGCCGGGTGGCGGCGACGAGACCCAGATCCCGGTGAACTTCTGGGTGCAGAAGGAGAAGCTCAAGACGGGCAACCCGGGCAAGGACTCCTGGGTGGGAAAGGCGATCTTCAACGCCGACCGCACCACAGGCAACCGCTTCGACCCCGCCCTCGACAGCCTGATGCTCGGAATCGGCAGCAAGGTGCTGCAGGTCGATCCCGGCCTCATGAGCGGGACGGAGAAGAGCCTCACCTACAAGACCCCCAACGGGGTGACGCCCAAGGAACAGGTCAAGCTCTCGCTCGCAAAGCAGACCATCCAGTGGGGCTGCAAGAACGAGACGCTCGCGGAGACTGTGCCGGGCCTGTTCGACCAGGACGCTGTCATCGGAAGCCGCGGATACCGGCTGGGTCTTCAGTTCGACGAGGGGGGCAACTTCCGTGCGCCCTTCAGCCTCGACCGCGTCGCCTTCGTGCTGTACTCCGGAAAGATCAAGGTCACGGCACCGGGAAACGACAAGGCCAAGCTCTCCATGCTCCTCTACGACCCGAACTTCTTCTACGATCCGACACTCGCACCGGAACTTCGGATCCGCATCCTCGACGGCACCGATGTGATCTTCGAACGCGACTTCTCGGCGCTGGGCGAGGTTTCTCTCGGTACCGACAAGCGGACCGGGCAGGCCACGTGGTCGCTCAAGACCACCAAGGACGGCGCGGACATCGATACGATCCAGAAGTTCTCGTTCGCGAGCGCAAAGGGGAAGCTGACCCTCTCGATCACGAACGCCGACCTCGCGAGCATCCCGAATGGCGAGGCCCACCTGGGGGTGGAGCTTACGATCGGGAACCGCACCTACTACACGGGCGTGACCTTCTTCGAGACGAAGATCGGGAATTACTCGACTAACATGTAAAGGCGGGTGAATTAACGGTTAGGCCCCAGTCGAGCGCTCCGGATGCTCCCCGGGCACAACCACTTCTGCTCGGAGAGCGGAGCCCAGGGCAGCTGATCCCCGATCACTCGACCGCCGTCCGTCGCGGCCTGCGGCCGGCCCAGATTCGCTCGTCATTCGCGGCCTTCTCCGCCGGCTTGGCGGATTCATCAGCCTGCCTGTGCCCCGCGGGCGATGAACCGAGACAGCCTATTGGCGCGCCTTGTAGCGCTTCTCCGTGTTCGCCTTGGGCTCCCCGTCGAACTGGGTCTCGAGACACGAGCCATCACTGCCGTGGAGCTGCACGATGACCGTCGACCCGTCCGCGAGGGGGAGCTGTGGTAGCGTCATCCCTTCCGCCTTGGCCTTCACTTTGGTGTCGGTACCGGAGCTGCGCAGCGCCAGCCGCTTGAGACCGGCCCCGCGAGTCACGCCCTTGGCGTGGAACGACTGCCCCTTGCCGGAGCTCTTCCAGCCCTCCCCGGAAGGAGCCGCCGGCTCGCTCTCCAGCGACGCGGCGACGCCGTCGTCCACGTAAAGGCACAGCTGGTAGTCGGTCCCCGCGTCACCCTGGCCAAGATCGAGGCTGTCCACGGCCTTGTTGCACGGCGCAGCGATGATCAAGGTGGTCCCTTCGATCGATGAGGATCAGGCGATCGGATAGCTCTTTGGCATGCCGAGGCTGGCCATCGTATTCAATATCCGGCAGCCGATCCGCAGTGCCGCACTCAGCGGTATCACCCTACTCGCTCGCTCGATTCCCCGGAGCAGCGCCCGTTTCCCACTGCCTTCGGGAAGCCTCTCGTGGTCCAGCCGGCGCTCCGATACACGAGACATCGCGACCGGCAGGCCGACGATCGCGCCGAGCACAGCCGCTCGATGACGCAGTTCCTGCATCTCGGCCAGAAGCTCGGTCTTCTCAGCTGAGAGGAGATCACACGTGACGACATCGGGAATGCCCCGGTGAAGCCAGTTTCGAATCGTGGACCGAGGAATCTTCAGCTCAGGGAACAGGCCGGGATCGCCGGTCTCGCAGATCATTTCTCGAATGCGGTGGTCGTAGGTACGTCGAGTGCGGAGGGTCGCCATGACACCCGTATCGACAGATCCAGCAATCGGCGCGTATCATAGAAAAGCTCAATGAATTCAAGGACGTCGCAGTTGCGACGCCTCCACTTCAGAATGTCCTGAGACGCAGCTCCGCGGAAAGCGCGTTCCTATAATGCGGAAAAGCTTTTCCGAAGGGCGCGAGGCGAGGCGCAGGCGGGCGACGGAAAAGCGGGTAGCCTGCCCGGGTGTCCGAGAGCGAGTTCTTCTTCCGCCTCACCCCGCACCGGGTGCTGGCCGCGGTGGAGGCCGGCGGCTTCCAGCCGACTGGGCACTGCCTGGTGCTCAACGCACTGGAGAATCGGGTCTTCGACGTGCGGATTCGCGATGAGGAGCTCGATCAGGAGCGACACCTGGTGGCCAAGTTCTACCGGCCCCTCCGCTGGAGCCGGGAGGCCATTCTGGAGGAGCACCGCCTGCTCTTCGCGCTGCGCGACCAGGAGATCCCCGTGTGCGCTCCGCTTCGTTTCTCCGACGGCGACAGCCTGAGCGAGGTGGAGGGCATCTTCTACGCTCTCTGGCCCCGCACCGGCGGGCGCAGCCCCGACGAGCTCGACGACGCCCAGGTCCAGGTGCTGGGACGACTGCTGGCCCGGATCCACAACGTGGCGGCCTCCACGACCATCCGATACCGGCGGCATCTGCGTTCCGACACTTCCGCTCTTGAGCCCCTGCAAGCCCTGGAGGCGGGAGGCTTCCTCTCGCCCAGCTGTGCCCGACGCTACCGCGCCGCCGTGGAGGAGATTGCCCGGATCTACGACGACTGGAGCCAGGGCGTCGCGGTGTATCCGATCCACGGCGACTGCCACCTGGGGAACCTGCTCCACGGTGACCAGGGCTGGTTCTTCCTCGACTTCGACGACATGGTGGTGGGGCCCGCGATTCACGACGTGTGGATGCTGCTGCCCGGGCGCGATGCCGAGGCCGCCCACCAGCGCGCGCTGCTGATCGAGGCCTACCGCCAATTCCGGGTCTTCGACGAGGGCTCGCTGCGCCTGGTGGAGCCGCTTCGCGCCTTTCGCTTCATCTTCTATGCGGCCTGGATCGCCCGGCGCTGGGAAGACCCGGCCTTCCCGGACACCTTCCCGCACTTCGGAAGCGAGGAGTACTGGGAGAACGAGACCCGCGACCTGGAGGAGCAGCTGGAGCTCATCCTGGGAGGAAAGGTCGCCGGTAACGCCCCGGCGGATGAGGGCTCAGCGGGCAAGGACTCGGCCGAGGGCCAGCTCACCAACAAGGACTTCTTCTGGGACCTCTGATCCCGCCCTCCTGGTCGCTAGGTAGGGATCTCCCTTCGCCACTGCGCTTCTCAAACTGGGAAGTGTCGTTCCCTCACCGACACGGAATCCCCCCCTGCGACTCCTGGCTCGAGGCGCTGGCGAGGAACTCGCCCTGCTGCGTTTCAGGACGTTCTGAAGCGGAGGCGTTGCAGCTGCGGCCGCCTCGGCGGGCATCCCCGACGACTTGGCTTCAGCCAGGTACCGCAAAGCCCCGCCGCTGACGGCGACTTTGACAGCAACGGGGACGGACGCCCAGAGGCGCGGTGGACGCCCGTGGAATCCCGCGCGGCGCCAACCCCTTGCACCGTATACGTCCCCGGACGCCGGTGGAGCCCCGCTGAAGCCAATTCGTAATCAGCAGGTCGGCGGTCCGAGTCGGCCCGTCGGCTCCAGCAATTCCAGGCACTTACGCGCTCGGCCCGGCGCCCCGCCCGGCCGTCTGACAGCAGCGAGACAGCAACCCGGGGGCGACGCGCGGCCCGGGCCTCGACGACCGGGGGCCCTATAGGTGTTGGGCCGCGTGTGGTACGCCTACTCAAGCTCGGGAAGCTCGGCGCGATCGAGGAGCAGCCGAATGGAACGCGGCCTTCGCGGCGAGCGTTCAATGAAGCCACGCTCCTCGAGGGCGGCGAGCATCCGATGGACGGCAGGTGGAGAGACCTCGAAGTAGCGCTGGAGGTCGGCCTCGGAGGGCGCTTGGCGGTGGATCTTGGTGTAGTAGTGAATGAATGCGAGGTACTGGCCTTGCTTCGGCGTGTATCGGGGACCACGTGGAATTGCAGCGAAACGGACGGTGGAGGGGTCGTCCGTGTAGCCTTCCTCGACGTCGCGCAACCGGTCGTAGAGCGTGTCGAGGTGTCTTCGGAAGCTCGCGTCCTTCGAGTGGTTGGCCTCAGCTGCCACGTGCCCCAGGAGATCGTCGAGGTCGTCGAGTGTTAGGCCAACGACGATGGACGCCCCCTCGGTGACCGCGATGCGGAGACGCTTCTCAAGCTCGGGTTCGATGAAGGTGTGCTCGAGGATGAGATCGCGTTGCCGGGTGGTGAGCCGGACCGGGATTTCTTCTCCGGGCTCGATCAGTTGCGGGCGCATTGGGCAGTAACCTCTTCGCGCGGCCCAACGGCTGGACGCCAAGCCGCGGCCGGGATTGAGGCTACCACGGGCAACCCGCCCCGGGGAAGCCTGACCACCACCGCGGACCGAATGGCCTGCGCCGTTCGGCCGGCGGGAGTTCCCCGGGAGAGTGGACACCTAACTTAGGGCACAATGCCCGGAGAGAGGTGTCGCAATGGCCCGAGTTCGAAGAACCTTTACGCCCGAGTTCAAGCGAGATGCAGTGGCTCTGGTCACCCGCGAAGAGAAGACCGTCAGCGAGGTGGGCCGGAATCTGGGTATCGCGCGCAGTCTTCTGCAACGCTGGATCGAGCAGTCGCGCGATCAGCACCGAGACGGTAAGCCCAGGAAGACCCAGGCAGGCGAGACGGAGGAGGTCCGCCAGCTTCGCATATTGCAGGACGATCTCCTCGCACGCATGACAAGAGGAAGTGCGGGCAGACACGCCCAACACCTTCCTGGAGTCGCGGTTATCACGCCGCCCAACGGCTGGCCGGCGAGCCGCGGCCGGCGTTTCAGACTGGTTTCACGAAGAACGAGTTCTGGCGTAGTACAGGCAGAAGCTTCTCTTGGATCAGCAGCCCGAATGGCCCAAATCACTCCGACGGGTCACAGCCGGTCTGCGGAGATGCCTTCGGGTCGAGATGACCTTATTGACCGGCACGGCCCCCGACGCTAACCCTAGCGAGATGGCCAAGGCCGCGTTCGGCGCCTCGATTCTGCTGACCGCCGTGCTCGCGTTGGCGCAGCGGCCTGATGAGGTTCCGCTGGCGGACCTCCTTGAGGTGCTCGTGCTCGACCGACAGCTCGTCGCGATCGACGCGCGGGGCGGGGGCCAGAAGGCGACGCCGCTGCGACTCGACGAGCGCGTGTCGTGGACGGGCGCGCGCGGGAAGGTAGGAGTCGCGCTCACCGACCAGCGAATCCTCGCCGTGGCGGTCGGGTCCGCCACGTGGCAGGAGGCTGATCGTCGGCTCGCGGCGACGCTCCTGAGCGAGGCGCCGCTGGGCGACCGTGTCCACCCGATGGTGGCCAACCACATTGTCGACCTGGCCAAGAGGGCCCTGCGCGTGGTGATCGACAGCCGCTTCCCGCTGGCCGAAGCTGCCGAGGCCCATCGCCGCATCGAGAGCCGCCTGGCCTTCGGCCGTGTGCTGCTCATCCCCTGAGAACGGTGGACCCCCGAACTCTCAAGAAGTGGCTGATCGCGATCGCCGTCCTCTATCTCGTCTTTCCTCGCGACCTGGTTTTCGACTTCCTGGGGCGTGGTCTCGGCCTGATCGACGATCTGCTGGTCATTGCCCTGCTGGTCTGGTTCTATCGCAGGCATTTGCGGGGAACGGCCGCGCGCGAAACGCGGGAGAGCGAAGGGCCGGGGCGGAAGGAGCGCCCGAGTCGCGCGCAACCGGCGGCGTCCGAGCCCGCGTTCGATCCGTATGAGGTCCTGGGAATCCCCGCTTCGGCCTCCGCGGAGGTGATCCAATCCGCCTACAAGGCCCGCATGAAGGAATACCATCCCGACAAGGTGGCTCACCTGGGCGAGGAGCTGCAGGAGCTCGCGCATCGCAAGGCGTTGGAGATCCAACAGGCATATCAACAGCTACGCAAGTAGCTCGGGTTCGAGGGCGGGCCATCGGGTATGTCTCATTCTGCCAACCCTGGGGAGCCCCGACCGGCGCCGCGGATCGATTGCCCCGACGCGTTCGGCCGTCAGCCGACAGCGGATTCACCGATGCCGGGGAGGATTGGTGGCTGGCCGGGGCGGGTCCACCACGGGTGCGCGGCACGCGTCGCATTCCCTTCAAAGCGGCCGAGGCGAACCGCGGTTCGCGCTCCGAGGCGCGGGCACGGGTCGAGACGCAGGGCCACCGTGTCTTCGCCGGCCGAGCGACCAAACAGCCCGAGCGCGGTTGCGAGCCGCTGGACGCCATACTTCTCGCGCCGCAGGCGGTGGATCTGGTCCACCGTTGCCCGGTCCTCATGACGTGTGGCGATCACGCAGCTGACCTCGCCTTGCCTCAGCAGCTCGACACGAGCCTCGCTGAGCCCGTGCGCGTCCGCTTTCCAGCGCGGCATCGTCACCCACGCCGCATCGGCGCGATCGACGATCCACAGCCGCAGGTTGGCGGGTTGCCCGGCTCGGTCGGTGGCTCTCAGCACCACCACTTCTTCCAGCTCGGCCAGCGTCGCGTAGAGCGCGAAGAACAACACGATTGGACTCGCCGCGAGTGCGATCCACCCGAGCGGCGCCGCGAGTCGATGAGAAGCGAGCCACGGCCGCACGAGCCAGCCGCCAACGAGCAGTGCGAGAACGCCGCCAAGGAGGTTCCCGCCGCGGGGGAAAGCGTAGGGCCCAGCGTGCTGGAAGCGGATCACGAAGACCGAGAGGCCGACGAACAGCATCAGCCAACCGACGACGCGCTGGAGCTTGGACGGAAATCTGGAATCGCTCATGCCTACCCTCTTTCTCCCGGCCTTTTCAGGAGATGGTCTTCAGAATGACCGGCTCATTGCGGGACGGGATGGCGGGAATGGCCTCCGGGTAGCCGATGATGATGGGAGCCACGATGGCCAGGTCGTCGGTCAGGCCGATCTCTTCGCGGAGCTTCGGATCGTAGATGCGCGCTCCCAAGTCGACCCAGCAGGTGCCCAAACCCCTGGCCGCGGCCGAGAGCATCAAGTAGCTGGCCGCCAAGGCGCAGTCCACCTGGAGCGAATGGGAGTGTTTGTCCCCGCAGAGGATGACCAGGCTGGGAGCGGTGTAGAAGACGTTGAATTTCGGGTTGCGCAGGGCGGCTTCGTATCGCTTGACGTAGGATGTGGGGTTACTGTCCAGGTCGGCTACCAGGTTGGTCCGACTCTCTTCGGACAGCCGTTCGATGGTGTCCCGGTCGTTGATGACGATGAAGCGCCAGCTCTGCCGGTTTCCGCTGTTGGGAGCCAGGCAGGCGTCCTGGATGATCGCCATGAGCAGGTCCAAGGAAACGTCCTTGTCCTGGTAGTTGCGTACCGAGCGCCGGGTCTTGAGCAACTCGAAGAAGTCCGCCATCAATCGCCTCTCCTTTCCTTTTCCAGTTTGTGCAAGTTATCCAAGATTTCCCGACCAGCTGCGACTCAGGACATTCCGCAGCGGAGGCGTTGCAGCTGCGACGCGGCTGGATTCATTGAGCTTTTCTATGATACGCGCCGATTGCTGGGTCTGCCGATACGGGCGTGATGACGACCCTTCGCACTCGACGTACCTACGACCACCGCATTCGAGAAATGATCTGCGAGACCGGTGATCCAGACCTGTTCCCCGAGCTGAAGATTCCTCGGTCCACGATTCGAAGCTGGCTTCACCGCGGTATTCCCGATGTCGTCACGTGTGAGCCCCCGTCGGCTGAGACGACTGAGCTTCTGATCGAAATACAGGAACTGCGTCATCGGGTGGCTGAGCTCGACGCGATTGTCGGCCTGCTGGTCGTGATGCTTCGTGTATCGGAGCGCCGGCCGGACCACGAGAGGCTTCCCGAAGGAAATGGGAAACGAGCACTGCTTCGGGCGATCGAGCGAGCGAATAGGGTGATACCGCTGAGTGCCGCACTGCGGATCGCGCGCCTGTCTCCGTCCCGCTACCACGGCTGGCGCCGCGCCGAGATTCGTTGCGAGCTTGACGATCGATCGAGCTGTCCACGAAGCCAGCCGACACGACTGACAACCGCCGAGGTTCGAGCTGTGAAGGAAATGGTCGAGAGCGATGACCATCGCCACTTGTCGCTCCGAGGACTCGCACTGTACGCGAAACGTATCGGAAGAGTGGTTGCGTCTCCGTCGACGTGGTCTCGGCTGGTACGAGAGGCCGGGTGGCGAAGGCCGCGCCGCCGTGTCTACCCAGCCAAGCCCAAGGTGGGCATCCGTGCCAACGCTCCGAACGAGCTGTGGCAGATCGACGTGACCATCATCAAGTTGCTCGATGGCACCAGGGCGTACCTTCATGCAGTAATCGACAACTTCTCGAGGCGGATCCTGGCGTGAAGCCTGGAGGAGCGGCTGGGTGCGGGTGGGACATGCCGGATCCTCTTGGAGGCAGGCCGTCACCTGGGCACCCGCCCGGTCGAGACCACCGTGATGACTGATTCCGGCGCCGAGAACGTCAATGGGGACGTCGACGCTTTACTCGACCGCGAGGGATTGAGGCGTATCCTGGCGCAGGTGGAAGTGAGCTTTTCCAACTCCATGATCGAGGCTTTCTGGCGATCCTTGAGGCACGCCTGGCTGTATCTGCACACCCTGGACAATACGGCAACGCTACGGCGCCTCATCGAGTTCTACGTGAGGGCGCACAATGAGACCATTCCCCATGCGGCATTCAAAGGTCAGACGCCTGACGAGATGTACTTCGGCAGCGGAGATGCGGTGGTCATCGATCTTGCCGCTGCGCGGGTGAGGGCCCGCCAGGAGCGAATGAAGGCGAACCGGGCGGCGACCTGTGGCACCTGTGTAGGAGGTCATGATTTTGGGGCGCTGCAATTGCAGCGGGCGGAGTGCGGAAGGTCCTGAGATGCAGGTGCGGTGAGTAGCGACCCTGGGCGAGGCGTCGTCGCCGATCTGGCACCCAGGCGCTGCCCTGCATCTCCCGCGGAATCCGCAGTCAGTCGACGCCGACGCGGTCATTCTTGATGCCCGCCTCGATTAGCATCTTATGTGCGCAATCGGGGCATATGCCGTGAGAGAACTCGGCGTGGGTCCGGTCCTCGATGTAGGCTTCCATCCGCTCCCACCTCCCTGCGCTGTTCCGGATCTTCTTGCAGGCTCCGCAGATGGGAACGATGCCCTCGAGCACCCGGATCTGAGCCATGGTCTTCTTCAGGCTCTCGGACAGCTCGCGCTCTCTCGACAGGAGCGATCCCAGACGAGCCATGGCCCAGCCGACGAAGAGAAAGGCACTGAGGCGTATCAGGGTATTCCAGGCGGCCACCAGGTGACTCGAGTAGGGATGCCCGGTGCTGTAGTCGGCGCAATACCAGACGGCAGCTGAGATCGTGGAGACGATGACGGCCTCCATGAGCCCCAGCTTCCAGGCCACCATGCAGATGGGCACGAAATAGAAGACAAAGAAATTGAGCTCATGGCCGGTTGCGTAGTCCATCCAGCCGAGAAGAGCCGTTCCTGCAACGACTGCAGGCCACACGAGAAGCGGCGATGACCAGCGCGAATCCGTCATTTGACCGCTCTTCCTTTCAATGCCTCGAAATCGGTTTCGACCGTCGGATCGAGGCTTCCCGGCGCGCTCTCCCTCGAACCCTCCTCAGCCGGCGAAGCACGCGCGCACGCCCGACTCGCGCCCGGCGACCACCTCCCGGAACTTGGCGTGGAAGCTCCGATCCACTGCAACCAGCGCCTTGGGCCAGTGGTTCGGCTGCCGGTAGCGCCGCAGATGAGAGGGCCCGCCATTGTAGGCGGCGTAGGTCGCGCGCGCGAGCGCGTCGGGGCCGCCCGCGCTCTCCTCGCCGCGCGCCATTGCGTAGTGCCCCAGGTAGTGCAGCAGGATCTCGCTCCCCGCCCGCGCGTTGTAGACGATGCTCCAGGAGAGGCCGTCCACCGCGTAGAAGCCGCGCCAGACCTGCGGGTTCACCTGCATCATGCCCAGCGCGCCGCCCGTCGATCGCAGCGGCACGACGGCCCCGCTGCGGCGCACGTACTGGCGCCAGCACGACTCCTGCCACGCCGTCGCGAGCACCAGGCGCTCGAAGAGGTCGCGCCGGTGGTCGTCGATCCGGCCCTGCGCGAACACTGCTGCGGAGGACTCGCGCAGCAGCGCCGCGACCTGCGGCAGATACGCATCGAGATCGGCACTGCGGGGGACGAAGCCGTCGAGCGGAGACGAGTGGGGCTTCGGCGGCGGATCGGGCGCCGCGAAGGCGGCCGGGAACAGCCAGTCGAGGATCCGCAAGGTCGCGCCGGGTGGAGGCGCCCCATCCGGTGCGGGCTGGGGCGCTGCCTCCGAGTCGGTCTCGGCACCCGATCCGGGCTCGGCCACTGCCTTGGGCGGCGGCAGCGCGGGGAGCTCCTCCTCGAAGTCGAACACCTGGCGCAAAGCCGGGTCCACCTCCTCACTCCAGCGCAGCGGATCCTCGCTGGTCTCGGGGGCGAGCATCCGCGCCAGGCGCCGAAGGCCGTCCTCCGAGATCTCGAGACCGAAGGCGGGTCCGACCGCGTCGAGGGCGGCGAGCGCGTCGCCGGAGGCGACGAAGGCGAGGTAGCGGAAGCCCTGGCTCCCGCCGACCAGCGGAGCCAGCGCCGGCTGGAGCTTGGCCCAGCTCGAGCGGAACAGGCTCCGCGTGCGGTCCTTTCCGTCGCGCCGCGGCTCGGCGAGGGCGGCGACCATCTCGTGACGAGCGTCGAGCAGCACCGCAAGCAGCGTCGCGCGCAGCTTGGGGTCGAGCGCGTCCTGGCCCGCCCTCTTGACCACGAAGGTCAGGAAGGCGTCCCACTCGTGGAGGCTGGCTTCGAAGGCCGCGATCTCCTCGGCCGTGAGCGGCGGCTCGACGGCGGGCGCGGCCGCCGGGGGAGCCGCCTCCACGTCGAAGCGCAGCGTGAGCACCAAGCCGCGCTCCTCGACGCGGGCTTCGCCGAGCGCCAGCGACCCCGCCAGCCGCCGCGCCGCCTGCTCTTCGGGACGCGCGGCGAAGAGCGGAAGGGCGCTTCGCAGGTCGCCGATCAGCGGCGCGAGGTCGATGCGCAGCGCCTCGAGGCGCGGATGGACGAGGGGCTTCACCCAGTTCCAGAGCGCGGGCACCGCGAGCCAGCGGCCCTCGCCCTCGAGCCGCGAATCCGTCACGCGGAAGCCGACCACCGCGGTGCGCGGCGCAACGCGCACATCCTCCTCTACCTCCAGCTCGCCTTCCCAATCGAAGGGCCGGAAGCAGGTTCCGAACATGGAGAGGCCCGCCCGGGCGCGGCCGTGCGCCGTCACCACGATGCGGCCGCCGAGGGAGCGCAGCGCCGGTTGGGATAGCACGATCTCGTTGCACGAATCCGGGCTCGAAACGAGCTGCGCGGTGGTCTCAGGCCCGGTGAAGACCTGCTCCATCAGCAGGCGTTCCAGAAAGGCCTGCGGGATCGAGAGCGGCACCTCGACGCGCCGTGTCTCCGCTTGGCTCGGCGCGCAGAGCAGCAGGAGGGCGAGGAAGACGGCGGGGCGAAAACGTCCTGGACTCGGTATCGCGCGCGAGCTGGCCGTCCGCGCAGCGTGGACCGGGCGCCTGAGC
This sequence comes from uncultured delta proteobacterium, assembly GCA_963766175.1. Lineage (GTDB taxonomy): Bacteria > Myxococcota_A > UBA9160 > UBA9160 > UBA6930 > CAVXZE01. Next base: position 195,886 of record CAVXZE010000013.1, read on the forward strand.
CCGCCTTCCGGCGCCGTTCTGCCTCCGATGGGCGTCATTTAGGTCGAATCCGTTGGCAATGAAGCGCGTTCGTTCATCCTCGAGCGCGATCCTTCCACTGAGGCTTCGTTTCGGGGAGCGGTGATCGCCACGGCGGGCACCTCCTCCCATGCTGCCCGACCATCCCAACGAGGGGGTTCGCATCCGGCACCCGGAAAGGTAAAGGAGGGGAACGCCGGCGGCGACCGGCAGCGGTGTGCGTCCTCAATACCCGTCCGGTCCTACATCACTCTGACGGGGCACAGAATCGGGGCTCGATGGCAGGCAATTCCCTGTTCCAGACGCCAGGGAACGCGGGGGCAAGCCCCCGCGCAGGAGGGCGAATCGGGCGAGATGGCCAGGCCGGCGGAGCCCGTAGCCGCGCGATTTCCCTGTATTTTCCCCTAGATCAGGGATTTTGGGGCGGGAGACGGGTTCGCGCTGGACTGCCCGCTCCGCCAACCAGTCTGCTGTTGCAGAGACTTCCCGCGCGCACTCGGGCACAGCCTGAGAAATCCCCGCGATTTCGCGGGGCTTTGGTCGAGTACCTTCGCGCATCCCAAGCGGAGACCACCCTGCGGCCGCTTCCACCGCGCCGAAGCCGCGCGTTTTCTCCGCGGGCGATTGCGGTGGTTCGGTACGGGGATGGAGGCGAGGCCATCCGTAGTGCCAAGAGTCCTTCCATGTGCCGAATCAAGCGGCACGTGGGCCGAGCGCCAGCCACCCGCCCGAGTGAGCGTGCAGTTGCATCTCAGGACATTCCGCACTCCGCCCGCTGCAGCTGCAAAGCCTCCACTTCAGAATGTCCTGAAACGCAGCTGTGGTATGGGTCCACGCGAGGTTCGCGCCGAGCTTGACTCGCCGCTTCCCCCTCCGGAAGCCAGGTTGCGGGCTTGAGGGTGGCAATCGAGTCGTAGCGGGCGCGCCACTGGTTTCAGGAGGCGCCGCAGTGAGTTGCAGCGCCTTTCCATTTCAGGAAGCCATGAGACTTCTTGGATCAAACAGGAGGGCGGAGGAGGTCGAGCCGGGGTCCGCGGCGGTCACCAACGAGCGTCGGGGCTTCAAGTGGCAGGAATGTTACCGATGTGGAGTTATGGATCACTGGCATAGGGTCTGACATGAAGCCATAGACCACCGCCTACGCTTTGGGCACGGCGTGCCCGATCTCCGGGCACTGGTGTGCGCGTTTCAGCACAAGCGCACCGCGAAGCGCACGACAGAACGCTGCGAAAGTTACGAAATCCCAGGGACTTCCGGATTGTGCCGGTAACGGCACCGCTCTTGCTTGCGCATCAGTCGACCTGCGCTCGGTTCGTGGCAGCCGGCGTTGCCGCGGCGGAAGGAGAAGACCATGACGCGCCCGCGAATACGGACACTCGCCAGGGATGCAATACCCCTGTTGGCCTGCTTCGCCACCGTGGGTTGGCCGGCGACGGCCCGTGCCGCGGATTCTCTCGACACCGGAGATACTGCGTGGATCCTGACCTCCACGGCGCTTGTCCTGTTCATGACCTTGCCGGGCCTCGCGCTCTTCTACGCCGGCCTGGTGCGAACCAAGAACGTTCTCTCGGTGCTGATGCAGTGCTTTGGGTTGGCCTCTCTCATCACAGTCCTGTGGCTGCTATGCGGGTACAGCCTGGCATTCGACAGCACGGGGATGCAGGAGGGCGTCACCAACTTGAGATCCTTCATTGGCGGCCTGTCGAAGGTCTTCATGCGGGGCGTTACGCCAGACGCGCTGTCGGGATCGATCCCGGAAATCCTATTCTTCGTCTTCCAGATGACCTTCGCGATCATCACGCCCGCCCTCATCGTGGGCACCTTCGCGGAGCGGATGAAGTTCTCGGCGACGCTGCTCTTCTCGGCCGCCTGGCTGCTCGTGGTATACGCACCCATCTGTCACATGACGTGGGGCGGCGACGGTGGCTTCTTCGCCGACATGGGGGTCTTCGATTTCGCGGGCGGGATCGTGGTCCACATCACCGCCGGCGTCTCGGCCCTGATCGCGTGCATCGTGATCGGCCCGCGCCGCGGCTTCCCGACCACGCCCATGCCGCCCCACAACATGACCATGTGTGTCATCGGCACGGGCATGCTCTGGGTCGGCTGGTACGGCTTCAACGGCGGCAGCGCGCTGGCCGCGAACGGCAGCGCAGCGATGGCCATCACGGTCACCCAGATCTCGGCGGCCACGGCGGCCTTGACGTGGATGTCGATCGAGTGGGTGAAGAACGGTAGTCCCAGCATGCTGGGCCTCGCGACGGGGGCGATCGCCGGACTGGCGGCCGTCACGCCGGCCTCCGGCTTCGTCGGACCGATCGGTGGCTTCTCGATTGGGCTGGCCTCGGGCTTCCTCTGCTACCTGGCCGCCACCACCGCGAAGCGGGTACTTGGCTACGATGACTCCCTCGATGTCTTCGGCGTCCACGGCGTGGGCGGATTCGTCGGCACCGTGCTCGCCGGCGTGTTCGCCGCCGGCGTCTTCGGCGGCCTGGAAGGTGACCTGGCGATTGGCAAGCAGGTCGGCGTGCAGTTGCTGGCTGCGGCGATCACGGTCGTCTACACCGCCGCCGCCACCTTCGCCATCCTGAAGTTGGTCGACCTCTCGGTCGGCCTTCGGATCGATGAGGAAGGCGAGTCGCGCGGTCTGGACCTCTCGCTTCACAACGAGGTGGGCTACAACTTCTAGACGGGGCTGACATGAAGCTGATCGTTGCCATCATCAAGCCGTTCAAGCTGGACGAGGTCCGCGACGCGCTGGCGGCCATCGGCATCCAGGGGATGACGGTGACCGAGTGCAGGGGCTTCGGTCGTCAGCGCGGGCACACCGAGATCTACCGCGGGGCCGAGTACGTGGTGGACTTCCAGCCAAAGACCAAGGTCGAGATCGTCGTGAGCGACGACCAGTGCGAGGCCACCATCGAGGTCATCAGCAGCGCTGCCAAGACCGGAAAGATCGGCGACGGCAAGATCATGGTCCAAGCGGTCGAGAACGCGGTGCGCATCCGCACCGGTGAGCAGGGCGAGCAGGCGCTGTAGCGCCCGTACCTCCCGAGAACCCGGGCTTCCCGGAGTCGCAGCCGTGCTGCGTTTCAGGACCTTCTGGGCTCTGCCCGCTGCAACTGCAACGCACCGAAGTCAGGGTCTCACGCGCAGAGGCCACGGCCGCCATCTGGTTCGCTTTCATTCGCGCCTGGCGGGCCCTCACCCTCGCATCGGTAGGCCCAACAACCGCGGCGCACCACAGAAAAACTTAATGAATTCAACGGCGCCGCAACTGCAACGCGTCCACTTCAGAATGTTCTGCAACGCAGCAGGGAAGTGCGTCAGCCGCGAGGCCTGTCGGAGAATCCTGAATCGCTCGCAGGTCTTCCCATCCATCCGCCCATCGCTGGCCGGTCCGCGGAGATGGCTTCGGGACGAGATGACCTTATTGACCGGAACCGCCGCCTTGGCTGGAAGCGCGGGGCGTCATCTCGCTTCTGTGACCGGCCTTCGCTCGCAGGGGACTCCCTCGCCGCCGAAGGAGAGGATGCAGTTTTTCTCGAGCGATCGGCGAAGCGCCGCACGTCCGCGGTGAAGTATCACTCTCGAGTTGCCTGCCGATACGCCGAGAACCGTTGCGATCTCGGTGTGTGTCAGGCCGGCCATGTCGTGCAGCGCCAACACGTGGTGCTGCAGGCGCGGCAGCCGGGATACGTATCCGTCGACGCAGGCCGCCATCTCCGACCCGAGCAGCGCTTGCTCGGGCCCGTCCTCCGGACAGGCTTGCTCTGCCGCCGTGACTAGGGGCTTCGAGTCAGGGGCTCGTCGGAGGCGGCGAAAGTGGTCTCGCACTACGTTAATGGCGATCCCGTACAGCCAGCTTCGCAGGCTGGCCTCGCTCCGCCAGGTACTGATCGAGCGTTCGGCACGCAGAAGCGTCTCCTGAGTGAGGTCATCGGCGAGAGAACGGTCCCCGACCTGCCTCAGTACGAACCCCCACACCGAGTCTCGATACGCAGCCGGAACATCATCCGGACGATGCGTTGTGCAATCCTCCGCCCGCCGCGCCATCTCGGCCTCCCTTCCAGTGAGTTCTCCTGTCGCACGTGGGCTGGAGTGATTCCCACGCGAGACCAAGGGGTCTCTCCAAGAAAGAAGCTCAGCAGGCGGTGCGTCAAGCGCGTCCAGCCGCCGCCGGGCGCGGGTTCTCATTTCAACGCCTCCACATGAACACTCGTGACGTTCTCTAGGAACGCCTGCAGCTGGTCGGTCTCGGTGTCGGGCTGCCCTCCGCAGTCGCAACCTGCCGACTCGTTGGAGGTGTATGCACCCGAGACGTTCGCTTCTCGAACGATGGACACCTCTCGGAAGCCCGCCTTCTCGATCTGCTCGAGGTATTCCTTTCGAACACTCGCACCGGCTACACACCCGGTGTAAGCACTGATCTCTTCCGCGATCTCCGGCGGTAGGGTTCGTTCCAGGACGATGTCCGAGATCATCAGTCGCCCGCCGGGGCGCAGGATTCGGAAGGCCTCGCGGAACACCCGATCCTTCTCCGGAGAGAGGTTGATCACGCAGTTCGAGATGACTACGTCGACGCTCCCGTCCTCGATCGGCAGGTCCTCAATGGTTCCCTTCCGGAACTCGACGTTGGTGAAATCACCCTTCCGTGCGTTTTCGCGCGCCTTCTCCAGCATGGCGTCGGTCATGTCCACACCGATGACGCGACCCTTGGGGCCGACAGCCCGCGCCGCCAGGAACGCATCGAACCCGGCGCCCGACCCCAAGTCGACCACCACCTCGCCGGGGCGGAGCGCTGCGAGCGCCGTGGGATTTCCGCAGCCGACGCCGAGATTGGCTCCGTCGGGCGCCGATTGGATCTCGCCATCCGAGTAGCCGATGCGGCGGGCGGTTTCTTCGGGATGGATGGGTCCGGTCCCACAGCAGCCCGACGACCGCTCCACGACGCGCGTATAATCCTGCTTCACGGCCTCTCGGATCTGTTGCGGGTTCACGAGGTTCTCGTTGGTCGCCATTTTGACCTCCTCAGGCGGCGGCTTCGTCCGACCCACTGCACGCGACCCACGACTGTTCGAAGAAGTCGGCGAGTGAGCGGACGACGTCGGGATCGATCCAGCAATGGATGTTCTGTCCGCGGCGCTCGACTCGGATCAGCCCGGCCTGGCGAAGCTCCTTGATGTGATGGGAGACGGTCGAGGGCGCGAGGTCGAGACCTCGGCCGAGCTCGCCCACGCAGCGGCGCATGGCCTGCTCGTCGCTGCCGCAGCTGGTCCCCGTCTCGCAGCAGAGCGCGAGCTGTCGAAAGATCTGCAGCCGGCCAGGGTTCGACAGGGCCTTGAGTCTCGTCGCGAGCAGCTCTATATCGTTATTCTTCGAAATCGACATATTTAGAAATATAGAACATTCTGCCGACCTGTAAACCCCCCTTCCTTGCTCTCCGAAGCAAGGTCCTAAGTAGCTGCTATTACTTAGTATTTTTCAGATAGATCCATTGCGCAATCAGACTGATGCAACGACCTCCAAGGGCTCGCCGGTCAGCTTGTCCGCGGCCTCCTTCACGATGCCCGCCGGCTTCTCCTTCACGGTCAGGGCGATCTCCACGGCCGGGCGGATCTCCTCGTTGGTGGCACCTGCCGCTCTCAGTTCCCGGACCACCGTCTCGAGGCAGGAAACGCAGTTGCCCGCCACGGCGGCCCCGACAGCGATCAGCATGCCGGTCTTGTCGGCCTTCAGGGTCTCCATCTCGTCCTGGCCGCACCGTTCCGGGATTTCCCTATTCAGGAAGCTCGTGCCCGCCAGGACATCGGCGGCCTCTCTCATGATGTCGGCTTCTCTGTCCTTCACGTACTGGCCGATCTCCACCGCCCTGCGGATCTCGGCATCCGGGACCCCGATCTCGATGAGATTGGGAATCACATGGTTCAGGCACGGCTCGCAGCTGGCGGCCATCGCGGAGCCGGCTGCCACCAGCATGATCCGCTTGTAGTTCTCGTCCTTCTGCATCTTATCGGCCGGACATTCCATGGCTGTCTCCTTCGTCTCGCGGCTGTGGGCGCGTGGTGTTTCTGTTGCTTGGACGAAACAGCAGCGCAAAGCGTTACACCTCGCGCCCTGTCTGTTCTCAAAACTCGTCCACGGAACCGATCGACGCATTCGGGTGAATCGGAGAGCACCCTACGCCGCCTTCGCCCAGACGTACCGGTGGTGAAGACCGCCGACACGGGGCAAGGAGACGACCCTGGCAGTAGGGGAGGGTCGGGTTTCGATGGGACGACCCTCGGGTGAGTCTCCGAGGCGGGTGTGGACCCGCTCGGCGTTGTAGTAGGCGAGGTAATCAGCGAGCAGACGCCTGAGATGGCGTTCGCCGAAGACGATCACGTGATCGAGAAGCTCTCTTCGACAGATTCCCACCCACCGCTCGGCGATCGCGTTCTGACAGGGGCTGCGGTAGGCCGTGCGCACGGGATCAATCCCAAAACCCCGGATCGCAGCCATGACTTCCGCGGAGAAGATCGAGTCGCAGTCGAGAAGGAGGAGCGAGGGGCGCGATCGGAAGGGAAGGCCTCCCGAAGCTGCTGGATCACCCAACGGGCGCTGGGATTCGTCGTCACATTGAAGTGGATCAGCCTTCGGCGCCCGTGATCGATGACGAACCAGACGTACAACAGCTGGAAGCTCAGGGTGGGGACGATGCAGAAGTCCATCGCCGCGATGGCGTCCTGGTGATTTCGGAGGAACGTCATCCAGCGCTGGCGACGGCCCGGATCCGGCGGGCGTTTCGGGAGATATCGCGAGACCGTCGCCAAGCCGATGGCGATGCCGAGCTTCGAGAGCTCGCACTGGATCTTCCGCGCCCCCCAGCCGTTCTCGAACGCAAGGCGGGGGATCAGCTCTCGCACTTCCTGCGGGACGCGCGGCCGCCCGGGCCCGCGTCGGGAAAGGGCTCGCCAGTAGAGGCGGAAGCCCTTGCGATGCCAGCGGATCACGGTCTCGGGCTTGACGATGACCAGTACTTCCTTCCAGCGAGACCAGAGCTGGTGGAGTGCGACCCAGAAGGCGCGATCAAGGGAGCTGAGTCTCGGCGTCGGTCGCGCTTGGGCGTAGGTGGCGAGCTGCTGGCGAATGGCAAGTTCGACGATCACCTGCTCCCTGCGATTTCGGAAGAACGCCAGCACACAGCGAGGCAGTAGCGTCGCGAAGCGGAGCAGAGGCTGCATGGCACGCGGGATTCTGCACGATGTCTCGCCTCTGCACGAGTCTGATTCTCGGCTCAGCTTTGGAGTATCATCGGCGGTTGGACGAGCGGAGGCGGGAAAAAGAATAGCTCAGCAGTTCCGCGGCGGACCGATATTGAGCACCCACAGGGAGATGACCTTGTTCAACCAGAGGGATCTGGCGACGGTCCGGAAATTGGCGTCACGCATTGCAGAGATCGCCGCGCTGCCGGTGCAGGAAGAGAAGAAGGAGATGTGGCGCAAGCTCAACGCCCTTGAACCCCTCCGGCCGATGGTCATGATCGACCAGATCTGCTGGAACGAGATGAACATCGATGATGAGCTGTCCCTGAGCTGCACGGAAGTCATCTGCCGAGGGTTCGAAGATCATCTCCGACGCATTCTGTACCAGTGGAAGCACTGCCCCGTCGATATGGTGGTCGAGCCCTTCGTACGGATCGGCAAAGTGATTCGCAATACCGGTTTCGGCATGATCGCCCACGAGGAGATTTCCGTGCCCGATCCGACCAACGAGATCGTGGGCCACAGGTACGAGAACCAGCTTCGGACCGAGGACGATCTGGAGAAGATCCGCATTCCCGAAGTCAGTCACGACGCGGAAACGACCGATCGCCTCACCGAGATCGCACACGAGCTGTTCGACGGTTTGCTCGAAGTCCGCCCCTTGGGTGCCGAGCCGTACCTCTCCCTTTGGGACCCCATCGCGACCTGGATGGGTGTGGAGAACGCACTCTACGCCTTGATGGACAAGCCCGATTTCGTGCATCGCCTCCTGGACCGCATGACGAACGGCTACCTCAGCATGCTCGATCAGCTCGAGGAGCAGGGGCTCCTCTGCGAGCCCCAGAGCCTGATCCACTGTACGGGCGCCTACACGGACGAGCTCCCGGCATCGGACTACGACCCGCAGAAGCCGAGGACCAAGGACATCTGGATGTACGGGCTGGCGCAGATGCTCTCCACCGTCTCACCCGAGATGTTCAGAGAATTCGAGGTGGACTACACCGCTCGCCTGTGTGAGCGTTTCGGCCTGGTCTACTACGGTTGTTGCGATCCGCTGGACGGCAAGATGAACGAGGTCCGGATGCTTCCCAACGTCCGCAAGGTCTCCATGAGCCCGTGGGTGAAGAAGGAACGCGGTGCAGCGGAGATCGGTGGCGACTTCGTCTACTCCTGCAAGCCCAACCCGGCCTTTCTGGCGATGGACCAGTTCCACCCGGAGCAGGTCCGGGCGGATCTGACGGAGACTCGGGCAGTCTGCGAAGAGAACGGCTGCCCGCTTGAGATCATCCTGAAGGACATCAGCACAGTGCGCTACCAGCCGGAACGGCTATTCGAGTGGGCGCGCGTCGCGATGCAGGTGGTGGGAGGGTAGGAGGCGGACGTCCTCGCGGCGATGCTCCTTGCCTGGCGACGGAGTCGAGCAGGCTCCGGCTAGGATTCCGTGCCGGGCCTCGCCGTGCGCGTCGCGTCGGGGCGTGGACGCAGCAGGGGTAGACGATATGACGAATCGCACCGCCAGAAAGAGCACGGCGACCATCTTCTTCCGTCGCGCTCGCCCGGTCTGGATCAGGGGGCTGGAGCGCGAGATGAACTGCCATCTCGGCTTCCGCGCAGTCATCGAGGCGACACCCCGGGAGACCACTGAATGCGCGCTCCGGGTCACCGCGTGCAGTTTCTACAAGGCGTTCGTAAACGGTCGCTTCCTCGCTCACGGTCCGGCCAGGGGGCCAGAAGGCCACTTCCGTGTCGACAGCGTCCCCATCGAGCCGTCGCTGCTGAAGCGCGGGAGCAACGTCGTGGCAATCGAGGTCAATGCCTACAACGTCAACAGCTACTGCGTTCTCGATCACCCGGGGTTCCTGCAGGCAGAGGTGGAGTTCGACGGCGCGATTGCCGCGGCGACGGGCAGTCGGGGATTGGCCTTCGAAGGTTTCAGGCTTGCCGAGCGCGTGCGGCGCGTTCCCCGCTACAGCTTCCAGCGGGGATTCTCCGAGGTCTACCGCCTGAAGCCCTCGTCGAGACAGTGGCGCAGGTCGGCCGCAGCCTCCAGAGGAGCGCAGAAGCTCACGGCCGTTGCGGTGGGGGGGCATCTGTCCCGCCGGGTGGAGCTCCCGACCTACCATTGTAGCCAGCCCGCGCACCACGTCGCGCAGGGAGCGCTCGAGACCGGCGTCGCGGTGGAATCGCTCTGGAAGGACCGGTCGTTCACGAATATAGGCGAGGCGTTCCGGTCGTTCCCCGAGAACGAGCTGGAAGCGACACCGTCGCTCGACATCCAGTACACGCGCGCCCGACTCGAACCCGACGTCAGGCCGTACGATCCCGGCGACCGGATCCCGCTTCGGGAAAGGCGTTGTCACATTCTTGACTTCGGCCGCAACCTCACCGGTTTCATCGGAGCACACGTCGTGGTGCGGCGTCCGACACGCCTCTGGCTGACATTCGACGAGATCCTGGGGGAGAACCGCGATGTCAGCTTCAACCGGCTGGAGGCCATCAGTCTGGTCGAATACCGCCTCGCGGCCGGCACCTACGACCTGGAGTCGTTCGAGCCCTACACGTTCAGATACCTGAGGCTTACGGTGGTCGAGGGCGACTGCGAGGTGGCATCACCGTATGTTCGCCTGCATGAGTCGCCTTCGTGCCGGGCCACCTTTGCGTCTTCCGACACCGATCTCAACCGCCTCTTCTCCGCAGCCGAGGCGACGTTCGCGCAGAACGCGGTCGACGTGCTCATGGACTGCCCGTCACGCGAACGGGCCGGGTGGCTGTGCGATTCGTTCTTCTCGTCGCGGGTGGCCTACGACCTGACCGGTCACACCGAGATCGAGAAGCTGTTCCTCGAGAACTACCTGCTGCCGCGGCGGTTCGCAAACCTGCCGTCGGGCATGATTGCGATGTGCTACCCAGCCGATCATCTCGACGGCATCTTCATCCCGCAGTGGAGTCTGTGGTTCCTGCTGCAGCTCGAGGAGTACTGGCAGCGCAGCGGAGATCGCGATTTGGTGCGCCGCATGCGCCCGCGGGTGAACAGACTGCTCGGCTGGTTCAGGCAGTACCGCAATGGAGATGGGCTTCTCGAGAAGCTTCCCTCGTGGAATTTCATCGAGTGGTCGAACGCGAACCTGTTCGTGCATGATGTCCACTACCCGACCAACATGCTGTACGCGGCGGGGCTCGAAGCCACGGAGAGGCTGTACGGCCTGAACGATGCGGCGCGTGACGCGGGAAGGATCCGCGCGACGGTCGCGGCGCAGTCGTGGGACGGGGAGTTCTTCGTCGACAATGCCGTGAGAAGCGGCGACGGCAGCCTGGAAGTCACGCGCAACCGCACCGAGGTGTGCCAGTACTACGCGTTCTACTTCGGGATGGCCACACCCGAGACGCACTCCGAATTGTGGCGGAAGCTGACCACAAAGTTCGGCCCGGACCGGCGCCGCAGCGGCGCGCATCCGGACATCCACTTCGCCAACGCCTTCGTGGGCAACTACCTGCGGATGGAACTGCTCTCGCGGTACGGTCTGTTCGAGCAGGAGCGGCGAGAGATCGCGGGGTTCTTCCGGAACATGGCCGAGACGACCGGAACCCTCTGGGAGAACATGGAGAGCAGCGCGAGCTGCAACCACGGGTTTGCCTCGCACGTCGCCCGCTGGATTCTGCGCGACATTCTGGGGGTGGTCCAGATCGACCAGGTCAACAGGATCGTCACTGTCAGAGCGCCGCAGGTCAGCCTCGACTTCTGCGAGGCCCGCCTGCCGGTGGCCGATGGCGGGTTCGTGCGGACGCGTTGGCAGAAGGACAGCGGAGGGGTCCGGGCCGAGACGGAGGTACCGGCAGGGTATCGCCTGGAGCAGGGGTAGCGCCGGCCGGGACCTATTGCCGGAAGGATCGCCCGCATGGCAGAAGGGGCGCAGAGCCGGAGGATTCGCCCTGCTGCATCTCAGGACATTCCGCATTCCGCCCGCTGCAATTGCGACGCCCCAAGATCATGACCTTCTACACAGACGCCACAGGTCGCCATCCGGTTTGCCTTCATTCGCTCCTGGCGGGCCCTCACCCGCGCGGCGGCAAGATCGATGAACACCGGGTCCCCGTTGCCGAAGTAGATCTCGTCAGGTGTCTGACCATTGAATGCCGCATGGGGCATGGTCTCATTGTGCGCCCTCACGTAGAGCGCGATGAGGCGCCGTAGCGTTGCCGCATTGTCCAGGTTGTGCAGATATAGCCATGCGTGCCTCAAGGATCGCCAGAAAGCCTCGATCATCGAGTTGGAGAAGCTCACTTCGACCTGCGCCAGGATACGCCTCAAACCCTCGGCGTCGAGCAGAGCGTCGACGTTCCCGTTCACATTCTCCGTGCCCGAGTCAGCCATCACGGTGGTGTCGACCAGACGCCAGCCCAGGTGACGGCCGGCCTCCAACAGGATCCGGCATGTCCCGCCGGCACCCAGTCGCTCCTCCAGGGTCCACGCCAGGATCCGCCTTGAGAAGTTATCGATCACTGCGTGAAGGTAGGCCCTGGTGCCATCGAGCAACTTGATGATGGTGACGTCAATGTGCCACAGTTCGTTCGGGGCGTTGGCACGGATGCCCACCTTGGGCTTCGCTGGGTAGAGACGGCGGCGCGGTCTTCGCCACCCGCCCTCTCGCACCAGCCGAGACCACGTCGACGGCGACGCGACCACTCTTCCGACACGCTGCGCATACAATGCGAGTCCTCGGAGCGACAAGTGGCGATGGTCATCGCTCTCGACCATTTCCTTCACGGATCGCACCTCGGCGGCTGTCAGTCGTGTCGGCTTGCTTCGCGGACAGCTGGATCGATCGTCAAGCTCGCATTGAGTCTCGGCGCGGCGCCAGCCGTGGTAGCGGGGCGGAGACAGGCGCGCGATCCGCAGTGCCGCACTCAGCGGTATCACCCTACTCGCTCGCTCGATTCCCCGGAGCAGCGCCCGTTTCCCACTGCCTTCGGGAAGCCTCTCGTGGTCCAGCCGGCGCTCCGATACACGAGACATCGCGACCGGCAGGCCGACGATCGCGCCGAGCACAGCCGCTCGATGACGCAGTTCCTGCATCTCGGCCAGAAGCTCGGTCTTCTCAGCTGAGAGGAGATCACACGTGACGACATCGGGAATGCCCCGGTGAAGCCAGTTTCGAATCGTGGACCGAGGAATCTTCAGCTCAGGGAACAGGCCGGGATCGCCGGTCTCGCAGATCATTTCTCGAATGCGGTGGTCGTAGGTACGTCGAGTGCGGAGGGTCGCCATCACACCCGTATCGACAGATCCAGCAATCGGCGCGTATCATAGAAAAGCTCAATGAATTCAAGGACGTCGCAGTTGCGACGCCTCCACTTCAGAATGTCCTGAGACGCAGTTGTGCGCAATGTCCTGAAACGCAGCAGCGCAACATCTCGAGATTGAGGAGTTGCGATGGCTAAGAGTAGACGCCGACCGGCGGATCATGCGTTACGACCACCGATGCGTTCACCCGGCCGGCGTCAGATCGCTGTGGCGGCCTCTGGTGTGGGTTGCTGGTTACAGCTGCTCAGCGTTTCTCAGCTACGATTCGCCAGTTCAAATCTGCAATTTTTGCCTTCTCTGCATTCGTCCAGGCCTGCCCACCTGTTTGAAGTAATTCAAGCGATTGTTCGACCCACGGAGGCATAATACGAATCGCTTCAAGAGCTCTGATCACTCTTCGTGCTCGTAGCATCAAATCACGTTTTTGCTCACATATCGGCCAGGCTTCACTTTTTGAGGGCGCCGAAACAAGAATTTTGAAACCCGCTTTTTCCAAAGCAGCACAGACATCTGCCGGATACATCGAATGGGTGGCAGCCAGTGTTGGAAGATAAGTTTTATGAAGGGCTACATGCTCTTCGTTATTCCAATCAAAGTAAGGTGACAACAAATATTCCGAACACGCGTATCTAGCCCCAGACTTCAAGACTCGATACATCTCTTTCGCGTGGTCATCCAACTCCTCCTTTTTGAAGAAGGGCCAAACAGCCTGGATGGAGAAGCATCCATCGAAAAAGCATGACTCATACTCAAGCGGTTCGTGATGATTGCCAACTTTGAAATGGAGTCGATCGCTCATTTTGCATTCAGCGGCCCAGTCGATCGCGTTTTCAATTTGGTTCGGATCAATGTTGTAGCCGGATACCTGACCACCAGTCATGGTGGCGAAGTGGTGGGCAATTCTTCCCCTTCCGCACCCCATATCTAGCAAGTGAGATGCTTTAGGATCCTGTAGATTCAGCTCCTTCAAGACAGCTTGTTCGCATAACAATTGATTACCGTACAAACCTTCAGATTCGTCTAGTTGTGGCGGGATGTAGAGTTTCTCCAAATCGAACACCGACAACATATTGTTCAACACTTTGTAGTAGGCTGCGACCGCTCTTGTTTCGTCTTCCGTCTTGGTTTCCTCACCATTTTGCATGCGCTGAAAGAACTCATAAGCGTCAATGCAGCCTTGCTTGTCTTCATCAGACAAGGTTATCAAGCGCTTGATCCCAATAAGTGAGGTCTTAATTCTGTACCAATTCATTTTATGCATCTCTTAGTTGCGCAAGTCGACAATCCGAAGGATGGTAACTTAAAAGTAAGTCCTCGGTATAAACGGCTCACAGTCTGATTCTTGGGTCAGGTCTAGAGTATCATCTGCGGTTGGACGAGTAGAGGCGGGGAGGAGAAGGCTCAGGAGTTTCGCGGAGAACCGATTTCGAGGACCCACACCCGGAGCCCGCCGCGCGGCGTCACAGACGGCGCTACGCAATCGCGGGAGGGGCTGGTCGGGGCAGCGCTGATCGCGAGGATCGCCGGCGTCCTGTTGAGCCGGTGACGGAGGTCGAAGATGTCTGACAGCAGCTACGACGTCGTGGTAATCGGTGGAGGCCACAACGGCCTCTGCGCCGCCGCCTACCTAGCCCGGGTGGGCCAAAAGGTGGGTGTATTCGAGGCCCGCCACGAGGAGGCGGGGGCCGTTCACACATCGGAAGCGACGGTGCCGGGCTTCTGGCACAACCTCCATGCCCAGTATATGGAGTTCATCGACTACATGCCCTTCTACCACGACTTCGGTCTGCTCGGCTACGGGGCACGCATGATCAAGCCCGAGTGCCAGATCGGCATGGCCTTCGCCGACGGACGCCCCCCTCTGCTCATCTACCTTCCCGAGCTCGAGGAGAAGACGCACCGGAGCATCGCCGCCTACTCCAAACACGACGCCGACACCTTTACCGAGATCCGCCGCAAGGTGATGGCGAAGGACCAGTACATCGCTTCCATCATCTACACCCCACGGGACCCGGACAAGACTCGAGAAGAGCTCCTCAAGCTGTGGCTCGACCTCGGCTTCGCGCTCGAGGACATCCAGAAGACGGTGAAGGAGATCATCGACCAGACCTTCGAAAGCAGCGAGCTGCGCGGGACCCTGTACCGGCAGTCCCTGGAGTGGGGCCTCGACCCTTACAGGGCCACCGGTATCGTCTTCATCGTCTCCACCATCTGGTGGTGCGGCAGGCATTACATGGTGGTCGGCGGCACTCACATGCTGGGTCACGCGATGGCCTCTGCCTGCTTCGCCAACGGAGTGGACCTCCGCTACAACCACCGGGTCCGGCGCATCCTGAGACGGAACGGGCGGGTCAGCGGGATCGAGCTCGAGGACGGCCGCCAGATCGACGCGAACATCGTGGTCTCGAACCTCGACGTGCGCACCACCTTCATCGACTTTCTGGAGCCGGACGGGACCACGCTGGCCATGCGAGAACTCCTCGATAACTGGCGCTTCGGCCCCGACAATTGCCTGGGCACGCTGTCGTTCGCGCTTCACGAGCCCCCCGACTACAAGTCGGCCCGGCACGACCCCGACATCAACCGCTGCTTCTACACCATCGTCGGCTACGACAACGCAGAAGAGGTGGGCGAGTACATCCTCGACGCGATGGAAGGGCGCATTCCCAGCCTGCCGGCGGCCGGCATCTGGGTGAACACGCTCTGGGATCCGAGCCAGGCGCCGCCGGGCAAGCACGCCATGAACGGCTGGTATTTCTTCCCACGGGCATCCGACCTGACGCCCTCCGAGTGGGCCGAAGTGAAGGCGAACTACAATGCCCGCTTCCTGGCACTGTGGCAGGAGTTCGCACCCAACATGACGCGCGACAAGGTGATCGCCGACGCACTCTACACGCCCCTCGACATCGAGCGGGAGATGGGCATGCCGGAGGGGGACTTCAGCCACGGAAAGCCCATTGAAGGTTTTCTGGACGTGGGCGATGCCGGTGGCCGGGATCTGGACGGCACGCGGACAGACATCGAAGGGCTCTACCTGTGTGCAGGGGGCGGCGCCAGTGCCGGACCCGGCTACGCGGCCTTCAAGGCCATCGCGGAGGACTACAAGCTCCCCGAGATCTGGAAGCGAGACGACCGCATCTACTGAGGAAACACAATTGATTGGCGCCAATGATGTGCAGGAACCCGACTCGCATCGCGCGAACAGTTGGCTCGAGATCTGACCACGGTACTCCAAGATATTGCTTGTGATAGGGCATGATCTCCGACGCAGTGAAGTAGATCGTCCCGACGACGATCTGGATGATCTCCGGGATTGCGATGCAGGTCAGAGCGATGCCATTTCGTACGGCAATGGACTGCCTACCTCCCTGGATCGTTGAATGTTGCGCCCGCGAGAGGCACGCCTCTGGTTGTGGGTCCTCTAAGACCGCCGCCTCACCGCCGCAAGCCCCGCCAAGCCGGTGGCGAGGAGGAGGGCGGTATTGGGCTCGGGGATCATCGCGACGCGGAAGCCGAAGCTCACACGGTTGAAGGTCCGGCCAGAGGCCATGAAGGGACGCTTTTGGGTCCTTGGGCTCGCACCTACCGGGGCGGGGTGTGGCGCCTCGACTATCCGGGACCTTCCGAAGCGGATCGTGGCCACGCGAATCCCTGCTCCGCGGCACGCAATTCCCTGTTCTCGGCGGTAGGGAACGCGGCGGCCAAGCCCCCGCCTAGGCAGGCAAATCAGGCGAGATCGCCAGCCGGGGGAGCCTGGATAGGCGCGAATTCCTTGTATTTTCGCGTAGATCAGGGATTTCCTGGCGGAGAGACGGGTTCGCGCTGGACTGCCCGCTCCGCCAACCAGTCCGCGAGTACGGAGAATCTTCGGGCTGAGCGCGCGCCGGCGTCCGCCGTCAAAGGGATCGCAGCGCCGACTCGATGGGGGTATCGCCGTCCAGTAGGCTGAAGCTCTTGCCGATGGTGCTGTCCAGGTCCAGGCAGAGGGCCAGCGCCTTCGCCAGGTTCTCGCGCAGCGTCGTGCCCCGGCCGCCCAGCTCCAGGCTCACCGATACCGATGATGTGCCGGGATCGTCCCGCAACCCGCCCGGGCACACCACGGTGTAGTCGAGTCCCGACTCACGCAGGAAGTTGTCGGCGTGAGCCTTGGCCTTGTGGTAGTAGGCGATGCGGGAGGTGCTGTTAACGTCGGCGCCGATGGAGCTCAGCATGATGTACCGCCGGGCACCGTGGACTTGGGCGGTGACCATCGAGCGAATGGCGCCGAGATGGTCCACCAGCACGGTCTTGTCCTTGCCGGTATGGCCACCCGAATCGGCGGCGAAGATCACCGCATCGCAGCCGCGTACTGCGTGATCGATGGGATACTCCAGATCCGCGAGGACAGTGGGCACGCCCATCTCGTCGAACTTCGGTCGTTGGTCCGGATTGCGAATCATCGCCACCGGGTCGTGCCGGCCGGCCGCCAGGCGGCGCACCAGTCGGGTGGCGGTGTTGCCGTTGGCGCCGATCACCAAAACTCTCATGTGCGGTCACCACCATCGCACAGGCGCGGGCCGGCGGCTACACGAGGGCCGTCAGGCCAGGGTCAGCGCCCCACCCACGTGCCGTGAAAACCGAGGGGGGCGGCGCGTAGGAGGAACAAGGCCCCCGCTTCGGCTCCTCCATGACCTGCGGCACCTCGCGAGTTACTTGCAGCGCGAAAGGCCTCCACCTAGCTTTGATGGATGGCGATGACACCCCGGGAGATCGTCGAGCGGACGATTCGCTTCGAGGGACCGGAACGGCTCCCTCGGGATTTTCCGCCCCGGTACGGAAGCGACTTCGCCGGAATGGGAATGTTTCCCCACCCCGATGCGCGGCCCTTCGGCGGCGTCGGAATCGACTCCTGGGGCTCGGTCTGGGAGAACGCGGGGGTGTCCGACGTCGGGGAGGTCAAGGAGTTTCCGCTCGCGGACTGGTCCGACTGGGACCGTCTCACCATCCCCGACGTCCGCGATCCCCGGCGCTTCGAGTACCTGGCCCGGTCCCGCGAGCAGGCCGGCGACCGATTCATCCTCGCCCACGGCGTCTCGCTCTACGAACGCGTCCACTTCGTCCGGGGGTTGGAGAACACCTGGATCGACATCCACGAGTCCCCCCGCGAGCTCGGCCAGCTGATCGACGTTCTCGTCGACATGAACCTGGTTGCGATCGAGAAATACGCCGCGGCCGGCGCCCACGGGCTCTTCTGGTGCGACGACTGGGGGCTGCAGGACCGTCTGATGATCAGCCCGGACAAGTGGCGCGAGATCTGGAAGCCGCGCTACGCTCGGGTCTACGAGGCCGCCCACCGGGCCGGGCTGCTGAACTTCCTGCACAGCTGTGGCCACATCGTCGCCATCCTCGACGACCTGATCGAGATCGGCCTGGACGTGATCCAGATGGATCAGCAGGAGAACATGGGCCTGGAGCTGCTGGGCGAGCGCTTCGGCGGGCGCCTGACCTTCTACTCGCCCGTCGACATCCAGCAGACCATGGTCAAGGGAACGCTCGACGAGATTCGCGCCTACTGCCGGAGGATGGTCGACCTGCTGGGCCGGCCGAGCGGCGGCTTCATCCCCAGCTGGTACAGCGATCCGGAGGGCGCTGGGCACCGGCCGGAGGCGATCGAGGCCATGTGCGAGGAGTTCCTGCGGATCAGCGGGGAAAGGTATTCGATTTCATGATGCACGTGCGCCCTAGACTCGTCGCCCTGATTGTCGGTCTGCTCGCGGTCGGTTTTGTTGGCGTGTTGGGCTGGCCGCTCTGGGACGGCGGCATGCGCTCAACGGGTACGAGCGGTGAGGCCGCAACGCTTGATGAACTGGTCGAGACCTGGGGCGCTGTCCCTGCGATCCCCGGGGTCATTCTTCATATCCAGAAAGGTGACGAGACCCTTTATGCAGGGGCTGCAGGGCACCTCACCCGAAAGAACACGGGAAAGATCGCGCCGGACACACCGTTTCACACAGCCAGCGTCGGCAAGCTCTTCACAAGCGTCACAGTCCTGCGCCTCCATGAACAGGGCGTTCTTGATATCGACAAGTCAGCCGCTCACTATCTCGGCAGCGAGGTCATGCAGGGGCTGGTGGATATTGACGGTGTCGACTCCGGCGATGCCATCACCCTACGGCATCTGCTTTCCCATCGCAGCGGCATTGGCGATCCAGAGGATGACCTTCGCTTTCAGCTGGGTCTGATGCTGGCCCCCGGGAAGAAAAAGAGCCCGCATGACCTGCTGCACTATGCGCGGCGCACGACACCGGCAGGCAAGCCCGGCGGGCGCTTCTCCTATTCCTCGCCCGGTTTCTGGCTTCTGGGCCTGGTGATTGAGACCGTCACCGAAGAGCCTTTTCACGTCGTGGTCCGCCGCGAGGTCTTTGACCGGCTCGGCATGAGCGCCACCCTTGAGGCCAATCAGGAGTGGGGTCGGACCGCACCCTACTTGCATCATTATTTCGGCGGTGTCGATCTCAGCCTTTTCGACCCCAGCCTGGAGTTTGCCGATGGTGGCTTCCTGACTACGGGTCCGGACCTTGCCAAATTCGGCCTGGCCATGGCGCGCGGCGAGCTCTTTGACAAACCCGATACTCACGCGCTCTATTTTGCCGTGCCTGAAGCGACCGAAGATCCGACCTATTACTTTGCGCTTGGCCCCCGCGTTGGCCTGCGCGAGGGAGAGCCAAAGTTTTATCTCCACACCGGACACTGGGCTGTGTGGTTCATTGTCTTTCCGCAAGAAGAAGTGGTCATCACCGCAACTCTTGCCCAGTCCAATGCCGATCTCATGACCTTCTCGAAGGCGGTACGCCGCCTGGCGTCATCCGAACTCGGCGCTCTGCCAAAGCCGCGCTGACTTGAAGGCCTGACTTGTGTATGCTGCGTAACATCTGGCTTCACGGGCTCCGGAGGAGGCGCTCGAATAGCAGGTCCTCCAGGTCCCGCCGCGCGTCGAACACCGCGAGGACGGTTATGGTGTCGCCTTCGATGCGGTAGACGAGGCGATACGGCCGGATCATGAGCTCCCGCCAGGTGCGCATCTGGAAGCGTGTCAGCTCGGGGACCAGGCGGCCACGCGTCGGGCTGGATTCGAGGGTGGCGGCACGAGCTTCGATCCGCCGCAGCACGCGCTCGGCACCCTGCTGGGAATCCAGCGCGAGGAAGGCCACGATCTCCTCGAGATCGCGGACCGCGACCTCGGCTGCCTGTTCTCAAAACAGCAGACATCTGAGATGACGTTCGCCGAAGACGATCACGTGATCGAGAAGCTCTCTTCGACGGGTTCCTACCCACCGCTCGGCGATCGCGTTCTGCCAAGGGCTGCGGTACGCCGTGCGCACGGGATCGATTCCAAAGCCCCTGATCGCAGCCATGACCTCCGCGGAGAAGATCTAGTCGCGGTCGAGAAGGAGGTAGCGAGGGGCACGATCGGAAGGGAAGGCCTCCCGAAGCTGCTGGATCACCCAACGGGCGCTGGGATTCGTCGTCACATCCATTCTCGAACGCAAGGCGGCGGATCAGCTCTCGCACTTCCTGGGACACGCGCGGCCGCCCTGGCCCGCCTCGGGAAAGAGCCAGAGCCGGTGCAGCGCGACCCAGAAAGCACGGTCAAGGGAGGTGAGCCTCGGCACGAGTCTGATTCTCGGCGTAGGTCTGGAGTATCATCGGCCGTTGGACGAGCGGAGGCGGGAAGGAGAAAAGCTCAGCAGTTCTGCGGCGGACCAAGATTGAGGACCCACAGGTGGCGCGTAGGAGGAACAAAGCCCCCGGCAATGTTTGATAAACCTCGAAGTGTCAACTCCCGCGGCGGTTTTCGACCCTAGGGAGAACCCCCTCCGGCCACGCCACGTCCGTGATAGACTGATCGCTCCCTTTTGGGGTCTCAGCAGGGAGGTCGGGGTGTGATTCGCGGCAGCTGCCTCTGCGGAGGCATTGCATGGGAGATCGAGGGCCCGCTCGAGCTGATGGGCCATTGTCACTGCTCCATGTGCCGAAAGGCGCACGGGTCCGCCTTCGAAACCGGTGCCAGCACATCGGCCGAGAAGTTCCGCTGGGTCCGCGGAGAGGAGCTGATCCGGCTCTACGAGTCTCACCCCGGCAGTCATCGGGGCTTCTGCTCGCGGTGCGGCTCAATCGTCCCCGGCGTCTCCGTCTCCAATGAGGGGCGCGTCTTCATCAGCGTTGGATGCCTCGACGACGACCCGGGCACGCGTCCGGTGGCGCACATCTTCGTCGCGTCGAAGGCCCCGTGGCAGGAGATAACTGACGAGCTTCCGCGCTTCGACGCCTACCCGCCCGGGTACGGCGGGGAAGAGATCGAACGGGAGGCGCTCCCGCCCCCTCGCGCGGGCGTGCTTCGCGGAAGCTGCCTCTGTGGGCGTGTGGCTTACGAGACCGAAGGGGGGCTGCTGCGGTTCCGAAACTGCCACTGCTCACGCTGTCGAAAGGCACGGAGCGCAGCGTACGCGAGCAACCTGTTTGTCGAGCCGAAGGGCTTCCGCTGGACCCGAGATCAGGATCTGCTCGACACCTACGAGGTGCCCGGAGCGAAGCGGTTCATGACCGTCTTCTGTCGCGTCTGCGGGTCGAGCATGCCGCGTACCGGCCTGCCCGAGTACGTGGTGATTCCGGCGGGCTCGTTGGACGATGACCCCGGCATGCGACCGGAGATGCACATCTTCGTCGGCTCGAAAGCGGACTGGCACGAGATCACCGACGACCTGCCGCAGCACGAGGAGTACCCGACGTAGTTCGAGTCGTCTTGGAAGAGCATCCGGCCCCTTCCGGCACTGCTGTGACCCGTCGGAGCAATCTGGACCATTCGGGCTGCTGAGATAAGAGATTCCCGGAGGGCGCATCCCGGTGTAGAATTCTTCCGATCGGAGGTTCCCATGGTCACGAGACTCGCCCTCTCTCTCGCCTTGATGCTTTCCGCGCTGATCGCAGCCTGCGGCGAACCCCTCCTCCTTCTGCCGGGCGGAGCCCTCGAAGGCTCGATGGTTGCCGCCCCCGACAGCTGGTCCTTCACGGACGCCGTGGAGACGGTTCAGCTCGAGACGCTTCCCGGCGATCCCTACTCCGTGAACATCTGGCTGATCGCCCTCGGCGAGAACCTCTACATCCACGCTGGGGCCAATCGCAGCACCTGGGTGGAGAACATCGAGGCAGACCCGAACGTGCGGCTCCGGGTGAACGATTCGATCTACGAACTCGTGGCCTCGCGCGTGGACGACCAGGATGAATTCGACCGCTTCAGTGATGCCTACGAGCAGAAGTACGGGCGCCGCCCGCGCAACGAGAACGTTACCGAGGCCTACCTGTTCCGGCTCGAAGCGCGCTGAGGAACCGGGCTGACCGCATTTCTACCCCAACCTGCCCGTCTCACGCTGGACTGACCTTCCCCTTCCATCCCTGCCAGCACCGAATCGTAACATTTGACCTGGACAGGATTTACGGGGAAAGGTCACCCGGTCACCACGATGGTTCTCTTCTCTGATGCGCTCATCCGAAGAAGATGCTCCGTCGTTGTTTCAGGCCCTTGGCGATGAGCCCGGCGACGGCCTCTTCCACCTGCCGGACCTTCTTGGCGATCACTTCATCCTCGTCGTCACTCGCCCCTTCGAAGTGCATCGGCTCGCCGAAGTGAATGTAGACCTTCACCGGCAGCGGCAGCGGCAGGATGGTGGGAGAGAGCGGTGTGTACGGCGTTCCCATCAGCTTCGCCAGCGGCTCCATCCGCGAAAGGCTGGCGCACATCTCCTCGCCGCCGATGAAGCCGAAGGGCACGATGGGGGCGTTGGTCTTGAGCGCGAGCCGCATGAAACCCTGCCCGAATGCCAGCACCTTGTAGCGGTCTCGCCAGACCCGGCCGCCCCCCCTGTGCCCCTCAGGGAACACCATGATGGCGGCGTCCTCCTCCGCCAGCAGGCGCTCGGCGTTCTCCGGCGTGCCGGTCAGCTGGCCCACGCGCGTCATGAGAATGCTCACCAGCGGGACGTTGGCGAAGAAGTGCTCGATCATGGCTCGCAGCATGCGCGGCGGCTCGGCTTCGAGCGCCACCGCCGCGGCGACCAGCATGCCGTCGTAGGCGAGCTGGGCGCTGTGGTTGCCGACCACCATCACCCGTCCCCGGGGGAGATGCTCGAGGCCGCTCGTCTCCACCCGGAAGTAGTTCCGATACAGCCAGCGGACGATCACCATCATGCGCCTGGCGCTCGCAGGCGATCCGCCCCACCGGTCGTAGCCGAACTCGTTGACCACGAGGCCCATCCGATCGACTCGTTGGCGCAGCTCGTCGTCGACGAATCGCTCGAGAAAGGCGGAGAGGTCGGGCAGCAGGCTTGGCACGGAGCGATTCTATACCAAGATGCTCGCCGGAAGGCCATGTCCCTTTTCGCCTGCCAATTGCCCTGGAATTCGCTATACGCCGATGCTCCCCACAGGAGTATGCATATACTGAAGTGGTTTGCCGTGGACCCGCATCGGCCCGTCGAACTCGACAGACGCAGTGCGGAGAAATCTGGAAGCCCTCACCTCAAACACTCGACCTGGGAGGCCCCCAATGGCCACACGTCTCGACCTCTCCGCCCTCAGTTTGCAGGACGCCCTCGATCTCGCAGCGCTGATCGAAGAGGAAGCGTACAAACGCTATGCGTTGTTCGCGAACCAGCTCGGCCGCGGCGGCGGCGGTGCGGGCTCCTTCTTCGCCTCGATGGCCGAGAACGAGAAGAAGCACGGCGAACAACTCTCCGACAGGCGCAAGGCCATGTTCGGCGATGCCCCGGCTCGAGTCTCGCTCGACGACTTGTTCGACGTAGAGGCACCGGAGGTAGGCGCGCCGAGGCGCTCGATGTCACTCCGACAGGCTTACGAGCTCGCGAAGTCTTCGGAACAGAAGGCCTATGATTTCTACGACGGGGCCCTGCCGAACATCACCGATCCAGACATCCGCACCCTGTTCGTGGAGCTGCGAGACGAAGAGACGGAGCACGTGCGCATGATAGAAGAGGCCATCGCCAAACTGCCTCCGAACGCGGATATCGAACCGTACTTCGACCTGGACGAGTCCCCGGCGCTTTGACCCGAAAGCAACCCAGTATCTCAGGGGCGCGGCCTATATTTGGAAACCGTCGAGATCGTCAAGGAAGGATCCAACAGGCGTCCCAACCGGGGTGACCGTCAGACCAAGTCGTAGCTACTACAGAAGCCCGTGGATGGTTGGGATCGGACCGACTGGAGCGGGGCGGCGCCTCGGCCATCCGGGACGTCCCGAGGCGGATCGTGGCCACACGAATCGGGGCTCGACGGCACGCAATTCCCTGTATCTTCCCCTAGATCAGGGATTCTGGGGCTGAGAGACGGGTTCGCGCTAGACTGCCCGCTCCGCCAGCCAGTCCGCGAGTCCGGAGAACCCTCGGGCGGCGGGCCAGCCGGCTCGATCATTCCCGCGATTTCGCGGGGTTTTGGCCGAGCACCTTCGCGCGTCCCAAGCGGAGACAACCATGCGGCTGCCCCCACCGCGCCGAAGCCGCGCGTTTTCTCCGCGGCCGATTGCCGTGGTTCGGAACGGGGATGAGGGCGAGGCCATTCTCCGGAGCGGCAAGAGTCCTTCCGTGTGCCGGATCAAGCGGCACGTGGCCGAGCGCCAGCTACCCGCCCGAGTGGCCGCGCGACAACTGATCCGCCTCCAACCCGACTGGTGTCGGTTCTCAAAGCGCCGCGTCAGCCCTCGGTGCTCAGTCCCGGTTTCATGAGAATCGACGAGAAGAGGGCGCCCACTGCCAGCACAGCTCCGACCAGGAAGGCGTGGGCGAACGCCGCACCGGTATTGGTGCCACCGTATACCATCGTCAGGATCGTGATTCCGAAGCCGACCCCGACCTGCGATGTCAGGCGGCTGGCGGCGGAGGCGACACCAAGGTCCTTCGTGGGCACCGAGTTGGCGACCACCGCGGTCATTGGAGGAACACCGATTCCGTCGCCGAGACCTTGCATAATGAGACCGAGGCACAAGATGGCGAGCGAAGCGCTGGCCGCACCGTAGGCGATGAGCAGCAGCGAGACGGCAACGATGGCAGACCCGAGAATCGCTGTTGGACGTTCGCCGACGGTGGCACCGAGTCGGCCGCCCAGGGGAGACGAAATCGTCAGCGTGAGCGTCCGCAGCAACATGATTCCGGCGGTTGCGGTAATCGAGTAATCGAAGATGCGCAGCAAGACGATCGGCTCGATCACGAAGGCTCCCATGTATGCCGCGCCCATGAAGGCGTTGGCGAGCATCCCGGCCGTGAAGTTGCGCCGGCGGAAATACTCCAGCGGCAGCAGCGGCGCGGCCACCCGCCTCTCTACGCGCACGAAAGCGACCAGCCCGACAACGCCGGTCACGAGCGCCGCCCAGAGCGACGGCGAGTCGAGGCCGACGTCGCGACTCCGGCCCAGTGCGAACATCAGACCCGCCACGCCAGCGGCCAGCGCCAGCGCACCGGGGACGTCGAAACGCACCTGCTGGCGGGGCGTCTCTCGCAGCACCAGGGTGGCCGGGACGAGAGCCACAATCGAGAAGCCGGCCTGCAGGATGAAGACGATGCGCCAGCCAAACAGATCGACGAGCGGCCCGCCGCCGATCAGCCCTAGGGCGGGAGCTGCGGCCGTCGTCATCGCCCACCAGCCCATGGCCCGCACTCGGTCTTTGGGCGCGTAGACGCTGAAGATGAGTGCCATCGCCGTCGGTTGCGTGGCTGCGCCGACAACCGCAGCCACGATCCGGAACCCGATCAGCGATCCGGCGCTCCAGGCGAAGGAGGTCGCCACCGCGGCGACGGTCGCGGCAGTGAAACCGACCAGGAAGACGCGGCGATGTCCGCGCAGGTCCCCGAGCTTACCGAGCAGCGGCAGGGTGATGGCGGAGAGCAAGATCGGGGCTGAAATGACCCAGGCGATGGTGGTTTCACTAACCCCGAACTCCACTGCGATCGAGCTCAAGGTGACCGTCAGGATCGTAATGGGGAAGGTGGTTGCGAACATGCCGGTGAGCGTCGCGATCAATACCCAGGTCGGATACGTTCCGCGCTCTTCCAGCCGAGCAACCACCCCCTCGCGCAGACTCTTCAGCGCGATGGGGCGCGGCGTGGGGGCATCAGGAGAGTTCATGGGATGGATTCCCTGGTTCAGCTACGCCCAAGGGCGGGCGATGGAGTTCAAACCACTTCCGGTGCCGCGATTCCAGACCCGATAATAGAACGGAAATCGGCCACTTTGGGGTATCCACCGAATGTCTCAAACAAGACACTGGATGTCGAGGCGGCCGAGGAACGGCGTGACCGCCTCGTTGAACGCTTGCGTCACCCACAGCCTTCCCGGCGGATCCTCCGGACCAGCAAGAATCTCTGAGTCGGAACCAGCTTCGTGGTATCGATGAGCTCGTCAAGGGCTCCTGCAAGCATACGAGTTCATTGTGAAATCGCAGTCACGTCTTGGTTTGAATGCGCGTGAGTCGGGTGCGGTTCCGTCGATTGTTTGCGGCAGCCCGGCGTTCCACTTTCGAGGGCGGGGGAGGCAAGGTGAGGTCTGCTTCCCGATAGACCTCCTCGAGGGTGCGCGGAGGACGGAGGGCGCGAGGCCGCTCGTGCTTGGGGACGAGGGAGCGGAGCTTTCGTCGAGTCGATTCGACCGAGGCGTAGCGATAGGGCTCGCCGTTCTGGAGCATGTACCAGACCAGTACGATCAGCTTGCGGGCGAGTGCGGTGACGCCGACGCCCGGGATCGTCATCAGAAGCTGTGCCTGCTCTTCGATGGCGGCCGTCTTCAGCAGTTCCTGATCCGTAGTGTCGATCCGTGCCTGGATGGCTTCGAGCAGATCGAGCCCGTTGTCGACGAGGAAGCGCTCCGTAGGAGCGAGTTTGACCGAGCGCATCCAGCGGCGTCCGGTTCGATGCTGGGTCGCCTACCTGCCGGGCATAATGATCCTCAATGTTCGCGTTTAGTCACGCGGATCGCTTCTTGATGTCGTCGAGAGGGGCTCGATGGCACGCAATTCCCTGTTTCCGACGCCAGGGAACGCGGCAGGCAAGCCCCCGCGCAAGGGGGGCGAATCAGGCAAGACGGCCAGGCCGGCGAAGGCCGTAGCCGACCGATTTCCCTGTATTTTTCCGCCGATCAGGGATTTTGGGGCGGCGAGACGGGTTCGCGCTAGAGTGCGCGCTCCGCCAACCAGTCCGCGAGTGCTGGGAATTCTCGGGCGGAGCGCGAGCCGGCTCGATGATTCCCGCGATTTCGCGGGGTGTTGGTCGAGCACCTTCGCGCGTCCCAAGCGGAGATAGCCATGCGGCTGGCCCCACTGCGCCGAAGCCGCGCGTTTTCTCCGCGGCCGATCGCTGCGGTTCGGCATACGGCACCGTCTCAGGACGCGGAGTTTCGCTCCGAGACGTTGACCTGTACGCTGCAGTCGCTGGGCGACTCATCGACGGCCTCGCGAGCGAGCTCCGGGCCAGCGCATAGCCCGAACAGACGAAGGACGCTGGTCCATCGGGAAGTACCGACCCGTTACACCGTCCGATGGATGAGATTCTGTAGAGTCTTCGGCGAGTCCGAAACGCATCGGGTGAGCTGCAGCGGATTCTGCTGCGGGAGTCGTTGGAGTTGGCCGTCCGAATTGGAGAAGACCATGAGATCATTGAATGAGGTCATGGCATCGAGACACATGGCAGTCATCGGGGCATCCCGGGATCCGCTCAAACCAGGATCACTGTTGCTGAAATTGCTGGAAGACACCGGCTATGAAGGCAAGGTGGCAGGTGTGAATCCCGCGGGAGGGGAAGTAAACGGCATACGCCTCTATCCCAGCGTCTTCGATGTGCCGTTTGATATCGACCTGGCGGTCTTGATCATTCCTCCGGCATTCGTCCCCGAGGCTGTCGCGGATTGCGCAAGGAAGGGAGCGAGGGGAGTCGTCATCACTTCTGAGGGATTCGGCGAATCGGGCGAAGAAGGAAGAAGACACCAGGAAGCGGTCTCGGAGATCCTGAAACAGACGGGCATGAGGGCGTTCGGCCCGAACACTCTCGGTATCGTGAATACGGAGACCGGTCTGACCACCTCCTATTTCGCGGATGAACGCATGCTTCGGAGGGGCTCCATCGGGTTTGCAGCGCAGTCCGGCATCTTCGTGGGCGCCTTGCTCAAGTACCTCGCGTCCTTTGACGGCCTCCAAATCTCCAAGGGAATCGGCCTCGGAAACAAAATGGACGTGAATGAATGCGATGCTCTGGACTTCTTTGCCGATGATGCTCAGACGGAAACCATCGGCATCTATCTGGAAGACGTCAGGGACGGGAATCGATTCATTGAATCCGCGAAGAGAGCGGCCAGGAGAAAGCCGGTGCTCGTCTTGAAGGGAGGAAGGACCCGCCAGGGGGCTCGGGCCACCGCCTCTCACACGGCCAGTCTGGCTGTCGATGACGCCGTGTTCGACGGTGCCTTGCGCCAGGCGGGTGTGCTGCGGATGGATGGTGTTGCCGACATGCTCGCCACATTGATGGGTTTCGAGTGGATGCCATTGCCAAGAGGGAATCGGATTGCAGTGGCCACCTTCAGCGGTGCACAGGCGATCATGAGCATCGACGCTGCGATGGGAGAGGGGCTTGGCATGGCTGAATTCTCGCCCCAGACCAACGAGCGTCTCTCCCGGGTCATCTCGTTTCCCTCGAAGATGCAGAACCCGATCGATCTGTTTCCCGACATGATGACCCATGGCTTCGAGAAGACATCCTGCGAGATCCTGAAGGCCCTGTTGGACGATGATGGCGTTCAAGGCATCGTGTTCATCGGGTTTGCCATGTTGGGTGAGGATATGTTTCGCCCGATGGCGGAGGTCATCAGGGGGAACCCGATCAAGCCCGTCTTCGTGTCGTTGCTGGGCGGCAGAGAGGACATGGCGGCGGCCGAGGACTTCTTGCGGAAGGAGCGTATTCCGGTGGTTCCGTTTCCGGAAACGGCAATCGAAGTCTTCGCCCGCATGTGGCGATACGTCCAGATGAACCGGTTGCGCTAGCCATTTGATAGTATCCCCTGCATGAAGGTCTACATCAGCGTGGATATGGAAGGCATCTCGGGCCTGGTTCGCTGGCCCGATGTGGGACCAGCGGGGATCGACTTCGAGCGCAGCCGACGGTTCATGACAGCAGACGCGAACGCGGCGATCGACGGCGCGTTCGATGCGGGTGCGACGGAGGTCGTGGTCGAGGAGAATCACGGAGTCGAAGACCTCTGTGTCCTGCTCATGGACGAGATCGACGCGCGCTGTAGCGTGGTCCGCGGGGCCGGCCGCCCGACGGCGACCACGATGGCTGCACTGGATTCCGACTGCGAGGTGGTCCTGCTGGTGGGCCATCACGCCTGCGCCGGCTCCAATCCCGGCATCATGGCCCACACGATCTATTACGGGAAGTTCAAGGCCGTCCGGCTGGCGGGCCAGCCCGTCGGGGAGTCGGAGCTGTTCGCGATCCGGGCCGGTGAGCTGGGCGTTCCCGTGGGGCTCGTCACCGGCGATCAGGTGGTGGCCGAGCAGCTGCGCAAGCGGGCTCCCTGGGTCGATGCGGTCGTCGTGAAACGCGCGCTGTCCAACGTCTCCGGAGACCTGATTCCTCCGGCTCGCGCACGCGAGGCGATCCGGGCCGGAGCCAGCGGAGCATTGGAGCGTCTGCGGGCCGGTGAGCTCCAGCCGTACCGCGGCGAGCCGGCGCCCTACGAGTTCGAGGTCGAGCTCAGGGAGCCCATGTGCGATGACATGCGCAGCAATCTCGAGACCATGGAGGAGTTCGAGGTCGAGGGAGATCAGCTGGTGCGCATCATCGCCGAGGACATGGACTTGGGCTTCCGCCGCGTGGCCTACCTCGGCTTCGCCAACCTCCCCGGAGTTACGCGGTACTGAGCTGCAGACAGGCGACGTCGAGCTCGGCGAGGATGCGGTCGACCAGCTCGTCGGCGAAGCTCGTCTCGTGCTGCCCCCGGGCTACTCCCGTTCCGGTCAAATACTCGGAACTTCCCGCCATCGTTTACATTTTCCGACCGCAGGTCCAAGTGAGCCTGCGCGGTACGTTCGGGGCAGTCCTCTCACACAGGAGCCTCAATGGGCGCACTGCAACTCGTCACCGCCCTCCTCCGGCAGCGGCTCCAGAGCCGCGCCGCACTCGCCGCCGAGAACCTCGCTCTCCGCCATCGGATCGTCATCCTCCAGCGCTCGGTGAAGCGCCCGAGGCTCCATCGGCGAGACCGGATCTTCTTCTGGGTCTGGCTCTCCCGCCTGTGGCGAGGTTGGCGGTCGAGCCTGATCGTCGTACAGCCCGAGACCGTCCTCCGCTGGCATCGCGAAGGGTTCCGCCTCTACTGGCCGGTCAGCGGAGGCATGGAAGAACGATCTCCGCGACGGGTATAGTCGCTGACTCAATGAGGAGGGCCAACATGAGATCCGTCCGGGCGATGCGCTCCCTCCTCCTGTTCGGGCCACTCGTCGCTCTGATGGGCTGTGCGGTTCTGCAGGAGGGAGGAGAAGAGACTCTGCGCCTCAAGGTACCCAGGATCTACCCTATCCCGGCGTCGGAATGGAATGAGCAGCAGAGGCAAGCCCTGACTCCTCTCAAGAGGGGAGACGGGCACGTGATCAACCTCTACACGACACTCATTCGGTACCCGGAGCTAACCCAGAGCTGGAGCGCCTTCGGGACTCACGTGATGCGAGACTCAGCCCTTCCGCCCAGGGACAGAGAGATCCTGATCCTGCGTACCGGCTGGCTGTGCAGATCAGAGTACGAGTTCGGACAGCACACATTGATAGGGAAGCGAGTCGGTCTGAGCGATGGAGAGATCCTTGCAGTCACACAGGGACCGAACACCAACGCCTGGAGCGAGTTCGACGCAACTCTGATCCGAGCCGCCGATGAGCTGCATCACGACGCCTTCATTACAGACGATACCTGGCATGTACTTGCGGAGCGCTACGACGAAAAGCAGCTCATTGATGTGATCATGACAGTGGGCCAATACCATCTGGTGTCCATGACGCTGAATTCGCTGGGTGTGCAGCTGGACCCGGACGTCCCGGGATTCCCCCGAGGCGTTGCGGAATAAACCGCTGGCGGTAGCCTCGGGGATCGCGAGATACTCAGCGACGGGGTGGAATCATCTTGGCGTCGGCGGTCTTGTCGAGGGCGGAGGAGATGCGCCGCCCGAAGCGGTTTGCCGTGACCCTACCCCCGTTTCTAGATCCAATCCGAGTCGCCGTGGGTGAGATGGATTCGCGCGTGGGGATCCTCCAAGAACTGGACATCCGGACTGTCGGGGCTGGTCGTATAACAGCTGAACCCAGCGCCTCTCTTCGAATCGACGAACCCGTACCTCCGCAGCACGCCGTTGTAAGGATGCCGCGAGATCATCCAACAGATGACCCGCTCGACCTCGGCCTCGCGGAAGAGGCGAAGAGCATCTTCGACCAGGGACCGCACGACGTCGATCCGCCCAGGCAGCGCTAGCAGATCGCCGATGCAGCCGTCGCCTTCCGTGAGCTTGAACACCAGATATCCGAGGAGCCTCCCGTGCTGCTCTGCCATCCGAACGGTGAACCGCCCTGCGGCCGGCTCACAGTACCGCCAGTTCATGTAGTCCGTGCCTCTCACGATCACGAAATCAAAGGGCCGGGCGGCCTCATCGATCTCTCCACAGTCGATCCGCCGCCACTCGGCAATGCGCGGGCCGCGGCCGCGCGAGCGACATCCAGGGTCATTCACCTTACCATGCGACGACGGCGCCTCGTCCCGGGAAACCCCGCTGAAACCAATTCGCAATCAGCAGGTCGGCGGTTCGAGTTCGGCCGTCAGCTTCAGCAGCTAGGACTCGGCAGTCAGGAATGAGTCCAGGGGCATGAAACGGCGCGGCCACTCATAGCCACCCGTGGTCCTTCCGAGCACCCCAACGCTCGTGATCGCCTGCTTGTCAATCGGACCGTAGACATGTGGGAACTGCGGAGCGCTGGCCAGGTGAGAAGAGCCTCCTCCCGCGGTCGGGGCGGCTGCCTCGTATCGGGTTTCGGAGGCGAGCCTCCTTGGATCGATCTCCAGGAGAAGCAGCCGACCAGAGGTACCCGCATAGTAGTCATTCGCAACCGGGATCACCGAAGGCTCGAGAGCACAATGCACGAAGCCATCGTCGGGCAGACCTGAAGGGATGTAGGTGGCGCTCTCGAGTTGGGCACGAAAGTCCGACTCGATCACGATGTGGTAGATCATCAATGGGCTCTCGGTCATCACCTCTCCGTCCAACGGCTGGCCGTCCCCCGGCCGCCCGAGCGCCAACCGTGCCCCTCGCATTCCGAGGCGTCAAGAGGAAGTAGGGCTAGGGCAAGACGAAGGGGGCTCGCATGGCGCGTATGCGCCTCCCCGCCTCGCTCAGCACTGCAAGAACGGAAGAGCCCATTGGGTCGAGCTGCAGCAAGCCCCGTTCCGAGCCGAGGTTCTTCTCGAGGAAGCCCGAGTCGATCTCGTCGAGAGGTACGTGGGCGAAGCAGGCGAACGAGAAGCTCGTCGAGGTGAGGGTGCCGCCGGACTCGCTCCAGAAGTCGATGCCAACCAGCCGGACTTGGGTACAAGGCGAGCTGACCTTGTCTCCTCATCTTGAGAAAACTAGCACCCGGGTTGGACCGAAATTCGGGGATTGGGTCACTACGAACTCTCCGAGGCCGCCCCGCAGCGGCGGCAGAAGCGGTCCTCGGCGGCGAGCGGCTTCCCGCACGCAGTGCAGAAACGCGCCCCTTCCCGCGCCCCGGCGCGCGCAGCGCTCTTCGAGTTGGCCGCGGACCGACTCCTCGCGATCTGCCAGACGAAGACCCCAACCATCGCGAGAGCGCCGAAGGCGATCAGGAGATTCGGCCAATCGAGACCCGTGCCGGGCGCTGAGCCGGGCGATGCTGCAGGGGGAGCTGGCCGGGCCGTCGCCGCGCCGCTCGCTTCGTCGCGCGCGGGCGCCGTCAGGCGCGCGCTGGTCATCGCGTAGCGGACGCGGAGCGGGAACGAGCTTCCGGCGGGAACGGGCTGTGCGGGCAGCGAGTGGTAGACCAGCCCGTCCGGCGCCTGGGCCACATCGACGGCCTTGGGCACGGTGAGAAGAAAGTCGGCTGCGGCCGGCTTCTGCACCCGCAAGTCCAGCCGATCGACTGCGACGTCGGCCAGCCAGGTGAACTCGAAGGTCCGCTCGCCGTCCTCGATCTGGTAGGGAAAGTAATATTCGACCCGGAAGCGCGGATCGGGCGTGGTGAGCACGAGTTGACCGCCACCGGTGTGGTACGCGATGTCGTCGATCATTCCGCCAGTCTCGTCGATGCGGGCGACGGCGTTCACGCTCGCATCGGCGGGCACCGGGAGAGTGACGCTCGCCGGAAGCGACGCTCCGGGTCCCAGCGTTCCCGTGAGCAGGACCAGGACGGAGGGCCGGTCGTAGTCCGGCCAGATGCCGACCTGCAACGACTGGATCCCGGTCGCCGTACTCTGCGCGCGGGTGAGGGAAGGGCCGAGTAGGACCAGGAGAGTAAGCAGCAGAACCGAGGTGCACTTCATCGTGAGGCTCCCGATCGTGAGCGAACGGACCGCGCGCGTGTGGAATCTAGCCCGGATTCCCCAGTTCCTCTCGGCCCGCCCACAGGAAGCGCCGCCACATCATACCGAGGCCGAGCACGATGCTGGCAGCCAGCGCCCAGGGGTTCCCGGGAGCGTGGCGGCGCCGGAGCTGGATTCCGGTAGGATTCGATCCGGTCGCTGGGGCGGGCGACGAAGAGCCAGAGCTAGAGAGACCCGAGGTTCTCCGCCTCGGAGGACACTCGGAGATGGAGAGAGAAATGTGGCGAATGGTCGCGCTAGGCACGGCGCTGCTCATCGTGGGGGTGGCTATCGCGCTCCTCGCGGGAGGATTGTCCTGGATCAAGGGACGCTTCTACATCGATCATATGGAGAATCCGGGCCGGCTGGAGCGGATGCAGGTGGAGCGCGTGGTGGAGACGCTAAAGCTGTTACCGGGATCGGTCGTCGCCGACATCGGGGCTGGATCCGGGCTCTTCACGAGAACCATGGCCAAGGAGGTCGCTCCGGGTCTCGTCTATGCCGTCGACATCAACCCCAATCTCCTGACGCACATCGAGAAGAGCGCAAAGCAGGCCGGTCTCGCCAACGTGAAGACCGTGCTCGCCACCGAGGGCGATCCCCGGCTGCCGGAGCCGCTCGACCTCGTCTTCATCTGTGACGTGCTGCACCTGATGGACCATCCGGAGCTGTATCTGAAGGGGCTGGATTCGCACGTCCGCCCCGACGGGCGAGTGGCGATCATCAGCTTCGTTCGCAACTGGCCACCCCTGGTCAACCAGTTCAGTGCCGAGCAGCTGGAGCGCTGGATGAAGCAGGCGGGGTTCTCCCCCGTGGAGAGGCACGACTTCATTCCGGATCAGTACCTGATGATCTTCGAGCGCGGCTGAAGGAGGGTCGCCGTCGAGGGGCCGGGTCAAGCGAGCCGCGTCACGTCCGGTCGCGCCGCTCCGCAGGGGCCGAGGCGCGGTTCAGGGCGCCTTGGCCTTGAACTGGCCGGTTCGGCCCGCATTGGCCGGCGCGGGATAGAGACGGCAGGACGATCCCTTAAACGTAAGTCCGCACCCATTCTCGCCTTGTCGCGCACAAACAGTCAGACGCCGGTTGTCTCTTAGGATTCCGAGGACTTGAGGTCCCGAGCGAGAGTGACCGTGCCCGGGTTCCGAGCGGTCGGGAGGGGGGATTGGAGCATCTCCTCCTCTGACCGGACGTACAACACATAGATGGGAATCACATCGACGAGGGTGACGGCCAGGACGAGAAGGCTCGCTTACGCCCCCGCCAGATGAGGAAGACCCCGAGGTAATGGGGGTGCCGGACCCAGCCGTACGGACCCTGGTCGACCACCTGCTGATCCGGGAGGACGTAGTGCCTTGCACAGCTCTACGAGGGTGCGGGACGTCGAAGCGAGGCTCAGCAGCATTGCGAAACTGCGCAGCGATTGCGCCCAGACATTGACCTG
>CAVXZE010000014.1:0-365999 GCA_963766175.1 uncultured delta proteobacterium
AATCTCCGAGAGACATCGAACCTCTCCACCGCGAGTGCCCGGAGCTCCCTTCCCAGGCGCTCTCGGGAGGCCCCCCCCGGCTCCCTCCCGAATCACGGCTTGGCCGGCAGACGCCACCCCCTATGATGCTCATCCGCGTCGCCCATCGAACCTGCGGCCGCGCGCCCGCTCAGATCGTCTGGTGAGTCCGTGAGGCAGATGCCTAAACCGTCCGCGCCTTTACGAACGTGGGCAGGCTAGCCTTGCCGGTCGGGATCGTCCCAAGGAGCGGGCCCATGAGAGCCGTCCCGATCAGCGCTGTCCTCGCGCGTGAGCTCACGCCGGTGGAGATCGAGCAGCTGCGCTCGCTGGATTCAGGGAACGAGGGCCGGGTCTTTCCGCCGCAGCAAGACGAATCTTCCGATGGTCCGTTCCTGTACGTAAGTGATCGTGAGATGCCGCCACAGGAGAGGAGCGAAGCTGGGGATCCACCAGTGCGCCCTGCCGCCGACCCAGCTCATGCGGATTACGACGAGGCGCACCTGCTCGCGCTCCAGGGCCTGGATGACTTCCTGCTGGATCTCGGCCGTCGCGAATCCCGGCACGATCGCATCGTGGCGAGAAGGGTTCGGCCGTTCTGCCAGGAAGTAGAGGCCGGGCGCGTAGGGCGCGACGAAGATCGGATCCCCGGCTGCGATCTCCCTCTGGATGGCTTCCACGATGCCGCGTGTCTCCTGCGCCTGCCACTCCGGCACGATGACGGGCGCCCGCGCGATCTCGAGTTCGACGCCCTGACGCCGCTCGGCGTAATCCTGGGCGATGTCTTTCACGCCGAGTGGAAGGACGGCAATCGGTGCCGCTACCAGGACCGCGAGCGCCAGGCGAACCCAACCCGAGTCCGTACCTCCGAGACCGGGGCGGAAGGAGCGCCCGAGGCGGCCCGCCGCACGGGCCCACAGCAAGGCCGGGGCGACCAGCGCCTGGGTCAGGTGGGGGACGTCGGTTCGGGAGAGGAAGATCGAGTGGGAGAGGAGAGCGACCGCCGTCCACTGCGCCACCACGATCGTCTCGGTGGAGAGATCGCGCCGCCGCGCTGCCTGCAGGAGCATGATGGCCCCTGCCGCGACGGAAGCGGCGGGGAGGTAGAAGAGCAGCGTCGTCAGCCGGTCCGGGCCCGTTACGAGTCGCTCGAGAGGGGGGAAGGGCAGCGACATGGCGGCGTTCCCTTGCGCCCCCTGGAGCACCAGCTGCTGCAGGACGTCGCCGAGCACGCCCTGCCCCGCCCACACGATCAGAAACGGGAGCCACACCGCGGCGGCACCCGCAGCGAGGAGAAGCCCCCCGCGGAGCAGGGACCGCACGCCCGTCACGGCTCCACTCCCGGGTTGCGACCGCGAAGCCGGGATAACCGCCAGCGTCGCCAGGCCGATCAGCATCCCGTAGGCGCCCGCCTCCTGACGGACGAGTCCCACGAGGCCGAACCCGGCGCCGAGAGCCAGCAGGCGCCGCGGCCCGTGCTCGCGATCCACCAGCCGCGAAGCCAGCCAGAGGGTCGCCAGGTAGGCGAGCGGAACGAAGGTCTTGTGGACCGGCGACCGGAGAAGCATCGGGAGCGCGCCCGCTCCAAAGGCCGCCCAGCGCGGCGCGAAGGGGCGAGCCAGCCAGTAGCTCCCGACGCAGAGCACCAATAGCCCCACCAGCCATACCGCGCGCACCGTCACCAGATTCGGCTCCGTCCACCGGAAGATCGGGACGAAGGGGGCGTAGACACCCGGGCCGTAGCTCCGGTAGATGTCCCGGTAGAGCGCCTCGCCGGCGCTGATGCGTTCGACGGCCGTGACCAGCCAGCCCTCGTCCCCGAGGTTGAGGCCCACACGCAGCAGGGGCGCCCAGATCGCCATCGCCGCCGCCGCGAGCACGAGTGTCAGCAGGAGATCGAGCCTCTTTCTTGAGCGATCGCTCTCGGCGGTGGCCATGGGGGCCCAACATACCGAACGGGAGCCTGTGAGAAATCCAGGCTAAGGCGACGGCGCGGCGGTCCGGCGCGCGGCGAGCAGGATCGAGCTGCCGAGGAGGGGTCGGTGCAGGAGCGCGGTCTCTACCCGCATCGCGCCCCGAAGGATGGCGTGGGCCAGGTCGCCCGGTGGTACGAACCCTTCTCGCAGAACCGAGCGGTCGCGCCGGCCCGCCCGGACCAAGAGCTTCCGAAGCAGGAGCAGCGGAACCATCGTGATCCCCCAGAAACGCGTCTCGAGCGGTTCCAGGGGAAGACCTTCGCATTGGTCCGACAGCATTCTCCGCGTATAGCGGCGCTGATGGCCCGCGGCGTCGTCGTAGGCGCTATGAAGTGCCGGGAGGGCGGGGACGTTGACGAGCAGGACGCCCCCGGGCTTCAGATGCCGCGCGGTCGCCGCCAGGAACGGGCCGGTGTCGGTCACGTGCTCCAGGACGTCGCAGAGCGTGACCAGGTCGTAGGACTCCACGAAGGGCTCGCGCTCCTCCAGGACGTCGTAGTAGTAGAGAGTGCCGCGACCCGGCGGGGCGGCGCGCAGGGCGTCCAGGTTGAGGTCGGCGCCGTCCACGGTCCAGCGCGTAGCGCCTTCCAGCTGGGAGCGCAGCACGCCCGTGCCGCATCCCACATCCAGCACCTGCAGCGGCAGGTCCGTTGCGATGCCGCGGTTGTTCACCAGCCGTAGAATGGCCGCGAGCCGCCACTGGAACCAGAAGTGGTCGGCGGCGGCGTAGTCGTACCACTCGGCGGCGTCCTCGAACGTAGGCGGGTGCAGCTCGGAGACGACCTGGACGGCACACTCGCTGCTATCCAACTCGCGGTTCACCGTGTTGCTTGCCGTGGTGGGTCGTCGCCGACGATCTCCAGGATCAGGTACGGCGGGCGGCCCTTCGCTTCCAGGTAGGTGCGGCCGACGTATGCGCCGAGTATGTAGAGGCAGGCCGTCACCACGAAGTTCCCCGCTGCGACGAGTATGTAGCCCACCAGGAAGAGGACCAGCATGCGGTCCTCGGCGTAGCTGCGCAGCATGGCGACCAGCGCGACCAGCAGGACGATCGTCAGAGCGGCAAAGGTGAAGCTGAAGAGCTGCGCGACGCGCAGCAGGCGGATGCCCGACGAGGCGATGCCGTCGGTGGCGAGCCGGTAGAGCCGGGCGAAGCTGTACTTGCTTCGGCCCGCCTGGCGCTCGGGCCGGTCGTAGGCGAGGCCGGTCTGGCGAAAGCCCACCCAGGCGCGCAGGATCCGCGGGAAACGGAGCCGTTCGGGCAGCGCGTGCATGGCATCCACGACCCGCCGGTCGATCAGGCAGAAGTCACCGCTGTCGCGGGGGACATCGAGCTCCGAGAGGAACGACACCAGGCGATAGAAGGCCCAGTAGCTGGCGCGCTTGAGGGCGTTCTCCTTGCGGTTGCGCCGCTGGGCGTAGACGACGTCGAATCCCTCTCGCCACCGCTTCAACATCTCGAAGACGAGCTCGGGCGGGTCCTGAAGGTCCGCATCCAGGATCGCCACGACGTCCCCGTCGGCGTGATCGAGCCCCGCCGTGAGCGCATTGGGGTGACCGAAGTTCCGCGAGAGCCGGTAGAGCACGAAACGTTCGTCGGAGGCGCTGCGCGCGCCGACGATCTGGGCCGAGCGGTCGCGGCTTCCGTCGTCGACGAGGCGGAAGCGGATCCGCCCGATGCCGTGGGAGCGGAGCGTCTCCTCCGTGAAGACTTCGTCCAGGCGTCGGAGGAAGAGCGGTAGGACGTTCTCCTCGTTGTAGAAGGGGACGACCAGATCCAGCTTGACCGGGGATTCTCGATCCATGCCCTCTCTCGTGACCCGGTATTGTTCTTTGGCATTGTCGTTCAGACAGGGCTTCGGCCGCCAGCCCTGCTTCCGTCTTCCCGCGTCTGATACGCTCGGTCGCGACGATGAGGACCCGGACCGGACCCCCCTTCGAAGAGCAGCTGGCCGTCCTGGTGACCATGGCGCTCGCCCTCTGGAGCGCTTTGGCGACGCTCTTCACCTTTGCTGGGCTCTCGTTCCGGACCCTCTGCCTCGCCTACACAGCTGTGCTCCCGCTCGGTCTCCTCCTGCTGGTGCGGTATCCGCTGGCTGCAGGCCGCCGTCGCGACGAGCCGGCCCGAGAGTCGGCGAATGCCCGGTGGATGCTCCTCGGGCTCTGCCTGCTGGGCGCCGCGCTGTCCTTCCTCGAGCACCGCCCGAACCCGGATGACGGCTATTACTTCGCGGGCCGAACGATTCACTACCTGGCCCACCCGGAGGCGGTCCTCGACCTCGAGCACCATCATCACGCCCTGCTGGACTGGCCGCTCCGCTACCCCCTGCTGCTGCTCCAGCACCTCAGCCTGCTCTGGGGCTACCTCGGGTTCGTCACAGGGCTCTCCGGTCTCGACATTCTGCACTACGTGGCGCCTACGCTGGGAGGGTTCCTGCTGCCGCTCGCCTGGTACCTGGCCCTCTCGCGATTCCTCCGAAGCCCCCTCGCCGCGGTGACCGGCACGGCCGCCATTGTTGCCTGTCTGTGTCTGGACGGCGTCACCTCTCGCAGCTTCGGCGCCTTCGGCTTCCCTGCAGTCCGCCTGGGCAAGGGGCTGTTGATGGCCGTCTTCGTCCCGATCTTCGTTGCCTTCTCGAGGGACTGGTTCGTGCGTCCCGGCGCGCAGAACGCCGTGAAGCTCTTCCTGGTGACGATCGCTTGCGCGGGGCTCTCCGACTCCTCGCTCTTCCTGCTGCCGGTGCTGGCCGCCTTTCTGGCCAGCGGATGCCTCTTCGCCCGGGGTGCCTCTCTCGCCACCTTGAAGCTTCTCGCGGGGTACTTCGCCTCGCTGGCCTGGCTCTACGGGATCGGGATGTACGTGCTCGCGGTCGTCGACCGATCCCATATGGCCCACCTCGGCTTCGGGTACGGCTTCCCAGGCTTCTTCTCGGGACAGCTGGCGCTGGTCTTCGGGGACCCTCCGGGGCCCTTCCTCTGGATCTATCTGCTGGCGCTGGCCGTGGCCTGGATTGCCTTGCGGGACGGGGAGGAGCGTGCCTTCCTGGCCGGATGGACGCTGGCCGCCTTCGCGCTGCTGAACCCCTTGCTCTTTCCGCTCCTCACCAGCCACCTGACCTCCTACAACGGTTTCTGGCGCCTCTTCTACCTCCCCCCCTTCCTCCTGGCCGTCGGCATCGCCATCGCGGGGCTGGTCGCGTGGCTCGGGGCACGAAGGCCGGCCCACCACGTCCTTGCCATCGTCCTGCTCCTGGGGGTCACTGTCCTCGGCAACCTGGTCGAGCCGCTCTCGAGCAGAGCGGTGTTCAGCCGGATTCCCCTCGCGGTCACCGGCTACAAGATCGACGCCGACCTGCAGGAGGACGTGCGCGTCATCCTCGCGCGCGCCGAGCCCGGTGCAACGCTTGCGCCCGTTCGATACAGCGAGGTGATCCCCTTGTTTACCGACCAGCTGCCCCAGGTCGCCGTGCGGGGCTTCATGCTGAGGCACTCCGCCATCGCGAACGGCGAGCCGGAGCTGGCCGAGTCCCGGATGCGCGCCGTCGGCCTCGTCTCCGGACGAGCCAGCCCCGGAGCGGTGCAGGATCTCGAGAAGCTGCTCGCTCGAGAGGAGCTCACGAACGTGGTGGTGAGCGCACGAGTCGCTGCGCGGCCCGCACTGCTTCGGCTTCTGCGCCGGCATGGGTTCGAGCGCGTCGCGCGCCAGCCCCGCTTTGCGCTCTTCGTCCGAATCCGAGATCAAATGCACTCGAAGCCGGAGCCTGCAGATCGCAGCCGGCCGAGACGAGGCGGGAGCGTGCCCACGGGCGTTGTGCAAAGCTAGGCGATCCTCCCTGGCCCCACGGAGAGCCGCGGCATGATCCGAGGCACGGCCCTGCTACTCACGGTCCTTACGGGCTTCAGCGGCCTGGTCTACGAGGTCGCGTGGCAGAAGGCGCTGGCGATTCTGCTCGGCTCCCACAGCGAGGCGACCGCCGCGGTGCTCGGCATCTTCCTGGGCGGGCTGTCGGTGGGCTACTCACTCTTCGGCTCCGTGGTGCGCCGGGCGGTGCAGGCGGCCGAGCGCACAGGGCGACGGCCGCGCCTGCTCCTCCTCTATGGCGTCGTCGAGGTCTGCATCGGTCTCTGGGCCCTGCTCTTCCCCGCGCTCTTCGACGGCGTCACCACTCTCTCCCACGTCCTGGACCCCGGATCGGACGCCCTGGCCTTCGCGCTGGACGTGATCCTGACGGCGCTCCTCATCGGTCCCCCGACGATCATGATGGGGGGCACCATCCCCATCCTGACCCAGGCGCTGGCGCGCGGACTGCACGACGCCACGCGCTTCCACGCGTTCGTGTACGGCTTCAACACGACGGGGGCGTTCGGGGGAGCCTTGGCCGCCGGCTTCTGGCTCGTGCCGCTACTCGGGATTCCCGGGACGCTGCGCTGGATGGGCGCACTCAACCTGGGAGCCGGCGCGATCTTCGCGCTGATGGGACTGCGGCCGCGCGCCGTTCAGGTCGCGCAGCCGAAGCCGCCGGGCGAGCCGCCTCCGGGCTTCGCGCTCTACGCGGCGGTGGCGTTGCTGGTCGGCTTCGGTCTGATGTCCATTCAGACCGTGCTGATTCGGATCGGCGGCCTGGCGTTCGGCGCCTCCCACTTCACCTTCGCGATGGTCGTGGCGGTCTTCGTGCTCTGCATCGCGCTGGGCAGCCTGGCCGTCTCGGCCTTCGACGATGTGCCGCGCGCGGCCCTGCCGACCTGCGTCTGGCTTCTGGCCGCGCTGCTCTTCGGTCTCTACTACGCGCTGCCGGACGCCCCCTACTACGCCCACGTCCTGCGAAGCTTCTTCCGCGACGCCGACGCCTCCTTCTACCCATACTACTTGGGCGGTTTCTTGGGAGTCCTCGGGGTGCTCTTTCTCC
Organism: uncultured delta proteobacterium; assembly: GCA_963766175.1. Lineage (GTDB taxonomy): Bacteria > Myxococcota_A > UBA9160 > UBA9160 > UBA6930 > CAVXZE01. The sequence continues at coordinate 6,902 of CAVXZE010000014.1, forward strand.
CGGTGGGCCTGGGCGGCGCCGTCCTGCCCCTGCTCTTCGACCACCTGCGCCGCGAGGTGGGGGAACTCGGCCGGGTGGCCGGGCGCATCTACAGCTGGAACACCCTCGGCAACCTGCTCGGAGCCCTGCTCGGTGGGTACTTCCTCCTCTTCTGGCTGGACCTCCACCACGTGTACAGGCTCGGCGTGGGCGCCATCGCGCTAGCTGGCTTGGCACTCACGAGCCGCGTCCATGCGGCACCGCGCCTGGCGCTCGCTGCCGTCGTCCCGCTATTCCTCGGCCTGGCGCTCCTGCCCGCCTGGCAGCCGCTGCGGCTCGCCTCGGGCAGCTTCCGCCTGCGCCAGGCAACGCGGGCAACCTACCTCGGAGCGGACCCTTTCTTTGCGCTCCAAGCGAAGTATCGGGTCCTCTTCTACGACGACGACCCGACCACCAGCGTGGCCGTCGAGGAGTGGCCGGATCCGCGAGGCAAGGCCACGCGCGCGATCATCACCAATGGGAAGTCCGACGGTTCCTTGGGTCCCGACTATCCGACCATGGCGCTGGCGGGTCTGCTGCCCTGCTTGTTCACCGAACAGTGTCGCAGCGCCTTCGTGGTTGGATACGGCACCGGGGTCACCGCCGGCGAACTCGCCGAGCTCGACTCCATCGAGACCGTCACGGTGGCAGAGATCTCGCGCGGCGTGATCAAGGCCGCTCGCTTCTTCGACCACGGCAACCGCCAAGCGTCGCGGAGTCCGAAGGTGCGCATCGTCCGCAGCGACGCCTACCGCGCCCTGCTGCGCAGCACCGGGCCCTTCGATGTGATCGTCTCGGAGCCGAGCAACCCCTGGGTCACGGGGGTGGAGATGCTCTACAGCCGCGAGTTCCTCGACGCCGCCCGCTCGCGGCTGGCGCCGGGCGGCGTCTACGCCCAGTGGTTCCACACCTACGAGACCGACACCGAAACCATCGAACTCGTGCTGCGCACGTACGCTTCGGTCTTCGAGTTCGTGTCGGTCTGGTACACGGTGGGGCCGGACCTCATCCTCCTGGGACGCCGGGCCGCGGATCCCGCTGACGACCTCGATCGCATCGAGCGCCGCGTGCAGCGCAAAGACTTCGCCGCCGGCCTGCGCCGCGCGGGAATCGAAACGCTCCCCGCTCTTCTGGCCCACGAGCTCCTGCCTCTGGGTGTGGTGGACGCAGCGAACTTCGAGGGCGACGTCCACACGCTGCTTCACCCTGTCCTCAGCCACCGCGCGGCGCGCGCCTTCTTCCGGGGTCAGCGGGCCCTCCTGCCGGTGACCGCACGGTCGCAGGCCGCGAGAGTGGGCGCGGACCACTCGTTGCTGCGCGCCTACGCTGCGCGCAGGGGCGGAGCGCTATCCGGCAAGGAGCGCGATGCGGTTGCTGGCCAGCTGTGCTCCCGGCGGCCGCTGGAGTGTGCGAGCTTCCTGGCCAACTGGCGCTTCGATGCGCCCGGCGCGCCCGAACTCGAGGCGTGGCTGGCCCGGTTGCGCGAGGCACCCGGCTTCGCAGAAGTGCTGTCTCCGGAGCGGCTCGAGCTCTTGGCCGCCTTCCAGGGCGACGGCTCCGCCTTCCCCACCTACGCGGCGGAAGGCGCGGCGCAGGCCACGCGGCGCTTCGCCGAGCACTATTACCACGCCGTTCCCTTCCGGCGCGACGCCCTCCGCGCACTTTGGCAGAAGTGCCGGGATAAGGGGAATCGCTGCAGGCTCGGCCAGCTCAAGGCCGAGAAGCTGCTGGGAAGGCTGGCGGCGACGAACGGCGGCTCGCCATGAGGGTTTCGAGGTTTTTCGCGGGCTTGGCCTCTCGAGTCGGCACTGGATTTCGCGGATTCTCGGAGGGATCCGCACGGGTTCGGGGAGCCTGAGACCGGGGCGATCGAGCAGGATTGCGAGTCTTGCGAAGGCAGAGGTAGATGACGTCGAAGAGGTTGATCGGCACCCAGAGCGCATCGAGGTGCTCCAGGAACGACGGTGAGTTCCGCCGCAGCACGAAGTTCCAGAGGTAGCGGAGCAGGTATCCCACCGAGCGACGACGCCCTCGACGAGTGCGCTCGACCAGATCGAGGCCGAGGGGAGCGGCGCATCGCATCAAGGACCGCTCGTCGAAGTAGGACAGGTGATACGGGTTGTAGTAATGCCAGCGCCGACCCAGCAGTCGGGCTGGCCAGCTCGCCACGTCGGGTGTCGAGACCAGCAGAATGCCGCCTGGCGAGAGCAGCGCTGCGGCATCCGCGAGCAGGGCGGAAGGATCCTCGACGTGCTCGACGACGTCGAGCGCGGTGATGACGTCGAAGCCTTCCGTCGAGCTCTCTCTCAGCGAATCGAGGGTCCCGTGCACGAAGAAATCGTTCCCCGAGAGGAACCGGTCGTAGAGCGCAGCGGAGGGCTCGACCCCTCGCGCGTCGACGCCGCGTGCGCGAAGGTACCGCACCAGCTTTCCGCTCCCGCAGCCAGCGTCGAGCAGGGCGACGTGCGGGAGGGGAGCGAAGCGGGTGACCCAGTCGTACAGGGCGTCGAAGTTGGCGCGGTCCGCCCGGTCGGGTTGCAGGTACTGCAGATAAGCCGGCTCGTAGTCCTCGAGCCGGTTGGCCAGGTTCGGATTGCGGGCGGGCCGAGCGAATCGAAAACCACAAGATCGGCAGGAGAAGTACGGAATCCCCTCCTTGCAGAAGAGTTCCGTCGTGTCCGTCCCCCCGCAGATGCCGCAGTGCTGCGCGGGAGTCGAGGAGCTCGCCATCACACCGGTCTCTCTCCGCCCTCTCACCGATCGCCCCGCGCCGACGGGGTCAGATCGGCGCGGAGTCCCGCAGAGTAGCCGGCGGAAAATCGGGCGACTAGCTCGATTCAGGGCACGCTGAGCCGAAGGCGGTCTCGAAACCAGAGTCGGTGCGGCCGGTTGAGGCGAATGGCGAGAAACGCGACGGCGCCTTCGCGATCGCGGTAGGCGCGCGTCTCGGCGACGCCGGGCGGTAGCCCGGCGACCTGTGCCAGAAAGTCGAGTCCATGTCCGAAGCGGTCGTAAGGCGGCTCGTGAACCAGGTAGAGGTGCCGGGCGTCTCCTCGGTGGAGCCAGCTGTGGTCCGGGCGGCCCCCGGGGCGGAAGTGCCAGAAGGGCTCGATCAGCCGCGGGTTCTCGGTGAGCACCATCAGCGGAGGGTGGAAGCCCCAATCGAGGCTCACGACGGTCGCTTCGGGCTGCTGCTCCACCTCCTCGGCGAAGCGCTGGAGGGCGTTGGACCAGTACCCCCGGCCGCCGCTCGCCTCGAGCAGGTCGAAAGTCCTCGCCGTCAGCCAGACGCTGGAAGCGAGGAGGGCTGCGAAGAGCACGGTCGCGCCCGCGAGCACGGCGTGTCTGGGGAAGCCGCGGGGTCGGAGCCTCGAGAGCGCGACCAGGGCCGACGCCACCAGGAGATGCGGGAAGGGGCAGATGTTCATCATGTGGTGGACGCGCTGGGCGCCGGGCATGGCGAGGAGGGCGAGCTGGGTGAGCGCGCCTGCGGCGGCCACGAAGGCCAGCGTCCGGCGCGAGGGAAGGCAACGGGGAGCTCGCCAGGCGATGGCCGCGAGCAGCACCAGACTTCCCAGGACGGCGAAACCGAGCAGGTCCATCGGGACGTCCGGGACATCGAAGAGGCGTTCGTAGCGGCCGCCTGTGGTCCAGAGCCGGTAGAAATAGGTTCCGTCGAGGGTGCTCCACGCCACCTTCAGCCGCTCGGCGAAGGGACCGCGCGTCGCCACCTGCGAGGTCGCTCGGATCAGCTGTGGAATCGAGAGGATGATGGGCGCCGCGCCGGCGACGAAGGCCAGGACTCCCCAGCCGAGCTCCCGCCGGCGCCGCGCCAAGCCCAGGACCTCCGGCCGGACCCACACCAGGGAGAGGGCAGCCGCGCCGAGAAACGCGGCGAAGTCGACCTTGTTGTAGAGACCGAGCCCCAAGGCGAGCCCCGCAAGCGCCAGATGCAGGGGGCGTCGTGTCTTCCATCCCAGGGTGGCGAAGTAGAGGCCCGCGCCCCGGCAGAGCAGTGCGAGGGCCGCCGAGCCCCAATCGTGGCGAGTGACGAAGAGCAGGGTTGGATCTACGAGCAGGAGCGCGCCGCTTGCGAGGGCCACCGACCGTCCCAGCACGCGGTCTGCCCACAGCATCACCAACAGCACGCCTGCAAGCGCCCAGAGCGTCGTGGTGATGCGCAGCACCGCCGGGCTGGCCTCGAAGAGGGCGAAGCTCGGAATCAGCAGCTGGCTCTTGAGTGCTCCCATGTAGGGCTGGGTCATCCAGGGGAAGGGCCGACCCAGGAGAGGGATCGCGGTCAGGCCGGGAGGATGCAGCGCGCGCACCTGACCGCGCAGGAAGTCGAGGCTCGGCGCGGCCTGGATCGCCTCGTCGTAGAAGAGGCCGGGAACGTCCAGGCACCGAGCCGCTACGCCGAGATGCAGTGTCGCCATCGCCAGCCAGGCCGCGAAGATCCACCGGTTTCGGCCGGACATGGCTCAGCCTCCGGTATGGAAGAGCAGTGGAAGGTGCTCGCAGGTCGTCACCATGTCCGTCCGGGCGGGTAGGTTCCAGCGCTTGCGGTCGGGTTGGAGCGGACAGAGTAACATGGCTCGATGGCGGCGAGAGGAATGCGGATCGCGGTGCTCGCGCTTCTCGCCGTCTCTCTCGCCTGCGGGGCGCCCGAGCCGCAGGGGCCTCCGCCGCGGCACCTGGTGCTCGTCACCGTGGATACCCTCCGCGCGGATCGGCTCGGCGTCTACGGCAATCCGCTCGAGCTCACGCCCCATCTCGACGCCCTGGCCCAGCAGAGCATCGTCTTTCGCCGCGCCTTCGCGCCGGCGCCCTTCACGCTCGCCTCGCTCGCCGCGCTGCTCACCGGCCGCTACCCGGATGCGATCGGTATTCAGAGCAATGCGGCGGTGCTGTCCTCCACGGTCCTCACCCTCGCCGAACGTCTGCAAGCCATCGGATTCCGAACCGGCGCCGTGGTGAGCAACTTCGCTGCGCGAAGGCAGAGCGGCCTCGACCAGGGCTTCGAACGTTACGACGATCAGATGGGCCAGCGCGAAACGCGCCGCCTGAAGCCCGAGCGGCGGGGTGCCCAGACCACGGCCGACGCGCTCGCGCTGCTGGACGAGCTCCTCGAGTCCGGCGGACGCGTCTTTCTCTGGGTGCACTACCAGGACCCTCACGGTCCCTACACAGCTCCCTCCGAGTACCGCGCCCCGCCGGGTCCACCGCCGGCCGGTGTGCGCGATCGGCGGCTTCGCGTATTTCCTCCCCGCCGCATCGGCTTCGGCGGGATTCCGGACTACCAGCAGCTTGGGAGCGAGCGTGACTCCGCGGCCTACCGCGCCGCCTACCACGCGGAGATCCGCTTCCTCGACGACCAGCTGGGCGCCTTCTTCGAGGCGGTGCGCGCGCGGGGCCTGTGGGAGGAGACGGCGATCGCCGTGACGGCGGATCACGGCGAGGGGCTCGGCGAGGAGGGGCACTGGTTCGCTCACGGGGAGCTCGTGGCCCCTGCCGAGACCGCCGTGCCCCTGCTGCTGCGCGTACCGGGTCGGCGCGCCGCCGTGCGGGACGACCTCGCCTCGCTGCTCGACCTCTGCCCCACGTTGCTCGCCGTGGTGGGGGCACCTCTTGCCGAGCCGCCTTCGGCCGAGGCCCCGGGCCGAGACCTGCTCGCGTCCGGCGCCGCGGGGCTGGAGAGTGCGCTCTTTCAGTCGAACCTGCGGGAGGGGCTCACGGAGCGTCGGGCGATCCTCCGAGACGGCCACCAGTACGTGGTGATCCGCATGCCGAAGCGGGGTGAGCGCGGGCGGTTCCGGCGGCTCGACGGCTCGCCGGCAGGCGACACCGAGCTCCTCTCGCGACTGCGGAGAGAGCTCCTGGAGAGGGAGGCCGAGTTCTCCAGGGGCCCCCCTGAGGTTCGACAAGACCTCGGCGAGCTGGAACGGGCCACGCTGGAGGCACTCGGCTACATCGTGGACGAGGAGCCCTGAGGACTTTCTTCTCGAGAGAGGCGCCTATTCTATATTGGGATCGGCGCCCGCTTCCGCCTGAGACGAGAGGGCGCGGAGAGAGCCGAGTTGCCGCAGCGTTCTAGCCTTGGATCCGAATCTGCGGGCGAGGTGCCCCCTGGGCTCTTTTCTTCCAGTATCGCCCTGTACGCGGCTGCGTTCGGCATCGCCCTGCTGATCTACCTGCCCTCGCTGCGTGGCCCCTTCCTCTCCGACGACAGCATCTATCTGACCCAGAATCCCCAGGTGCAGGCGGTGACGGTGGAGAACCTGCTCGAGATCTTCGATCCGACCGGCGATCTCGCGCTGCGGGTCGCCAACTACGCTCCCCTCCACCTGCTCGGGCACATGGCCGAGTGGGCGCTCTTCGGCGACAACATGTCGGCCTACCACTTGGTGAACGTCGCCCTCCACGCCTTGGTGGGGGTGCTCCTGATCGGCCTGCTCCGGGAATCGAACGTTCCACCTCGCTGGGCGCTGCTCGCGGGCGCCCTTTTCCTGGTCCACCCGGCCAACGTCGAAGCCGTCGCGTGGATCTCCCAGCTCAAGACCCCACTGGCCATGGCCCTTCTTCTGGTGGCCTTGCGGGTGCGCAGACGGCGGCCGGTGGCGGGCGCGATCGCCTTCGTCCTGTCGTTGCTCGCGAAGGCGCTTGCGGCCGTGGCGCTCCCAGTGGCACTCCTGCTGGAGTGGGCCCGGGGCCGGGCGGGCGGCGCGGAGGAGCGCGGGACTCGCTGGGCCGACCTGGTGGTGTGGGGCGCAGCCCTGGCGGGGTTCGCTGCGGTCGAGTTCTGGGCCCTCGGGCAGGCGCAGATCGGCAACTCTCCACTCTCCGAGGACGTCCTCGTCCGGGTCTGGACCACCCTGGCGATCGCGGCGCGCTACCTGGTGATGGCCGCGACCTCCTACGGGGTCTCGGCATTTCATCAGCCTGGCCCCGTCACCTCGCCGCTCGATCCGTGGGTGATCGGAGCGCTCGCGATGCTGGCCCCGCTCGGCGCGCGCTCCCTCTGGGCGCTGATCGGGCGCCGTGAGGAGGCGGCCTGGTGGGCGTGGGCGGCGATCTCGTTCCTTCCGGTCTCCCAAATCGCCCCATTCGTCTATCCCATCGCGGATCGGTATCTGTACTTCATGCTGCCCGGACTCCTGGGCGGGACCTTCCTGGCGGCGCGCGACCTGCTCGCGCCCCTGGCGCGGAGCCCGCGCGCCGGATGGCTTTCCCGGGCGGGCGAGGTCGCGGTGCTGTGCCTGGCTATCGCCTTCGCCTGGCAGAGCTACGGGCGAGCGGCGCTCTGGACGTCGGAGCGGCTGCTCCTGGCCGACGCCATTCGGCACTACCCCGACGGAGCCTCCGCGCACTACGTGAAGGCGCGCGAGGCCGCCGCGCGAGGAGACGCCGCGACCGCTGTCGCGCACCTGCGCCGGGCCACCGCCGGCGGGCAGCACGGTGTCGCGCAGCTCTTCGAGGAGCCCGCCTTCGTAGGCCTCCGCGCCCACCCCGACTTCCAGGAGCTGACGCGCAAGCTCGCCCGCCGGCAGATCGAGGAGATGGGTCGTGCCTCCCGGCTCACCGAGGTCAATCGGATCAGGCTCGCGGTGGCGCATCTGATCGCCGGCGAGCCCGAGCGTGCCGTCGAGATCCTCGAAGAGACACTGGCCGCGGGAGGAGACTTCGAAACGATGGCCCGCGATTTTCTGATCCAGGCCCGCGCGGAGGCCGCGCGTAGCCGGAAGCTAGAGGCCCGCTGACGGGGCGACGAGCGCCGGCCGCTTCCCAGAGGGCCGGAGCGCGGTACGCCTACTCCAGGTAGCCGAGGGCCCGCAGCGCCTCGCGGTCCTCGGGAGACACCTCTGTGGCTCCCGGGGCCGCGCCCTGTAGACGCCGCCACTCCTCGAGCCGACCGGCGAGCTCTCGCGCCTTCTCCGGGTGGGCGTGGACGAGGTTGCGCCGCTCCGGGCGCTCCGCCTCCAGGTCGAAGAGCTCCCGGGTGCCCATGGCGTCGCCCTCGATGTACTTCCAGCGGCCCTGGCGGATCCCGAGCAGCGTGCCGTTCACGTAGAGCCGGCCGAGGTCTGCCACCCAGGCGCTCTGGTAGGGGCGCCGGAACAGGTAGATGGGCCGCTCTGCGTCGAGCCGCGCCTCTCCGCGGGCAGCCGGCGCCAGGCTCTCGCCCTCGAGGCCGCTCTGGGGACCGAGGCCCAGCAGCTCGAGCGCGGTGGGGGCGATGTCGACGGTCGCCACCGGCTCGTCGACGGTGTGGCGTCGCGGCAGCCGACCGGGCCAGCGGAGCAGCAACGGTACGCGAACCGCCTCCTCGTAGAGGTGCACGCCGTGGCCGAGCATGCCGTGCTGCATCAAACCCTCGCCATGGTCGCCGCTCACGATCACCAGTGTGGTGTCGGCCAGCCCGAGCGCCTCGAGTCCCTGGAGCAGCTCGCCCACCGCCTGGTCGGCGAAGGCGATCTCTCCGTCGTAGCGAGCGACGAGGCGGTCCAGGCGTCTGGCGCTGGCCGGAAGCTCGGCCTCGAAACGAGTGGCGAAGGGCTCGGGAGGGGCGTAGGAGAGGTGCGGATCGAAGTAGTGGGCGAAGAGGAAGAATGGACGAGCGGGGTCGCGCCCCTCGCGCAGCCAGTGGAGCGCGCGCCGGGTGGTGTGGTCCCCGCGCCGATCGAAGCCCCCGGGGACCTCGTGCCCCTCCCATTCGGAGAGGCTCACAGTGGCCTCCTCGGCGACGAAGTCATCGTCGTAGACGTCGAAGCCCTGGGCGAAGCCGAACTTCGCGTCCAGGACGAAGGAGCTCACCACAGCGGCGGTCTGGAAGCCATTGGCCCGCAGCTGCTCTGCCAGCGTCTCGCGGTCCTCGGCCAGCGGAACTCCGTTCTTCACCACGCCGTGCCGCAGCGGGTGGAGCGAGGTGAAAAGTGTCGCGTGAGACGGGCCGGTGGAGGCGCTGGCCGCGTAGGCGGCCTCGAAGCGGACACCCTGCCGCGCGAGCGCGTCCAGCTCAGGGCTCGTTTCCCGCGGGTAACCGTACGCCGAGAGGTGGTCGCTCCGCGTGGTGTCGAGACTGATCAAGAGCAACCCCGGCGGCCCCGGGATGCCCCGCGGAGAGCAGGCGGCAAGCGCGAAGAGAAGCGTCCAGAGGGCTCTGTCCGATCGTCGGGGCATCGGCTCCGTGTACCGCATCCTAGGGATTCGGGCCAAAGCGGTCGCAGCCGCTGACGCGGCCGAGCACCCGATGCCAGCGCGCCTCGGGAGGGAGCTGACCCCACGCCCACCAGCACCTTGCCCAAATCAGTGCCTGGCTCAGCCACCGCTGTTTCCACCGCCGAAGTCGGAGAACTCGGCCAGAACAAGCTCGGCGACCTCACGCAGCCTGACTTCCGCTTGAGACCTCCCCTCGTTGGTCGAGGACACCTCGGTGCCGAGCCGGATCATCAGCGCCCCCGTCGACCTTCGCAGGAAGGAGCGATCGATGGCCAGCCAGGCGCGCAGCACCTCTGTCCCGAGACCCTCGACTCCCTGATACCAGTGGTAGCTGAGCATGCGACTCGACTGCGAACGGGCGACCACCTCCACGCATCGAAAGCCATCCGGCCCGAGCTCGACGAGCGAGCGCTCCTCCGCCTCCCACCCGCGCCCCGGAAAGACGGTCTTGGGCGAGAGCAGGCTTCGGCTGCGATTCAGACGATTCTGGTAGCCCACGAAGACGGAGATCGTCTCGCCGTCGCGCCGATAGCGTCGGTAGCGATACTTGCTGTAGTTCACCGTTCCCAGATAGAGCCGGTCGGGCTTCAGAGTCTCGATCGCCTTCCAGCCCCCGATCTTCTTGGGAAGCTCGACCCAGGTGAGATCCTGCGACTCCGGCGGGCTCCAGCGGGGCATCCAGATCGAGGCTCCGAGCATCAATCCCAGCAGGATGGCGAGAGCCATCACCCGAACGACCCTGCCGGCGTGCCCACTCTCCCGTGGCGCGGCCGCTGGATCCGAAGCTCTTGCGGGAGCCCCGCGGTCCCCCAGCCAGCGCCGAAGGAGTTTGTCGACCCCACCCAGAGCCGCGCCACCACAGAGGAAGACCGCCATGCCCTGGAGGGCATGCGTTACCGAATGCTCCGACTCCGGGTACACAACCAGGGTCGAGACGCGCGCAGCGTTCACGAAGTAGGCAATCAGCCAAGCCGATGCGACGAGAAGGACCAGATGCAGTCGCCGCGCGGGTAAGTAACAGACCAGGCCAGCCGCCAGCATGGTCAGCACCACGATCGCTCGAAGGCCGCTGCACGTCTCGATGACCAGGAAGCTTCGGTCGGCGAGGTGGAGCATGTCCCCTTGTTGCATTACCGCAATTCCCGCGATGTTCAGCAGCTGAGCGACCAGCTCGGCACTCCAGAGCTGCAGCGGGAACACGATCTGATTGATGAGCACGCCCGGCATCGGAAGCGCAAAGGCGAGAAAGACAACGGGGAAGGCCATCTCTCTGGTGAACGGTGCGCCGAACAGGAGCAGTGCACTCCCGAGGCAGAATGGAAGGAACGAGACCAGCAGGAGGTCGGGGGCATCGACATGGTGGGCCCACAGGAACAGCGCAAACCCCGTCCCCAGGAGCGGCAGCGCAAGGAGTGGCGAACCCTCCGTCCTGGGCGCCGCAGCCAGTCTTCCCCGACGCCGGTAGAGCAGGAAGGCTGTAATCGCGAAGACGATCTGAGGAGCGGTGTCGTTCAAGGAGAAGAAGAACCATCCCACGTCCGGAAGCCCCGGCCTGCTCGGGTCCCAGAAGAGCAGGTACCGGTAGGCGAGAGCCGCGAGCACCGTGAGCGCCGCGCACGAGCGGACGAAAGGCTGGGAGCGTCCCTGGCTCAAGCGGCGATGGAACTGCACGGCCCGACAAAGGTACAAGCGTCGCGGTGCGAGGCACCCCGCATGAGGTGACGGCTCTTCCGCTCCTCTTCCCAGCCCGAGATCAGCGATGAGGCACCAACTCCTGTACCAGCGCGTCGAGCTGGTCCGGAGTGGTCAGGTTGTCCACGGTAACGATCATGACCCCGTCACCGGTTCGGATGTAGACGACATCGGGCTCATTGGGTAAGGGCATGAGAATGGCCGCGGTGCCATCGGAGACCACCGAGATCGTGCCCCACATGCCGACGTTGTCGGGGGAGACGACGTTGCAGAGCACGGGCGACATGGCGCAGGAAACCATGACCTGGTTCACGACCGACACTTCCTCGCCCGTCGGGTCGGAGAGGCCGCCCCACCCTTGGTCACCCTCATCGTCGCGCTCCCCGGCGCTTGTCCCGGAGAAGCCGGTTCCCGGGCGAGGCGCGCGGGCGCCCGCCTCGGTCCGGCCCTCGGTGTCGAGCCACTCGGTTGCGCCTCGCGAGGACCCTTCCTCGTAGGGGATCGCCTCCCCGGCCAGGTCGTCCGATCCCCGATCCGGACGCCCGCGGACAGCCCGTCGATCACTCTCTCGAGCGGCCGCTGGCCGACTCTCGTGGGTCCCTGCTCCCGCTGGAGAGGAGGGGTCCACTGCCTCGGAGCCAAGCGTGCCGCGGTCCTCGGGCGGCGTCTCTTTTCGTTCCGTCCCATCGAGCCCGAAGTGGATGAGCGCCACCACCCCGATCACCGCGGCTCCCACGATCCACGCAATCCCTCGCCCGAACTGCACTGCAATTCCTCCCGCGACACCCGCGCGCGCTGCGAGGATAGACTTCGGATGCAGCCAGGCAACCCGAAGATGTCGAGTGCTCCGTAAGACAGAAATGGCGGGTAGAGCTGCCTGTCCCCCAGGGGCACAGCCACCGTCATGACGGGCCCGGCGGGGCCAGCGGTGCCGACGGACATCGCCGCGAGCCGGACCTTCGAATCGCCCGGAGTCGGGGGCTCTGGTACGGGCGACGGCGCACTGCCAGCCAGGCCCCTCCGGCCGGGCACACGCGCATTGACTCCGGCCCGTTTCCCGCAAGATGCGACTCCAAGGCCTATACTGTCCCTTTCTCCAGACCGGTACTCAGCAGAAGGAGGAAGCGGGAATGAGTCAACTCGGTCGCGCAACGAACGGAACCCTTTGCCTGTGCGCGTGGGTGCTCGTGGGCACGGCGGCCTTGACGGGTTGGGGCAACAGCGATCCGGCCTCCGCCGCTTCGGCTACAGCTGCGAAGGCGCCGCTGCAGACCGAGGATGAGAAGCTCATGTACTTCTTGGGCGCTCAGATGAGCCGCACCTTCGTATTCTACCAGCTGACCGACGACGAGAAGGCCCTGGTGCTGCGAGGCTTCCGCGATGCCCTCGCCGGCGAGGCCATCGAGCTGGACCCCGCCGTCTATCTGCCCCGGATCCAGGAGCTGACCGCGGCCCGCCAGCAGAGCCTGGCGGCCGAGGAAAAGAAGGCGGCTCGGGCCTTCCTGGCGGAGGCCGCCGCGGAGGAAGGGGCCCAGGTCACGGACTCCGGCCTGGTCTTCATCCCGATCGTCGAGGGGAGCGGCGAATCGCCGACGGCGAAGGACTTCGTTCGCGTGCACTACCACGGAACCCTGCGGGACGGCACTGTCTTCGACAGCTCGCTCCAACGCGGTACCCCGGCCGAGTTCGCGCTGAACCGGGTGATCCCTTGCTGGACCGAGGGCCTGACCATGATGAAGGTGGGCGGGAAGGCCACGCTCGTGTGCCCCTCGGAGATCGCGTACGGCGACGGAGGAAAAGGGAGCGGAATCCCCGGCGGCGCAGCGCTCAAGTTCGAGGTGGAGCTGCTGGAGATCATCGATCCGGAGGCCCCGTAGAGCTCACCGGACGGGGTCGATGTCGGGTCCCAAGGCCGGGAAGGTCGCGTCTGGTTGGCGTCTGCGGACGGACCGACGGTTGCTCCGCGCCCTGCGCTTGGCGCTGCTCTCGGTATTCGCCGCTGGCTGCCAGAGCGGAGGCGACTCATCTCCTTTGCAGGGTGTGGTGCTGATCCTGCTCGATACCGTCCGAGCGGACCATCTCGGCTGCTACGGGTACCAGCGGCCCACGTCACCGCGGATCGATGCCCTGGCTCGCGACGGTGTCCGCTTCCAGCAAGCGGTGGCGCCCTCGCCCTGGACGCTGCCCAGCGCCGTCGGGCTGCTGGCCGGACAGTACTCGGAAAGAGTGTATGAGAACGGGCTCACCTCGTCCGCAGTGGAGGCACTGCAAGCCGCGGGCATCGTGACCGCAGCGTTCACCGAGGGCGGATACATGTCGAAGCACTTCGCGCTCGACCGCGGCTTCGACGAGTGGACCGAGGAAGAAGGAGCCGTCCAATTCCTCCAACCCGGTCAGCAGCGGGACCCGAGCAAGAAGGGTGGAATCGAGCGTACCTTCGCCCGCGCCGAGCAGTGGCTCGCAGAACACGGGAACGAGCGGTTCTTCTTGTTCGTTCACACCTACGAGCCTCACGTACCGTACACCAACCGGGATTTCGTGCGAGGCCTCGATTCCGGCCGCATCGGGCCGGTGTTTACCATCGGTCATGTGGCTCAGGTGGAGGCACAGAAGCTCGTGCTGACGCCGGCAGAGACCGAGTATGTCAAGGCGCTCTACGACGGTGACATCGCAAGCTCCGACCGCCACGTCGGGCGGCTGCTGGACAAGCTCGACGGGCTCGATCTTGCCGAACGGGTTGCAGTGATCGTGGCGAGCGATCACGGCGAGGAGTTGGGCGATCATTATCCGCACAACACCGGAGACCATGGGCACTCTCTGCTGGATTCGCTGGTAATGGTGCCTCTCATCGTGCGCAATCCCGCCGGCGACTATTCGACCCGGGTGGTGGAGCAGCAGGTTCGCATCATCGACGTCATGCCGACCGTGGCCGAGTGGATGGGCGTGGAGATCAAGTCCCCTGCCGACGGCCGTTCGCTGGTGCCTCTCATGACCGGCGACGAGACCGAGGAGCGGCTCGCTCTGCTCGGTCAGACGGAGTACGGTCCGGTGCGGGCGGGTCTCCGGTGGCTGGGACACAAGTACATCACGAGCGTTCCGTTCGAGGGCAAGCGTGTGCCGGTGTCGCCGGAGCCTCCTCCTCGGCAGTTGTACGACCTCCGGGCCGATCCTGGAGAGTTCGACAACCTCGTGTCCGAACGCCCGAGGATGGCGGAACTCCTGGACCGGATGCTTCACGATCAGCATCCGGGCTGGGACCGCTTCATTTCTCCCGACCTGTCCAACGAGGCCGACCCCGAGGTCGTCGAGCGCCTGAGATCGCTCGGTTACCTGCGTTGATGCGGGGAGCGCAGGAGAGTGGCGTCAGGGTCCGATGCGTTCGCGATAGGGCCGTTCCGATCGGTAGAGCCCCAGCCGTGCGCCGAACTCGTCCCTGCCGGCCGGGTCGACCCGCTCGATCGCCAGCTCCTGCAGGCGGATCGCGTCCTCGAACCTGCCGAGCTCGGCGTGGGCCGCCGCCAGCGTGTCGAGATACAGCGCGTTCTGCTGCCGCGTTCCGGCGACGCACAAGCGTGCCAACCGGAGCGCCTCCTCTCCGTCGCGCAACTCCGGGTCCTCGGCGGTGGCCAGCATCCGTGCCAGGAGGTTCGCGGTCGGGAGCGGCGGCGGCTGCGCGCGCAAGGCGGCGCGGAGATGAAAGATGGCCTGCCATGCGTCGCCGCGGCGTTGGAAGAGCACGCCGAGGCTGCCGTGCGCCTTGGGGTGGTGCGGCGACAGCGCGAGAGCCCGCGCGAGGTAGCTCTCGGCCGCGTCGAGGTCGCCCTGCCGCAAGGCGACCTCGCCGAGATCCGCCTGGACGTCGGGGCTCTCGGGTTGCAGGCGCGCCAGCGTCGCGAGGGCGCGGCGCGCGCCGAAGAGGTCACCGCTCCTGGAGAGGGCGTCGGCGAGCTCGCGCCAGAGTCCGACGTCGCCAGGCAGGTAGGCCAAAGCCAGCTTCAGGTGACGGGCGGCGCGCGCATACTCGCCTCGCTGCGCGAGCAACCGTGCGACGTCCCGGTGGCCGTCGACCTGGCCGGGCCGGAGCTCGAGACAGCGCTCGAAGTGCTCGATCGCCCGGGCGGTGTCCCGTCGACGGAAGGCGATCCTCCCCAGGTTGCATTGCGCGTCCGCAAAGCGGGGGTTGATCCGCAGCGCCTCCTGGTAGCGTTCCTCGGCCGCCGCCAGCTGGCCGCGCTCCACCAGCAGGGATCCGATGTTGTGGTGCGCGACGTAGTTGCCCTCCGTCACCTCGATCGCGTGCTCGAAGAGCCGCATACTGTCGTGCCACACCGCCGCCTGGCGGCGTCCCAGCCCGGTCAGCACCAGGACGGATGCGGCGGCGACGGTGATCCACGCCGCGCGCCCCGCTCGGCTGCCTGCCACCCCGCGCCAGGAGAAGAAGGCGACGCCCACCGTGAAGCCGATCAGCGGCAGATAGGTGTAGCGGTCCGCGTGCGACTGCTCCCCGACCGGCAGCAGGCCGATCACCGGGACCAGCATGCCGACGGTCCACCACCAGCCGATGCTGAGCTCGGGTGCACGCCGGATCACCAGGAAGGCGCCCAGGGTCAGCGTGACGACCACCACCAGCGCGGCGAGGGCGGGTGCGCTCCAGGGCGTGTAGGTGCCGGCATGAATCAGCGCGGGGTGCGGGTAGAAACAGGCCAGGTGGTTCGGGGCCAGCGTGTCGCCCAGATAGCGCAGGACCGAGACCGCCGCGTTCGACACGCAAGCGGCTTGAGAGATCACCTCCTCGGAGAGGACGGCGCCGGTCACACGCTGATGGCGGAAGGTCATCCAGCTCGAGACGGCCGAGAGCGCGAGTAGCGGCAGCTTCTCGAGCACCAGGAGCGGGGCGCGCATCGCGGGGAATCGCGGCGGCCCGTCTGCGGCATCGCCGTTCGACGAGCGCCAGCGCGCGAGGGGCCAGCGGTCGAGCAGCAGGAGCAGACAGGGAACGGTCACCAGCATCGGCTTGGCGAGCAGGCCGAGCGCGAGGGCGACCGCGACGCAGGCGTAGCGCAGGACTCCGGGCCGGCGCGCGTACCAGGCCCAGGCGAGCAGCGTGATCATGAAGAACAGGCCCGACAGGACGTCCTTGCGCTCCGCGACCCAGGCCACCGACTCGACCCGCAGCGGGTGGACGGCGAAGACGGCAGCGACGAAGACCGAGGGCCAGAAGACGCAGCCCATCGCCCGCAACGCCAGCAGCAGGAGGACGGCGTTGATCCCGTGGAGCGCGGCGCTGACCTGGTGATGGCCCGCCGGCTCGAGACCGAAGAGCTCGAAGTCCAGCATGTGCGCCAGCCAGGTCAGGGGATGCCAGTTGCCCGAGCGGGACGTGGTGAAGGCCCACCGCACACTCTCGGCCGTGAGCCCCGCTTGCACGTTCGGGTTGGCGGTGATGTAGACGTCGTCGTCGTAGTTCAGGAACTCGTAGCTGCCCACCTGCCCATAGACGGCGTAGGTGAGCGCGAGGATGACCACGACCGCGGCGATCCACTCCTTCAACGCGGCACTCGCCCGGAGTCGGCCTTCCCGCGTCCGATCATGAAGGAACTGTAAGCTCCCGCTGGGAAGCGGGCAAAACGGATCACCGTCTCCGGCCGCCGACGCTGAGGATTCGGATGGGTCCTCGCCTACTCCACGTAGCCCAACGCGCGGAGCATCTCCCGCTCCGCGGGGCTCAGGCTGGCGGGGTCGATGGCCTCGCCCTCGGTCCAGCGCGGGCCGCCCTGGTACCACTTCGCGAGGACTGCCCCCAGGCGGTCGACCACGGCGGGGTGCTGCGCCGCGATGTTCTTCGTCTCGGCGGGGTCGCGATGCAGGTCGTAGAGCTCCCAGCTCTCGCCTTTCATGAGGGCGCGGTCTTCGGGAGAGCGGACCTGAATCAGCTTCCAGCTCCCCTCGCGGACCGAGAGCTGCGTCGCTTCCCGGTAGCCGGACTCCATGAACACGTGGTCGGGAGACCCGGAACCCGCCTCTCCGGCGCCGACCAGGAGACCGCGCAGGGAGCGTCCCTCGAAGGTCGCGGGCACCTCGATCCCCGCCAGATCGAGGAGCGTCGGCGGTAGGTCCACGAGCCCGACCGGGGCCTCGACGACACGCCCCGCGGGCAGGCGTCCCTCCTGGACCAGGATCAAAGGAACCTGGGCGGCGGCCTGGTACGGGAAGAGGCCGTGCTCCAGCAGGTACCCGTGCTCGCTCAGGCTCTCACCATGGTCGGCGGTCAGGGCGAGCAGCAGGTCCTGGCTCTTCACGCCCAGAGCGGTGATCTCGCCCATCAGCCGTCCCAGCTCGTCGTCCAGGTAGCGCACCTCGCGGTCGTACTGGGCGCGGTAGAAGGCCAGGTCGGCGATGGGCTCGTCGCTTCCAGGCGGGGTCTGGCGCTGGTATTCCGGCAGCGCCGTCAAAGGCACCGGCTCGGCCGGGTACTCCCCCACGAAGCGCTCCTGGTAGGGTTCGGGCGGAAGGTAGGGTCCGTGCGGATCCATGTAGTGGAGCCACAGGAAGAAGGGCTCGCGCGCGTCGAGCTCGGACAGGAAGGCCAGGCCCTGGTCGGTGACGGTGCGGGCGTCGGTGTAGCGCTTCACCTTCCCCGGGGCGTTGATGAATGCGGCCGCTCCCGCCTCGCGCTCCCAGGCCTCCTTCCACGATTCGACGAAGTGGTCGAAGCCCTGCCCGAAGCCGAAGCGCTGGCCCAGGTTCACGTTCGCGACCACGGCCCCGGTTCGGTAGCCGTGCGCGCGGAACACCTCGGGGAGGAGCAGGTGGGCGTCCGGCAGGCGGCGCTGCTGGAGCTTGATGCCGGTCGTCTTGGGATAGGCGCCGGTCAGCATCGACGCCATGCTCGGCCAGGTCTTGGGCCACTGGACGCTGCAGTCAGCGAAGCGGATGCCCTGCGTGGCCAGTCGATCGATGCTCGGCGAGGTGGGCAGCCGGTAGCCGTACGCCCCCAGGCGGTCGGCGCGGAGGGTGTCGACCGTGATCAAGAGCACGCTCGGGGGGCGGGCGTCGGTGGCGTCGCATCCGAGCATCGCAGCCACGAGGGCGATCGCCGCGAGTGCGCGGACGAGGGCGGCGCCGCGCGCCATCCGTCTTCGGGTTCCGCAGCGAGGGGCCATGGCGGCGAAAAGCGTAGCGCCCGCGGCCTCGCGCGCCGCCTTCGCACGGGGGAATTGCCGCGCCGGGATCGCCGGCGTAGTGTTGCAGACGTCGTGAGCCGGACGCAGAAGATCGGCCGCGCGCGTTCACGTCGCTAAGCTAAGCTGGTGGATGATCGTCTCGAGCGAGAGGAGCATTTGATGAAGCATCTATTCGTGATCTTGTCTTTGGCCGCCGTGCTTTGTACTGGCTTCAGCTGCCAGAAGGGCGCAGAAGGGGGCCAGGGGCCTGCCGTGGACATTGCCGCTGAGACGGAAGCGCTCCGTGAGGCCTTCTTCGCGAGTCAGGAGGCTGGTCCCGAGAAGGACGTGGACATCCTGCTGCCGTTCGTGGCGGATGATGCACTCACCAGCGTCGGAGACAAGGACGCCGTGCGTGAGTGGTACACCAACTACTTCTCGCAGGGCAGATCCTGGGACAACCCGGCGATCGACAAGATCGAGCTCTCGGCTTCCGGTGACATGGCATACACGGTCTGCACCTGGGAGTATTTCGATGCTGGGGTCAGTGCTGGCAAAGGTTCCAACCTGATCGTCTGGAAGAAGCAGTCCGATGGAACCTGGAAGATGGCTGCATTCTAGCGGCCCGGCGGCGCGCAGAAAGGCAGAAGCCCCGGCTCCGCATTCGCGGGGCCGGGGCTTCGATTTGTCGCCACGGTCTCTTAGGAGAGAAACCTCAGCTCTTGCGGCGGCCCAGCGCCATCAGGCCGACCATACCGGCACCGAGGAGCAGCAGCGTGCCGGGCTCGGGCACGACCTCCGCATTCATGAAGTTGGTGCCGTAGGTGGGGACGGCCTTGACCATTCCCCAAGTCTGGACGTACACGAACTCAAACAGCCCGACCGGGCCGGGCGCATTCGCCGTGAGGACCAGCTGACTCACCAGCGTCTGCCCCGCGTCCGCCACACCGCTATAGAGTCCCATCGACTGCGCCAGGAACTGGCACGACAACCCGTTGTTGCTGCAGCCGGGATTGGCCGGAGCCCCGGGCATGAGGTATCCGCCTGAGTAAGTGACCGCGGATCCTCCGACTGCCGACGGGAAGCCGGGATTCACAGTGAGGGTCTGGGTGCCGCTACCGAAGGCGTTGTATACCCCCATGTTGTTCGGGGCCGCGACGGCGGGATTCCACCCGATCTCGAGGCCCGTACCGGCAAGCACCGGAAGGTTTTCACCACCCCAATTCGAGGTGATGGTGACGACGATACTCTCGCCCACGGCGTACGTCGCCTTGTCCGTATCCACGCTGATGGTGAGGGCGTTCGCCCCGGTCGCGACGAAGAACACCGCCGCAACACCTGCAAATAAGATCCGCTTCATTTTGTTTCTCCTAGTTCCTTGACTCGTTGACCTTGTTGGGGTTGGTGGGGGTCGGTGCGGTGCTCAGTCTCTCGACGCCTCGCGCCCGACCCCCGCCTCTCCTACCTATTTTTCGTCGTGATTCCGCTTCACGTTTAGAACGTGCAGGGATACGCAGTAGTTATCCCCGTGCACCAGAGACCCGACGGCCCCGGCGCTCCCGATCCGAGCTGCGGGATGTAGAGCGTAGTGTCGCTCGGGTTGACCACACCGTCGCAGTTCATGTCCGTCCCGCTGCCCGGGGTGCTACTTCCTGCCCCCAGGTCGGGGATATAAGTGGCGGTGTCGCTGGGGTTGACCACCCCGTCCCCATTGAAGTCGCCGTCACAGGGGTTGCCGTTGCCGTCTCCGCCGGGAACGTCGTCATCAACCTGAACGAAGCCGACAGCAGCGGGGGAGCCGGTGGCGACCGGATTCCCGAGATTGTCAACCTCGTAGTAGCACCCAGCAGCTCCCGGGGCGGTGAGGAGCGGGCCGTTCGCTACGTTTACGCAGTTGTCGTGCCGATCCGGGATGCCATCGGAGTCCGAATCCACCACCTCCTCGAGCCTCATGTCGAAGGGCGACCAGACCGGGTTGGTGAGGGGGTTCGTGCCCGCCGTGGTGAACGCGGTCACGAACGCCGTCAGCTGCGTCGGTCCAGCCGGAAGCGGAAGCGAGGTGTTGCCCAGCTCGGGGATGAGGCCCACCGCGTCGCCGATGGCGTTTGAGCAGAGCTGGTTCGTCCCGCCGGCACCATAGATGGGCCCCTGGGGGAACGGCGCGCCACCGATGCTACCATAGGCCTCGATGACGAACAGGTCACCGATGGCGATGTTGACGGGGTCGGCGAGCGTCAGGGTCGTCGCCGACTGGCCAATGATGTCGATGTATCGCCCCGCGTCCGCACCGCTCAGGATCCGAGCGGTCGTGCCGAAGGAGCACGCCGGGAGACCCACGGCAGGGCTAGTGCAGTAGGCAGCGAACGAGGTCCCGGGAGGAGTGGTGGTCGTCAGAGTGGTAGTGGCAGCGCCACCGACGGACTCCGCGACGGGTGCCATGATGAACCCCGGCGGCGTGGTGTTAGCGCTGTGGAAGCACGAGAAGTTCAGCGGAACACCCGCGTCGGCGCTGGCGAATATCGTGGGGTTCTGCCCCTGGCCCGCATACGGGGAGTCGGCAGGCGTCGGTATGCCTGTCAGACCGAGGTTGGTAGCGCCGAACAACGCCGAGCCAGTGTAGTACACGAAACCGAACGGCGGCCCGATATTGGTGACGGGGTTCACGGACCCAAACCCGGTCGCACTGAAGTCGACGGTCATGTCCATGGGTACGCCGACGCTCTGGACCGTGGCATTCGACTGACCGAGCGTCCTTTGCGTGACCCCTCCCCAGACCGCGATGGGGGCGGTGAACCGCCAAGTGGTCCCGCCCTGATGCGTGGCGACGGCCCAGTAATCGTTGCTGGCGATGCCGACCGGGTCCGGATAGAAGAACGGGCCGGTCGCGCTTGGGGCGCTGTTGGACCAGGTCGTG
Organism: uncultured delta proteobacterium; assembly: GCA_963766175.1. Classification (GTDB taxonomy): domain Bacteria; phylum Myxococcota_A; class UBA9160; order UBA9160; family UBA6930; genus CAVXZE01. Next base: position 27,905 of record CAVXZE010000014.1, read on the forward strand.
CAGGAAGCGCCAGCGGGCCGCATGTTGGGATGGTTGGGACAGCCGGCCCCCGCGGGCACGCTGAACGGATTGCACGGCGGGACCGGGAGACCCATATCGGGGTTGTTGAAGAGGTTGAGGCAGGTGACGTTCTGTAGTCCCTCTCCGTCGACCTGGACCAGACGCGGCGATGCGCCCGTGTTCCCCCAGTCGAACGGGACCGCCTGCACCCCGCCGGCCAAGAGCCCGACGGCTGCAATGACAGCTAAGAATTTCGTAAAGGTCCGCATATCTTCTCTACTCCTTTTATAGGGATAACCTTCGGGCTCCCACTTGGGAACACGCAATCTGCGTGCCAAGCGTCGGCTGCTGAAAAAGTCCTTTGTTTTCGGGGCCTCGTCGGGTTGCTGTGCGGCGTGGGGGCTCGCGCTTGAGAATTGAATTGCCCAAAAAGGGAAAACTCGTTCTTGAGACCTGGCTCCGCAAGCCCATCGACGCCAGAGCCAGACCCGGGACTGAGCGCACGGATCCCTCCAAGCTGCTTGCGAGGCGGTAACGAACCGACGGGACCATCTGCATTGAAGTGGTCTCGGAGACCGAGAAGTGTCAGCCAGAATTGGCGATCTTAAGTCCCCGGGGCAGGAGAAGCCACACTCTCCCCAACCCCCCCCCTCTTCCCCGAGGGGAGACTCGCCGGGTGCAGGATTCCTCCGCCGGAAAGCACGCCCCTTTGCGCCGCAACGACGAGGGCCTTGGCGGCATGCCAGTGCTGCGACGCATGCCTCGAGCACGTCGGGGCCCTGTGTGGGGGCGAGATCGATCTTTGCAGCATCTGCTGGCAATCCCGGGTGACTTCGGCGAGCCTCCGCCTGTCGAGTCGAGAGCCGGCTGGTCGTCGCCCGGGTCCTGAAGGTGGATCTGCTCCAATGTCCGATTCGAGCGAGACACGACCGATGCAGAGGGCACGGCCTGAAGCTCCCATCGCCGCCTGGCTGCTTCTGGCGGTCTCGGTCCTGGTTCTGCTCTACGGTTGCTGGCAGGCGCGGTGGCTCTACGCAGACGACGCCTTCATCACGTTCCGCTACGCCGAGAACCTGGCCCGAGGGTCGGGGCCGGTGTTCAACGCCGGGGAGTACGTAGAGGGCTATTCGACACCGCTCTACATGTTTGCGTTGGCGGGGGCGAGCGCGCTGGGACTCGAGCTCATGCAAAGCTCTCGTGTTCTTGGCATCGCGTCGATGCTGGCGATCCTGGCGGTGCTGTACCGGGGACTTCGATCGGCCGGAGTGGTGGCCTGGGGGGCCGCACTCACGACCTTCTGGCTGAGCACCTGCCTCTATCTGCATCTGTCGAGCGTGGCCGGCATGGAGACCATTCCACACGCGCTCCTCTTCTTCGGTGGCCTGGTGTTGCTTGGAGGGCCCAACCCCACCCGGAAAGTTACGCTGGCCGCTTCGAGCCTGCTGATCCTCTCCAGCCTCACCCGGCCCGAAGGCATCGCCTTCTGGGGGCTGGGGCTGCTCCTGGTCGCGGCGACGAATCGAAGGCAGGTGTGGGTCTACCTCTGGCCCTTCGCTCTCTTCGCAGCGCACCTGGCCTGGCGCTACGGTTACTACGGCGATCTCCTTCCGAACACGTACTACGCCAAGGTGGGAGGTGGAGCAGCGTCGTACCGCGCCGGGCTGGCCGAGCTCTGGAAGTTCCTCGAGAACCCCGCCCATCTCGCCTGGCTGTTGCTCGCCGCCGCGGGGGCCTACGTCGGAGCCTCGCTCCCCAGCCAGCGGCGGCGAGTGCTGGTGATGTCGGTGGCAGTGGTCTTCCAGATCGGCTTCTCGGTGAGTGTGGGTGGAGACAGCATCGGGCTCAAGCGCTTCTGCCTTCCCGCCCTACCGCCGCTGGCATTTCTGGTCGGCCTGGCCTTCCTGTCCGCTGCGGAGCCGAAGCGGTGGCTGGTCTGGCGGCGCAGGGACCTCGCCGTCGTGCAGGCCCTGGTGCTCTGCTTCTCGCTCCTTCTGCTTCTCGCCGGCACATCCCCCGTGGTGCGGGACACGGAGTACGGCGAGGGCAATCGGAAGCTCGGCGAGCATCTCGCCAAGACGCGTGATCCCTCGACCCTCGTCGCGGTCGTGGCCGCCGGCGCAATCCCGTATTTCTCGGGGCTGCCGACGCTCGACCTCCTCGGCCTGAACGATCACCACATCGCCAGGCAGCAGCCCTTCCCGTACGCGAGCACGTACACGGGCCACGCCAAGTGGGACTCGAGCTATGTGCTCTCGCGAGAGCCCGATCTCGTCGTGGTCAATCGCGGCTACCTGCCGGCCGGCCGCGATCACTCCGAAGCGATCGAGCGCGCAAGGCGCGATCCGAAGAGCGTGGCCTCGGACGGGATGGAGCAGGAGCTCTTCTCGCTTCTGCTGGAGTCGAGGCGGTACCTTTTGCGTGTCCTCGACCTCGAAGACGGCTCGCACTTTTTCGCCTTCGAGCGGATCGGCGCGAGATCGCGGCGGGAGTCGTCCGCGCCCGCGGTCCCGGCCAGGCCCAACGTCCTGCTCGTCGTGGTCGACACGCTGCGGGCCGACCACCTGAGCCACTACGGCCACGACCGGGAGACGAGCGTCGGACTGGACGAGCTCGCCGCACAGGCCGCGCGGTTCGTTCGGGCCTACTCGGTCAGTCCACTCACGGGTCCGAGCACCGCCTCGCTCCTGACCGGACTCTCTCCAGAGACCCACGGCGTGAAGAGGACCGGCGAGCGGCTTTCCGAGGAGGCGATCACCCTGGCCGAGCAGCTGCAGCACGGGGGCTGGAAGACGGCCGGCTTCTCGCACAACGTCGTCGTCACCGAGGTGACCGGCTTCGCGCAGGGGTTCGACGAGTTCGTGGGCTACCGGGGCCGCCTCCGCGCCTACCCGGACGTCTCGACCATGGTGGACCCTGCCACCCGCTGGCTCCGACGCGTCGACAAGCCGTTCTTCCTCTACCTGCATCCCATGAACGTGCACGGGCCCTACAAGGTCCCCGAGTGGCACGCCTCCGATCTCCTGGGTCGCCGCCCCAGCCAGGGCTTCCAGTTCTACGGCCCGGTGATGAGCGAGCTCATGGACCACGGAGAGCTCGCGATGCGGGAGCGCGTCTCGCCGGAGATGCTCACCAGCCTGCAGGAGCAGTACGACACGGCGATTCGCTACACCTGCGATCAGATCGCTCGGGTCATCGACGAGCTGCGGGTCAGGGATCTCTACGATGACACGCTGGTGGTCATCGCCGCCGATCACGGCGAGGAGCTCTTCGACCACGAAGGCTTCGGCCACGGATACACCCTGTACCGCGAGGTCCTCCACGTCCCTCTCCTCATCAAGCTTCCGGGGCAGTCGAGCCCCCGGACCATCGAGGCGCCGGTATCCCTGCTCGACGTCTATCCGACGGTCCTCGAGGCCCTCGGGCTCCCGCTGCCCGGCGGCCTCCACGGACGCTCTCTGCTCCCGGTCTTGCGCGGGGGAGCGCAAGCAGAAGACGAGCGGGTGCTCTACTTCCACTCGGACGCCCGCCGAATGACCGGCCGCGCTCTCCTGACCAGCGACTACAAGCTGATCCAGATCGACCGGGACTACGAGAAGCGTCGATCCGTCTGGCAGCTCTTCGACGTCGAGGAGGATCCCCTGGAGTTCACCGACCTCGCGAGCTCGAGACCGGAGGTGGTCACCGAGCTGGCACCGCAGCTGGAAGCGCGCTCCGAAGGCTACCGCAACCAGAGCCCGGGAGACGCGGAGAACGTCCGCGATCAGCTCCCCGAAGGCTTGCTCCGGTCCCTCGGCTACGTCGAGTGACCCGCAGCGACGCGGTAGCGGACGCGCCGGCTCAGTCGAGCCAACCCTGGACCGCCTCCGGAGGCACCCGGACGACCTCGAACAGGGCCGCGATCAGCTCGCCCTTCTCGCCGGCCCGCTCCGGGCTCACGAATTGCCACACGATCTCCCCGGCGGGCGTGACCTCGAAGGCTCGGCCGCGACAGCTCTCCGTGATCAAGGTGTTGCCGTTCGGCAAGCGCTGGCTGGTGCCGCAGAACACCGTGAAGAACGATTCGGGCGGCTCGCCGCGATAGACCCAGACCGGGTCACGAGCGCGCCCGTCGCGGCGCAGGTCGAACTCCAACACCTGCGAGCTTCCGCGGTTGCCGGCGTTGTCGAACAGGAGCAGGTTGCCGTTCGGGAGGATGGTCGGGTCGTGCTGGAGCTTGAAGTTCCCCCGCGCGGCCCAGACGATCGTCTCGCCCGCCAGGTCGACGACCGCGATGGCATTGGTGTGACGCATCGAGATCAGGAGATTGCCGCGGGCAAAGGCCGGGACCTCGTCCTCCAACCGCCCGTCCAGCCACTCCACGCTGTTGGTATGCAGGATGTCGCCAGCGGGGTACATCCTCTGCTCGAGGATGCGTCTGTATTTCGAGTTCTCGAAGCACTCGACGATCGAGACGCTCCGGAGCTCGTTCCCGTCGGGGTCCAGCACGGTCACGAAGTCCTCGAGGATCGGTCGGCTCCAATCCAGGCGCGGCATCAGGTGCGCGCGGCGCGTCAGCACGTAGATCTCCCCTTCGGGTCCCACGTCGAGGTCGTGGTGCGGGTTTCGCGTGTACGACCACAGGAGCTTCGAGTCCCGGTCCAGCCTGACCAGCGCGAGCCCGTCGTGGATCGCCAGGAGCCCCCCGTCCGGGAGCAGCCGCGCGCGCCGCCAGGTCTTGGAGAGCATGGGATTCGCGTTGGGGTCGGCGCCGGGAATGAGATCGTAGGCGTGACTCCAGGTATGTCGGACGTTCCCGTCCATGTCCATCAGCGTGGCCACCGGGGCGTGTCCAGAGGTGTAGAAGTTGAAGCCGGGCCGGGCCCGCTCGCGATCGTAGACGGTCACGCCACTGGTAGCGGGCGCCTCCTCGAAGCCGCTCGCGTAGCCGATCGCTTCGAGCGCGCGCAGCTGGTCCTCGAGGCCGCCCGCGTCGGGGGCGAGCATCCAGAGGCCGTCGACGCCCTGGACCCACTGCTCGGGCGTCGGCGCCGTCCGCGAGAGCTCATCCGTTGCCGGCGTCGCGGCAAGCTCCGCCCGCTCGGCCTCGCCACAGGCTGAAGCCAGCGCAAGCCCGAGGGCGAGCAGGCTCGCGCGGAGCAGAGGATGGCGAACCAGGGAGGGGAGCGTCCTCGCGATCACGGTCGTATCCGAGTCTCTCGGGAGTGTAGAGATTCCGTCATCTCGATCCGCGTCCACCGAACAACGGGAACGCGGGTCCCTAGCTCTGCGGCGAAGCTTCGCCCCGTGCGCTCAGGATCTGGTCGACCTCGTCGAGGGGCAAGCGCTCGACGCGTCGCATGGTGCGGCGGCGATTCTTGGCGTCGAGGTGCGGGTTCCAGAACTCCCACACCACCTCGCCCTCGGGCGTGACCTCGAAGGCCTGACCCCTGTTCGAGTTCGTGATCAGTGTATTGCCGTTCGCCAGGCGCTGATTGGCCCCCATCGCCGGCGTGAAGAAGGACTTCGGATCCGGCGCCCGATATCGCCAGACGATCTCCTTGTGGATGGGATCGAGCTCGATCACCTGGCTCCATCCGCGCGACGGCCTGCCGTTGTCGAAGATGAGGATGTTCCCGTTGTCGAGCACGGTCGCGTCGTGGGGTCCCTGGATCTCCCCGGGGCCCCAGGCCCAGAGCAGCCGATTGGTCTCCCAGTCGATGATGGCGACGAGACTGCGGTGACGGGACGTGACGATGACATGGCCGGGCGCGTAGATCTCGTGGCGTTCCTCGAGATCGGGCCGGTCGATCCAATAGACGGTATTGGCGTGGATGAGGTCGATCTGGGGCCGACTCCATTTCTCCTCGACCTGCAAGGGGGCGAACTGGAAGAGCTCCGTGTTCGGGGACAGCGCATCATACAGGGAGCGCTCCTCGACGATCTGACCGTCCGCGTCGAGCTTCAGCACCAGATCGTCGCGCACCGGTATGATCTCGCTGATCTCCCGAACCGTGCGGTAGTTGAACCCGAGCGTGAGCAGGTCGCCGTCGGGAGCGACGGCCGTGTGGTGATGAGCGTTGATGCGGCGCTTCCAGAGGAGCTGCCCGTCCCAGTCGTAGCGCGCGAGGTATCGCTGCGAGTCGCGCGACTCCCTGGGGAAGGTGGGATTCACATCCACACCGACGACCAGGAGGTCTCCGCCTTCGAGCAGCTGGCAGCTCACCCATTCGCGCGTTTCGCGGTCCTCCCAGCTGTGGATCACATTACCTTCGAGATCCAGAAGCTCGGCACGATGCGGCGCCATCATGCAGTAGAGGTTGTAGCCGGGCTGGGTTCGCGTGCGGTCGAAGACGGTGACGCCCGATTGGATGGGGTCGGCGGTCTCTTCGCTGACCGCGACGTAGCCGAGCGCCGCCAGCTGGTCTTCGACCTTGGATCCGACCTTCGATTGCGGGGGGCTGACCTTGAATCCGCCCGGCGATTGGGGCGCGCGGACCGCGGAGTGGCCGGCGGCGGTCGGCCCGCCCGGATCGCTTGCGCCGGGATCCGGCTGGCCAGGCTCGTCTCCCTCGCCACCGCACCCAACGCAGGCGAGGCAGAAGAGTGCAATCGGAAGCCAGCGGCGCAGCGGCATCACCGTGTCCTGCTCCCCTCTCTTCTTCAGCCGTACTCGAGCTTGAGCCCGGTGCCCGCCGCCAGCAGCTGCTTCGTACTCGGGCTGGCCCTTCATCCCCGTGAGACCTGAACGAAAACAGGGTATCGGCCCCAAGACCCAGGCGCAAAATCGACAGGCCAGTGGCAAGACTCCTGTCTTGGCCGTCCGAGCCAGCTCCTTTACAATGCGCCGTTCCGTCCACCAGCTCGGAGGCCGGTGTTGCCCAGGTCGCCTGCTCTGCTGCGCGCGCCGCGCGCGCGCGTCCGTCTTCTCGTGCTGATCGCGCTGGCGTTGCTCTTGGCGCTGATCGCACTCTCGGGCTGCCGGGGATCGAGCGAGGCCCAGCTCGAGGAGATCCGCGCCCTCCAGGACGCGGGTCTCTACGCCGAGACCATCGAGCCGTTGCGCGAGCTCCTCGCCGAGAGCCCCGACCAGCCCGAGGCGAACTATCGGCTCGGAACTGCGCTCCTGCGCACCGGTCAGGCGAGCCGCGCCCTCTGGCCCCTGCACAAGGCGGCGGCTCGGAGGAGTACGGCGTGTCGGCGGGTCTGGCGCTCGCCTCCACACTGCTCGGGCAGAACCAGCGCGAGGAGGCCTTCGAGGCCGCGAACGCCGTGCTCGAGATCGAGCCGGGCAACGAGGGCGCCCTGGCGATCCGGGCCCAGGCCGCCCTGGCAGGTGCGGATCCCGAGCAAGCGCTGGCCGACGCCGAACGTCTGGTCGAGATCAGCCCCGATCGCTATCTCGCGCTGCGCGCGGCGGCCCTCGCCGAGCTCGGGCGGCTGGACGAGGCGGAGCGAGGCCTACGCCGAGCTCGCGAGCGCGGCCGAGCAGCTCGACCCGCAGACCGCGTCACAGGCGTGCTTTGCCCTGGCCAGCTTCTACGCCGAGAAGCGCGAGGATGCCAAGCGGGCCGCCGAGCAGATCGAGAGCTGCCTGGAGCCGAACCCGGCCAGCGTGGCGGCGGTTCGACTCGCGGTCGAGCTCTACGACCGCCTGGAGCTCCCGGAGCAGGCCATGGCCACCCTGCGGCGAGCGGTGGAGGCCGAGCCGAGCGAGCTCCGCCTGCGCCAGTCGCTTGCCGACCGGCTCCTGGCCGAGGACAAGGCGGAGGAGGCGGAGGCGCAGCTCCGCGAGGCCGCCGAGGCTCTCGAGACGCCCGAGGCCTGGTATGCCCTGGCAAACCTCCGACGCAACGCCGACGAGCCCGAGCTCGCGCTGGAGGCGATCGAGCGCGCGCTCGAGCTCGCACCGGGGAATCCCGAGGAGCTGCGTTTCGTCCTCGCCGACCTGCTGGCGGAGGTGGGGAAGCTGGAGGAGGCGGAGCGCGTCGCTGCCGAGCTGACGGAGCCGGCGTACCGGGACATCGCGCGGGGCCGGATCCTGCTGGAGCGGGGCGAGCCGGCCGAGGCACTGGCCGCGCTGGGAAGCGGAATCCAGGCCTGGCCCAACAATGCGGGCGCCCGTCTGCTGGCGGCCGAGGCCGCGCTCGATCTGGGGGATACGGAGCGCGCCATGATCGAGCTCCGCGAGGCCACGCGGCTGGGCAAGGAGGACAACAACGCCGCCCTTCTGCTCGGGCGTCTCTACCTGGCCCGGGGCGACTTCGAATCGGCGAACGCCTTGCTCCGCCGTCACGTGGGCGCGCAGGGCTTCACCGGTCCAGAGGCCCACCTCCTGCTCGCCTCGGCGGCGGCACAACGCGGCCGGTACGACGAGGCCCGGGAGTGGATCGAAGAGCTGCGCAAGCACGAGGCCTACGAGGGCCTTGCGCTGGCAGAGCTGGCGCGGGTCGAGCTGCGCGCCTCCGGGGCGCAGGCGGCGATCCAGACCCTGGAGGAGAGCGGCCTCGACCTCACCGATCCGCGCTACGAGCACGCCGCGCGCCAGTGGATCGACCTGCTCCTCGCCAGCGGAGAGGTCGAGCGGGCGCGCGCCTGGGCCGAGCGGGTGGCGGAGAGCGATTCCGCCAGCCTCCAGGCCTTGCGCGGCGATCTGTTGCTGCAGCTCGGCGAGGAGGCCGCGGCGCGGGCGGTGTTCGAGGCGGCGCTGGAAGCCGATCCGGAGTCGGGTCCCGCGCTCGCCGGGCTCGGCCAGCTCGAGCAGCGGGCGGGGAGCCCGGAGGCGGCGCTGGCCCTCTTCGAACGGGCCCTGGCCGCCCATCCCGGCGATCCGAACTACGCCTACCTCGCCGCTTCGGCGCAGCTCGCCCTGGGGCGCAAGGAGCAGGGCGCGAGCGGGCTTCGCGCCCTGCTGCGCCGGAATCCCGAGCACCTGGCCGCCTGCAACGACCTGGCCTGGCTGCTCGCCGAGCAGGGCGAGGATCTGGATCTGGCGGCGGCGCTCGCCACCCGCGCGGCCCGCATCGACCCGCGGCCGGAGGTCCTCGACACACTGGGCTGGGTGCGGCTGCGACGCGGCGAGATCGAGCCGGCCATCGCGGCGTTCGAGAAGGCCCTGGCGGAGCGACCGGAGCTCTCCACCGCGCGCTATCACCTGGGCCTCGCCCTGGTGCAACGGGGAGACGAGGAGGCCGCGCGGCAGGCGTTTCGCGCCGCGCTCGATGCGGGACCGTTCCCGGAGTCGGAGGCGGCCCGCCGGGAGCTCGAACGCCTCGCTCCCCAGGAGGCGACCAGCCCGTGAGGTGCTGCTGGACTACGAAGGGTGTGCTGGCCGCGGCCCTCTTCGTCGCCCTGCTCGGACCGCTCTCGCTCGCCGGCTGCTCACCCGACGCGGCGGAGCGCAGGGAGCGCGCAGAGCGCTACCTGGCCGAGGGCCGGGCGCAGGAGGCGCTGCTGGAGCTGCGAAGCGCCCTCCAGGCCGAGCCGAACGACGCGCAGACGAACTTCCGCATCGCCGAGATCGCAGAGGAGATGGGAAAGCTCGAGGACGCCGTCTTCTACTACCGGGAGACCCTCCGGATCGATCCCACCCGCAGCGACGCCGCGCTCGCCGAGGCGCGACTGATCGCCTGGGAAGATGCCGAGCGCGCGGAGGAGCTGATCGCGGGGTGCTGGAGCGCGAGCCCTCGAACGCCCTCGCGCGGGTGCGTCTCTCGGAGTTCGAGCTGATTCACGAGGACGTTCCCGCCGCACTGGTCGCGGCGCTCACGGCCCTGGAGCTGGCTCCCGACGACTACCGGACCCACGTGCAGCTGGGAATCGTCCGCCGGGCCCAGGTGCGCGAGCTCCGGATCGTCGGGGAATGCGCCGCCGGACGCGCTCTTCGAGCAGGCCCTGGCGGCCTTCGACCGGGCCCTCGAGCTGGCCGAATCGGCGCCGCCCGACGAGATGCTCCAGATGCGGCTGGAGCGCGCCGCGGTGTTCGCGAGCTGGAAGGGACACGAGAGCGAGGCCGCCGCCGCCTACCGCGAGGCCGTCGAGGCCACCGAGGGCTCTGGCCAGCAGGCCGCGTTCGTCGCAGCGATTCGGTATGCCCGCAATGTCGGGGACGCGGAGCTCCGCCGCTGGGTGCTGGAGCGCCAGCTCGCGGTCGACTCCGAGGCCTACGCCGCGTGGCGGGAGCTCGCGCAGCTCGAGGACGAGTCGGGGGGCTCGGGCGCTGCCGTGCTGGAGTCCCTGCTCGAGCTCAAGCCGAACGCGGCCCAGGCCCACCTCCTCTACGCGCGCTATCTGGCGCGCGCCGGCCAGCCCGACCAGGCCGCCGCAGCATCTCCTCGAGAGCGCAGACCAGACCGACGATCCGGCGAGCCTGCTGGCTCTGGCCGTCGCGCTCGAAGCTTCAGGCGGGCCAGCCCGCGGCGGCGCGCGAGATCCTGGACCGTCTCGAGGCCGGGTACCCGGATCTTCCGGTGACGAAGTTCGCCCACGCGCAAGAGGCCTTCACGAGCGGCCGCTCCGAAGAGGCAGCCGGGATCCTCGCAGACCTGACGGAGCAGGCCCCGAGTCGGCGCGTCTCTGAGCTGCTGGCCCGGGTCGAGCTGCGGCGTGGGAACCTCCCGGAGGCACTGGCGGCCGTCGAGAGCGCGCTCGAGCTCTCCGGCTCGGGGCCGAGTCCCCCGGAGCTCCTGAGGCTCGAGGCGCAAATCCAGGTGGCGATGAGAGACTGGCCGGCCGCCCGACGAACGCTGCAGCGCCTGTCGAGACGAAGCGGGACCGGGCTTCGCCCCGACGATCAGATCCTTCTGGCTCGAACCCTTTACGGGCTGGGCCGCCCCGAGGCTGGGAAGCAGGCCCTCGAGAGAGCGCTCGCCTCGACGCCAGCTCCGCTGGAGGCGCTGATCGAATACGGGCGCCGCGAGCGCCGCCGGGATCCGGAGCGGGCGCGCTCGCTCCTCGAGCAGGCGATGGAGCGCGCGCCGAACGACCTTCGCGGGCTCGCCCTGCTCGCCCGGCTCGATATCGAGACCGGAAATCCGGAGGCCGCGCGGGCCCGTGTCGACGCGGCGATCGAGCGGTTTCCCTCTTCGGGAAGCCTCCACCTGCTGCGCGCGAGATTGCTCGCCACCGAGGGCAACCTGGAGGCCGCGCTCGACGACACCCGCCGGGCGCTGGAGCTGAGCCCGGATCTCGCCGGGGCAACCGAGCTTCAGGTAGCACTCCTATCGGAGCAGGGGGAGCTCGAGGAGGCCATCGGAGCGCTGGAGGCGCTGGCGGCGGAAGGTCACCTCGACCCGCGCGGCCGCGTGCGGCTGGCGCGAATGCACATGACGCTTGGCAACGACGAGCGCGCCATCGAGCTTCTGGAGCAGGCGCTCGGGGAGCGAAGTGATCTGCACGAGGGCAAGAACGACCTCGCCTTTCTGTTGACCCGCGGCGGGGTCGATCTGGACCGGGCCGTACAGCTCGCCCAGGACGCCCGCTCGGCACTGCCCGACTCGCCGGCCGTAGCGGATACGCTCGGCTTCGCGTACCTCCGCAAGGGCGCGCCCCAGGCGGCGCTCCCGCAGCTGGAAGCGGCCGTCGAGCTGGCCGAGGCTCGCGGGCAGGCCGACCCGACGATTCTCCGTCACCTGGCGCTCGCCCTCGAGGCGCTCGGGCGCGTCGAGGAGGCGGCCACCGCCCTCGAGGATTCGCTGGCGATCGAGGGCGACTTCCCGGACTTTTCGCGCGAAGAGGCTCGGCGCGAGCTCGATGCGCTCCGCAACACCGAGGGGGCGACAGGCGATTCCCCGTGAACGTGCGGCACGATGGCGCCAGCCTCGGAGCGCTCGAAGCCGCCGCCCTCCAGGGCGAGATCAGCCGAGAGTCTTCGCCTTTTCAGTGAGTGTGCTTCGGGCTAGGCTGCAAAGTTCGGTCAAGGAGCAGTCCGGAGGTCGCCTTGCTGCGACGCATCATCGACTCCCCGTGGTTCTTCTTCGGTCTGGCCGGTCTTCTCGCGGTCGTCGCATTGCTCTCCCAGCTGGAGATCCACCTTCCCTCCCGTCCCCACGGCGAGGCCGATGAGATCGCGCAGCTGCGCGAGCGCGACGACGTGAATGTGCTGTTCATCCTGATCGACACGCTCCGGGCCGATCGCGTCGGCGCCTACGGCTACGAGCGGCCCACGACCCCTACCCTGGACGACACTGGCCCAGTACGGAGTGCGCTTCGACCGCGTCGAGGCCCAGTCGAGCTGGACCAAGTCCTCGATGGCGTCGCTCTGGACCGGCCTCTACCCGATGCGCACCGGCGTCACGCGCTTCCGACACGCGCTGCCTCCGGAAGCCGTGCATCCCGCCGAGCTGCTCCGGGAGGCCGGATTCGCCACCGGCGGAATCTGGCGCAACGCCTGGGTCGCCAACAACTTCGGCTTCGACCAGGGCTTCGATCTCTACGTGAGGCCCCTGCCCAGCCGGACCGCGGAGCGCTTCGAGCGGCGAAGCCCCTCGACCCACCCCCTGCTGGGCAACGACTTCGACGCCACCGAGGCCGGCGCTCGAGTTCATCCGCGCCCACGCCCAGGAGCGCTTCTTCCTCTACGTGCACTACATGGACGTGCACCAGTACATGTACGATCAGGAGGCGGCGAAGCTCGCCTTCGGCACCTCCTACTCGGATGCCTACGACAGCGCCATCTCCTGGGTGGACCGGAACGTGGGGCGGCTCGTCCAGGAGCTCCAGGAGATCGACCTCCTGAAGCGCACACTGATCGTGATCGCGTCCGACCACGGCGAAGGCTTCTACGAGCACGGCCGCGAGGGTCACGCGGAGACCCTCTACCGGGAGGTGACGGAGGTTCCCCTGATCCTTTCGCTCCCCTTCGCCCTCGAGCCGGGGGTGGTGGTGAAGCCCCTGGTGCGGAACGTGGACATCTGGCCTACCGTGCTCGACCTGCTCGGCCTCCCTCCGCTTCCCGAGACCGACGGCCGCTCGCTGGTTCCCTTGATCGAAGCTGCGGCGCGCGGCGACGGGGCGCCCGACGAAGCAGGTCAGGCGCACCCGCCCGCGCTCTCCTACCTGGACCGCAGCTGGGGAACCTGGGGAGAGAATGAGAGAGAGCCCGACCCGATCGTCTCGATCCGGAGAGATCCGCTGCGGCTGATCTTCCCGATCGCGGCCCCGAACACCGGCGAGCTCTACGACCACTCCTCGGATCCGAGCGAGCAGCGCAACCTGGTCTCGGCCCGCCCGGAGCAGGCCGCCGAGCTCCGGCGGGAATCCGAAGAGCGGCTCTCCGAGAGCATCCCTTGGGGCGCCTCGCCCGAGGTGGAGATCGACGAGATGCACGCCGAGCAGCTCCGCGCGCTCGGGTACCTGCGCGACCAGTAGGCGCGCGGCCCGATCCGCTCTATCGGCTCGCTTCGTCGAGAATCTGGCTATGCTACGAAGCCCACCAGTCTCCGAGGGGAATGGGGCGCGGCTCCCGTCTGCTCGGAGGCCTCCGCCGTCTCGGAGCCTCTGCATGACTCGAGTCCGCCTGCCCGCCGTGCTGCTCTGCTTCTTCTTGTCGGGCTTCGCGGCGCTGCTCTACGAGACGGTCTGGGCGCGCGAGTTCGCCTTCGTCTTCGGTACCTCCGATCTCGCCGTCGCCACGGTGCTCGCGGCCTACATGGGGGGGCTTGCCGCCGGCGCCGGCCTGGCGGGGCGGATCGCCCCCCGGATCCGCCGCCCCGTTCTCACCTACGGGTTTCTGGAGCTCGGCATCGGGCTGAGCGCTCTGGCGGTTCCCTACGCCATCCAGGCCTCGACAGTGCTGCTGGTCGCCCGCTTCGGCGGCGCCCAGGCCCTGCCCGAAGCGGGCGGCTTCACCCCGGCCCTCTTCTACCTGGTGTGCTCGTTTCTGATCCTGCTGGTTCCGACGGCGCTGATGGGAGCGACGCTTCCCCTGCTGGCCCGCTACGCCGTCGAGCGAGAGAGCCAGATCGGAGGCCGCGTCGGGCTCCTCTACGCGACCAACACCGCGGGCGCCGTCGCGGGCACCGTGAGCGCCGCCTTCCTGCTGCTCCCCGCGCTCGGCCTGCGCCGGACGGTGTTCGTGGGCGCGGCCGTCAACCTCGCGGTGTTCGTCGTCGCGGCGCTCCTGGCCAGGGGGCTCCCGGCGCTTGCGCGCCTCGCGCCGCCGGGGCGGCGCCGCGCGCCCACCGCGCGCGACCGGGGCGCTCTCATCCTGCCCGTCATCTTCTGCTCGGGGGTGGTGTCGTTCAGCTACGAGGTGCTCTGGACTCGCCTGCTCGGTCAGATCCTGGGCGGGAGCGTTTACGCCTTCGCCACCATGCTCGCGACCTTCCTGGTCGGGATCGCGCTGGGAAGTGCGGTGGCGTCGCGCCTGGCGACGGCCCGCGATCGCGCCGCCGGCATCTTCGCGCTGGCGCAGCTCGGCGCGGCGCTGCTCTCGTACGCTGCCTTCTCGGTTCTGGATGCGCTTCCTCTCATTGCGGCGCGGATCGGTGCGGGCGCCGCAGCGCCGGCCACCGCGGCGAACGCGGCCCTGAGCAGCGTCGCGCTGCTCCCGGCGGCGCTGTGCATCGGAGCGACCTTCCCACTGGCGGTCCGAATCCTCGCCCGGCACGAGGCCGAGGCGGGACCGGCCAGCGCACGGGTGTTCGCCTGGAATACCCTGGGCGCGATCGTCGGCTCGGTGGGCGCGGGCTTCTGGTGGATTCCCGCTCTGGGCTACGCCGGGACCCTCACCGCCGCGGTCGGCACCAACCTGGCGCTCGCCGCCGCGGCCTGCTTCCTGATCCCGGGAAAGAGGCTGGCAACCCTCGCGGTGGTCTCCGCCGCGGCGGCGGGGCTGGTGCTGACGCCGCCCAGAACACCCTGGGGCCTGCTCCGCGCCTCGCCGCTGGCGGTTCTTCCCGCCGCGGGTGAGGTGGCCTACTTCGGCGTCGGGCGCACGGCGACCGTGTTGCTGCTGGATAAGGGCGGGAGGTGGGAGCTTCGGGCCAACGGGCTGACCGACGCCGTGATCGCGCGGCGCGCGGGGCTCCCCCCACATTCGGGAGCGACCTGGCTCGGGGTGCTCCCCGCGCTGGCACGTCCCGATGCGCGCTCGATGTTGGTGATCGGACTCGGAGGCGGGGTGGGGCTCGAGGACGTTCCGAAGACCCTGGAGCGGATCGACGTGGTCGAGCTCGAGCCCGAGGTGATCGCGGCCAACCGAGCCATTGCGGGCGAGCGACTTCGGGATCCGCTCTCGGACCCCCGCGTGCGCCTGACGCTGAACGATGCACGGAGCGCTCTCCTCCTGACCGAGCGCCGCTACGACACGATCGTCTCCCAGCCCTCCCACCCCTGGACCGCCGGATCCGCGCAGCTCTACACCGTCGAGTTTCTGGAGCTGGTGAAGCGGCGGCTGGCGGCGGGGGGCGTCTTCGTGCAGTGGATGGGGCTCGAGTACGTGGACCGCGAGCTGTTGGAGACGGTCCTCGCGACGCTGCAGCACGTGTTTCCCCAGGTGCGCGCGTATCGTCCCCTACCCGCGGAGCTGTTCTTCCTGGCCTCCGACCAGCCCATCGACGTCGAACTCCAGGTCTCGCGCCTGATCCAGAACGCCGCGGCGGACCTGGCGAGGGCCGGGGTCTACGGCCCCGAGGACACGGCGGCAACGCTCTTCCTCGACGAGGAGGGAGCCGCCGCGCTCGCCGAGGACGTCCGTCCCAACACCGACGACGACAACCGCCTCGCCATGCGCTCCCCGCGAATCCTCGGCGGGGCCCTGGGCAGCGCCGGGGCGGACCGGATCCTCGCCAGCCGCGACCCGCTGCTCGAGGATCGCGGCGGCCTGGACCGCGTTGCCGTGGTGGAACGGCTCCTCGCCCGGGGGCAACTGCCGCGCGCCGAGCGCATCGCGGTAACGACCCGTGATCCGATCGCGCGGGAGACGGCGCTGGGCCTCGTGGCGTTCGCTCGGGGGGAACCGTCCCGAGCGGTCGCGGCCTTCTCTCGGGCGCTCGCGCGCGATCCCGCCGCCTTGCGCGCGCGCGCCTGGCTGGTGCGCCTGCGACGGGAAGCCTTTTTGGCGGGTGACCCGGACGCGGAGGCCCTGGCCGCAGGACTGGACGCCGGCGGCGCGAGCGTGATCGAGGGCTGGCGGCGCGGACGCGAGGGAGAATGGGCCGAGCTTCGGAGGCTGGAGGCGGGGCTCGCGAAGGTGTCGCGGGAGCACCCGCTGTACGCGGACGCGCTGCGGCTGCGGTCCGCGTGGAGGCTCGAGACGGGCGAGCCGGCGCAGGAGGCTCTGGCCCTCGAGCTGCTCGACGCGCTGGTCGCGCACGAAGGCAGCGCGGAGGACCTGGTGTCGCGCGCCCGCACCGCGGGCCTCTTGGGCCACCCGCGCATCGCGTTTGCGGATCTCAGCGACGTCGCCGCTGCTCTCGAGCATGGCCGCTCCCCCGAAACGAGAGGCGAGATCTCGCGGGCGGCCGACGCCGCGCTACGCGCGCTCCACGAGCTTCCCGAAGCTGCCGTCCAGCCCGCGGCGCGCGAAGAGCTGCGGCGGAAATTCTTGGCACTCCTCGAATCCGGGCCCCAGCTGATGAAGGGCAAAGGGTCTCGGCACGATGAGCGTCGCCGGTTCTGACCGTCGCGAAGACGCCGTGTAGTCGGCGGCCGCTGTCGAGCGCTCATGCATGATCAGGGCTAGCGTCCACCGCGGTCTCCGATGACATGACGGGCTCCCTCTGCGCGGTGTTCTTTCTCCCCGGGGCGGCGACCGTCCGGCCGCAGTCCGAGCGGCAGTGACGCGCCGGGGCGGGCAGCGGGCGACTGCGGTTCGCAGGAGATGGGTCGTCGCCGGCCTGCTGGCGGTCTTCGCGTTGGCGCTCGGAATCCGCGCCCTGCGTTTCGACGCCGCCTTCCCCGACGAGGGAATCGTTCGATTCGCCATTCACGATGCCAGCTACCACGCGCGTCGCGCGCTCTACAGCTTCGTGAACTTCCCGGCGGTACTCACCTTCGATCCCTACATCGCGTATCCGGACGGTGCCCCGGTTCCGATCCCTCCGCTCTACGACTGGATGTTGGCGGGGACGGCGAGGCTCTTCGGCGACTCCACACTCAGCTTCGAGCGGGTCGCGGCCTGGGCGTCGCCCGTCCTCTCCGCGCTCACGGTGTGGCCGATCTACATGGTGGGACGGCGTCTGGGTGGTCCGGTCGTGGGCCTGGGAGCCGCCTTTCTCTTCGCGCTGCTCCCCGCCAGCAGCCACCGCTCGGGGGTCGGCAACCCGGATCACCACGCGGCGGTGGCACTGCTCGCAGCCTGCTGGCTCGCCTCACTGATCGCGGAGGCGAGTCCGGATCGCAGCAGGGGTCGGCGCGCGCTCCAGGTCGGCCTCCACGCCGCGGTCGTGGCCGCAATGATGCTGGTGTGGAGCGGAAGCCTGCTCTACGTGGTTCTCGGCGAGGGCACGCGCCTGGTCGCCTCCGCGGTGGTGGGTCGCCACCCCGATCGCCTGCTCGCCCAAAGTGCGGGGGCGCTCCTGGCGGCCGGGCTGGTCGCGCCCTGGCT
The DNA here is from genome assembly GCA_963766175.1 of uncultured delta proteobacterium. Taxonomy (GTDB): domain Bacteria; phylum Myxococcota_A; class UBA9160; order UBA9160; family UBA6930; genus CAVXZE01. Next base: position 45,429 of record CAVXZE010000014.1, read on the forward strand.
GGCGCTCTCCGGCAGCCCGCTCGGTGGCTCCTTCTCGACCACCGATCTCTCCTGGATGCAGGTCGTCGTGCTCGGCGCGCTCGCCACGCTGGCCGCCGGGCTGGCCGCGCTCGAGATCCTCCGTCCTCAGCCGGTTGTCTGGAAGAGGGCGCTTCGCGTGGCTGCGATGACGCTGCTGATCGCGCTGCCGCTGCTCTCGGTCGGCGCCGTGCGCGAGCCGCTCGCGTCCGGAGCGGGCTTCCTGGCGAAACAGGATGCCTGGGCAGCGCAGAATGCCGAGCAGCAGCCGCTCTTCTCGGCGTCTCCGGGCAAGCTTCCGGCGACGGGCTTGTTCGGCTGGTATGCGTTCCTGATTCCCCTGGCCCCGCTGCTGGTCGTTCTTCGGTCGCGCGGAGGACACCCGCCCGAGGTCCTGCTCGTCATGCTCGCGTGGACGACGGTGCTCGGCGTGCTCGCGCTGGGGCAGGTCCGCTACGCGATGGACTTCGCCGTGGTCGGATCGGTGGTGTTTGCGTGGACCCTGGCGGGTCTGCAGGCGAGACTCGCACCGCGTCTGCCGGGGGGCGGCCGTCTCGCAGCGGCGCTCACTCTCTCTGCGGGGCTGGCTCTGCTGGGGCCGGCCCTCGCGATCCACGCCGCCATGCTCGGCAATGCGCTGAAGCGCCCTCCGCCCGTGGGAGGTGCAATCTCTCCGAGCGAGCGGGTGCGCCGTTTCGCGTGGCAGGTTCGGCGCGCGACTCCCGAGACCTCGGGCTTCCTGGAGCCGGACGCTGCGCCCGAGTACGGCCTGCTGGTGCCACCCACACTCGGCCACAGCTTCGTCTACATCGCCCGTCGCCCGGTGCCCGCGAACAACTTCGGTCCCTATCTCGACGCAGAGAAGTACGATCGGGCCACGGCGTTCTATCACGTCTCCACCGAGGCAGAGGCGGTAGCGATCGCCGAGGGACTCGGCGCGCGCTACGTGGTGACCCAGCGCGGAGGCGTGGCCGGTGAGAGCCCCGGCGCCTTTGTCGCGCAGCTCCACGATCGCGACGGCGCTGCCGCGGGTGGCCGTCCCGCTCTCGGGCAGTTCCGGCTCATCACCGAGTCACCGGCTGCTGACACGCGGCGCGCGTCCGCCCGGCTGCCTCGGCGGGGGCCCAAGCCGCCGATATTCTTCAAGCTCTTCGAGCGGGTCGAAGGCGCCGTGCTGGAGGCGAGGGGTGAGCCGGGAGAGCTCCTGGTGGCGCGGGTCGCCATCGCGTCCCCCGCCGGTCGGCGTTTTCTCTTCCGCGCCGCCTCCCGCGCCGATGCGAGCGGCATCGCCCGGGCCCGGGTTCCCTACGCGACCGACGCGTCTACGCCCGCGCGAGCCACCGGCCCCTACACGGTGCGCATCGGTGGCGTGAGCTGGCAGGTTCGGGTTCCGGACGCCGCCGTTCGGGAAGGCAGGGTGATCCCCGTCGCGCCCGCCCCGGAAAAGGAAGCCGCGTTGGATGCCTCACCCGGGCCCGGCGAATAGCCCGAGCGCAGCGCGGATCGAGGGATCGTCGCGGTACTTTCTGGCGAGCTCACGGGCGAGGCGGAGCGCCCCGGAGCGGTCCCCCGTCATCTGCTTGGCCCAGGCCTGCTGCAGCGCGCGTGCCGGACCCGCGTCGGGCGGCGAGAACTCGCGTCCGGCCTCGGAAGGCCCCGCGGCCTGAGCGGAGAGGAGCAGGGAAAGGTTGCGACCCACGTCGAGCTCCCTGGGAGGTCCGGCACGGTAGGTCGAGAACTCCAGCAACAGCCGGTCGGTCTGGTTGATCGGGCCCGGAGGCAGCACCGAGCGGAGCTGCTCACCGCTCGCGATCCACCGCGCGAGCGGGTCCTCCCGGCTGGCGAAACCGTGCGACTCGAGGTCGAGATCCGCCGGCAGTGCGGCCGGCGAGCCGGGGCGCCGGTGCAGCGGGCAGCGGGAGGCCAGCAGGAAGATCGAGCTCGGCGGGGAGAAGAAGACCTCGAGCTCGGGGAATACCGACAGCAAAGTGCGTAGGACGATCTGGAAGTCCAGTGAACGCATCGAGCCCGGGATCCACTGCGTGAAGATGCCGCAGGGAGCGAGGCGGTCGTACGCGAAGGCGTAGAAGTCCCGCGAGAGGATCCTGGCGTTTCCGGAGAAGTCCTCGTTCTGCTTGCCGTCGGATACGATCAGGTCGTAGCGACGGTTGGTTCGCAGCAGGTAGTGGACCGCATCGTCGATGATCAGGCGGACCCGGGAGTCCTCCAGGACCGCGGATTCGTCGAAGTAGCGCGCCGCGCGCACCGCCGGAGCGTTGATCTCGACCACGTCCAGCGTCTCGATCTCCGGGTAGGTGGCCATGGTGGCGACGGTGGATCCGGAGGCCAGACCCACGTTCAGGGTGTGGCGGATGCTCGGGTCGAGGGTCAGGGGCAGGACCCCGAGCAGCTGCTGCTTCTCGTAGAGCACCGGGTTGACGCTGCGGCCCACCGCGATGATGGCTCCGTCGATGGTCATGGCGCGGTACTCCGATGTGATCGGATCGGCGCGAACCTGGACGGTGGCGAGATCGCCTTCCTCCTCGAAAAGCAGGGCCGGAAGCTTTCGGCGCACGAAATCTTCGCCGTCGAAGCTGAGCCGCCCAGGCAGCAGTGTCAGCCCGGCGGCCATGATCAGCCCGGCGGCCGGAACGGCGACTGCGAGACTCACCCGGGCGCGGGGGAGGAAGGCGAGAAGCAGCAGCCCAAGCAGCAGGTTGAGAGCCGCCAGCAGCTGGATCGTGCCCACCGTGCCGAGCCGTGGCAGCAGCACCAGCGCGGCAGCGATCGACCCGGAGATGCTTCCCAGGTTGGCCAGGAAGTACGCGCCTCCGGTGCGGCGCCCGACGGCGCGCACCCGGCCCAGGAAGAGCCGGCTCGCCACCGGAAAGGAGAGGCCCATCATGAGCGTGGCGGGCAGCAGGATGGTGGCGGCCATGCCCGAGGTCCTGGCGAGCCGCCATTCCCAGGGTCGCGCCCGGAAGATCGGGGAGAAGATGCTCATGCGATCCCGCAGGGCCGGATCGTTCAGCAGCTGGTGCTCGATCGCGATCGCAGCCAGGGCGAAGGCGGCGATGGCGAGCTGGCACAGGGCGAGCGCCCGCTCGGGCCGCAGGCGCCGGATCACCGGCCGGTAGAGCAGCGCCCCGAAGCCGAGCCCGACCAGGAAGACCACGAGGACGGTGGTAAGGGCGTAGGTGCTGTTCCCCACCAGGTATCGGATCGCCCGGAACCAGGCGATCTCGTAGCCGAGCGTGGCAAAGCCCGAGACCACCAGCAGAGCGCCGAGGACGGCAAGCGGCAGAGCCGAGGGCAGCACCTCGTCGCTCACCGCCGTCGGAGCGGCCGCGGGGCGCGCCTGGCGGCGGTACAGGCCCCACGCCCCGAGGCCGATTCCCACGTTCAGAACGTTGGCCAGCAGCACCGAGCCGCGAAGGCCGAGCTGCTCCACCGTGACGAGCCCCGCCAGCAAGGCACCGGCGGCTGCACCGACGGTGTTGAGCCCGTAGATCCGGCCGAGGTGCAGATCGACGCCGCTCCGCGACCGGATCAGGACCGTACACAGTGCGGGGTAGGTGGCACCCATGATCGCCGAGGGGATCAACAGCAGCACGAACGCGGAGCCGACCCGCACCAGGTCGTCCATCCCCGCGACCTCTGGAATCCACGGGGCGGCTCGAGCGACCGCTCGAGGCAGTGTCTGAAGAACGAGAGTCAGCAAGAAGGTACTGGCTGCGATCCCCAGCTCGAGCCCCGCGTAGGTCGCGAGCGGCGCCCCGATGCGCCGATCGAGTCGGTGGTACTGCCAAGCGCCGACTCCCATGCCTCCCATGAAGCCGGCCACCACGGCGCTCATCGCGAGCGTCGTCCCCCCGAAGGCGAGAGCGAGCATCTTCGTCCAGGCGACCTGGTAGATCAGCGCGGCCGCGCCGGAAACGAAGGCAAAGAGGTAGAGAGAGCGCGTCAGCAGAGGTTGCAAGAGTCCGAGGATAGATGGGATTTCGCGGTCTTACCCTTCGAGCCGGATCGAACCCTGGCGTCCGAAATCGGGGGCCCGTCCCCCGCCTTGCTCCCAGGCGTGCCGGGGGGGGTGCGGAGTCCGCCGCGAGCGTCGTTGGTTCTGCCCGCGTCGGGGCTACGCACTGGGTCACGGAAGGGAACGCAGCGGGGGACGGGCCAGGAAATCGTGCACCGCCCCGGCGATGCCTCTCTGGAGTCAGGGTCACCGGCTGCCGAGGAAAGAGCAAATCGATAATTCCTATCGACCCATCGACGCTGTCGATCGGATCCGCCGGCTGAATCCAGGCTAGGAGATTTCGACGACCTCGATGTCCCTGGGGTCGATGGACTCGAGGGCCCTGGGGAGCCTCTTCAGGATCGTCTCCTCCAGGGCGTCGATGAAGCGCTCCTTGAACACGCTTCGCGCGTGGACCAGGGAGACCTCCCTGGTGGGTACCGGAGGGTGAAACTCCCGGATCAGCTTTCGCCTCTGGGCGGATAGCTGGCTCACCGCGAGGTGGGGAAGAACCGTATAGCCGGAGCTGGTGAGCACCATGTTCTTCAGCGTCTCCAGGTTTCCGCTCTCGAATCGGACGCTGCCTCCGACCTTGTTCTCTTCCTTGCTCTCGGAGCAGATATTGAGGACCTGATCCCGAAAGCAGTTGCCCTTGTTTAGAAGCCAGATCTCTTTCAGGTCGAGGTCGTCCTCCCGGATCTTCTTCCTCTTGGCCAGCGGATGCTCGGGCGCAACGAACAGATAGAAGGGCTCGTAAAAGAGCACTCGCTCGATCAGAGTGTCGTCATTCAGGGGCGTGACTAGCAGACCCGCGTCCATCTCGTCTTCCTTCAGCATCCCGACGATTTCCTCGGTCTTGGTTTCCTCGATGATGAGGTCGATTTTCGGGTACTTCTCGACGAAATCCTGCAGGAACAGGGGAAGGATGTAGGTCGACAGCGTCGGGATCACGGCGAGCCGGAACTCCCCGGCGAGCTCGTCTTTCGACTGCTGCACCAGATCGAGCAGCCTCTTTTCTTCGCGAATGATGACCCTCGCCTGATCGATGATCCGCTCTCCCTCGGAGGTTGCGAGGATGGGACTCCTGGAGCGGTCGAAAATCACGACGCCGAGCTCGTCTTCGAGCTTCTGCAGCTGCATGCTCAGCGTCGGCTGGGTCACGAAGCAGGATCTGGCGGCCTTCCCGAAGTGCCGGAACTTGTTGACGGCCAGGACGTAGGCGAGCTGGGTCAGCGTCATGGGAGCCTCCAGGAGAGATCGCAGTCATAGATATACACGATGGCAGACTCGCCGCAATCGAAACCGACTATCGGACCGCGAGCTCGTCCGCGCTGATCTTCCGTCGGGCGCGGTCGGCTAGGCGTCCGCGACGGTCGGGTCGTTGATCAGGACCGCGGCGACCTGGCGGCCCTCCATGTCCTCAAGGGGCGTCCCGCAGAAGCAGGTGACGAGAACGTCGAGGTCCGGCTTTCCGGAAGGCCGGGTCAGCGAGAGCGAGCCTCCCCGAAGGCCTTTGCGGCGCGCTGCCTGATAGATCAGGATGCGGAGCTTCCGTGTCTCCGACTCGACCGCTGCCGCGAGGCCCTCCCCGTCGATGCAGAGACCGTCGTTCAGGGCGACGACCTCGTCGGCGACCCGGTTGCAGGCGGCGATCTTCCCCTGCGGGTCGACCAGGAACAGGCCCGCCGAAAGGTGGTCCAGTGCGTCGAAGGCGCTTGCGCGCTCGAGTTCCAGCGAGCGAAAGTGTCGATCGAACTCGATCGCCCGGCGCAGGTGGGGCATGAGCAGCCGACACAGTGCGTACTCCTTGTTCCCGTACTCCCGCGCCCCCTCTGGCCGGTAGATGCCGAGGTAGGAGCGGGCCGCACCCTCTACGCCGATCACTCCTCCCAGTGTCGGGCCGACCTCGAACCCCTGGGGCTTCATCCAGTCGTTGTAGTACTTGCTGCGGAGGACGACCGCGTCTGGGACGAGGTGTGCGCCGAAGGCCAGGGCGCCCACCGGAAGCTGCGAGGTCGGCTTCTCCCAGGGCTCGAGCGCGAAGTAGTGACTCCGGAAGCTCTCGCGGTAGGCGGGATCGAAGCCGGTGCTGTAGGCGAGCCCCTTCTCTCCGGGTCTCGGATGCTCGAGGTTGATGGCGACCGCTGCGCCGCCGACCGCGACGCCGAGGGCGGAGCAGAAGCCCGTCCACTCTTCGCGCTCCGCAGCGGCGCGGTAGATCCGATCGATGAGATCGAAGGCGATCTTTTCGTCGACGTTCACGAATACCCTCTCGGTTACCGCGGTTTCCGCCGGGACCGCCCCTGGATCTTCTCTGCTCGATTTCCACCCACTTGGGTGGAGAAGAAAGCCCTCATGGGCGCGGGGCTCTGTTCTACAATGGGGGGGTGCTCAGCAGGCTGCCCCACCCCCATCCGAGTACCGACTCCGATAGGCCCGAACAACCCCCCATTCGGGGGGGGTGGGCGGCGTTCACGACGGTCGTGTTGGCTCGTTCCCTTGGCTTCGCGCTGCTGGTGGCAGGATCCGGATGTGGTCCGCCCCCCGACGTCGCTCACGAGCTTCGGCTCGCCGGCGAGGCTCTGGGGACGGTGTGGTCGGTGGAGCTGGTCGTTCCGGAGGCGCCCGCTTCGGAACGGGTCGATCGGATTCGGGAGCGCGTCGACGCGACGCTCGATCGTGTCGACCGCGGAATGTCGACCTGGCGCGAGGACGCGGAGCTGGCCCGCTTCAACCGGCATTCCGACATGGACGCCTTTCGTTTCGCGCCGGAGACACGTCGGGTCATCGCGACGGCTCTCGAGCTGGCCCGCGAGACGGGGGGCGCCTTCGACCCGACGGTGGCCCCCCTGGTGGCGCTCTGGGGTTTCGGAGCCCAGGCCGCCGACACTCCGCCGAGCGTCGCGGAGCTGGAGGAGGCGCGCCGCCGCGTTGGATGGCAACACCTGAAGTGGAGTGAGGGAGGGCGTCTCGCGCGGCGCGTGCCGGGTGTGCAGCTCGACCTCTCGGCCATCGCCAAGGGGTATGCGGTAGACGCCGTCGTCGCAGAGTTGGCGCGGGATCGGCCCATCGGCGCTCTGGTGGAGGTGGGCGGCGAGGTGCGCGCCCTCGGCGCGAAGCCCGGCGGCGCACCCTGGCGGGTGGGAATCGACGACCCCGACGCTCCCGGGTCCCGGCTTGCGGCGGTCGTGCTGCTGACCTGGGGTGCGCTGGCGACCAGCGGCGACTACCGCAACGTGCGGGTGATCGAGGGGCGGCGCCGAACCCACGTGGTGGATCCGCGCAGCGGGCGACCCGTGGAGCAGAAGGTGGCCTCCGCCAGCGTCATCGCACCCACCTGCATGGAAGCCGACGCGGTCGCAACGGCGCTGATGGTGCTCGGGCCCGAGGAGGGCCTGGCCTGGGTGGAGGATCGTCCCTGGCTCGAGACACTGTTGATGGTCCGCGAGGGCGGACGGATCAGCGAGAAGCTCGCCTCGTCCGGCTGGGACCGCTGGGTGGCCCCGGAACGCTGAGCCTGCCTTTCTCACCAGCTCGCTACTGCGGCCGCCGATAGCACCGCATCTTCGCAACCTTCTCCCTCCGGCCCCCTCGACGTACTGGCTAGTACGCCTTCGGCGTCCTCCGGTCCGAGGGCCGCGAATCTGCGGCACTCTCGGCCGCCTCGCTACGCGAGCTGGTGAGAAAGGCAGGCGCGAGGGGCAGTCCGGTCCGTGGGTCTCACAGGCGCGGCAATGCGGGTCGTCGGCCTGGCAGGGCGCGTCGCCTTCCGGGTTGGCCCAATGCTGCACCAGGTACCAGAGGACGCAGGCCGCAGCGAGGCCGAGCACGGCGATCACGTGAACCACGGATCCCTCCTCGCTGCGCGCCCCGGTGAAGAGAGCACGTTCAGGCGGTGCTGCTGAAGAGGCCGGCGAAGCCCATGAACGCCATGCTCAGGATGCCGGCGATCAGGAAGCTCATCGCCGCCCCTTTCAAGACATCGGGAATCGTCGCCAGCTCGTTTTCTTCGCGCAAGCCCGCCATCAGCACCAGGGCGAGTGTGAATCCGGCGCCGGCGCCGAGGGCGAAGACGATGCCCTCGATGAAGCCGTAGGCGCGGTTGGTCTGGAAGAGCGCCAGTCCCAGGATGGCGCAATTGGTGGTGATGAGCGGCAGGAAGATGCCCAGCGCCTTGAACAGCGCGGGGCTCAGCTTCTTGATCGTCATCTCCACGAACTGCACGGTGCTGGCGATCACCACGATGAAGGAAATCAGGCGCAGGTAGGGGGCGTGGGGCAGCACGAAGGTGTTGAGGAACCAGGCGCAGATGGAGGTCACCGTCATCACGAAGATGGTGGCCATCCCCATCCGCAGGGCCGTGTCGATTCGCCCGCTCACACCGAGGAAGGGGCAGAGGCCCAGGAAGTAGGAGAGGGTGAAGTTGTTGACCACGCAGGCGGTGGTGAAGATCCAGAGGAGCTGTCCCCAGTCGAGCTCGAACATCAGGCGGCCCTCCGTTCGGCCGCCGCGCCAACGCCTTCCTGGCTCGCTCGCAGGCGGCGCTCCTTTACGAAGGCGAAGAGGGCGAGCAGGAGCCCGAGCGTGAGAAAGCCCCCCGGCGGCAGGATCATGATCACCCATGGCTCGAAGTTGGGTCCGAAGAGCGAGACGCCGAACAGGGACCCGCTGCCCAGGATTTCGCGGATGCACCCGAGAATGAGGAGAGCGAAGCTGAAGCCCAGCGCCATGCCCGCCGCGTCGGCCACAGCCGCCCGGGTCGAGTTCCGCGATGCGAAGGCCTCCTGACGGCCGAGGATCAGACAGTTCACCACGATCAGGGCGATGAAGGCGCCGAGCTCCTTGTGCACCACGGGCGCCAGGGCCTGGAGGCTGAAGTCGGCCACCGTCACGAAGGTGGCGATCACGATGATGAAGGTGGTGATGCGCACCTGCTTGGGAATCAGGTTGCGCAGCGAGGAGACCAGCAGGCTCGAGCCCACCAGCACGAAGGTGGTGGCAGCACCCATCGCGAGCGCGTTGATGGCGGAGTTGGTCACGGCCAGCGCAGGGCACAGACCGAGCAGCTGGATGAAGATCGGGTTCTCTCGCCAGAGGCCCTTGACCAGCTCTTCGTAGCTGTCCTGCTGGGACGGCATCAGTCGACTCCTCCGCTCCCGTCTCCGTCGGATGTTGCGGCGTCGTGGGAAGATCCATTTCCGGCTGCCGCCGCGCCCTTGGCCTCGGCGAGGCGTTCGAGCCAGCGCTGATTCGAATTGTTGATGATGTTGCAGACGGCGACGGAGGAGATGGTGGCCCCGCTGATCGCGTCGACCTCGTTCTCCCCGCTGCGCCCCCCCTTGACCGCGACGATATCCGGCTCCACCGCCAGGTCGCGGAAGTTGCCGACGAACTCCGCGTCCTTGATGATCTTGTCACCGAGGCCCGGTGTCTCGCGGCTCTCCAGCACCTCCATTCCGACCACGCGCTGTTTCTCGAGGTTGTAGCCGTAGAGGAGCTTGATGGTGTCCTGGAAGCCGGGTCCCTCGGCGGGTACCGCGAATCCCAGCAGCGCGCCCGCCTCGTCGTAGCCCGCGTAGACCGCCTCCTCCTTGGGAAGGCTGCCGTCGGGGCTCTCGAAGCGCGCCAGCTTTCCCTCCCGGATCACGAAGGCGACTCGGCTGCGCGCGCCTTCCAGGACCCGGTAGATGGCGGCCTCCAGGGCCTCGGCCCGGTTGCGCTCGATCATGGGCTGGGTGACCAGGAAGATGCCCACGATGGCGAGCCCTGAGAACATCCCGGCAATGCCCAGGGTCACCATCATTCGCAAGGGTCCGGCTTGAGGGGCGGCCAAGGTCAGACTCCGAAGGGACGTCGTTGGGTGTGACGGTTGATGTGGGGCGTGGCGGCGTTCATCAGCAGGATCGCGTACATCACCCCCTCCGGGAGACCGCCGTAGAGGCGGATCAGCACCACCAGCACGCCCACGCCGACGCCGAAGATCCAGGCGCCTCGCGGCGTGGTCGGAGTCGTCACCGGGTCGGTGACCATGAAGATCGCACCGAAGAGCAGGCCCCCGGAGAAGAGCATGAACGTCGGTGGCGGGTTGGACTCCGGACTCAGGTAGTGGAGGATGCCGGAGAGGATTGCCACCGAGAGCAGCGTGCTCACCGGCAGTCTCCAGTCGAAGATGCGGCGCGCGCCGAGCCAGAGCCCGAGCAGCAGCAGCAGCGCGGCACTGGTCTCGCCCAGGGAGCCGGAGATGTTGCCGAAGAACAACGAGCCGATCTCGGCGATCTGATTCTCGAACTTGGCGAGACCCAACGGTGTCGCCGTCGAGATGGCGTCGACCTTGCCGCTCAACAAGGGGGGCGCGAAGAGGCTCCCGGGCAGCGACAGGATCCCTCCGGACTCCACGGGCGGTGACCAGGTGGTGATGGCGGTAGGGAAGGCGGCCTGCAGAAAGGCGCGCCCCAGGAGAGCGGGGTTGAAGAGGTTCTGCCCCAACCCTCCCCAGATCAGCTTTCCCAGTCCGATTCCCGCTACTCCGCCCAGGAAGGCCATCCAGAGCGGGAACGCCGGTGGCAGCGTGAGGCCGAGGAGCACTCCGGTGGTGAGCGCGCTGTAGTCCCGCAGCCGGCTCGGGCGTCTCTGAGCGGCTGAAGAGCCACTCGGTGCCGGCGGCCCCGGCCGTGGCGGCGGCGGTGACCAGCAACGCGCCGATCCCGAAGTTCCAGCAGGCCACCAGCAGCACCAGGAGTGCCGCGCCCAGCACCTCGGCCATGATGCCCGGAGTGGTGGCTCCCTCGCGAACGAAGGGCGCGGTCGACAGGACCAGATCGGGCGACCCCGTGCTCACGCAGGTCTCCTCCGGATCGGTGACGGCGTACGGACTCCGGGGAGCCCTCGGTTCATGACGATTCCTTCCGGTTGCGCAGCATGCCCTTGCCCATTCGCATCCACTGGACCAGCGGAATCCGCGACGGGCAGACGAATGAGCAGGAGGCGCACTCGAAGCAGTTCATCAGCTGATGCGACTCCAGCTCGTCGACCCACTCGGCCCGGGCCAGCTGCGCGAGGCGGGTGGGATTGAGGCGCATGGGGCAGGCCTCCAGGCAGCGTCCGCAGCGAATGCAGGCGTATTCCCGTAGAGGCACGGCCGACCGGCGGTCGAGACACAGGATCCCCGAGGCGCCCTTCAGCGTGGGCACCTCCAGACTCTTCTGCGCCATCCCCATCATGGGGCCGCCGAGCACCACCTGGTGGGCGTCCGGCAGGAGTCCCCCGCAGTGCTCGATCACGGAGGACACGGGAGTCCCGAGCGGCACCACCAGGTTGCGGGGCCGCGCCACCGCTGGCCCGGTTACGGTGACGATCCGCTCGATCAGCGGAACGCCGCGATCCAGCAGATCGGCGAGTGCCGCGGTGGTGGCCACGCTGTTGACCAGGATCTCGATGTCGAGAGGCAGCCCCCCGGCCGGCACCTCCTTGCGGAAGATGGCATCGATCAGCAGCTTCTCGGCGCCCTGCGGGTACTTGACCTTCAGTGACACCACCTCGATCGAGGCCGGCGCGGCCGCCTGCAAGGCGGCGATGGCATCGGGCTTGTTGGCCTCGACGCCGATGTAGCCCCGCTCCGCGCCGATCTGGACCATGATGATCTCGGCGCCGCGGATCACGGTCTCGGGTCTCTCCACCATCAGCCGGTGGTCGCAGGTGAGATAGGGCTCGCACTCGCAGCCGTTGATCACCGCGGCCTGCATCCGCTTGCCCTCGGGCACCTGAAACTTCACGTGGCTGGGGAATGCCGCGCCGCCCAGTCCCACCATTCCTCCGTTCTGGACCAGCGCGACCATCTCCTTCGGTGTCAGGCTCGCCGGGTCGACCGGATGGGTTTCGGGAATGCGTTGGCTGTCGAGGGGATCGGTGGCGATCACGATGGCCGGCATCATCCGGCCGTTGGGGTGGAGGCGAAGCTCGATGGCCGTGACCTCGCCTGTCACTGGAGAGTGTAGAGCGACCGATACGAAGCCCGCCGGCGCGGCGATCAGCTGGCCGCGTTGGACCCGCTCTCCGACCTCGACCACGGCCCTCGACGGAGCGCCGATGTGCTGGGAGAGAGGCAGCACGTATTCGCCGACGAAGGGCATCCGTTCGATGGGGAGGGCGTGGGTGCTCTCCTTGGATTCGTGCGGATGGACTCCGCCGCGGAAGGTCCGCGAGCGGTCGGCGGCGGCGGAAGCGGCGCTCATGCGCCGTTACCCTTGGGTGTGCGAGCTGCGTCGAACCCGGAGAGAGTCAGCAGCCGATCGGTCAGCCGGTCCAGCGCCTGGCGGTCGGCACCCGCCGAGACCTCGGCGATGCGGCTCTCGTACTCGGACTTGACGGCATCGATCTCGGCCTGCCGCTCGGCCTGAAGCTCCTCAGTGAGCGACTCCCGGATCCGCTCGGTGAAGGGGCTCGCTGCTCCAGTGAGCTCTCGCAGGGTGTTCCAGACGGCCAGCCGCTCGCCGGCCGCCTCTGCCATCTGGCTGCTCACCGCCAGGCGGCGTTCGTCGATCTCCACGAAGGGCACCTTGCCCCCGCGTTCGCTCTCGGCGAGGGCCAGCCATTCGTCCAGGGGCAGGTCGCCGCCCCCCTCGAGCTCCTCGAAGTGGTGGGCAAAGCGCGCCTCGCCTGCGGCCCACACGGCAAAGCTGGCGCCACCCCAGTTCTCGTCGAGGCCCGGGTTGCCCTGCATGCTGGCGCGCAGTCCAAACAGCCCCGGGGCGCCCGGGTCGTAGCGCAGCAGCACGTGGGCGCGGCCCTCCACCGCAAGTCGAGCGCGCTCCAGGGTGGCCACGACCGGGAAGCCGTGGCGCTCTGGGCTCGGAGCGTGGAGATGGACGAGCGCCGGTCCCGGCCATGCCAGTGCATCGGTCAGCCCGCGGCTCAGGTGATCGGGGTAGGCCGGCGACGCGGCCAGGACGAAGGCCCTCCGGTGGGCCATTGCCACCAGCGTCGGCTCGGGTCCCGAGGCGAGACGTCCGCGGCCGTCCAGGAGAATCACCTTGACCGGAAGCTCCGAATCCAGCAGCCGCGCGAGGCCAAGGGAGCCCTGCTCGAGCAGCGCGGTGTCGTCGCCCAGCAGCAGAAGCGGCGGACAGGCCGCCCGCTCCTCGGCTTCGAGATCCCCCCAGCCGAGGCTCTCGATCACCTCCAGACGGTCCGAGCGATCCGGCGGCGACTCGGTCTCCAAAGCGGCTCTGCGCAGGCTGCGCACCAGTGCCAGGTGCTCCGCCACCAGGCCCCGGGCGATGCCCCGGGCGAGCTCCACGCCCTGTGCAGTCGGTGCCACGGTGAGCGGCGCGAAATAGGGGTGGCGGGGGAATTGCGCCATCCACTCGGCCACCCTCCCCCGCGCGACCACGACGCCGAAGCGGGCCCGCCCCAGCCCATCCCGTCCCTCCGAGATGCGCTGGTGGTAGTCGTCCAGCACCCCGGCGACGTGCGTCATTCGAAGCACCGCCCTGCGGTCGAAGGTGGCCCGGCTTCCCAGAGCCTCCAGCCGCTCGCCGAGTGCGGAGAGGTCCGCACGTCCGGGGCTGACCGTGCCCAGGGCCTCCCCCAGAGTGTTCATGTCCGCCTCCGAGAGCCCCTCCGTCAGAGACTCCCGAGCCTTCCGCTCCAGGTGCTCCCGCTGCTCCTCGAGGTTCTTCAGCAGGCCTGCCATGTGCCGCTGGGCATGGTGCTCCACCAGGCCGGCGACCAGCCGGGTGGCCAGCCGCTCGCCGGAGCCGGGTTCGCCACCCGCTCCTCCCACCTGGGCCTGACCGCAGTGCCGCGACATCAGGACCGCGGCCAGCGGGCCCACGTCGGGATGCTCCGCGGCTCGCGCCAGCGTTTCTCCGGCGGTGTCGGGAAGCTCCTCCCATGCCCGCCAGCGCTGCTCGAACTCGTGGGTTCGCTCCGGGCTGCGCTCCAGCGGCTGCAGTGCGTCCTCGGGACAGACGGCGATGCAGAGCTCGCAACCCACACAGGAGCGAGGGTCCACGGCCAGGACGAGAATCTCCCCGGCTCCCTTGTTCTCCTGCTCCGGCTTCCGGAAGAAGGGCTCGGTCACGACGGGCTGGAGGCGATCCACCACGTCGAGGGTGGCGTCGAAGGCGCCGTCGTAGGCCGGGCGCTCGTCCTCGGAGAGATTGAGGCGCCCCGCCACCCAATCCCATGCCTCCCGGCACACCTCGGCTTCGAGAGCGGAGGTCTCCTTCTTCGGGAGCTCTCCGGCCAGGCGACCGGCCAGGTGCTTGTGTGCGCGGCGCAGCGCCTCGGCGACGTCGCCCTCGGTGCCGGCGACGTGACTGGCGCCGGTGAACAGCGGCTCGGGGCCCAGCACCGTCACTCCGATGGCGGAGTCCGGGCAGGCGGACCAGCAGCGGCCGCAGCCCGTGCATGCTCCGGGGTCGAGAGCCGGGAGAAGCGGTGCCATCGCTTTCGGCTCCAATGCCGAGGCACCGGCTGGGACGACGCCGCTCGCCGTCAGGGGATCGGGCAGTCGGTCTGCGGCACCTCCCTGCCGCGGCTGGACGACTTCACCCCAGAAGCGCGGCAGGCTGTCGTGAGCGGGCCGTGCCTGGGGGATGCGGGTCACGAGCCTGGGCAGATCCCGATCCGCGGTCTCGGGGATCGGGAATTCCCGCCATGCCACCTCCCGCAGGCGCCCGGTCTCGAGGAGGTCGGTCTGCTCGCCGCGCAGGCAGGCTCGAAGCGTTTCGAGGCCCGCTTCGAAGCCCTCTCCGGTGGCGAGAAGGCGCAGCTCGCCCTCGCGGATGGCCTTGCGCCAGGCTGCCGGCAGCGCCTCCCAGATCCCCTCCGAGGGCTCTCGCGTGGCTACCAGGATGTCGCTCTCGGGCTCGATGGCTCCGAGCGGCTGCCCGAGATTCCGAAGCTCGCTCGTCACGACCAGCAGCAGGGAGACGGGTGCTCGGGGTCCCGGGTCGGGGAAGTCGGCCGGGGCGGCGCGCACCCGTGCCTCCCAGGCTCCGGGCTCTGTCCGGATCGCGGTACCCCGCACCACGGGGCCCGCCTCGGTCGCGATTGCGCTGGCGAGAAGCGTGAGCGCGTCGGCGGGAAGCTCGGCCTCTCGGCCGACCAGTGCCACGGAACGGCCCGCTTCGGGGTCCGGCCCGGGCGGCTCCCCTTCGGAGAGCGCCGCCTGCTGCAGCTCGGGGTAGGCGTTGCCGACGGATTGAACCAGTGCCTCCCGCCGCGGGAATGCCGCGCTCGGCGCGGTGGCCGCTGGCTCCAGGCTGACCCGCTGCGGGCGGCCCGGCTGACGCATCAGCTCGCAGAGGCCGACCAGCGCGCTGGGCTTCGCGCCGGCCCCGGCGCAGGTGGCGGAGACCCAGGTCTCCGAACCGTTCGCCGCCTCCGCCAGCTCCCGGAATAGAGGCGGCCCCGCCGCCGGGCAGTCTCCCAGCGCCTCTACTACGGCGACCAGCCGGCGCCCCTCGAGAGCCTCCGCCACCTGGCGCGCGGGGAAGGGGCGCAGCCAGGTGACACCCAGCACGCCGACCTTCAAGCTGCGGTTCTGGCGCAGGTGGTCGGCGACGGCCCGGGCGGACTGCACCAGCGTTCCCTGGGCCACCAGCACCAGCTCGGCGTCATCGAGCCGGTGTTTTTGCAGGAAGGAGAGGGGGCGTCCGGTCAGCTGGCTCAGCTCTTCCATGCCCTGCGCTGCCAGCTCGGCTACGGACTCCCAGAAGAAGACCCGGTTCCCGAAGCGGGCCGCCGCCGCCTCCTCAGCGCTGCGGATTCCCCCCGTTGCGACCGGCTGGTCCAGATCGAACCACGGCATCAGGCGTGGCCGCTCGAGGCCGAAGAGAAGCCGCTGGGCCTCGCTGGCGCTGGCGATGGGCTGATCGGGTCGGCCCAAGTAGCTCCGGATCGCCTCTTCGTCGGGAAGGTTCAGGCTCTCGACGACATCCAGATCCGTGCAGACCAGGCCGGGGAGGAGTGCGCGCTCCGCGACCCAGCGCGCCACCAGGCTCAGGTCCAGGGCCTCCTGGCCCGAGCTGGCAAAGGCCTGGAATGCACCACTCCCCGCCACGGCGTGGTACTCGCGGTGGCCGGCTTCGGCGCAGCTCGCGTGGAGCACCAGGGGCGTCAGCCGCTCGGCGCATCCGCGCAGCGCCTCGTGGCTGGAGATCAGCTCCTCACCACTCAGAAATGCTGTGGCTCGGAGCCCCGACAGGGCCATTCCCGTGGCCAGGGAGGTCGCCTCGGCGGCTCCTGCGGCGGTCTCCTCCTGCACCGGTCGCCCGAAGACGTTCCGCGGGGGCGGGCCGGGGAGCTCGGCTCGGGCGGCGAGAGCGGCGTTCCGCGGCTCTCCGCTACGGCGCACGACACCCTCGCAGAGCTGGGCCTCCAGGAGCGCCAGCGCCTGCTCCACGGGTAGCACCGTGGGTGTTCCCGGGTGGGACCCGGACTCCTCCTTGGTGCGTCGCCACAGGCGCTGCAGCCACGCGACTCCGCTCCGCTCAGCCATAGGTCCTCCGGGGCAGCACGTCTTCTTCCTCCGGCTCCTCGAACTGCTTTTCTTCCAGCCAGACGATGGCGCCGGTGGGGCAGCGCCAGGTGGCCTGCGGTGTCGGCTTGAGGTCCCGGTCGTAGTGGACCACGGGCAGGCCGTTCACCATCTCCACGCTGTCTCCGGGGGCGTCCAAGGCACAGCGGCCGCAGGCGTCACAGGCGACGCGGCAGCGGCTCACCGCGTCTTCGCCGGCGAGCGGCGAGCTGCACTGCACGAAGAGCTTGTGAGACTCGGGCAGCACCACGAAGAGATCCAGAGGACAGACATCGACGCAGTCACCACAAGCCGTACAGAGCTCTGGCTCGACGACGGGAAGGCCTTCCTCGTTCATCTGGATGGCGTCGAAGGTGCAGGCCTGCGCGCAGTCGTCGAGCCCGATGCAGCCCCAGATGCAGCCGAGGCCGCCGCCGTCCACCACCGTCGCGGCCCGGCACGAACTCATCCCCTGGTATTCGGCCAGATTGCGCACATTGCCCCGACCGCCGGCGCACCGGAGGCGTGCGATCCGCTTCTCCTCGGCGCCGACGCCGACGCCGAGAAACGACGCGATCTCCTCGAGAGTGCCGGCGTCGGCCACGGTGCACTTGCCGGGAGAGACCTCGCCGCCGATCAGCTTCTCGGCGAAGGCCGCGCATCCGGGCTGACCGCAGGCGCCGCAGTTGTTGCCGGGCAGAAGCTCCTCGACCACCTCGAGCCGTGGGTCCTCCTCGACCCGCAGGAAGCGATAGGCCACCGCCAGCACGGTGGCGAAGAACAGCCCCATCCCCGTCATGACGACGACCGCGGTGGCGACTTCCTGCATGACGACGTTGGCCTCGCTAGTTGAACTTGGCTGCCCGTTCGACCAGCTCCGGTGTGGCGGTGGCGTCGCCACTGCGCGGCTTGCCTGGGTGGATGCATCGGGCCGGACAGAGCTCGGCTGCCTTCACGAGCTCGGCGAAAGTGCCGGCTGTCGCATCGGCGATGAAGGCCTGCTTGTTGGCGTTGTACTGGAAGATTCGGGGATTGATGTTGGTGCACTCGTTGCAGGTGGTGCAGAGCGGCGCATCGATGTAGGGCTCATCGAAGGCGAGGGCCTCCTCTTCCGGGAGCGGCTCTTCCGCGGGCTCTGCAGCGACATCCTGCGCGGGCACCAGTGCGGTCGCTTCCGCCGGAGCCGCCGCGGCGGGAGCCGTAGCCGCGAGTGCAGACGGGTTCATCAGAACCGCGGCCAGCTGCTCCATCGACTCGCGGGCGCCCTCGCCACGCGCCTGCGCCAGCACTTCGGCGTGGGCCTGCTCGAGCTCGGCGCGCTCCTGGGCGGCCTCGGCCAGCGCTTGCTCCCGAGCCGCCGCTGCCGCGCGCTCTGCGTAGGAGTTCGCGTAGCCACCGAGCTCCTGGAGGACGCGCCAGCCTCGCAGCCGGTCGCGGCACACCATGGCCAGCTCGCGGGTCACCACGGCGCGCTGGAGAGTTTCGGTTTCGTCGACGACCCACAGGTACGGGATCGAGGGTTGGCGACTCTCCAGGTCGAGTGCTTCCACGTACTCGGCCAGGGGTCGCTGACTCTCATCGTCCCAGGCGGTCCGCGGTATGACGCGCAGGTGACGCAGGTACGCGGGCTCCAAGGCCACCGCGTCGGCGAAGGTGAATGCCACCTCCAGACTCTTCTCGTCTCCCTGCTCCAGATACCGGACCTGGTGAATCGGCCAGGCGCCATCCGGTTGGGGATTCCCCTCCAGGTCGAAGCGGTCGGCCCAGCTGGCTCCGGCGTCCGGGTCGTAGAGGAAGGAAGGGCAAGCTCGCCCGCGGAGCGCGGCCTCGGCAAGCAGTGCGTGCCACGAGGCCAGCTCGCGAGCCGGCAGGTGCATCAGCGCCACGCCCGGTCGCGGTGCGCGCACCATGCGGACCAGTCCCTCCGTCAATCGACCGGGACGTGCCAGCGTGGAGCCGACCGCGAAGACCTCGCGATGCGCCATCACCAGGTAGCCCAGGTCGATGTGGAAGCTGGAGAGATCCTCCGCCTCGTCGGGCGCTCCCACCTCGTCCTGGACGATCACGTGAACGGGGCGGCTGGAGCGCAGCAGCCGTGACAGGGAGCCCTGCCCACGCTGTCGCAGGCTGCGCCCGCTGGTCACCACCGCCACCAGTGGCACCAACGCCAGCTCCTCGGCCGTGAAGGACTCCCAGTCCAGGTCGGCCAGGACCTCGTCGTGGAGCTCGCGCCGGTAGTTTCCGTCCGCCTCGAGACCCGCCACCCGGGCGGCCTGGAAGACTCTCGCCAGGCGACGCGCCGTCCCGTCGAAATACCCTATCGCCGCCGCGAGGGGATCGGGGTGCTCCTCCTGCTCCTCCCCCGCCAGCGGGAAATCCACGCCCGGCGCGCGGAGAAAAACCACCCTGGGGAGTCGGCCCTGCTGCGCGAGGTGGCCGTCGATGGTCGCCAGGGCCTCCTCGATGCGCTGCCGGCGGGCCTCGTCCAGCTGCGCCGGGCCAGTGCCTGCGGCCAAGGTCCGGGAGAGCGCCTCCGGATCGATCCGCTGCACCGCCGTGGCGCCGAGCTGGGCGGCGAGGGCAGCAGCCGTACGGCCGCCCGCGGAGCTCATCTGGTCGAGCTGCAGCAGGTCGCGGAGCCGCTCCCGGTGCCGCTCCAGCTGCGCAGTGAAACGCCGCCGCAGCGGAGCGCGAACCGCCTCCAGTACCTCCAGATAGAGGCGCAGGGGAGTATCGGCTCCGAGACTCAGCACCCGGCCCTGGCCGGGCAGACGACCGCGAAGCTCCGCCAAGCTGCTGCGTAGGGAGAGGGTGTCTTCATCGGCCATTGCCAGCTTCGATGTCAGCTCGTCGCCGGCGGCCAGGAGGAGACTCTCCAGCTCGGCACCCGGGCCGCGCACGGCCAGCAGACGCGAGGCGATGGCCGCCAGGGAGTCGAGGTTCCCGGCGAGAGCGCCCGGGTCCCAGCCGGCGGCCTCCATGGCGTCGAGCTCCTCGTCGAGCAGCTCCCGCAGCCCCCGGGCGGCGATCGGCCGCTCGGCATCCTGACTGGGGACGAGGACGAAGGGGTCCGGGGAGGCTCCGCGCAATGTCGCGGCCAAGCTGTCGAGCACTGCCGGTCGGACGGGCAGCCGCGGTGCCGGATCGAAGATCCTGGCCCCGAGACGGTGGAAGCGCCGGATCCAGTGCGCCTGACGCTGCCTCTCCTCCGGGTCGTCCACCGCATCGGGCATGCGGGGGAGCTCCGGGGTCGAGCGGAAGTCGATCTCCTCGGCTGCCAGCGAGGCGTCGAGGGCAGCGAGGTCGAGGGCGCGAACCGTCGTCGCGCCGTTGCGCAGCCACCGGACTGCTTCCTCGCTGGTGGAGATCTCCGCCGCCATGCGGCTCGGATCCTCGGGCCGTTGCACCACGGCCACCGCGGCTCCGGCCAGCGTCAGCAATGCCGCGTGGTCCATCTCGTCGGACGAAGCCTCGCCCCGTGCCCTGGGCGGGACCACCCAGTGGACGCGCAGCTCCTTCTCGCGGAGGGCTTCCCAGGCTCCCGGACTCAGGAGCCGCAGGAGCTCCTGAGAGGACTCCGCCTCGGCTAGGACCACCACCGCGCTTCGCGGCCGGACCAGGGCGAGGGCACCCTGCGGCTCGAGCGCGGCCGGATAGGAGGCCAGGAGCAGATCCGTCTCTTCCTCCTTGATCTCCGCACTGTCCCAATCCAGGACTGTCGCTCCGAGCTGGCTGCCAGCGCTCCGGCCCACCCGAAGCTCGATGAGGCGGCCCAGCGCGCCGAGAGCCTGGCGAGCCGTCTCCTCGCCCCACGGACCTTCTGGAGCCACCACCAGTCGTCGGGACGGAGCTCCTTCGGTTGCCGGTGTCAGCTTCTCCGCTGCGAGGCTGCCCTCGGGCAGGTACTTGCGGATCGTGTCGATCGTCTGCGCCGG
Source organism: uncultured delta proteobacterium (assembly GCA_963766175.1). Classification (GTDB taxonomy): domain Bacteria; phylum Myxococcota_A; class UBA9160; order UBA9160; family UBA6930; genus CAVXZE01. Next base: position 65,920 of record CAVXZE010000014.1, read on the forward strand.
GTCGATGGCCGCGAGCGGATGCACCTCGGTCTTCTCGTCGACGGCCCCACGGACCGGCGCCAGCAGGGCGCTGGGCTCACCGGGAGCGTGAACGACCAGCACGATGCGGCTGCCGCTCAGGGCCTTTTGAACTTCTGCCTCGGGGAAGGGACGCACCAGGATCACCGAGACGGCGCTTACGGCGACTCCCGCCTCCGACAGCGTCCGAGCGATCTCCTGGGCCAGCGCCGTGTCTGCGCCGGACGCCACCAGGACCACCTCGGCGCCTTCCTCTCCCTGGATAGCCACCAGGTTGGCCGGCCTGCTGGTGCGATTGCTCACCGCCCGCAGGACCTCTCGTGCCAGCTCCACGATCCGGTCGGGGCTGGCCCCCGGCTCGGAAGCTCCCGCATCGGCGGCGAGTAGCTCCGCGACCAGGCCGGGCTCGGGCAGGCTGACCAGCTTCAGATCTTTCGCCAAGGAGGGGGCCAGGGAGCACAGACCGGCGCGGCCCAGCCTGCGGCTCAGGAGATGCGCCACCAGGCAGTGGTCAGTCGCCTCTTGAACCGAGGTGGCGGCGAGCTCGAAAGCTCCGCCCCGCTCAAAGCCCGGCGGAGAGTGCACGTGGTGCACGCACGAAGCCTCGGAAACCGCGATTCCGTCTGCCGCCCCGAGGGTCGGCCCATCGACCAGGCTCGCGGATCGAACGCCGGCCATGGCCAGGCCCTCGGCGACCGCCGGATCTCGCGCCACCGCGTCAGCGGCGATGGTCCGCTCGACCCGAGCGACTGCCTCCGAGCCAGTAAGTACCGCTTGCGATTGCTCCGCGAGCCTCGCGTCCACGACGGGTCACCTCCGCTCGGTTCAGATCTGGTAGCTGCTGAGTTCGGCGTTGAGCGCGGCGATCTTTTCGTCCCGCGACGTGGCAATGCCCGCGGCCGTGTACTGGTCGTAGCGATCCAACAATTGGTCTCGATAGAAGAGACCGATCGCAATGGCCCCGTCCCGGCCGGCCAGCTCCCGGGCGGTGTCCATGTCCGAGGGATCGTGCTCTTGCTGGTTCTTGAAGATCTTCTGGATGGAGTCCTCCAGCTGGATCCCTTCGGGGTGCGTCATCAGCAGGAGCTGGGAAGGATCGCTCTGGAGCGGATCGTGAACGCCCGCCTTGTAGTGGGGGCATCGCTGGAGGATCTGCACGAACGACAACCCCTGGTGCCGGTGTGCGGCCTTCAGCGTGGCGAACAGGTGGGGCGGGTTCCAGTCCACGGTCCGCGCCACGAAGGAGACGTTGGCAATCCCCAGCGTGGTCTGCACCGGGTTGATCGGCTCCAGCGCCGCACCGCGGGGGTGGGTGTTGGACACTGCGCCCTTCGGCGAGGTGGGAGAGGTCTGGTTCTTGGTGAGGCCGTAGCAGTTGTTGTCGAACAGCATCACCACCAGGTTCATGTTGTAGTGGATGGCGTGAACCCAGTGAGCCGTGCCGATCGAGCAGCAGTCGCCGTCGCCGGTGGCGACGAAGATGTGCAGGTCGGGTCGGCGGGAGCGGATCCCGCAGGCGACCGGCAGCGCCCGCCCGTGCAGCCCGTGGAACCCGTAGGTCTTCATATAGTGGGGGAAGCGGCTGGAGCAGCCGATCCCCGAGACGAAGACGGTCTTCTCGGGCGGAAGCTGCTCTTCCTTGCAGAGCCGCTGCACGGCAGTCAGCACGGCGTGGTCCCCGCAGCCGGTGCACCAGCGGGCGGGCTCGCTCTCGTAGTCCCCGAGCGTGTAGTAGCGGGGGGCGGGTTCTTCGAGCCAGTCGGTCTTGAGTCCGTACATTATTTGATTCCTTCAAGGCGGCCGCGGACGGCCTCTTCGATCATCCCAGGGGGAAGGGGCTGACCCGGCACGCGGGACCAGCAGTCGACGTCTACCAGGGTGTGGGCGCGGAGCAGCCACGCCAGCTGGGAGTACCGCCGGGTTTCTTCGTCGATCAGCGGGTCGCCGAGGTCATCGCTGTAGTTGATCTCGACGGTCATGACGCGCTTGTACCGGGCGAAGATCTCCTTCAGTCCGGGTTCCATGGGCGACAGGAAGCGCAGACACAAGGAGCCGACCTTGCGCCCGTCCTTGCGGATGCGATCGACCGCCTCGTCGATGGCACTGCGCGTCGAGCCCCAGCCCACCACCAGCAGGTCGCCCTCGGGGTCTCCGTGGACCTCCGGGGGCTTGAGGGTCTTCTGGAGCGCGGCCATCTTGCGGCTGCGCATCCTCATCGATTGCTGGTTGATGGCCGACTCGTAGGCGATGTGGCTCTTCTCGTCGTGGGTCAGTCCAGTGAGCACGAAGGCGCCGCCCGCCTGGCCGGGGACCGGGCGTCGCGAGAGGCCCGTCTCCTGATCCCACGCGTAGGGGGCCACCCCCTCCTTCCACGGCGACTGATCCACCGGTGGCGAGAGCCAGTCCTCACTGGGCTCCGGCCGCGGAAACGAGGTCTGACCCGTGGCCAGGTTCGCGTCGGTGAGGACGATCACCGGAGTGCAGAAGGCCTCGGCGAGCTTCCGCGCGGTGATGATGAAGTGGAAGCATTCCTCGATACTCGAAGCGGCCATTACGACCTTGGGAGAGTCCCCCGGCATTCCGAACATGGAAGAGAGCAGGTCGCCCTGCTCCACCTTGGTCGGCAACCCGGTGGAGGGGCCGCCCCGCTGCACGTCCACCACCACCAGCGGGATCTCCGCCATCACCGCCAGAGCGAGCATCTCGGTCTTGAGCGCCATTCCGGGACCCGACGTGATGGTGATGGCCGTCTTGCCCGCGTAGGAGGCTCCGATGGCGAAGCCCGCCGCGGCGATCTCGTCCTCGGCCTGGTGAATGACGCCGCCGGCTTCGTGGAAGACGGAGGCGAGGTAGTGGGTGGCCGAGGTGGCCGGCGTGATCGGGTACATGCTGCACACCTCGATGCCGGCGGCCATGGCTCCCATGGCGACGGCGGCGTTGCCGTTCATCACCACCATCGCCGTGTCCTGCTCCTCGGACGGGACGTCGAAGCGCTCGTCGAGATGCTCGATCGCCCAGGCGTGGCCGGCATCGAGCAGCTTGTGGTTCATGTCGATCACGGCCTGGCCCTTGCGCTTGCGCTGGAAGATCTGCGCCACCTCCTCCTTGGCGATCCCCAGGTCGCGGTTGTAGAGGGCGCAGAGCAGCCCCACCACCCACACGTTCTTGCCGCGCTGAGGGTTGTCGGTGACTTTGCTGGTCTCGCTGTGGATGGGGATCTCCCGCACCTCGTAGCCGCGCCCACGGAAGTCATCCAGCGCCTTCTGGTACGCCTCCTGGATCGCCGGGTCCTCGTCGGATGCCCACCTGTCGTCGATCAGCAGCACGGTACCGCTGCGAAGCGCGTTCTGGTCGATGCGGCTGTAGAGCACCTGCTCGTTGAAGGAGACCACCAGGTCGGCCTGGTCGCCCATGTTGGTCATGGGTCGCGTGGCGAACCGGATGCGGATTCCGCTGGCGCCGGCCTGCGAGCGCGCGGGCGGCTCGATCTCCGCCGGGATGATCTCGACGGTCCACAGCCCGTTTCCCATCTTGGCGCAGATGGTGCCGAAGAGCTGGCCGGCGGTCTGCGCGCCCTCACCCGAGTCGCTCACGATCTCGACGATTTGCTCGGGAATAGTCCTGACGCGTACCGCGTTCGCGTTCACGGACGGGTTCGCGCCGCCGGGGGCATCAGCATCACTGCTCTTGGTCGTCGATTCAGCAGACATGATCGAATTTCTTCGCTCCTTGGATCACGAGAAATCTGGGGTTGGTGGGTCAGGGCCGGGCGGGGCACACCGCGCGCCGCTGGCGGGCGCTCACGGATCTCGTGAGGCGAAACGGTACCGTTCGCTGTGCACAATGCCCCAGCCGTCGATCTGAAGGGCGTCGAGCGTTCTCGTCCCGAGACCCCTTCTTCGAGCCTCCACCGCCTCCAACACTCTTCGGTGATCACCTCGCAGGGACTTGAGTTCCGAGTCCAGGGAGGGTCGAATGGCTCGCAGACCGTCGTAGAGTCCGTCCGGTCCTTCTTCATCGGCGAAGTGCTTGGAAAGCAGCTCGGGGAGCGGGTCGAGCAGCTCGCGGATCCGGCTGGGCTCCTCGGCTGCCGCGAGCTGCTTCAGGATGGAGTTGACGATCTGGCGGTGGGCGCGTTCGATGCGTGCCAGGATCGGCTCATCTGAGTCGCTGGGCTGGTCCTGGGAATTCGTACCCTCAGGCACCATTTCGCTCAGTCCTCCAGTTCCGTCGTCACGCCCGGCCAGAAAACGGGCAATCTGGCTCATCCGAATCAGTTGCCGCACCTCGATGCAGCTTCCGTGCCCGCCTGGATCTCCTCGATGGGACGCCCGAGCCCTCGTCAACCGATTCCGGCCAAGGATCGCCGGCGCCGGTCGCACTTCGCCCCCCCGCCGACTTCACGTCGCCGGGGGTCCGCATGCCCGCGGTGCTCACCACAAAAAACCTGTCCGCCTGGCGCGCTCGGCGGCTCTCCCGGTCGGATCGGAGTCTCGCGCTACGCCATGCCGCGTCAGGGCAGGAGAAGGGCCGTCTCCGGACGGCTCGGCTGACCCCAGCCAGGTTGGCAACTTCGCTGCTTTCGATCCGACTCAGTGGTGAGTGTATCGCAGAAATCGAGCCAGATTTCACCCCCCTCCCCGGGATTCGTCACGCCGCTTTCATCTTCGCAGAAGGGACTCCGGGGTCGCGGGGTTCCGGCCTGTCGTCCCTCCTCGGCGGGGGTTGCGTCCGCGCGCTTGGACCTTCTTGGGGACGGGCTTATGCTAGTCAGGAAGGACGGTCCGCCGGTACGGAGCTCGCGCCGGTGGGAGGCCGGATCGAGCCATTTCTGCGCAGGGCGCACCGGGGGCTAGCGGAGAGCCCGCGGGGCGGAAACCCAGTGGAGTCGGGATGATTCTCGGAGTCAGGGTCTTCTTGATCGCGCTGCTTCTGGTCGGGTCGACGGGGTCGGCCCGCTGCCAGGCGCTGTGTGCTCGGCGCTCCGATTCTCAGGCGACCGCGCACGCCCGCCCCGCCGCGACCACCGCGCCCGATCATGCCGGATGCCACGGCGGTGGCGTCGCCTCCCCCGAGCCCGAGTCGCTCCCGGACAGCTCCGGCGACTCCTGTGAGGAGGGTTGCTGCACCGTCCTGGCTCGAGCGACAGCGGCTCCGATCTTCAGTCCCGGCTCGGCTCTTGCAGCCTCTCCGATGCTGGCAAGCCTCGATCTCGGCGAGGTCCGCATCAGGCCGGATCGACTCTGCCACTCGCGCTCAGCGGCGCGTTTGAATTCTCCCTTCCACTTCCGGAACCCACCGCTCCTGATCTGATTTCCGACCGGTTCGGACCGCGCGGGGGTGTACGCTTGCCGAGCGGACACCGCCTGTCCGGCAGCGCTGCCCGGGTACGGCCTCGAGCCGGTCCCGGGCCCACGCACGCGGCGAGAAACAGAAGTCAGACGGGACGTCTGACCTGGTCGGGAGCCAATCGTGACGAAAAGAACCACTCCGGTGTGGTGGCGAGCACCCGTGATCCGGAGCTTCTCCAGACTTCTACTCCTTCCATTCCTGGCATCGTTCGCGACCTCCGCTTGGGCGTCCGACGACCCGAGCACGCTCGCCGACGAGGCCATCGGTGCGAATCCGGGTCTCGAGGCGTTGCGCGCCCGCGTCTCGGAGCTCGAGGCGCTCGCTGGCGCCGCCGGCACCTGGTCGGATCCGGTGGTCGGGATCGAATACTCGAATGCGCCGGTGGACTCCTTCTCGCTCAGCGATCACCCGATGAGCGCCCTGCAGATCCAGGCGCAGCAGACCATTCCGCCCTGGGGGTGGAGCGGGCTGCGCGAGGAAGTGGCCGCTTCGCGTACCCAGGCCAGCGAGCACGCCCTGGACGAGGCGAAGTCTCAGCTCCGCCGCGAGGTCTTCGAGCTGTTCTGGAAGCTCACCCTCTCGCGGATGCTGGAAGGGGTGACGCGGGAGCACATCACGCGGACCGAGGAGTTGCTGGAGGCGATTCGGGCTCGCTACGAGACGGGCGGGGCAGGCCAGCACCAGCTCCTGAGGCTCGGCGTGCTGAGAGACCAGCTGCGCGACACTCTCGGCAACTTCGCGCGGACGGATCACGTGCTCAGCGCCGCGCTCTCCCAGGCACTCTCCCGGGATGTGGAGAGCTCGTTCGCCACCCCGCCCCGCCTGGAGCCGATGCCAGTCAGCGGAACCGTGTCCGAATGGCTCGCCCTGGCCCGCGCGGAAAGACCCGAGCTCAAGCGTCTCGAGGAGTCGATCCGTACCGCGGAGACGGCGGCGAAGCTGGCGAGGGTCGATGGCCGCCCCGACGTCACCGTCTGGACGAAGTATCGGGCTCGAAGCATCGATACCCCTCTGGACGACGGGACCGACCAGGTATCGGTGGGGTTCTCGATCCCGATTCCTTGGGGTAGCGCGAAGCGCAGCCGCGCCGAGCAGGCCGCCCAGCACCAGGTGGCACGGGCAGGGCGAGCTCGACTGGCAGCGGAGCTGGACCGGATCGAGTCCGATCTCACTGCCATTCACGCGCGCTGGAAGCGGGCCTTCGAGCAGGCCGTCGAGTATCGCGACAACCTGACGCCCGACGCTCGGGCCACACTGGAGACTTCCTTTTCTGACTACAGCGTCGACCGGGCCGAATTCGCGACGCTCTTCGAGGCCGAGGTGGCTCTCCTCGATCTGGAGCGAACGCTCCTCCGGTCGGCGGCCGAGACCCACATTCAGGCGGCGGCGGCGGATGCCAGCATCGGCATCGCGTCCCGCAGAGGCCGACCGTGATGCGATTCATCCTCGTCTTCTTGACAGCTTGCACCTTTCTCCTCGCCTGCGGGCGGGAGAGTTCACCCCCGCCCGCAGAATCGGAGTCCGTCGTTCCGAAGGCCGCTTCCGGGGAGAGGAAGATCAAGTACTGGGTGGCTCCGATGGATCCGACCTACATCTCGGACAAGCCGGGGAAGTCTCCGATGGGGATGGATCTGGTGCCCGTCTACGAAGATGGGGCGCCGGGGCAGTCGGCGCCGGGTGGCGTCTCCATCGACCCGAGGGTGGTTCAGAACATGGGCGTGCGGGTCGAGCCGGTTCGACGCCAGACCGTCTTCCGCCACGTCAGGAGCATCGGCGAGATCGAGGTGGGTGAGGATCAGATCTCGGCGGTCAACCTGCGCTTCTCCGGCTGGGTGGAGCGGATCCACGTCGACAAGACCGGCGACCCGGTGGAGAGGGGCGAGACCCTGTTCGAGATCTACTCCCCGGAGATCGTCGCGGCCCAGCAGGAGTACCTGCTGGCGCTGCGGATCCACGGACCCGGGAGCGACCTGGCTCGATCCGCGCGGCGGAGACTCGAGCTCTGGAACCTCGCCGAGGGGGACGTCGCCTCGATCGCCAGGTCCGGCGAGGTTCGCCGGACCTTTCCCATCCGCGCGCCGCGCTCGGGATACGTCCTGGACAAGAACGTGGTGGAGGGAGCCCGGGTCGAGGCGGGCGAAGACCTCTACCGCGTCGGCGACCTGAGCCGCATCTGGGTCACGGCGGAGATCTACGAGTTCGACGCGCCTTGGTTGGAGGTCGGTCAGCCCGCTCGGATGGAGCTCTCCTACGAGGAGGGCAAGGTCCTCGAGGGCAAGGTCGCCTACATCTATCCGACGCTGAACGAGATCACCCGAACCCTCGCAGTGCGCCTCGAGTTCGAGAATCCGGACATGCGCCTCAAGCCGGGCATGTTTGCCACCGTGTACATCCAGTTCCGTCGCAGGGACGACGTGGTGGCGATTCCCACCGAGGCGATCCTCGATTCGGGGAGACGCAAGATCGTCTTCGTCTCCGTCGGCGAAGGGCGCTTCGAGCCTCGGGAGATCGTGACGGGGCTCACCGGGGACCAGCATGTGACGGAGGTGATCTCGGGGCTCGAGGAGGGCGACCAGGTGGTGGTGAGCGGCCAGTTCCTGATCGACTCGGAGAGCCAACTCGAGGAGGCAATCGAGAAGATGCTGTCCCGGCGCTCGCAACGCGCGGCGGAAGCCGGAGGCGAGCCGTGATCGCGCGAATCATCGAGGCCTGCGTCGACAATCGCTTCTTCGTGGTCCTGATCGGTCTGCTGGTCGGGGCCGTCTGGCTTGTGGTCGATGGCGAGCATGCCGGTGGACGCGATCCCGGATCTCTCCGACGTGCAGGTGATCGTCTTCACCGAGTATTCGGGTCAGGCGCCCCAGGTGGTGGAGGACCAGGTCACCTATCCGCTCTCCACGGCGATGCTCTCGGTGCCCTATGCGCGGGTGGTGCGCGGCTACTCGTTCTTCGGCGTTTCGATGGTCTACGTCATCTTCGAGGACGGGACCGACCTCTACTGGGCGCGCTCGCGGACGCTCGAGTACCTGAACTACGTACAGAAGCGATTGCCGGCTGGCGTCACACCCCAGCTGGGCCCCGACGCCACGGGGGTGGGCTGGGTCTACGAGTACACGCTCACCGACTCGAGCCCGCGATCCCGCGTACTCCGCCGCGCTCTCGACGCCGACGGCTCTGGCGAGATCGAGGAGGACGAGCTCCCGGAGCCCGAGGCGGAGCACCTCTACTCCGAGGCACAGCTCGCCGATCTCTTCACCGTCGAGAAGAGTCCGACCTCGGAGAGTCCCGCGGCGTTTCGGAAGAGTTCTCTCCGCTACATCGTCGAGGCCTTCGATCGCGACGGGGATCGGCGCATCTCGAAGCGCGAGCTCGAGCGCGCCGCCAACTTCCGCGGGCTGGATCTCTCCCAGCTGCGCACGATCCAGGACTGGTACCTCCGCTACGACCTGATGAGCCTGGAGGGCGTCTCCGAGGTGGCCTCGGTGGGTGGCTTCGTTCGCCAGTACCAGGTGGAGGTCGATCCCGAGAAGCTGCGCGCCTTCGACGTCACGCTCTCGCAGGTCCAGAGCGCGATCCGCGGAGCCAACCTCGAGACCAGCGGGCGGCTGATCGAGATGGCCGAGACCGAGTTCATGGTGCGAAGCGAGGGCTACATCGAGTCACTGGAAGATCTCGAGACCATTCCGGTCTCGGTCGATCCGAAGCGGCACACGCCGGTCCTGCTGCGCCAGGTGGCCCGCATCCAGCTGGGGCCCGAGGATGAGACGCGGTCTCGTCGACATGAACGGCGAGGGCGAGGTCGTGACCGGCATCGTGCTGCTGCGCTTTGGCGGGAACGCCAGGAACGTGATCGAGCGGGTGAAGGAGCGCCTCGACGAGCTCAAGAAGAGCTTGCCGGAGGGCGTGGAGATCCACGTTTCCTACGATCGCTCGCGGCTGATCGAGCGGGCGATCGCGACCCTGCGCGAGAAGCTCACCCAGGAGATGCTGGTGGTTGCCGTGATCTGCGTGCTCTTCCTGCTCCACCTCCGCTCCGCCTTCGTGGCGATCTTCACCATACCCGTCGGCGTGCTGGTCGCGTTCATCGGCATGCAGTGGCTGGGCATCAACGCCAACATCATGAGCCTCGGGAGGCATCGCCATCGCCATCGGCGTCATGGTCGATGCCTCGGTGGTGATGGTGGAGAACCTGCACAAGCACCGCGAGCGCGATCCAGATCGAAGCCAGCGCGATCTGGTGGTGGAGTCCGCCCGCGAGGTCGGTCCGGCGCTCTTCTTCTCGCTGCTGATCATCACGGTCTCCTTCCTGCCGGTGTTCACACTGGAGCAGCAGGAGGGGAGACTCTTCTCGCCCCTGGCCTACACCAAGACTTTCGCCATGGCGGCCTCAGCGCTGTTGGCGATCACGGTGATTCCGGTGCTGATGTTCTACCTGGTCAGGGGGCGGATCCGGCGGGAACGAGACAACCCGGTCTCCCGCTTCTTCATCGGGGGCTACCGGCCCATCATCCGTGTGGTTCTCCGCTTTCCGCGGCTCACGCGGCGGCTGTGCACTCGCTCTGGTGCTGCTCAGCGCCTGGCCGCTACAGCAGGCTGGGGAGCGAGTTCATGCCGCCGCTCAACGAGGGCGATCTCCTCTATATGCCGACCACGCCACCGGGCATCTCCATCACCAAGGCCCGCGAGTTGCTCCAGCAGACCGATCGCCTGATCGCCAGCCACCCGCAGGTGCGTCACGTGCTGGGAAAGATCGGCCGGGCGGACACGGCGACGGATCCGGCACCGCTCAGCATGATCGAGACCACGATCATCCTGACACCGCACTGAGGAGTGGCCCGACGGCAAGCAGATCGAAGACATCATCCGCGAGCTCGACGCCATGGTTCAGTTTCCCGGCCTGACCAACGCCTGGACGATGCCCATCAAGACCCGGATCGACATGCTCGCCACCGGAATCAAGACGCCGGTGGGCGTAAAGCTCCTGGGTGACGACCTGGAGACACTCTCGGAACTCGGCATGGCAGATCGAAGGCGTGCTGAGCGACGCTTCCCGGCACGGCCTCGGTCTACTCCGAGCGGGTGGTCGGCGGCAACTACGTTGAACATCCGGGTGCGGCGAGCGGATGCGGCCCGCTACGGACTCAACGTCGCCGACATCCAGGCGGTGGTCCAGTCGGCGATCGGTGGAATGAACGTCACCGAGACCGTCGAGGGGCTGGAGCGGTATCCGATCAACGTGCGCTTTCCCCGCGAGCTGCGCAACGATCTCGCCACGCTTCGCGCCGTCGCGGTACCGACTCCCCATGGGTCACACCGTGCCACTCGCCCAGGTTGCGGACATCGGGGTCGAGAAGGGCCCGCCCTCGATCAAGAGCGAGAACGCTCGCCGAACCGCCTGGATCTACGTGGATCTCACGACCAGCGACATCGGTGGCTACGTGCGGCGCGCGCGACGCGCGGTGGAGCAGGAGGTGAGGCTTCCTGAGGGTGTCTCCATGGTCTGGTCGGGGCAGTACGAGTACATGGAGCGGGCGAACCGAAGGCTGATGATGGTGGTGCCGCTCACGCTCGCGGTGATCCTGCTGCTTCTGTACGCGCATTTCCGGAGCATGGGGGAGACGCTGATCGTCATGGTCGGGACGATCCTCTTCGCACCGATCGGCGGGATCTGGCTGCTCTACCTCTCCGGCTTCAACCTTTCGGTGGCCGTGGGTGTGGGCTTCATCGCCTTGCTGGGCCTCGCCGCCGAGACCGGCGTGGTGATGCTCGTCTACCTGGATGGCGCCTACCAGCGCTTCGCGAATGAGGGACGGATGAAGGGCATCGCGGATCTGAAGTCCGCGATCATGGAGGGGGCAGCCGACCGCGTGCGACCCAAGCTGATGACGGCGAGCACCACGATGATCGGGCTTCTGCCCATCATGTTCGGTACCGGGACTGGCACGCGAGTCATGAAGCGCATCGCCGCTCCGATGGTAGGAGGGCTGGCCTCTTCGGTGCTGCTGACCCTCATCGTGCTGCCTGCAATCTACCTGCTCTGGAAGAGGTTCTCGCTCCGCGGGGAGCTCGCACGAGCAAAGGCGGCGGATCCCGACGCGGATGCGGTGCGCTAGGTTGCTCCATGAATAGTCACGAGATGAGGCGAAGGAAATGAAAAGACGCGACTTTCTGAAGGCAAGCTTCACAGGCGCTACGGCTTTCGCACTGTCGGGGCTGACGCTCATGGTCCCTCGGAGGTCAGTGGCAGCGACCACGGTAGACGTCGATCTCATCGCAGAAGGCGATTTCAAGACCATGGCGGACGGTACTTCCGTCTACGCGTGGCAGTTCAGAGACGCGGCCGGCTTCGGTCCCGGGGCTCTGAGGTCCGGGCTGCTGGTGCAGGAAGGCGATACTGTGAACGTCACCGTAGACAACCACCTGGACCGCTCCATCAACTTCGTCATACCGGGTGTATTGCCCGCATCGCCCGCCATCTCCCCGGGGAGTTCTCGCACCTACAGCTACACCGCACCGGCGGCTGGAAGTTACATGTACTACGACACGGCGACCGGCCGGATTGGCCGTGCCATGGGGCTATCAGGGCCGATGGTGGTGATGCCAGCAGACGGCTCGAACAACCTCTACAGTGGCGGTCCTGCCTTCGACCGACAGTACACCCTGGTGCTCAACGAGCTGGACGACCGTCTGAACCAGGCGATCTACGGCGGGCAGTCCTTCGACATGGCCGATTACGAGCCGAACTACTTCTTCGTCAACGGACTCAGCTACCCGGATACCGCCGAAAATGGCGACACCCGGGTTGAGATGAGCGTTGGCGAGGATGTGGCGATCCGCTTGATCAACACCGGCATGATCGTCAGCCCGATGCACTTTCATGGCTACCACGTGAACGCAATCAGCCGCAACCGCATCCCGGAAACGGCCGTCATCGAGAAGGACACGGTGCTGGTCGACACCGACGAATGCGTGGATGTCATCCTGCCGGTGAACCAGCCAGGCACCTTTCCGCTGCACACCCACTTCGTGCCAGGTGTCACAGCGAACGGCGTCTACCTCAACCCCCATGGAGGAGCGCTGATCGTCATGAACGCCAGTTGATCACTGCCATACACACAACTCATCATGAAACAGCAGGGAGAAGAGATGAAAACCAGAATGGCAGACGGGCGTATCGGGTCCGGCATGATGGTCCGGAGCAATGACAGCAAACAAGTTTTCACCCCCGGCAGCCGTACCTTCAGCTACCTTGGACCCGACTCGGCGTCCCTGAAGGTGAGGATGCGCGGCAGGCAGAGAATGTCGGACGGGGTCTCGATTCGCACCTGGTCTTTCGGCAAGGGTTTCAACGGTGATCGCACCGTGCCCAGCCCGGTGATCGAGGCCATCGAGGGCGACACCGTCCGGGTGACCCTGAGCTCCAAAATGCCCCACAGCATCCATTGGCACGGATTGGACGTGGACCAGGCCAACGACGGCGTGCCCAGCACCTCCGGCTATGTCGCCCGTCATCATGGCGGGGGGCATCCCGGCGGGCGGATGAATTTCGGCCGCGTGAACGGCTACGCCAATTTGGGTTCACCGTTCACTTACACCTTCGTCGCCCCCCATGCAGGCACCTACATGTACCACTGTCACGTGGATACTGTCCTGCACGTCGAGATGGGCATGTACGGCACGGTGATCATTCGCCCGGCTGACGGCAGCACCAATCGAGCCTGGGCCAATGGTCCCACCTTCGACAAGGAGTACATCTGGCACCTCCATACCTTCGACAGCTCCTGGCATCGGAGCAAGGTGAGCGGAGCCAACACGGTGCGCCACCGCCCAGACTATTTCATGATCAATGGCCGCGACGGTTTCGACACGCTGACCGATCCGACTACGGCAATAGAAGCGGGTCCTGGAGAGAAGGTGCTGATTCGCTGCACGAATGTCGGTTATCAGCTGGCGCAGGTGCAGCTCGGAGGTCTGCCGTTCGACGTCATCGCCTCGGATGGACGACCGTTGGCCGAGACCATCAGCACGACGTCGCTTGTAGTGGCACCCGGCGAGCGATACGACATCCTGCTCACCATGCCTTCATCGGGCAAGGGGAGCGCTACGGTCGACTATCTTCACATCCGTGGTGACGGCACCCTGCTGGGTACGGCGAGCGCCTCGATCGCCGTTGTCTAGCCATCCGCGGGGGCCAGCCAGAGCCGGCCTGACAGCAGCGTGCGGCCTCGCCCTCCACCGAACTCGCGACCAGCTGGGCGTATCATCCACGGAGGGCTGGAAGCCGCCTTTCCGCTACGATTGCGCCGCATGCGGACGCTTCGCGGGCCAGGGGGTGGAACGGGGGCAGGGGGATCGCCTTCGTGAGGGGTGGCGCCGTGCGAATTCTGTGGGTGGGTGTTGCCCTCGCTGCGACCCTGGCTCTCCCGGCCACGGTCGTCGTCGCAGAGAGCCTCACCGCCCGGGAGATCATGCAGCGGGTCGAAGACCGCGACGAGGGGAACCCCTCGATCGTCGACGTCGAGATGACCCTGATCGACAAGTCCGGGAAGAAGCGGTTGCGGGAGATCCGCGCCTTCGGGATCGACCGCGGTGAGGACGAGCTCCAGCTGCTCTTCTTCCTCTCTCCGGCCGACCTCGAGGATACGGGGTTCCTGACCTACGACTACGACGAGTCCGGGAAGGACGACGACCAGTGGCTCTACCTGCCGGCCCTCAAGAAGACCAAGCGGATCGCGTCCAGCGATAGGAGCGGAAGCTTCATGGGATCGGACTTCTCCTACGCGGACCTGACGTCCCGGGATCTGGATCAATACGACTACACGCTGATGAAAGAGACCGAGGTCGGCGGATTCAAGGCCTGGCAGATCGAATCGATCCCCAGGACCAAGCAGGAGATCAAGGAGACCGGCTACACGAAATCCATCCTCTTCGTGCGCCAGGACAACTACGTGGTGGTCCGTTCGGTGGGCTGGCTCAAGCGGGCCGGACGGCTCAAGTACATGGAGGTCGAGACCCTCGAGCAGATCGACGGCATCTGGATCGGTACGGAGATTCAGATGACCACCAAGAAGGGCAAGGAGACCCTTCACAAGACCATTCTCCGCAACAGCAACATCCGGTTCCGCCAGCAGCTCGACGAAGACTTCTTCACGGTCCGGCAGATGGAGAAGGGGCTGTAGGAGTCCGACCCGAGGATGGATCAAATCGTCCCGACGCCGATCCATCGCCTCTGGGGAACCCTGTGTGTGGGGCTACTGGTCGCTCTTCTCATCGGGGCCTTGGCGGCGCCCGCCGTGGCCGCCGAGGATCCCGAGGTCGACGAGGCGCTCGCCGGCTTCGACGACGAGGAGGACCCGGAGCTCCAGGAGATCCTGGAGGGCTTCGACGAGGACGATCTCGAGCCCGCCGAGGTCGAGGATGAGCCGGTTTCGAGGTTCTGGCGCATCTCCGGCGAGCTCTCCCTGGGGAGCTCCTACAATCTGCTCTCGCACCGGCCGCCGCCGGGGACGGCTCAGTACGGGGGCCTGTCCCGCCTGCGCGCCGAGCTCAATCTGCAGCTCGACCTGGAGCTTCCCCGGTCCTGGCGGGCGCGCATCGCGGGGCGCGGGTTCTACGACTTCGCCTACCGGATCCGCGGGAGGAGCAACTACACGGAAGACGTGCTCGATCTCTACGAGTGGGTGGCTGAGTTCACCGAGGTCTATCTGCAGGGCTCCCTGTTTCGGGACCTCGACCTGAAGGTCGGCCGCCAGGTGGTCAACTGGGGCACGGGGGAGACCTTTCGCGTCGTCGACGTGCTGAATCCCCTCGACAACCGCGAGCCCGGACTGGTGGACATCGACGATCTGCGTCTGCCGGTGGTGATGACGAAGCTCGACTACTACTTCGGTGACTGGGACCTGAGCCTGGTCGCCGTTCACGAGAGGCGCTTCAACGACGATCCGGTCTTCGGGAGCGACTTCTTTCCCCCGGCGATGGGGCTCGGGCTGCCGGATGAAGAGCCGGCGCAGACTCTCGCCAATACCGAGTGGGCCGCCGCCCTCCGCGGCGTCTTCGAGGGCTGGGATCTGGGCTTCTTCGCGGCCCGCTACTACGAAGACCTGCCCCGCGTCGAGTTCCCGGGCTTCGACCTGGTAAGGGGAGCCCTCGTCCCGTTCCCCACCCAACACAGCCGCCTCACGCTTCTCGGGTCGACGGCCAACGTCGCGCTCGGAAACTGGTTGCTTCGGGGCGAGGTGGCCTGGATCGACGGCCTGGAGTATTTCCACCGCCCCGGTCGCAAGACGCAGCGGGTCGACGTGCTGGTGGGTATCGACTACTCGGGGCTCACCGACACCTTCATTGCCTTCGACGTCGTCAACCGCTGGATCGACGGCTGGGAGAGCTCGCTTCTGGACGCCCCCGACTTCACGCGCCGCAACTCGCTCGAGGTCGCCCTCCGCATCCAACGCGACTTTCTCCAGGACACGCTTCACGTGACCCTGCTGGCCGTCGGCTTCGGGAGGAATCTCGAGGACGGCAGCGCGGTTCGGCTCGGAGTGGACTACGACCTGCGCGACGGCCTCAGCATCGGCGGTGGCGTCCTCCTCTACCAGGCCGGGGATCTGCCTCCCCTGAGTGCCTACGGTCGGAACGATCGCGTCTATCTCCAGGCGAAGTACAGCTTCTGACCTGCGTGGAAGGGTCGCGGGCGGGGCGATGGCGTCCAGGGCTCAGACGGGCTTCGAGGTGGCTGCCTCGACCCGCCCGATCCAGGCGACCACCACCGGGCGGTCCTCGATGATGCGGGCGCCTTCCTCGGCGCCGCGAATGCACCGGATCTGCGCGCAGACGCTCAGGTCGGCCAGAGAGAGGGCGTCCCCGACCAGCCACTCGCGATCGCCGAGGAGGTCCGACAGCGCGTCCACGTGGCGTTCCACGTCGTCGAGGACCTGTTGCACCGACTTGCGTCCCACCCCCTGTTTCCGGGTGAGCCGCCGCATCATGCCCGGAATCAGGCGAGGTGCCAGCGATTTCATCACGCCCGGATCGGCGTGAACCAGCTCGGGAATCCACCTTCTGGCGTTCTGGGGCAGGGTGAAGCGGAGCCGCATCTCGTAGAAGTAGAGGCTCTCGTCCGCCCAGTCGTCGAGGACGTGGCAGAGAGCGCGCTGGAGCGGATCCTTCGGCAGGATCGGCGGCTCCGGGAACTTCTCCTCCAAGTAGTAGGCGATGTCGGTGGAGTCGGCGACGAACCTTCCGTCGTGCTCGAGACAGGGGAGCTTCCCAATCGGGTTGATCCTTCGGACCGACAGGGCGCGGGCCAGGGGCACCTCCTGGATTCGGTAGTCGAGTCGCTTCCAGTGGAGGATGCGTCGGACCTTGTCGCAGAAGGGAGAGATCTGGAACTGGTGCAAGGTGATCATGGCCAGTGAGTCTAGCCTGCGACTCTCGCGCTTAGCCCCTGATTATCCTCAATATATTGATTTCAAAGGGATTTCTACAGGCGGCGATTGGCCGCCAGAAGCGAGATGTGGGGTTATTGTTACGTGGGGTTCTGAGGACGTGGGCGTGTGGGGACGTTTGCGTGGAGATCAGCCGTGGTAACAATAGAACAGGGGTTGTCGGGGTGGTTCGAGGGGCTGGCTGAGGGGGAGCTTACCTTGAGTCGTATCCTCGACGCCCTGCGTGAGGCGAAGCGCGCGCGGTCGCCCCTCCAGCTGGAGACGCCGCAGGAGATCTGTTCCGAAGCACGGCCCTTCCGGGTCGTGACCGTGACCAGCAACAAGGGTGGGGTTGGCAAGACGACGGTTGCGGCCAATCTGGCCGTTTACCTCCGCGCGCTTCGCGAGGACCTGCCGATCCTGCTGCTGGGACTCGATGAGCAGTCCCTCATCGATCGCATGTTCGCGATCGGGCCTCCCGTCGTCGCGCCCACCATAGCGGGCGCTCTGCGCAAGGGGAGCTTCGTCTCCGCGGTGCGACTCGGTCAGTACGGGGTGCACTACGTGCCGTCGAGTCCCGGTATCTCCGAGCTCAAGCTGGAGATCACCGACGTTTTTCATCTGCAGAACGCGCTGCTGCAGACCCGCTGGCAGGGACTCGTCATCATCGACACCAAGAGCGACTTCGAGATTCTCACCCACAACGCCATCGCGGCCAGCGACCTGAGCATCGTCGTCGTCAAGGACCAGGCCTCGCTTCACGAGGCCGGGAAGGTCTTCGAGTTCCTCCATCGATCGGAAGAGGGTTCGGATCGCGGTCGCGTCCTGCTCTCCCTGATGGACCTGCGCGTCAAATACGTGGACGAAAAGCGTCGCGACATACTCGCCCTGCTCCTCTCCGAAATCCGAAGACGCGGCTATCCACACTTCCCGACCTTCATCTCCCGGAGCCCGAAGATCGAGTCCCTCTACACCAACCCCGATGGCTGCGCCCACTCGATTCTTCACGGTGCGCCGGGGTCGGTCGTGCACCGTCAGATGAGCCATCTGGCAAACGACGTTCTGGGATTTCTGGACGGACTCGAAGCCCGCAAATTCGAAGCTCGTGCTGCCGTCGGAGCCGTCGGGTGGCGTGATGCTCGTCCAAGGTCATACGTGGCTCTGCAGAGATAAAGCTGGATGAGCGAGAATCGGATCGGGCAGGGAGGGGCTTCGTCGCTAGACTCCACCCAGGGCGGGGCCTCTTGCCTGGACCCGCAAACGTTTCCATTGGGAGGGAGAAAGATCATGAAGGCAATTCGGTACTCACTGCTGGCGGTCGTGGTTGTGTTCGGGTTCATGGCGACGGGGTGTGCCTCGGTTTACTCGCCTGCCGCCGGCATGGTCTGGATGGATGTCCAGGGGCCGGTCGATGCCGGTGACAAGGTCGGCAACAAGGAAGGCCGGGCCTGTGCAAAGTCCTATCTGGGGTTTGTGGCGATGGGTGATGCCAGCATCAAGGCGGCGGCCGCGGCCGGAGGGATCACCAGGATCGACAGTGTGGACCACCACTCGACCTGGATGCTCGTGATGGGCGAGTACTGCACCATCGTACGCGGCTCCTGATTCGCATCGGGCTGGGCGCCCCCGCCGCCATCCGGCGGGGGTGCCAGAGCCTCTAGCTCTGGCTGTGCGCGCCCTTCCCCACCCGGGTATCATGGGCTTCTTCTGATCCACAAGGAGGAGATCCCATGGCTACCGCTCCCCAGCCCACGCTCGAGCAGCTCGATCGCGCCCACCTGATCCATCCCATCACCGAGCTCCGCATCCACGAGGTGAAGGGACCACGCGTCATCGTGGGTGGGAAGGGGATTCGCCTCGAAACCGCCGATGGACGCAGCATCATCGACGGGTTCTCCGGCCTCTTCAACATCAACGTCGGACACGGGCGGACCGAGATCGCCGACGCGGTGGCCGAGCAGATGCGGAAGATGCCCTACTACCCGTCGTTCTGGGACTTCTCCAACGAGCCGGCCATCCGGCTCGGTGAGCGGCTCGCAGGGTTGTTCCCCGCCGACCGCGAGCTCGATCACTTTCTCTTCACCACTGGCGGCTCCGACGCCAACGAGACCAACTTCCGGATCGCCCGCCTGTATCACTCCGTTCGCGGCGATCACGAGCGCAAGAAGGTGTTGTCGCGTCGCTGGTCCTATCACGGCATCACACGAGCCGCCGGGAGTGCCACCACCCTTCCGGCCTATCACGCCTTCTACGAGCCCGAGCCGAACTTCGTGCCGACCTCGATGCCCTACTGCTTCCGCTGCGAGTTCAAGAAGAACCCCCCGGACTGTGATCTGCTGTGCGCGAATGACGTCGAGGAGGTGATCAAGCGGGAAGGCCCCGAGACGGTTGCCGCCGTGATCGCCGAGCCGGTCCAGGGCACCGGGGGAATCCTGGTGCCTCCGCCGGATTACTTCGAAGGCTTGCGGGAGATCTGCGATCGCCACGGCGTGCTGCTGATCCTGGACGAGGTGATCACCGGCTTCGGGCGCACCGGACGCTGGTTCGGGATGGAGCAATGGAACATCCAGCCGGACCTCGTCTCCTTCGCAAAGGGAATCACCAGCGGCTACCTCCCGCTGGGAGGTGTCGCGCTTCGGCGCGGGGTCTACGAGACGATCCGGGACCAGTCGCCCAAGGGCCTCCCCTTCATGGGTGGGCTCACCTACAACAACCACCCGAGCTGCTGTGCGGCCGCCCTGGCGAACCTCGAGATCATCGAGCGCGAGGGACTGGTCGAGAACAGTCGGGAGGTCGGGGCCTACCTGCTGGAGAGCCTGCGCCAGGCGCTGGCCGACCATCCTCTGGTCGCGGAGATCCGCGGCATCGGGATGCTCGCTGCCGTGGAGTGCACCGCCCCGGGGACGGTGGATCCGGTCGGCGGGAGCCCCATGGTCTTCACGGCCGCCGTCTCGACCCGCTGCTGGGAGAAGGGTCTGATCGCCCGCGCCCTGTGGGAGAACGTCGCGCTGGCTCCGCCGCTCTGCACCACCCGTTCGGAGGTCGACGAGATCGTTGGCATCGTGTCGGAGGCGATGGGAGAGGTCGCGAAGGATTTCCCGACCGACTGAGTTCGCCAGAGAGTGGTCAGGGTACTTCGACTTCGGGCTGGCTCCGAGTCCGCCAGGGGGGGACGGAAAAGCTCTCGACTTCCTCGGGGGGCAGCAGCTTGCCGTCGAAGTGGGTGGCCCTGAAGTAGCGCTTCTGGATGCGCCAGCCCGCCTCGGTGCGGCGGTGCAGGTCTTCGTAGAAGCCGTAGACCACCCAGGTGTTTTCGCTCCCGTCGAGCGCGGCCTGGACGTGGATTGCGCGAAGTGCAGTCGTCGAGGTGGCTCTGTCCCCGTCGCACTCGATCAGTGGCTGGCCCATGATGTGCTGTGTGAATGCGAAGACCCGATTGAACGCATCGAACTGCTTCACCATGGTGGGGAGATCCGTCTTGGCTCCTTCCCCCATCGCTCCCATGTCGTAGTGGAGCTCGGCGTCGGTGCTGAAGACGCGATCCAGGAGCGCGTAGTCCTTCCAGTCGAGGGCGTGGAAGTAGCGCTGGAGCAGCTGGGTGATCTCGATGTGGTCGCTGGTGGTTCTCTCGTCGAGCAACGCTACCCGTCCCGCGTTTCATCTTCACCTTGCCGCTGCTGCGAGTCCCGGGCCGCGGCGCCGAAGATTCCCCGCGACATCGTCGACGGCTCGGCGAAGACCCGACGTGCATAGACGTCTGCTCGTAGCTTGTGCACCTCTCCGCTCTCGGGCTCGGCGTCCGCGGCCCAGTCGACCAGGTGACAGGCCATGGCGAGGTCGCCGGCCTCGGCGCACTCCCGCGCTCGAGCCAGAAGCCGGCTCACGCCTCCCGCCAGGCTGGCGATCTCGCGGGCCTGCTGTCGGCGCGGGGAGGGTTTGAGCTCGCTGGGCACTCCGCTGTACCAGCCTCCCAGGCAGCGGTAGACGTTGCGCACGATGAAGTCCGGCTCGTCGTAGACGGGCTTCAGGTAGGGCTTCGCGGCCAGCTCGGCGGGTGGGCGGACGTGCTCGAGGATCTCGTAGATCGTCGCCCCTTCGTTCATGGCGGCCACCGTCTGCTGGTAGAGCGACTCCAGGTAGAGCGCGGTGTCGAGGAGGGCCTCGCGCACCCTGGCTGCTCCGATCACCGGAAGCCCGTGTCCCGGTAGCAGGAACTCGGGCTCGAGGGCCGCCATCTGACGCAGGGCGGTCGCCCACTCGATGGCGAAGCGCTGCACCTTCTGCGGATTTCCCGCGTTCGGTGCCGCCCAGATGAAGAGATCCCCGGTGCAGAGGACCCGGCTCTCCGGAAGGAAGACCCAGGTGTGATCGTCGGTCTCGCCGCGGGCGTGCACCAGGCGGACCTCGGACTCGCCGACGCGGAGGTCGAGCCGCTCGCTATAGGCCAGCGTGGGGGGGAGGGGATCCGTCGGCCAGCGGATGCGTCCCCCGAACTGACGGCTGTTGATGATGCCGTTGTATCCGTCGGTCTCCACGTATCGCCGCATTCGCGGGGCGACGGCCTCGTGGCCGATCACGCGGGGACGCTGCCAGCCCTTCGACTCGGCCTCGCGGAGGAAGGGGGGCAGACCGTAGGCGTGATCCACGTGGCCGTGGGTGTAGATGGCCGAGTGGACCGGCTCCGACGCGTAGCGGCGCACCCCGGCGAAGCTCCGTTCGTGCTGTGCGGGCAGGAAGGAGCCCGTGTCGATCAGCACCGCGCCCTCCCCGGTCCGCAGCACCGTCAAGTTGACGAACTCCTTGTAGAAGCCCACGCCGGCGGTGATCTCCTCGATCGTGTCGAGAGGCGCGAAGGGGTGGTGCTCGGGTGACTCGGTGGAGTCCTTCCCGGTCCAGAGACGGTCCGCGAGCTCGATGATGGATGCCATGCTTCCTCCCGCTTGGGTCGACCTCAATCCCCGGCGAAGCCGGCCAGGGCCTCGAGATCATCGATTCGGTGGATGGTGACGACGCGGTTCTTCATGCTCACCAGGCCCTCCTCGGACCAGGACTTGATCTGCTTGTTGATGCTCTCGCGGGTGGTCGCGACCAGGTCGCCGAGCTCGCCCTGGGAGAGCTTGAGATCGATGCGAACGCCCTCCGACGTTTCGCTCCCGTATGCGCGGCTCAGGCTCACCAGCTTCTTGGCGAGCCGCGCGGGAAGATTGAGGAAGGTGGTGTCCTCGACCAGCTCGCTGAGTCGAAGCTGTCGCTCCGCGAGCACTTCCAGGAGCTTGATGGCGGCCTCCGGATGGCTTCTCAGGAAGGGCAGGAACTCCCGGCGGTCGAGTACGATCAGCTCGGACTCGTCGATGGCGGTGATGGTCGCCGTCCGCCGTCCGCCAGAGAGGAGGGCGAGCTCTCCGCAGACCTCCCCGGGCGCCATGATGTTGAAGACGACGTCGTCGCCTTCTGCCGAGGTCGTCATCGCCTTCAAGCGGCCCTTCGAGATCAGGTAGACCTGGCTTCCCGGGTCGCCCTTGTGGCAAAGCTCCTCGCGGGCGCTGAGCTTCATGAGGCGAGATACCTGGACCAGGTCATCGAGCTCACGATCGCTGAGCTTCGAGAAGAGACTCCCCTTCGCCAGAAGCTCGCGCCGCTGCTGGGCGCTCTCCTGCGATATCGCCATGACAGAAATCCCCCGTGCATCGGCCCCGCGGGGCCAGTCGAGACCCGTCCGGATTGGCCCGCACCATCTTACAACTTGGCGGGAAATGCGGGCCAGGCGTGATCTTCTCTATCCTTGCCCAGGATTCCTCACCCACTCACCGTGTCAGGAGCCCCCATGGAGCGAAACCGCGAGCTTCTCTCCCAGAACGACCCGGAGCTTTTCGAGGCCCTCGTCGGTGAGGAGAACCGGCAGAGACGGGGAATCGAGCTGATCCCCTCCGAGAACTACACCTTCCCGGAGGTGCTCGCCGCACTGGGTTCGGTCTTCACCAACAAGTACTCGGAAGGCTATCCGGGCCGGCGCTACTACGGCGGCCAGGAGTTCACCGATGCCATCGAGGAGCTTGCCCGGGAGCGGGCGAAGCGCGTGTTTCGCTGCGAGCACGCCAACGTGCAACCGCTTTCGGGATCGCCCATGAACCAGGCGGTCTACCTGGCCTTCATGAAGCCGGGGGACACGATTCTCGGTATGGATCTCTCCCACGGCGGGCACCTGACCCACGGCGCTCCGGTCTCCCACATGGGCAAGATCTTCAACTTCGTTCGCTACAAGACGCACCCCGAAGAGCAGGGGCGCATCGACTTCGACGAGCTTCGCCGCGTGGCTCTGGAGACCCGCCCGAAGATGGTGCTCTGCGGTTACACCTCCTATCCCCGCGACTACGACTACGGCGATTTCAAGCGGATCGCCGACGAGGTGGACGCGATCACCATGGCGGACGTCGCACACATCGGAGGACTCATCGCCGCAGGGGTGATGCGGAATCCCTTCGACTACGACTTCGACATCGTCACCACCACCACCCACAAGAGCTTGCGGGGTCCGCGCGGCGGGATGGTGCTGTGCAAGAAGAAGTTCGCTCGCGAGATCGACAAGTCGGTCTTCCCCGGGCTTCAGGGCGGGCCCCACATGAACACCATCGCGGGGATCGCGATCACCCTGGGCAAGGCGCTCCTACCGGAGTTCCGCGAGTACGGAGCCCAGGTCCTGCGCAACGCCAAGACCCTCGCCGCCGCCCTGATGGAGAGCGGCGCCTCCCTGGTGACCGGGGGGACCGACAACCACATGATGGTGCTCGACACCGTGGCGAGCCACGGGATCGACGGCAGGGTGGCCGAGGAGACACTGGACCGGATCGCCATCACCACCAACAAGCAGATCATTCCCGACGATCCCAATCCGCCCTTGCGCCCGAGCGGCATTCGCATCGGCACACCCGCGGCCACCTCGAGGGGGATGAAGGAAGGGGATATGGTGAAGCTCGGCGGGTGGATCAGCCGAGCGCTGGCGGAGAGAGAGGACGAGGGAGCGCTCTCCGCGCTCTGCACGGAGGTCGAGGCGTTCTGCCGCGACTTCCCGGTTCCCGGGATTTCGTCGTAACCCGCTTCTCGGTTGGTTTTCTAGCGCGGGAGGGGGGTGAGGTCTCCGGTGACGGACCAGCGGTTCTCGGCTGCCAGGCTCCAGAGGTTCTCGATGCGCGCCTCGCTCACGGGATGGGTGGCGAGGTAGGAGGCGAATTCGTCGGAGAGGTCGGCCGACGCATCGGGAAGGCGCTTGAAGAATCCATCGGCGCCCGCCACGTGTCCGTACTCTGCCTCGACCAGGGCGATGCCGAAGGCGTCGGCGTCGCGCTCCTGCTCGCGGGCGAATCCGGTCTCGGTGATCGTGGTTACCACCTGCGGTATCGATTCCACTGCACTTCCGCCGACCAGCGCAGAGAGCATCAGACTCAGGATCAGTCCCCGACCGAGACCGCGCAGATGATCGCGGTTGCGGAAGTGGCCGATCTCGTGGCCCAGTACGAAGGCGAGCTCGTTCTCGGATTCGACCGAGTCGAGGAGGCCGCGGGTGACGTAGATCGTCCCGCCGGGAACCGCGAAGGCGTTGGGACTCACCTCCTCCATGATCGCCAGGTGCAGCGCGTAGGGGTTCTCCTCCCAGTGGGATTCCAGTCGCGCGAGCAGGGCGGCCGCGGTGTCGAGGCGCGGGTCCTCCCGCTCGCTTTCCGTGTCGGCGGACCAGAGGCTCCCGAAGACACGGCTCTCGAAGCTGGGAGGGACCCAGCGGATCACCACTTCGATGAAGACGAAGACGGCCACCACGAATGCGACGACGGCGAGCGCAATCCCCGCAACCAGGGTGAACAGCTCGGAGAGGGGATGCGTCGCGCTGACGTTGATGTCCTCGCGCGGTGTGCGGGGCCGGTACTCCACGGCTACCTGGCGAGCTTGACGGCGGTTCCAAAGGCGAGGATCTCGACCCCTGCGGTCCCCTCGCCCTTGCGGTTCGAGCTCGCCATCCGCGAGGTCTCGATCCGCACGTTGATCACCGCGTTGTAGCCGCGCGCGAAGGCATCCTCCTTCATCCGCAGGATCGCCTCGCGGCGGGCGCGGTCGAGAAGGCTCTCGTAGGCGGCCACGCGTCCGCCGAACAGCATCCGCAGGCCGGCGAGGAAACGCTTGAAGTAGTCGATGGAGACGACGACGTTTCCCGCCACCATCTCCGCGCCGACGATATGCCAGCTCTTCGGCGCAGTGCGGAAGTTCACGGTGGGAAACCGGCGCGAGCGCGACTCGCGGATGCGAATATCCCGGTAGTGGAGCTTCTCGATGGCGCTGCCGATCAGGTAGGTGACGATCAACAGGAGTACCGGGAAGCCCAGCCGGAAGGCGGTCTCGATCATCGGGTCCAAGGCTCAGTCCACCCGCACGGCGGTGCCGTAGGCGAACAGCTCCGCGGCACCCTGGGCGACGGAGCTGGTGGAGAAGCGCACGTTGACCACCGCATTGGCTCCCATGGACTGGGCCTGCGCGGCCATTCGATCGAGCGCCTCCTGCCGTGCCTCCTGCAGCAGCTCCGTGTAGCCCTTGAGCTCGCCGCCGACGAGATTCTTGAGACTGGCCATGAAATCGCGCCCGATGTGCTTGGCGCGCACCGTGCTGCCGCTCACCACTCCGTAGAATTCGCGGATGGTGCGGCCCGGTACCTCCTCGATGTTGCTGAGAATCATCGGTTTCCTCCCTCCCTCCATCGCATCGAGCGTGGGAGAGAAATCGACCGCTCGGGAGCTCGGCTTGAGGAGGCTGCTTCTCAGGTGCGGGTGATGGATGCCCCGAGGTCCCGGAGCCGCGCGTCGATGCGTTCGTAGCCGCGGTCCACCTGATGGGCGTTCATGATCACCGAACGTCCCTCGGCGCACAGGGCCGCCGCCAGAAGCGCCATTCCGGCGCGGATGTCCGGGGAAGTGAGGGTCTCTCCCTGCAACCGGGTGGGTCCCGTGACCACCGCCCGGTGGGGATCGCAGAGGATCGCGCGGGCGCCCATGGCAATCAGCCGGTCCACGAAGAAGAGTCGATTCTCGAACATCTTCTCGTGGATCAGCACCGTTCCCCGGGCCTGGGTCGCCAGGACGAGGGCGATGGAGGAGAGGTCCGTCGGGAAACCCGGCCAGGGCGCGTCGTCGACCTTGGGGATCGCCCCGTCCATATCGTCCTGGATTACGAGCTCCTGCTTGCCGGGGATCCAGAGGTCCCCTGCATCGATCCGGGCCTCGACGCCCAGACGCGAGAAGACCATCAGGATCATTCGCAGATCGTCGGGATTCACTCCGGTGATCCGCAGCTCGCCGCCGCTCATCGCCGCGATGGCGAGGAGGGAGCCGATCTCGATGTGATCCGGGCCGATGCAGTGGTCGGCGGGATGAAGCTCCGGTACGCCGTCGACCTCGAGCATATTGGTGCCGATTCCGGAGATCTGCCCTCCCATCGCGCTCAGAAAACGGCACAGGCCCTGAACGTGAGGCTCGGACGCGGCGTTGGCGATGCGGGTGTGCCCCTCGGCCACCACCGCGGCCATCAAGGCGTTCTCCGTGGCCATCACGCTCGCCTCGTCGAAGAAGATGTCCGTACCCCGGAAGCGGCTCCGGAGGGTGATGTGATAGTGGCGTTCCCGAGTCTCGACCTCGGCGCCCAGAAGGCGGAGGGCGTGGAGATGGGTGTCGATGCGCCGGCGACCGATGCGATCGCCCCCCGGGCGAGGGAGGATCGCCTCACCGTGGCGGTGAAGCAGCCCGGGAGCGACGAGAAGGGAGCCGCGGATGGTGCGGCCCAGCTCGCTGTTCGGCCGACGCGGCGCCAGCTCGGAGGAGTCGATCCGGAGCGGAACCCCGCTCTCGAGAGGCGATGCGCGGACACCCAGCTCCGCGAGAATTTCCAGCAGCGTGAACACGTCGCGGATGCAGGGGACGTTGGAGAGAAGAGTCTCTCCCGGGCTCAGCAGGGTGGCGGTGAGGACGGGCAGAGCCTCGTTCTTGTTTCCGGCGGGCGCGACCGTTCCGCTGATCGGCCGTCCACCTTCGACGACGAAGCAATCCCCCCCGCGCTGACCATCGCTCACCGAGCGACCCCCCCGGAATGCGCGGTAGAGCCTAGCGGAGTTGCCGGCTTCCCTCCTCCTGTTCAACTCACCCAGAGCCGGCCAGGAGCTGCTCCATCCGCTCGGCGTTGTATCCCCTGATGATCTCGCCGTTGATCTCGACCACGGGAATCGAGGTCCGCCCGGTCTTTTCGATCAACTCGTCCCGATTCCAGTCGTTGGCCTCGATGTCCTTGTTGACGTAACGCACACCCCTCTCGTCCAGGAACGCGAGCGTCTTGCGGCACCATCCACACCACGTCGGTGGTGTAGACCACCACCTCCGGGTCCGTCCTGTAGGCGGCGGGCTTCTGGGTGGATTTCTTCGCTGCTGCGCGGCCAGTGGCCGCCGGCCGGGAATCACCTCTGCGGGGCGCCGGAGCCGTCTTCTCTACCTCGATCCTGCCCGCTTTGCTCTGCCACCTGGCGGGCACGTCACCCAGGTTCTGGACGAAGTGGACGGTTCCGGAGTCATCCACGTACTGGTAGTAGACGTCCTTGTTGCTCGGGGCCGCCTCCGGGTCGCCCCCGTCGAACCAGCGTCCCAGGCCCAGGCTGCCGTCCCCGTCGCCTCCGCCGGTTTCCGTTGCCCCTTCCTCGTCGGAGGGGGAGACCACGCGGGAGGTCATCTCCTTCAGGGTCGAGGCGATGCTCGATGCCTCCGAAGCATCCCGGTGACCGCCGGAGAGGATGTACAGAGCGCCCGCGCCGATCAGCGCGACGAGCACCACCAACAAGAGGGCTCGCACCCGAGGTCCTCCATGGCCGGGAGGAGAATCCACCCGCGTCCGGCTCTGATCGGCGAGACGTTCCCCATCATTGAACCGGTTCCCCCTCGGGGAAACGATCCTCTATCTGCTCTGAGTCTAGCTGGGTTACGAGTGGACGAGGCCGCTGGCCACGCCGCGGCCCTTTCGCTGCGCGACCCGGTGAGAGATGCTGGTGAGGGAGGAGAGCGTCTTGCGGACCCCGCTCCGCGTACTGATCGTCGAGGACCTTCCGGAGCAGGCCGAGATCGTTGCCCATGTGCTCACCAATGCCGGATTCGCCCTGGGCTGGTCGATCGCGTCCGACCTCGCCGCCTGTCGTTCCGCCATCGAGGGGGGTATCGATGTCGTGGTCGCCGATTGCGACGAGGTCGAGGTCGATCTCCCCGACTTGATGGCGCTGGTGCGGGAGCTCCCCGACCCGCCGCCGGTGGTCAGCCTCTCCACCGACGACGACCCGGAAGTCGCGAGAGAGTGTCGGCGCAGGGGCGCCAGCGCCTTCCTGCACAAGTTTCAGCTCGACGAGATCGGGGATCTGGTGCGGATTCTGATGGAGGCCCGAAGCCCGCACCGCGCGGCCCCGAGCATCAGCGGCCTGGTCGATGCCCGCAGCTTCGCCGAGAACGCCTGTGATCTGATCGTCGAACTCGCCTCCGACGGTCGTCTCCTCTACGTGAATCCCAGCGTCGAGACGAGCCTGGGGTACGCTGCCGACGAGCTCACAGGGCGGCGGGCCTTCGAGTTCCTCCATCCCGACGAGCTCCCCGGGACACTCGAGTTCCTTCGGAGTGCAATCGAGACGGGGTCCGCGGGCCGGGGTGTCCACCGGGTGCGGCGCTGCGACGGCTCCTGGTGTTGGCTCGAATCCACCGGGAATCCCTACCGCACTCGGGGCGGCGAACGACGCATCGTCGCCATCGCGAGGGAGGTCACCGAACGCTTCTCGAATCCGCAACCGGCGGACCGTCTCGACGCCAGCGTCGAGCGGGCGATGCCGTCCGCGGATCAGGTCTCAACCGACCTGCCGAAGGAGGCTCCCGAGGCCACGGGTCCAAGGACGATTCTGCTGGTGCTGGGCGAGGATCCGTTGCGGTCGGTGATCGGCGAGACACTCGAGGCGGAGGGCTACCTGGTGCTACCGGCCGCCAGTGGCGAGGAGGCAATCGAGCGGGCAGCGCGTCACTCGGGTTCCATCCATCTGCTGCTGAGCGACGCGTTGTTGCCGGGGCTCGATGGCCGGGACCTCGCGGAGCGCGTCGGTGCCTCGCACCCGGAGACCCGAGTGATCCTGATGTCGGACTCTTCCGGTGGTGGGGCGGAGCCATTTCCCCAGGGGATTCGCCCTCCGAGTCTTCTCGGCAAACCCTTCACCCTGGCAGCGCTGTGCGCCAAGGTCTACCAGATCCTCGAAGAGGATCCCGATCGCCGCGAAGCCAGCTAGCCCGAATCATGCTTCATGAATGATCCGGGCTAAGTTCCGTCCCCATGCCTCGACCTCCCAGTGTCGCAAGCCATATCGCGGCGATTGGTAGCTCCGTGTTCTCTCCCCTGGCCCACCGCATCGCCCAGCTCGAAGGCCCCATCTTTCCTCTCCACGTGGGTGACACCTGGATGGAGCCCTTCGAGGGCGGCCGGATGGAAGACCTGACTGTCGCAGAGCATCCGGGAATGCACCGTTACTGTGAGACCCGCGGAATACCGCCCCTGGTGGATGCCATCGTCGAGAAGGTGAGATCGCGCAACCGTCTACCCTGCCAGCGGGAATCGGTCCTGATTGCCGCCGGTGCGACGGGAGCCCTGGCGAGCGGCATCAGCCAGCTGGTCGAGCCCGGTGAGGAGGTCCTGATCCTGGCTCCCTTCTGGCCATTGATCCGCGGCATCGTTCAGGCCCAGCGAGCCAAGCCCGTCGAGGTCCCCTTCTACGACCGGGTCGACTCCCCATCCGCCGCAGTGGAGGCGGTGGAAGAGCGCATCGGGGAGAGGACCGTTGCCCTGTATCTCTCCACTCCCTCCAACCCTACCGCCCGTCTGATCCCCCGAGCCTGGCTCGAGGCCCTGGCCGAGCTGGCCCGGCGTCGTGACCTCTGGCTGATCTCCGACGAGGTCTATGAGGATTTCATCTACAGGGGGGAGCACTGCTCGATCGGCCAGTTCGCGCCAGAGCGGACCCTGAGCGTGTATTCCTTCTCCAAGGCCTACGGAATGGCGGGGAACCGCGTGGGGTACCTGGTGGGTCCCCCCGCAGCGGTAGCCGAGGCGCTGAAGGTGGCGACCCATACCTGTTACCACGCGCCCACGGCTGGCCAGATCGCCGCTCTGCGGGTGCTCGAGGGCGGGGGCCCCTGGCTGTGCGAGGCCCGCGAGGCCTACCGGGAGGTGGGCGAGAGGGTGGCGCGGATCCTGGGGGTGCCGCCGCCAGAGGGCTCCTGCTTCTTATTTCTCGATGTTCGCGCCCATCTGGACGAGCGTAAGCTAATGGGATTCCTGGAGGATTGCCTCGAGGACGGGTTGGTGCTCTCACCCGGATCTTCATCGGGGGAGGATTACCCCGGCTGGGTCCGGATCTGCTTCACCGCAGCACTACCCGACCGGACCATCGAGGCTGCCCGATTGCTTGCGAAAAGACTCGGGCGGGGTTGACGCACCCTCGCCGGTGCATAGCTTGCCAACCTGAACTTTTCACGGCATCGCTGCCCCGCCGTCCGTGGGGAGCGTGTGGAGGAACGAGGAACCATGAAGTTTCGTCCGCTTCGAGACCGGGTCCTGGCCAGGCGTCTCGACGAAGAGGAAGTGACGAGAGGCGGGATCATCATCCCGGACACGGCGAAGGAAAAGCCCCAGGAGGCCCAGGTGGTAGCCGTCGGCACCGGCAAGGTTGCCGAAGACGGAACCGTCACGCCCCTCGATGTGAAGGTCGGTGACCGGATCTTGCTGGGCAAGTACGCGGGCTCCGAAGTCAACCTGGATGGTGAAGAACATTTGATCATTCGCGAGGACGACGTCCTCGGGATCCTGGAGTAGTCGATGGCCAAGGAAATCAAGTTCGATCAGGAGGCTCGCGTCAAGCTCCTGAAGGGTGTGAACGCACTCGCCGATGCGGTGCGCGTCACGCTGGGGCCGAAGGGCCGCAACGTGATCCTCGAGAAGAGTTGGGGCTCGCCCACGGTCACCAAGGACGGCGTCACCGTCGCCAAGGAGATCGAGCTCGAGGACAAGTTCGAGAACATGGGCGCCCAGATGGTGAAGGAGGTCGCGAGCAAGACCTCGGACGTCGCGGGTGACGGTACGACCACGGCGACGGTGCTGGCCCAGGCGATCTTCCGCGAGGGCAGCAAGCTGGTGGTGGCCGGGATGAGTCCGATGGAGCTGAAGCGCGGCATCGAGAAGGCCGTGGAGGCGATCACCGCGGACCTGAAGAAGCAGTCGAAGCCCACGCGGGACTCCGCGGAGATCGCCCAGGTCGGTGCCATCTCTGCGAACAGCGACGAGACCATCGGCAAGATGCTCGCGGAGGCGATGGAGAAGGTCGGCAAGGAGGGCGTGATCACCGTCGAGGAAGCCAAGTCGATGGACTCGGTTCTCGAGGTGGTCGAGGGCATGCAGTTCGATCGCGGTTATCTCTCGCCCTACTTCGTGACGGATCCGGATCGCATGGAGACCGTGCTCGAGGACGCGATGATTCTTCTTCACGAGAAGAAGATCTCGAACATGAAGGACCTGCTGCCGCTGCTGGAGCAGGTGGCGCGTCAGGGCAAGCCGCTGCTGATCGTGGCCGAGGACATCGAAGGCGAGGCGCTGGCCACGCTGGTGGTGAACAAGATCCGCGGCACGCTGAGCGCGGCGTGTGTGAAGGCTCCGGGCTTTGGCGATCGCCGCAAGGCGATGCTTCAGGACATGGCGGTGCTGACCGGTGGTCAGGTGATCGCCGAGGAGCTGGGTCTCAAGCTGGAGAACGTGACGCTGAAGGATCTCGGCAAGGCCAAGCGTGTGGTGATCGACAAGGACAACACCACGATCATCGATGGCGCGGGCTCGAAGAAGGACATCGAGGGTCGGGTGGGCGAGATTCGCGCCCAGATCGAGGACACCACCTCCGATTACGACCGCGAGAAGCTTCAGGAGCGTCTGGCCAAGCTGGTGGGTGGCGTCGCGGTGGTGAAGGTCGGCGCGGCGACCGAGACGGAGATGAAGGAGAAGAAGGCCCGGGTCGAGGATGCGCTGCACGCGACCCGCGCAGCGGTGGAAGAGGGCATCGTGGCGGGAGGCGGCGTGGCGCTGCTTCGCGCCCAGGCTGCACTCGACGGGCTGGAGGAGAGTCTGAGCCCGGAGCAGGCCGCGGGGGTCTCGATCGTGCGTCGTGCGGTGGAGGAGCCGATGCGTCGGATCGCCGAGAACGCGGGAGTCGAGGGCTCGATCGTGGTGGACAAGGTGAAGTCCGCCAAGGGCGCCATTGGCTTCAACGCGGCGACCGAGGAGTACGAGGACCTGGTCAAGGCGGGCGTGATCGATCCCACCAAGGTGGTGCGTTACGCCCTGCAGAACGCGGCCAGCGTGGCCGCCCTGCTGCTGACCACCGAGGCGACGGTGGCCGAGAAGCCGGAGAAGGACGCCGGCGGCGGCATGGGCGGTATGCCCGGTGGAATGCCCGGAGGCGGCATGGGCGGCATGGGCGGCATGATGTAGGCGGCGCCCGGATCAACTGCGGCCCCGGGGAGGCACTGCCTCTCCGGGGCCGTTGCTCTTTCGGGCCGCGGCTACTCGCGCCGCACGGAGTTGATGACGATCGGATCCACCGGGACGTCGCTGTGTCCCTTCCGATTGGTGGTCGGGGTCGCGGCGATCTTGTCCACCACATCCATCCCATCCACCACCTTGCCGAACACCGCGTATCCGAAATCCCGCCCGCCATGGTTCAGGAAGTCGTTGTCCTTCAGGTTGATGAAGAACTGGGAGGTTGCGCTGTTGACGTCGTTGGTGCGCGCCATCGCCAGCGTGCCCCGCTGGTTCGAGAGACCGTTGTCCGCCTCGTTCTTGATCGGCGCCCGGGTGTCCTTTCGCGCCATCTCCTGATCGAAACCTCCACACTGGACCATGAAGCCGGGAATCACCCGGTGAAAGATCGTGCCTCCGAAGAATCCATCGTCCACGTAGCCGAGAAAGTTCTCCACCGAGATCGGTGCCTTCTCGGAATCGAGTTCGACCTTGATGTCTCCCTGTGACGTGGAGAGAATCACCACCGGCTTTCCGCCTCCCTTCTCTGCAGCGTCGGGCGCTGCCCGGGCCCCATCGATACAGGCCAGTCCGAATGCGCACACTGTATAGATTGCCGCCCAGAACCCAAGGCGAGCTGTCTCCCTCATCATCGAATTCCTTATCGTGTAGGTGGCCCCGGCAAGCTGGACCTCTGGTATCCTAGCTGGGGCGGGACACCGACGCGATCGACCTGCGGGCTCGGCGCCTCGGTTGCTCCTCGCCCCCTTCATCTTGCCATCATATTCCCATTCCCGACGGAGGTTCGATCCGATGAGCAAGCGCGTAAGAGAGATTCTCTCCTGGTATCACGGCGAGACTCCCGGCACC
The DNA here is from genome assembly GCA_963766175.1 of uncultured delta proteobacterium. Lineage (GTDB taxonomy): Bacteria > Myxococcota_A > UBA9160 > UBA9160 > UBA6930 > CAVXZE01. The sequence goes on from CAVXZE010000014.1 coordinate 99,183, forward strand.
CTCACCAACCTCGCCCGTCTGCTCAACCACGGGCGCCTCGCAGGAACCGGAAAGCTCGTCATTCTTCCCGTGGACCAGGGTTTCGAGCACGGCCCGGCCCGGAGCTTCGCCAAGAACCCGGTGGGCTACGACCCTCGCTACCACTTCGAGCTGGCCATCGAGGCCGGGTGCAACGGCTACGCCGCTCCTCTCGGTTTTCTCGAGGCGGGCGCCGCCGAATTCGCCGGTGAGGTGCCGCTCATCCTCAAGCTCAACAGCTCGGATTCCCTCTTCAGCGGCCCCGATCCCTGTCCGGCGGTGACCGGGAGCGTCGATGACGCCCTGCGCCTCGGCTGCGCGGCGATCGGCTTCACGATCTATCCGGGGTCTTCGGCCCGCAACGAGATGTACCAGCAGATTCGCGAGCTCGCCCTCGAAGCCAAGTCCGTGGGCCTGGCGGTGGTGGTCTGGTCCTACCCGCGCGGTGCGGGTCTCTCCAAGGAAGGGGAGACCGCCGTCGACGTGGTGGCCTATGCCGCACAGATCGCGGCCCAGCTCGGTGCTCACCTGATCAAGGTGAAGCCGCCGACCGACCACATCGAGCAGGAGGCGGCTCGCAAGGTCTACGAATCCGAGGGCATCCCCGTCGGAACCCTCGCCGACCGGATCCGCCACGTCGTGCAGAGCGCCTTCAACGGCCGGCGCATCGTCATCTTCTCCGGCGGGGCGGCCAAGGGCCACGACGGACTCATCGAGGAGATTCGCGGCATCGCCGATGGCGGGGGCTTCGGGTCGATCATCGGCCGAAACTCCTTCCAGCGTCCCAAGAGCGAGGCCGTCGCGCTGCTCCACGAGGTGATGGACATCTACGCCAACGCGTAGCTGCTACGGAGGCTAGGTCTTGCGCTGCTGGAGCAGGCGCAGGCCGCGCTGTGCATCGCGGTCGTTGGGATCGTAGCGGAGCGCCATCCGGAAGTGACGTTCGGCGGCGTCGAGCTCGCCCCTGGAGTGGGCCAGCTGACCGAGGATGCTGTGGGCTCTGTTGGAGTCCTTGCGATCCTGGAGCACGCGGCTCGCACAGGCCTGGGCTTTGGCGCGGGCCAGGGTCTGCTGCTCCTCTCCCCGCGCGGTCAGATAGCTGACCCATGCCTCGTACATCCGGTACTCGGGCTCGCTGGGCTCCAGCTCGGCGGCGCGAGCGAACTCCCGATGTGCGCCCGGCATCATGTTCTGGAGCAACAAAACCATGCCGCTGCGGAATGCGCGCTCGGCCTCGAGTTTCGCCTGCCTCTCGTCGCGGGGCCGGGTCGGCGTCTTCGGCCCCGGCAGCTTCTGGAGTCGGCCGGAGAGCCGCCCGAGGGAGTCGCTCCCCTTGGGCCGCGGCTCGTAGCGTCGACCGACTCGCTCCTTCGGGGCGGTTCGAACTGGCGCGCTGGGGGTCGGCGGTCTGCTCGGGCCGGGATCCGGCTCGGCAGCGCTCGAGGCATCATTCAGCACGACTTCCCGCGCCACGACCAGGGCCGCCAGCACCTGGCCCGCATGCGCCGCATCCAGACAGGAATCGCGCTGCATCTGGGCCACGGTCCGGTCTCCGCGAACCTCCAGCAGGAACTTCTGCTCCGCGGAGTTCATCTGAAAACGCTCGCTGGCTTCCGCGGCGCTCATCCGGAGCGCCGGATAGCGGCCCGAATGGGGCCGGAGCAGGAGCTCCACGCGTCCGGGGCCGAAATGCGCCTTCAGGCCCGCGAGGAGCAGGGCCTCGAGCGACGGTACCTCGTAGGCCAGCATATCCTCCGAGACCGCTTCCAGGGGGTGGAAGGAATGGCTGAAGCGCGGCCAGCGGAAGCAGCCGACGATCTTCTCGCTCACCTGCTGCACCAGGGCGTCGTAGACATCGTTCGGAGTCAGCATGCCGAGCTCGACCAGGACCTCGCCCATGCGCAGGGGCTCGTTGTCCACCAGCGTCTCGGTCATCCGTTCGATCACCCGCACGTACTCGCTCTCACTGATCTCGCCGCCGCGAAGCAGGAGTCGGCCGAGGGTGTGGTGGAGCGATCCGCCCTCAGCGAAGACCGGGTTCCCCCGGTTCAGGTGAATGCTGGTGCAGACGCCCTCGGCCCGGATTTCGAGAACGCCGGTTTCGGCCCGTTCTCCGAGGTCGACGAGGATCTCGGGCAGGGAGAGGTGGAGTCCGCCCTCCGGTGCGTCGGCGTCGCCGATCGGGACACGCTCGAGGATCTCGTTGATTTCGAGGAGGAGCTTGGTGGCGTCGACGGGCCTCGGCAGCACCGCGTCCGGACGCATGCCCCGGGGCAGACTGACCTCGAGCTCCCGCGCCTGACCCGTTGCGTCGAGGAGGACCAGAGGAGGCGGTGCCGCACCTTCCTTGAGAGCGGCGCAGCAGGCGACCGAGTCGAGGCCCGGCAGGGGAACTCCCAGCACGGTGACGTCGGTTCCGCGGCTCAGGAGCGAGTGGACGGCGTCGACGATGTTCGCCGCACGCACGACCTCGATACCCCGAGCACGCAGCTCCCGCTCCAGCTGTTTGCCCAGATGGTCGTTCGCCTCGACCACGAGCACCTGGATCGACGCTCCTCCGGATTCCTCCGGTGATGCCACAGCTCCATTCCTCCGAGTTGGCCCTCCTATCGGCCAATCCCCGGTGCCGCTGGATGATGCTGTGAGGTGGCACCGGCAGCCGAGGCGCAGGTGGAAGCGCAATCGCCCGCGCCCCATGGCGATTCGGATCTCGGCCAGATGAGCGGCGGAAGATCGCGATCTGTTGGGGATGCGAGACGATTTCCCTACATCTGACCAGCTCGAACCCCCGAATCGCGGGCAATCGAAGCCGGACGCCGACGCGAAGGTCTCCTCGCGGGAGGCGTTTCCCTTACTCGACGTCGACGGTGAGGAACAGGACGCGTTCGTCCCGGACCTGTCTGGAGTCGGTGATGACCGGTGACCCCGCGCTGTGGTCGTCCCTGGTGCGCGAGATTCCCCCGAGCACCACGGTCTCCCCCGGCTTCACGATCACCGTCGTGGTCGCCCCCGTGAACTCCACCCGGCCGCGATCGTCGACGCTGTCGTCGGTCGGCGCGATCTCCACCTGCACCCGGTCCTGAGCGAGGATGCGCGGGCGGGCGGTGAAGCCGCGCTCTGCAGCGACGAAGGTCGTGGACGAAGTGAGGACTCCGCGCGAGTGAACCGGTACCGAACGTCCGGTTCCGATATGGCCCACCTCTCCGTCCAGCAGCCGTAGAGTTCCCGCGAGATCGCCTTCTCCGTGGCTCTGGACCGCCCGGCCACCGGCTCGGACTCCCGTCTGATCTCCGGGAAAGATCGCGTTCCCCACCCGGATTCCCTCGCTCCCGGCGCTCCATTCCACGCGGATCTTTTCTGCCACCAGCTCGTCGACACGCTTCGTCTGGTATCGCAGTACCACCGTTCGCCGCTTCTGATCCTGTTGACGGAGCAGGGACAAGGCCTGCTCGACGACCGAGGGCGGGCCCATCAAGACGATCGAGTTGGTGCCGGAGTCGAGGGCGACGGAACCCTCTCCAGCCATGGCTGCCTCGGCGAGCGGGAGGAGCTCCTCGGCCGTTCGGTTCGCGGCCTTGTAGACCTCGATGGTGGATCCCTCGGCCAGCGCCGCGGCGAGGGTCAGGAGCGATAGCGACACCACCAGGGCTGTAACCCGAGCTACCCCATCTTTTCCTCTCCGATCTTGAGCAGACCTCTCCGCTCCACAGTAGCATGGTAGGCAGGGAGGCAGGGCGTTGGCGGAGAAGCTGGCGGTTCACGGTGGGAAGCCGATGCGGTCGCGTCCCTGGCCGCACTGGCCCGAGTTCGGCGAAGCCGAGCGGGTCGCTCTCCAGCGCGTGCTCGAATCGCACAATTGGGGAGGGCATCCCTCCCCGAACGTCGAGGCAAGGGAACTCTCCCGGGAGTTCGCCGCCTACGTGGGTTCCAACTACGCGGTGCCGACACTGAACGGCACGATCTCACTGACGCTGGCGCTGCAGGCGGCCCGCGTCTCGCCCGGCGCCGAGGTCATCACCAGCGCCTACACCTTCGTCGCGACCGCCAGCGCCATCGTGGCAGCGGGCTGCGTCCCCGTCTTCGTGGATGTCCTTCCCGACACCTACTGTATGGATCCGGATCGGGTCACGGCGGCGATTGGCGCCCGTACCGAGGCCATCATTCCGGTTCACCTGGCCTGCTCGATGGCGGACATGGATCGCCTCGGCGAGCTGGCCCAGCGTCGCGGGCTTCTCCTCGTCGAGGATTGCGCGCACGCCCACGGGGCCCGCTGGAGGGGACAGGGCGCGGGCTCGATCGGGGATTTCGGCTCCTTCTCGATGCAGAGTACGAAGCTCTTGACTGCGGGGGAGGGAGGAATCGTCACCACGAGCGACGACACCTACGAGCAGCGCCTCCAGTCCCTGGTGAACTGCGGTCGCAAGGAGGCGGGCTACGACGGGTTTCCGGAGCGGATGTTGGGAATGAACGCGCGAATCACCGAGTGGCAGGCGGCCGTACTGCGAGAGCAGCTGCGGCGCCTGCCCGAGCAACACCAGCGGCGGGCGGCAGGGATCGAGCGCTTCGAGAAGCAGATCGCCGCCGTCCCCGGGCTGCGTCCCCTGGCCAGGGACGAACGGGTCACCGAGCGCACCGCCTATCAGTTCATCCTGCGCTACGACTCCGCCTGCTTCGCAGGAGTTCCGAGGGACGAGGTGCTTCTGGCTCTGGGCGCCGAGGGCGTTCCCTGCTACGGGCGCTTCTACGTGCCGATCCCCGAGGATCCCCTCTTCGCGATGGATCCGAAGACGAATCCGGTCGCCCGAGTCGGCGCCGACTACTCGGGCGGCGCCTTTCCAGTCGCGAGCCACGCGGCCTATCAGGAGTCGATCTGGCTACCTCACTTTCTCTTTCTCGGCGGAGACGAGGATGTGGACGAGCTGGTCGCGGCATTCGCCAAGGTGCAGGCCGGCGCCGCCGCCCTGCGTCAGAGTGCGCGCGGCGAGGAGGGGAAATGACACCGTTCCGAGTTGGCCTGATCGGTTCCGGTGGGATCTCCCGCACCTACATGGCGGCATTCCCGCAGGTTCCCGAGGGCGAGGTCGTCGCGGTCTGGTCGCGGCAGCGCGAGAACGCCGAGCGCTTCGCCCGGGAGTTCGCGATCGGTTTCGCCACCGATCGCGTGGAGGATCTCCTGCCCCAGGTGGACGTGGTGTGCGTGAACTCTCCCAACGCCTGCCACGCGCCCCACGCCATCGCAGCCGCTTCCGCGGGCAAGCACGTGATCGTCGAGAAGCCCCTGGCGGTCTCCCTGGAGGAGGGCCAGGCGATCATCGACGCCTGCGCCGCCGCCGGTGTCGGACTGGCCTACGCCGAGGAGCTCCCCTTCGTCCCGAAGTTCGAGCGCGCGCGAGAGATCCTCGAATCCGGTGCGATCGGCGAGGTCCTCTACCTGACCCAGCGCGAGGCGCACGGCGGACCCTACTCCCCGTGGTTCTTCACTCGCGACGAGGCGGGGGGTGGGGTCCTGATGGACATGGCCTGCCACGCCATCGAGCTGGTGCGCTGGGTGCTCGGGAAGCCGTCGGTGGCGAAGGTGACCGCGCATGTCGCCAACGCGCTGCATCGCGACAAGACCGAGCTCGAGGATCACTCGGTGATCCACCTCGAGTTTGCCGACGGAATCACGGCCACATGTGAAGCTTCCTGGGTCCTGCAGGGCGGCATGCAGTCGCGCCTCGAGCTCTGGGGAACCGAGGGCTACCTGGATGTCGATCTGCTTCACGGAACTGGGCTCGAGCTCTACACCCACCGGGGGAGTCCCCAGCACATGGCGCCGCCCGGGTGGACCATGACGCTCACGAACTGGGTGGTCGAGAACGGCTACCCCCAGGAGCTGTCCCACTTCCTGCAGTGCTTCCGGGAGGGCTCCGTCCCCCGCGAATCGGGTGCCGACGGACTCGTCGTGCTCGAGATCCTGCTCGCCGCCTACGAGTCCGCCGCCACGGGCCGCACCGTCGCGCTGCCCCATCGCCCCGAGGGCATCGAGCGGGCCGTCGATCCGTGGCTCCGGACGCAGCGGTAGCCCCGGTCCCCTGCTCCGCAAGGAGGCCACCGTCGGTATACTGTTGATGTGGGAGGTCCCGGTTTGTCGGAGCTGATTGCCGGCACCAGTGCGGTGGTGCTCGAAACGCCGGTCGGTGCGGAGATGATGGGGTACGGAGCGCGCACCGGAACCGCGGCGTCGCTTCACGATCCCCTTCACGCCCGGGCGCTCTACCTCGCCGCCGAGTCGGATCTGCTGCTGATCGAGTGCGAGCTCTGCCTGCTGGCTCCCTCCCAGGCCGAGGGAGTCCGCGAGCGTATCGCGGCGAAGACCGGCATCGCCCGGGAGCGGATCCTGGTGGGCTGCATCCACACCCACTCTGGCCCGGACACCGGCCTCGGTGCCCTGCTCCGGGGCTCCGAGCCACCGGATCACGTGGCACCGCTCCTGGAAGCCTCGATCGAGGCCGGCGTGCAGGCGCACGCGAACGCTTCGCCTGCGCGCCTGGGCGTCGGCGTGGCGGAGGCGCGCATCGGGCGAAACCGACGCCGCGCCGACGGCCCCCTCGACACCGATGTCCTGGTGATCCGCGTCGACCGGGCCGATGGCTCGCCGCTCTCCGTACTCTACGTCCACGGCTGCCATCCCACCGCTCTGGGTCACGACAACCTGGCCTACTCGGCGGATTGGCCCTGGGCAGCGGGTCGCGCCATCCAGGAGGGGCTCCCCGGCTGCAATCCCATCTTCGTCCTCGGCGCCCACGCCGACGTGGATCCGCGAACCCGCGGTCTCCTGGACCTGGCGATCCCGGGCCAGAGCGTGGGCGTGGGCTTCGACCAGGTGGAGATCCTGGGTAGCGAGATCGGCGAGGCCGTGGTCGAGGCGGCTTCGGCCATCGAGACGCGGTCCGAGGTGGCAGTGGCCGCCGGCTCCGCGCGAGTCCGGATTCCCGTCCACGCGGCCGATCCGGAGCGGCGCCGTCGCGAGGCGCTGGCGGCCCTGGGGCTTCCGCCCGACTCGAAAGCGGGCACCGGCGAGCTGTATCGGCTGGAGGCCGAGCGAACCGCCGGTCTGCCCGATAGGGAGCGCCGCGAGCGGGTCGCCAAGGTGCGGCTCTATCTCCGCGATCGCACCGCCAGCCGTTTCGCCTTCAGCGACGAGCCGGAGGTCGAAGTCCAGGTCCTTCGCATCGGCGACGCACATCTGGTCGGCTTTCCCCTGGAGCCGACAGTGGACGTAGGTCTCGATTGGAAGCGGCGTCTCGGCCGAAGGCACGCCGCCGTGGTGGGAATCGCGAATGGCTGGATTCGCTACCTACCTCACTCCCGCAACTTCGAAGAGCCCCTGGCGCATCAGAAGTACGAGATCCTCCAGTCGACCCTGGTGCCGGATGCCTCGGACCGCCTGCTGGCGGAGGCCGAGCGCCTGGACCGGATTCTCACCAGCGAGCAGACGCCATGAATCGGGAACGCATTTCGGATCTGCTGCGCCGTCCGTCGGCTGGCGGCAGGGTAACCGCAAACGGATGGCTGCGATCGGTCCGCCACTCCAAGGGGGTCTCCTTCCTGGATCTGACGGATGGGTCCTGCCTGTCGGGAATCCAAGCCGTGGTGGATGCAGAGATGTCGGAGCGCGAGCCCACCGTGAGCTCCCTCCGGACCGGCTGCGCGGTGCGTGTGACCGGCGAGCTGGTGGAGTCGCCGGGAAAGGGCCAGCGCTTCGAGCTCCGCGCCGAAGAGGTCGAGCTGATCGGGGATGCGGATTCAGACTATCCCCTTCAGAAGAAGCGCCACAGCTTCGAGTTCCTTCGCAGCATCGCCCACCTGCGTCCCCGCACCAATACCATCGCCGCGGTGATGCGGGTGCGAAACGCGGCCTCTCGCGCCATCCACGACTTCTTCCAGGAGCGCGGCTTCCTGCTGCTGCACTCCCCGGTGATCACCCTGGCGGACGCCGAGGGTGCGGGCGAGATGTTTCGCGTCACCTCTCTCGATCCCCTGGAGCCGCCCAGAAGGGACGGAGAGGTGGATTGGAGCCAGGACTTCTTCGGCCGAGAGGCCCACCTCACCGTGTCGGGCCAGCTCGAGGCGGAGATCGCCGCCCTGGCGCTCACCGACGTCTACACCTTCGGACCCACCTTCCGCGCCGAGGACTCGAACACCAGCCGACACCTGGCCGAGTTCTGGATGGTCGAGCCGGAGATGGCCTTCTGCGATCTGGACGGAGAGGTGGCGCTGACCGAGGACTTCTTGAAGGAGGTCTTCCAGCGCGTCCTCGACAGGTGCCCCGAGGACCTCCGGTTCTTCAACGACCGCATCGACGACAGCGTGCTCGAGACCCTCGATCACGTGATCCGCTCGCCCTTCGAGCGGATCACCTACACCGAGGCGGTTTCGATCCTCGAGAAGAGCGGCCGCAGCTTCGAGTTTCCGGTGCAGTGGGGAGCGGATCTCCAGAGTGAGCACGAGCGCTACATCACCGAGGAGCACGTGAAGAAGCCCGTCGTGGTGACCGACTACCCCAAGCAGATCAAGGCCTTCTACATGTACCAGAACGATGACGAGCGCACCGTTCGTGCCATGGACGTGCTGGTGCCGCGGATCGGCGAGATCGTCGGCGGCTCCCAGCGCGAGCACCGCCACGACGTGCTGTCTCGCTGCATGGAGGAAGCCGGTCTCGACCGCGATGCCTACTGGTGGTACCTGGACCTGCGCCGCTACGGCTCGGTGCCCCACGCCGGCTTCGGTCTGGGCTTCGAGCGGCTGGTACAGTTCATCACCGGCATGGCCAACATCCGCGACGTGGTTCCCTTTCCGCGGGTGCCGGGATTCGCCGAGTTCTGAGGGGGCCAGGACCTCTGGCAGCTCCCGCCCGTTCCAGCCGGGTGAGGAGGACCTTTCTGGCGACAACGCCGTTGGCTATCTTTCACGGTGTTCCATGCCAACCCTCTCCGCCGAGCAGCGCTGCTGCGCGGGCGGATCGAGCCTGCGCGACACTCCAGACGACGCGCGCGTCGCAGGCGAGGCGGAAGATGACGATACGAAGCACCCTCTGCGGCCTCCTGCTGCTGGCCCTGCTGATGGCGTGCAGTGTCGGCGACGACCCCGAAGAGCCGGGAGCCCCTCCCGTGGTGATCGCCAAAGTGGAGGTGCGCGATCTCGAGGAGCGCATCGGTGCGACTGGCGAGCTGGTGGCCAAGGAGGACGCGCAGATCGCCTCCGAAGTCACCGGCCGAATCACCGAGATCCTGATCGACGAGGGTGAGGCGGTCGAAGCCGGGCAGGTGCTGCTGGAGATCGACCCGGAGCGGCGAAACCTGGAGCTCGCAGACGCGCGCGCGGGCCTCACCGAGGCCGGGGCGGCCCTGGGCGAGCAGAGGCGCGAGTACCGCCGTGCGAAGACGCTCCACGAGCGGGGGATCGCCTCGGATGCGGACCTCGATCAGGCCGAAACCGCGCTCGCCCTGGCCCGCTCTCGCGCCGAGGCAACCCGCGCCCGGGTCGGCGTGGCCGAGCGCGCGGTTCGGGACGCGACCGTCCGGGCTCCCTTCGCGGGTCTGATCGCCCGGCGCCATGTCAGCCGCGGCGAGTTCGTGAACGTGGGCCAGTCCCTCTTCGAGCTGGTGGCCCTCGATCCCGTCGAGGTGGAGTTCTACCTGGCGGAGCGCGACTCCTCGCGCGTGGTGGTCGGACAGGAGGTGCTCGTCACCGTCGCGCCCTTCCCCCGGGAGACCTTTCACGGCGTCGTCACCGTGGTTTCGCCCACCATCGACGTGCGCACCAGGACCCTGCGCGTGAAGGCGCAGATCGGCAATCCGGCGGGACGCCTGCGCCCCGGTCTCTTCGCCAGGGCCGACCTCGGCATCGCCGTCCGGGAGGCCGTCCTGCTGGTGCCCGAGGAGGCGATCCTGTTGCGCTCCGACGGCTCGGTGATCTTTCGCTGCGTCGAGGGGAACCGAGTGGAGCGCGTGATCGTCGAGACCGGCGAGCACCGCGGCACCCAGGTCGAGATCGCTCGGGGACTCGCGCCCGGCGACCAGGTCGTCGTCCGCGGTCAGGCCGGTCTCGTCGACGGGTCCCTGGTCTCACCGCGAAACTTCGACGGAACCCTGGTCTCCACAGCCGTCAGCGCGGCCGGCGAGACCGCAGAAGCCATTCCATGAGCCCCATCGACCTCTTCATCCGGCGTCCCATCCTCACCTGGATGCTGATCCTCTCCCTCGTCGTCTTCGGACTGCTCGGATACACCCGCCTCGGCGTCGACCAGTTCCCCAAGATGGAATACCCGGTGGTCACGGTGAGCGCCCAGCTCGAGGGGGCGAGCCCCGAGGTGATGGAGGAGGACGTCACCGACGTCCTCGAGGAGTACCTGAACGCCATCGCCGGTGTGCGTTCGCTCCGCTCGACCACGACCCAGGGGGGGGCGACCGTCGTCGTCGAGTTCGAGCTCGACCGGGACGTCGAGATCGCCGCCCAGGACGTCCGCGACAAGGTCGCTCGTGCGCGCTACCAGCTGCCTCGCGATCTCGACCCTCCCGTCGTCGACAAGGTGAATCCGGCGGATCACCCCATCCTCTGGGTGCCGCTCCACAGTGATCGGCCCGCCGTCGAGGTAAGCGAGTACCTGCGCAAGCAGGTGAAGCCTCGGCTCGAGACCATCGATGGCGTAGCTGCCATCCTCATATTCGGCCGGCGGGATCGGAACATCCGCATCTGGCTGGACGGAGAGGCGCTGCGGGCTCGCGGGCTCGCGGCGACGGACGTGCTGGCGGCGATACGACGGGAGCACGTGGAGATTCCGGGTGGGCTCGTCGAGAGCGACGCCATCGAGTACTCCGTCAAGACCGACGCGGAGTTCCGCAGCATCGAGGAGCTCGGCGGCCTGATCATCGCCGAGGTCGACGGCGCGCCGGTTCTGCTGCGCGACGTCGCCAGGGTGGAGGACGGCAGCGAGGACGTTCGTACCCATGCGCGTTACGACGGCCGGATGGCACTGGGCGTCGGTATCCGCAAGCAGTCCGGCGGCAACACGGTGGCCATCACCGACGAGGTGCGTGCGCGGATCTCCAAGATGCAGGCGCTTCTTCCCGGGGGAATGCGCTTCAAGGAGGGAGAGGGACTCGCGGATTTTTCCCTCGCCATCCGGGAATCCATCCAGGAGACGCTCTTCGCCCTCCAGCTCGGTGCGGTCCTGGCGACCTTCACCGTCTTCGGCTTCCTGCGTCGGTGGCGCCCCACGCTCATCGTCGGGATTTCGATTCCCTTCTCGCTGATCAGCACCTTCGGCGTGATGTGGATCCTCGACTACACGCTCAACACGATGACGCTGCTGGCCATGACACTCGCGGTGGGCGTGGTGATCGACGACGCCATCGTCGTCCTCGAGAACATCGAGCGACACCGGGAGCAGGGTGAGAGCTCTCGAGAGGCCGCTTCCAAGGGCGCCAAGCAGGTTGCCTTCGCCGCTACCGCAGCGACGGTCTCGATCGCGGCCGTCTTCGTGCCGGTGGTGTTCGCCCGGGGCATCGTCGGAAACTTCCTCAGTGAGTTCGGCGCCACCGTGGCCAGCGCCGTGATGCTCTCCCTGGTCATCGCGCTGACTCTCACGCCCATGCTCGCTGCGCGCATCCCCGCCGCGAAGGAGCGCGCGCACGGCAGCATCTACCAGCGCCTCGAGCAGGGATTCGACTGGCTGGAATCCCGTTACCGGGGAGTGCTGTTCTGGGCGCTATCCCACCGCGCGGCGACACTGGGCATCGCGTTAGGCTCTCTGGTGGCCGCGTTTGGCTTCGGCTCCCGGCTCGGCAGCGAGTTCTTCCCGCCCGCTGACACCGGGCGCATCTTCGTGCGCATGGAGACGCCACCCGGCACCAGCGCCGATGGCACCCTGGAGATCATGAAGATGAACGAGCGCTGGGTCCTCGCCCAGCCCGAGGTGGCGGGAGTCTTCTCGGCGATCGGCCTGGGAGGGAGCCGAGGTGACGGTCAGCCCACCGAGGGAGTCATGTTCATCGTCCTCCGGCACAAGAGCGATCGTGAACGCGGCGCCCTCGAGCTGATCAGGGAGGGGCGCAGGGTGATGGGCGCAATCCCCGGCCAGAAGGTCCGCATCTTCGACCTGTCCGGGATGATGTCGACCCGCAGCGGGGAATTCTCCTTCGACATCCAGGGCGATCTCGACCTCGCGACGCTCGATGCTCTCGCCGACCGCATGATTTCGGAACTCGACGCGCGGGGCGGCTACGTCGACCTGAACAAGAGTCTCAAGCTCGGCCGTCCGGAGATCCGGGTGATCCCGGACCGCGAGAAGGCCGCGGCCCTCGGCCTCGATGCCACCACTCTGGCCCGCACCATCCAGGCCATGATCGGCGGACTGGACGTGGCCACCTTCAAGGAGGCAGGCAGTCGCTACGACATTCGCGTGCGCCTCGACGAGAAGGACAGGCGGGACCCCTCCGCCATCGAGCGGCTCTACGCGCGCACCAGGGACGGCGGCGTCGTCGAGCTCCGAAACCTGGTGCGCGTCGAGAAGGGCGCTGCGCCGGCGGCCATCACGCGTGTGGATCGGCACCGGAGCGTGGAGATTGGTGGCAACCTGGAGGGCAAGAAGCTCGACGAGGCCATCGCCGAGGCTCGAGCGATCGCCGCGGAGATCCTCCCCGAAGGAGTGAACCTGGCCCTGGCCGGACAGGCCGAGGCCTTCGCGGAGGGCTCGGAGCAGCTCACGTTGACCATCGGGCTGGCGATCCTGGTGATCTACATGGTGCTCGCCGCCCAGTTCGAGAGTCTGATCCACCCCCTCACCGTGATGCTGGCACTCCCTCTGGCGATGGTGGGTGCCCTGGGCGGACTCTACCTGTGGGGAATGACGATCAATTTGTTCAGCATGATCGGGATCATCCTGCTCTTCGGGCTGGTCACCAAGAACTCGATCTTGCTGGTGGACTACGCCAATCAGCTTCGCGCACAGGGGATGGGCAAGCTGGAGGCCATGCGCACGGCTGCGCCGATTCGGATGCGCCCGGTTCTGATGACGGCCCTCTCGATGATCCTCGGCGTGACCCCAGCCGCTCTGGGAATCGGGCCGGGAGCCGAGACCCGGGCGCCCATGGCCGTGGCCACGGGGTGCGGGATGATCTCATCGACGCTTCTCACCCTCCTCGTGGTTCCGGTCTTCTACCTGGTGCTCGACGACCTCGTGGAGGGCGCGAAGCGCCGGCTGCGCCGCCTGCTGCGACGCTCCGAAGCGTCGGCCGAGGCGCCGGCGAACCGGTGAGGATCACTCCTTCTCGCAGCGCTCCACCGCAACCGGAACGCCGCTCAGCACGGCGGTTCCCGAGAGAGGATCGATCTCGGCGGGATCGGTGAGATCGTTCATGCTGGTGCCCGCGTGTTCGGCGGCGACCTTCAGCTGGATCCCCGGTACGCCATGGCCGTAGCCGTGCGGAAGGGAGACCACTCCCGGCATCACCGCGTCGGTGAGCTCTACTGGAACCTCCACCGCGCCGACGCGGCTGGTCAGCTTCACCCGATCGCCGTTGTGGATCTGGCGCGCCTCGGCGTCCGTCGGGTGGATGTAGAGGACGCAGCGGACCCGCCCCTTGACCAGGCTGGGAAGGTTGTGGGACCAGCTGTTGACCGTGCGCATCTCCCTTCTCCCGATCAGCACCAACGGAGGCGGAGTCTCGGCGAGACTCGCGCGCAGGCGCACCAGGTCGGAGACGGTCTCCTCTGGCGCGATGTCGATCCCTGGCCCGGTGCCGTCGACTCGCTTCGGGAGCCGATCGGGCAGGCAGGGTGAAAGCGGCCCCAGGTCGATGCCGTGTGCCGAGTCGCGCAGGCGCTTTACGGTGATGCCCTCTCTCCACGGGCGCATTCCGTTTCCGTGGGGACCGGTGCGAAGCGCGAGATCCAACACGATCCGCGAAGCCCGCTCTCCGCCCAGAGCGGAGAGGGCGCGAAGGCCCAGGGCCTTCGCCCGCCCCGAGATCCCGCGCCCGCGGAACAGACGACTCGCCAGGGCGAGAATGATCTCGGCATCGTTTCTGGCGCCGTCCGGCGGTTCGAAGACCGCTGGAGACCAGCGGGTGGTGTTGCGGACCGAGAGGAGCTGGAAGGCCAGGTCGAAATGATCTCGCTCCAGAGGACTCACCGGCGGGAGGACCAGATCGGCGTGCCGGGTGGTCTCGTTCAGGTAGAAGTCGATGGAGACCATGAAGTCGAGCTTGCCGAGCGCGTCGCTCAGCCGATGGCCCGCCGGTGACGAGAGCACCGGGTTCCCGGCGAGGGTGACGAGCGCGCGAACCTGCTGGTCGCCGGGAGTCTCGATCTCCTCAGCGAGAGTCGCCGAGGGGAGCTCGCCCATGAACTCGGGGGTTCCGCGGGTACGCGAGCGCCAGCGCCCTCGCTCGGTCGGCGGCTGGAGCTTCAGCACGTCCACCGGCGGATTCGCGAACATCGCACCACCGGGGCGATCGAGGTTGCCGCTTACGATGTTGAGGGCCTCGATCAGCCAGCTCGTGGTCGTCCCGAAGGGAACCGTGCTCGTCCCCATGCGCCCGTAGCAGACGGCGCTCGGGGCCTCTGCAAAGGCGCGCGCCATGCCTCGGATCTTCTCCGCCGAGATCGCCACCCGCTCTGCCACGGCCTCGGGGGCGAAATCGGCCACCGCCTCCTCCAGCACATCCAGTCCTCGAACGTGAGGCTCGAGATCGCGCATCTGAACGCGGCCGTCTGCGAAGAGACAGTGGATCAGCGCTGCGATCAGCAGAGGATCGGTGCCCGGACGGATGAAGTGGTGCTCGTCGGCGAGCTCCGCCGTCTCGCTGCGCCGCGGGTCGACCACCACGACGCGTCCGCCGCGCTCTCGAATCGCGGCGAGACGCGCGCGCATGCCCGGAGCCGTCATCAAGCTGCCGCCCGAGACCACCGGATTCGCGCCGATCATCATCAGGTGATCGGTCCGGTCGACGTCCGGCACCGGTATCAAGAAACCGCTTCCGTACATCCAGTGGCAGGCGAGCTGCTTCGGAAACTGGTCGAGGGAGTTGGAGCTGAAGCGTCGGCTCGTCCCCAGCGCCGCGACCAGCGCGTCGGAGAAGAGAATCGCGCCCAGGTTGTGGACGACGGGCTCTCCCAGGTAGATGGCGGTCACATCGTCACCGTGCTCGCGTCGCATCGACAGGATCCCCTCCGCGGCGAGATCCAGGGCCTCCCGCCACCCGATGCGCTCCCATCCCTTCCCGGTGCGCCGGATCGGATGGCGCAGACGGTCGGGATCTTCTTGCAGGTCCTGGAGCGCCGGAGCCTTCGCGCAGATCTGACCCCGGCTGAGCGGGTCGCGCTCGTCGCCGCGAATCGCGGCAATCCGTCCGTCCTTCACCTGCACTTCGATTCCGCAGCAGGCTTCGCATAGAGTGCAGGTCCGGTAGACAGTGCGTTCCACGGGGATCTCCTGGACGCGGCACCTCGACTCGCCGCCGCGAGGGGGAACAAGCTACCAGATGCCCCTTTGATCTGTCCGTCTCCGCCCCAGCGGTCCGGGATTGCGATTGACAGGATTGGATCGGCGGGCGTAGGGTGATCGGGTAGCGCAGTGTAGGGCGCGTGCCTTCGACTCACGCTCCCTCCCCCTTTTGCCTGCGCCGCCCCCGCGGCGAAGCGGAGGAGAGAATCCATGAACGCCTTGCTCCCCTCGACTCCCTCTCGATCCCGGTTCTTGCGAGGGGCGATCTTCGCCCTCGTCGGCGCTGGCCTGGTCATGCTCGCGATGCCGATCCAGCGGGCCGCCGCCTGGGGCGGTGGCTCTTGGAAGCATTCCCGGCACGGGTTCGCCATCGAGACGCTCTCCAGCGCCTCGGATCAGGTGAGTGGCGGCGACGTCATGGTTCGGATCCATGTGCCCGGAAGGCGCCCGCTGGAGCGTGTGCGCGTCTTCCGCAACGGTGAGGACGTCACCGATGTCTTTGAGCCCGAGGAGGGTCGGCACGCCCTCGTCGGGCTGGTGGATGGGCTGGTGCTGGGCTGGAACTTCCTCAGCGTCGCTCCCAACCCCCGCGGCCATGGCCGGGTGGCCCTGCGTCTGCTGAAGAACCACCCCATCAGCGGGCCGATCTTCTCCGGGCCGCAACAGCAGCCCTTCGTCTGCACCACGGCCCGGCTTGGACTCGGGCAGCCCCTCGTCGACAACATGGGCGCGATCGGGATTCCAGTGGCGATGGAGGATGCGGACGGAAACTACCCGAGAGACGGGAGGGGCTACCCCACCGCAGATGCCGAGATCGTCGGCTGGAGCAAGGACTGCGCCGCCGAGATCCTCGTCGAGTATCGCTACCGGACGACCGCTGGGAGCTTCGCCCCCCTCGCCGACCCCACGGCGCCACTGCCGGCCGACATCGCGATGACCACAACGCTCGACGGACTCACCGTTCCCTACATCGTCCGCTGGGAGAGGGGGACCATCAACCGGTTCGTGTACAGCGTCGCGATGCTCGCCCCCGTCACCGAGGGGGACCCCCTGGAACCCGATGACGCGATCTGGAACGGCCGGCTGGTATTCAGCTTCGACGGCGGCGTTGCGATCGGTCACACCCAAGGGACGATCGGCACCGGCACCATGCTGCCCCATGATCTCCTCTCCCTGGGCTACGCGGTCGTGACCTCGAGCGCTCTCCGCACCGACACCACCTACAACCTCCAGGTCGGCGGTGAGACGGCGCTGATGCTGAAGGAGCACTTCGTCGAGTCCCACGGTGTTCCGCTCTACACCGTCGGCGTCGGCGGATCGGGCGGAGCCAACCAGCAGCACATCTACGGACAGAACCATCCCGGGCTCATCGACGCGGCGATCCCGCAATATTCCTACTCGGACATGGTGACCCAGACCATCCACGTCGGGGACTGCGAGTTGCTCGAGCACTACTTCGACGTCTCCGACGCAGGCAACCCAAAGTGGCTCGAGATCGAGAACCGGCAGGCGATCCAGGGTCTCAACGCATCCTGGCATCCCAAGAACCTGAGCGGCGGTGACGCCATGCAGTGGAATCTGATCTACGAATTCTTCTACTCCGCCCTGGGACTTCCCATCCCGGAGCGCGCCCCCGAGTCGCCGGTGCCGGCGCTGACCGAGTGCCGGGCGGCCTGGTTCGGTCTCTCCCCGCTCGTCCTGAACCCGACCTTCACCAACGTCTCGGATCTCGACAAGCTCGCCCAGGGAGTGGAGGGGGTCGAGTGGACCCACTGGGGCGACATGGTGAACGTCTACGGTCTCGACGAGTTCGGCTTCGCGCGGGTGCCCTGGGACAACGTCGGCGTTCAATACGGTCTCCAGGCGCTCCACGCCGGCGTCATCACGGCGGAAGAGTTCCTGCACTTGAACGCCAACGTGGGTGCCTGGAAGGAGTCCCGCGATCTCGTCACCGAAGGCTTCCCGTTCGAGGGAGACATCAGCCTGGCAGACTTCGACCCCTGGAGCTCGCGGAACATGAACCTGAGTCCGGATGGTGGCGCGACGCCGGCTCCACGGCGCGAGGGCGATCTCGACGCCATCGCGGCCGCCTACGACTCCGGCATGGTCTTCAAAGGGAAGCTGGAGATCCCCATCATCGACTGGCGACACTATCGGGAGCACGAGCTCAACATGCACCACACCCATCAATCCTTCGCCACCCGGCAGCGGCTGATCGAGGGAAAGGGAGACGCCGACAACCAGGTGATCTGGTTCACCGATGCCCGGCCCGCCGTTGCCTTCGACCAGACGCCGGAGGCCTTCGAGGTGATCGACGAGTGGATGGCGAACATCCGCGCCAACCCCAAGCGCAGCGTGGCTGAGAACAGGCCGCCGCGGGCGGTCGACCGCTGCTTCACCACCATGGGCGAGGAGATCGTTGCGGGTGATCACGTATGGGACGGCATCTTGAACGACCGGCCGCCCGGCCCCTGCACCGAGCAGTTCCCGATCTACAAGAGCTCGCGCATCGTCGCGGGTGGCCCGATCCAGGGTGGCATCTTCAAGTGCCAGCTTCAGACGGTGGCGGATGCGATCTCCAAGGGGATCTACGGGTCGTGGACGCCGACAGCCGCGGAGCAGGCGCGCCTCGAAGAGATCTTCCCGACCGGAGTGTGCGATTGGACGCTCCCCGACGCGGGGCGACCCCCGGAGCGACCGAGGTGGTGGCGGCCGCCGTGGTTCGGAGAGCGAGACTGACCCAGGGCTAGCTAGGACGTCCTCCCATGTCGTCTTCCGCGGCTCCGCCGCGAAGCGGCCTCGCCCGCGCCCGCCTGACAGCACTCCTCGTAGAGAAAATCCACGAGAGCGTTGAGCGTGGCGAAGCGGGGCCGGCAGCGCAGCACCCGTCCCTCGCGCTGCTGCTCCACCAGGCCCGCCCAGACCAGGCGCGAAATATGGTGGGAGAGCGTCGAGGCGGGAATCCCGAGCTCCGCCTGGATCTCGCCCACGGAGAGCGGATTCTCGCCTGATCGCACCAGCAGGCGGAAGATACGCAGCCGCGTGACGTTGCCGAGCTCCGCCAGCCCTGTTGCGGCGGTCTCCAACTGCATACCCGGACGCTAGCGGCGAGATCCGCTCCGGTCAACGATATTTCTAGAAATTTCGAATCTACGGATTCCACCATTCCGGGGCCACACACCCGAGACAGAGTGCACCTCGCCTCGGGTCAAACCCTGTTTCGAAATCGATTCGAGCACGGGGTTCCAAGGAAAAGATGTCCTCTTGTGATGACCGTCACCTCACGCCGACGGCGATTCAGCGAAAAGTAAACCGCCGCGCAGATCAGAGAGAGCTCCTGCTCTCGGACTGCGCAAGCGGTGGCTTGGATGGGGGCTGCCGCCCAGTGGTGTGAGAGAGGGTCCATCGAAAATGCGCAGCTTCGCAAGCCTGGCAGTCGTCGTCGGCGCGGTGTTCGCCCTCGCGAGCTCTTCCGCGCTCGCCACGGTCAAGGTGCCCGGAACGAACGCCACCTTCACTTGGACGCCGCCCCCGGAGTCCGTGGCATCGTACCGGGTCGAGGTATGCAGGAACGGTGGCAAGTACCAGCAGGAGCGAACCGTCGCGGCACCGCAGGTGACCGTTACTGGCAACTTCGGTGAAAAGCTCCAAGTACGCGTCACAGCGTGTACAGCGACCGGGAGCTGCAGCGAGCCCTCCAAGGCCTCGACCAAGGTGAAGTTCGTGGATCCGAACGATGCCGGCGGGAGCGCTGCCAAGGCCGAAGCGAAGGCTGCCAAGGCTGCAGCCAAGGCCGAAGCGAAGGCTGCCAAGGCTGCAGCCAAGGCCGAAGCGAAGGCTGCCAGGGCGAAGGCTGCCAAGGCTGCACCAAGGCCGAAGCGAAGGCTGCCAAGTTGGAGGCGAAGGCCGCGAAGCAGGCGAAGGGTGACGACGACTGGGTGGACCTGCCGCCGCCGGCGCCGGCGGTGCCTCTGGTGCAGGGCGCGATGCCCTACGATTTCAATGGCGATGGCAGTACGGACCTGCTCTGGCGCAATCGCCGGACCGAGGCCGTGGCCATCTGGCTGATGAATGGAACGTCGCCGTCCAGCATCGTCGACCTCGGCACGCTGGAAAAGAACTGGGAGTTCGTCGGTTCGGGAGACTTCGACGGCGACGGCTTCGCGGACCTGCTGCTGCAAGGAAGCCGCGGAAGCTACGAGATCTGGTTCATGAATGGCGGTCAGATCGGTAGCGCCGTCCCGCTGGAAGGCCCCGGCAGCGGTTACAAGACCGAGGCGATCGGTGACTTCGACGGGGACGGTTACGCGGACCTGCTTTGGCGCAAGGGGAAGAGCAGCCTGGTCTGGTTCATGCGTGGATGGACCGTGGACCAGGCGGTCGCCGGGCCCGACATCAAGAAGCTCTCGCCGGGCGTTTGCACCCCGGACCTGGACGGTGACGGAAGGTCCGACGTGGTCTGGAGCGGCAGCAAAGAGACCGCCGCCTGGCTGATGGCGGGAGCGTCGCCCTGGCGATCGGGTCCGGCCGGACCGCGGATGAAGCCGAGTCGGGCAGTCGGCTGCGGCGACGCGGACGGGGATGGGTTCGGCGACGTGCTCTGGTTCCACAAGAAGCTGGGGGGAATCCTCTGGGCAATGGACGGTAGCGTCGGCGTAGATCTGTCCTTGGAGCTTCCGGCGCTCGAAGCCGGCTGGACCATGGAGGCCTCGGGAGACTTCGACGGCGACGGGCTCGCCAATGAAATCCTCGCCCGCGACACGAAGAGCGGGGCCATCGAAGTCTGGCAGCTTCAGTGGAACAGCCAGCGCACCAGCTTCACTGTCGCCTCGACGGCGGGCGCCGGTATGGGGAGCAAGGACTGGGAGGTCGTCGCTCCCTGAATCCCCTTCCACTTCGACGCGGCACGACCTGGCGAGAAATGCAGGCCAGGCCTCAGCTGCAGGAGAGGGACGGTCCACCCCCGCGCCACCACGCCTTCCTCCCCCGGGTTCCGAACCGGAGCACGTGGATGAGATTCGGAGCATTTCCATCCACGACGAAGAGCTCACCCGCGCCGAAGCCCAGGCCCTTCGCCTTGGAGATCCCGAAGACCGCGACGTCGTAGCTCTCCATCACTGCCTTCGCTTCCCAGTCGACGCGCACCAGCTTCTCGCGATTGGTCAGGAGCCAGAGCGAGCGGCCGTCGAAGGCCATCCCGACGATCTTGCCCTCGGTGATGGCCACCAGGGGAAGAAGATTGCCCTGGTCGTCGATATCGACGAATCGGTTTCGCTCGATGTCGTACTCGACGACGTCGCGGCCGATGGCGAGGTAGATCTTCCCTTCGATCGCCACGGCCGGGCCGTATTTCCACCCGGTGGGAAGCTCCCGCCAGTCGACCAGCAGAAACCGCCCGCGCCCGTGCTTCTTTCGCAGCCGGAAGAGCGCTGGCTTGTCCACCGGCGGGTCGAGTTGCGGCATGTTGACCGTGTTGAAGACGAAGAGAGTGCGACTGACGGGATCGTAGGCGACGCCCTCCAGCTCCGAGGTGTAGGAGCATTGCGTGCGGGGGTCCAGATCCCCGTCGTCGCAGCGTCCCACCTGCGGGAAGGCTTCGACGATCTGGCCCGCGGTCACCCGCGAGCGGTAGTGCCCGGTCCGCCGGTCGAGCTCGAACACCGCCTGCGAGTGGTCGTCGCCGATCCAGAGGTTGTCGTCCTCGGGCACGTAGACGATGGTCTCGGTGTCCCTCATGCTCACCGTGGAATGCGCGAGAGGCTGGGTGCGGATGGTGCGATCGCGGCACAGGGCGATCACCGGCTCGGTCACCGGCTCCGGCGCGAGCGGACCGTACGCGCAGGACACCGCCCCGAGCACCGTGAGCATCACGGCCGCTCTCGATAGCTTGCCTTCCATTTCACACCCCGGTCTGGCGATGGTTGGAGAAATCATGCTAGCCCTCATCTTTTGCCAGGTCGCGAAGCTGCGGTGCTCGCGTCGGCTGATCAGCCCGGTTGGCGAGCGTCGCCTCGACGCGTTGTTCCCCGTGGGGGAATCGGGGCGCCTTGCGGGCTCCCGCGAGGCCTCTTCCCCGCTACCGTAGAGATACCGATGTATCGCGAAAAGAAGACGCGGCTCACCAGCGGGAGGAAGCTGACCGCCGCCTACCGGCTGCTCCCGCATTTCATCGTCATCAGCGTCGAGAGGGGCGGCACCACATCCCTCTACCGCTACCTCAACCGACATCCGTGTGTTGCGGAGCCCTTCCGCAAGGAGGTCGACTATTTCGACTTCAACTGGTCTCGGGGTCTCCGCTGGTATCGCGCGCACTTTCCGACGCGGTGGCACGCGGCCTGGACCCGAGCGCGGCGGGGACACCCGCTCGTCACCGGCGAGGCCACCCCCTACTACTTGTACCATCCGCTGGTTCCCGAGCGCATCGTCCGGACCCTCCCCGACGTGAAGCTCATCGCTCTGCTCCGAAACCCGGTAGAGCGCGCCTACTCCCACTACAACATGAACTGCCGGCAGCAGAAGGAAAGCCTTTCCTTCGAGGAGGCGATCGAGTGCGAGGAGGAACGCCTCCGGGGCGAGTACGCGCGGCTCGAGCAAGGGGAGATCGAATTCAGCGAGAACCACTACAAGTTCGGCTACCTGTTTCGCGGCATCTACGTGGACCGACTCAAGCTCTGGCACGAGTACTTTCCCCCCGAGCGTCTCCTGGTCCTGCGCAGTGAGGACCTCTACGAGGATCCACCGGCGGTGCTGGATCAGGTGATCGACTTCCTGGGCCTTCCCTCATGGAAGCTCACCGAGTTCAAGGCCTACAACCAGAAGCCGTATCAGCCCATCCGTCCCGAGACCCGGCGCAGGCTGGCGGAACACTTCGCTCCGCACAACGAGCGGCTCTACGAGTACCTCGGGCGAGACTTCGGCTGGAGCTGAGAGCCTGGGCGAACCGGAGCCGCACCTGTCACCTGTCGGCGAGGTCGCTACGCGATGGCCTGGCTCGAGATGGCCGGTACCACGTAGCGCTTCGTGAGGTCGCGGATCTGCGCGGAGAGCGCCCGGAGCCCGACGATCCCCGCTGGCTCGCCGGCCAGGCGGCGCCAGCCCCGGAGTGCCCGTCCCCCGAGTGACGGCGGGTAGACATGCCCGAGGATGAAGTCCTCGTAGAGATCCACCTCGCGCAGCCAGTCCGTGGCGGGCCCGAGATCGCCGAGGCGGAGCAGATGAACGGCGTGGTACATGCGGGCGTCCTCGAATCTGACCGCCCCGGCCATCAAGTGCATCCAGGTGGTGTGAAGCCGGTCCGGGAGGCGCTGGAGCGGGAGGCGCATCTCCTTGATGCGTTCGAGTGCCAGAGCCAGGCTGACTTGATCCTCGACTGCGATCTTGCGGTGGGCGGGGTCGGCGAGGGGAAACAGCTCGGCCAGCCGATCGAGATAGCCCTCCCAGTGTCTGAGCAGCTCCGGCCCCTGGGCCCAGGGCACCAGAAAGACGCCGGAATTGTAGTAGTGGATCATCGGCTCCAGGTGGCGGCGGCCGTGCCACGCCCGCTCCGGGAGCCGGTCCGCCAGCTCGGCCCGGACAGAGAGCATCCGCTCTTCGGGCAGGGGCATCTCCAGCGCGCCGTAGATCTGCCGCCACATTTCCTCAGGCACGCGGTGGTTGCCGGCAGGAGCGATCGCCAGACACTCGCCCAGCTCGAGGATCGGAGCCGGATCGCCCAGGAACAGGACGTCTACGTCGAGGAGGAGCAGCCGGTCGGTGCGCGGCTCCACTTCGAAGCCCCGAAGTTTGTTGCGGGTCGGTGCCTTGCCGTCAGCCGTAGGCGGGTGAACCGAGACGATCGCGTTGCAGTGCTCGGCCAGCCGGCGAACGCTCTCCGGCGGTTCCCCGATGCATGCCAGGTGCAGTGGCCAGTCGCGCGAGGAGCCCGCGTTCTCCAGCCAGGAACCCAGGAAGAGCAGGGTTCGCGCCTCGAACAGCGCGGGGTTCGACCCCTGAAAATCGGGTACAGTGACGACGTCGACGCCCCACATCACCATCCACTCCAGCCTCGCCGGCCCATCTTACGCGGGCGCCCGAAACCACGCAAAGTGCGCGGGGGGCTTGCCACGAGAGATGAGGGGCTCTATGGGTAGCGCTCATGAAGGAGGTGTTGTTCTACAGAACCTTCAAGAAGTACCAGGGTGGGCATCTCAAGGTCTGGGACTACTTCCTCCACGTCCTGAGCTCGCCGAACCACACCGCCAAGGTCCGTTTTTCCCGAGATTCGGTCTGGGACGAGCGCAATCCATGGCGCGACATGCGCGGTCATACCATCGACCCCGACACGCCCGCGAACCCCGACATGCTGCTCCTCGACGGGCGGGACTGGGAGAAGCTCTCGGAAGAGGAGCGGGAGTCATCGCGGATCCCGATTCTCAATCTGATTCAGCACGTGCGTCACGGGTTCGAGGACAACCCGCGCTATGCCTTTCTCAGGCACCGCGCGATCCGGATCTGCAACAGTGAGGAGACCGCCGAATCGATCCGCTCCACCGGTCGGGTGAACGGTCCGATCTTCACCATCCCCTACGGACTCGAGGTGGAGCTCTTTCCCAAGCCGATTCCATTCGCTGAGAAGGACCTGGACTTCCTGATCGTCGCCATCAAGCAGCCGAAGCTGGGCCGCCAGCTCAGGCGGCGACTCTGGCGTCCGGGGCGGCGCAACCATCTCCTGGTGGATCCGGTACTGCGGCGGGACTTCCTGGATCTCCTGAACCGGGCGAGGGTGTCGGTCTTTCTTCCGCACAAGACCGAGGGGTTCTACATCCCGGCTCTCGAGGGAATGGCGCTCGATACCCTCGTGGTGTGCCCCGACTGCGTGGGCAATCGCTCCTTCTGTCTGCCCGAGCACAACTGCTTCCGCCCCGAGCTCTCTTCCGGAGCCATCCGTGGCGCTGCCGAGGCCGCGCGGCGCCTGGCGCCCTCGGAGGTCACGACCTACCTGGCCAACGCACGGGAGACGTTTGCCAGGCATGACCTGATGCGCGAGCGGAAGGATTTCCTCGAGATCTTGAACCAGGTGGACCAGCTCTGGTGACCGACTCCGGCTCCTGATCGACGCGGGGCAGGAGGCCGAGAGCGCCGGTCCGCTATCATCGTTTCGATGAGAACGACCACGTCCTCGGCACCCCTACACGGCCTCTGAATGCGCGTGCTTCGAGGAGTTCTCATCGCGACGGCCGGAGTGGTGGCCGTCGCCGTCCTCGGCATCGGGGCGCTTCACCTCTACCACCGCCAGCTGCTGGACCTGCCGGGGATCGAGAGAGCCGTGGAGGCCAAGATCGCGCGGGCGGACGGCTTGAGAAGCGCTCTGGAGGTAGGTGACGAGCGCGCCGCTCTCGCCGCGCTGGGGGAAAACCCGTGGAGCGGAGCCTCCATCCGGCTCGACGAGCGCCTGGCCGAGGCCCAGATCGTCCCGTCCTCTCCTGCGGCGGATTCGACTACGGAACTCGCCCGCGGCCTCGCCTTCAACTACGAGGGAGAGGACGCGGTGGCGCTTCTTCCTCCGGGTGAGGGTCACCGGATCGAGGCGGGGATGCTCGTCATCGACGCCTGGGACGGCGGCACCCTGCTGAGCCGCGGTGACCTCGACGTTCTAGTCGACGACGTGGCCGAAATCCAGGTCCGGATCCGCCTCGCTCGGGGCGGTGGCTTCCGCATCGGGTGGAGTCCGCTTCCCCTCGAGCAATGGCCCGACAAGGCGAAGAAGAAGAAGGTCGGGTTCCTCGATGTGGACGTCGTGGACGACGGTCAGTTCCACGTCTATCGGATCGACGCTCGCCACTCACTCCGCTATCGGCTGGGACCCGGGGACGCGGTTCGAAGCTTCCTCCTCCAGCCCTCCGATACCCCCGCCGACCGGGTCGAGATCGACTTCGTGCGGTTCGTCATGCGCCGCGAGCAGTACGACCGCGCACCCGGCGGTCTCACCCACGAAACCTTCGAGGGCGAGCTCCGCCCCGCCGTCTACGCGATCTCGCCGCGCGACCTGCGCTTCGAGATCGCGGTGCCCGGCGGCGAGCCGCGGCTGGACTTCGGTATGGGGATCTTGGAGCGCGATGCTCCTCTGCAGTTCTCCGTGCTCGTCGAACACGGCGGTCGTTCCACCGAGATCTTCGAACGCCGTATCGGCGAAGCCGAGCGTTGGCACGACGCGCGGGTTGGTCTCTCTGCCTGGGCAGGCGAGCGCGTCGGCCTGGTCCTGCGCGTTGCGGGCCCGGGAGAAAACGTCGCCTTCTGGGCCAGCCCGCGCGTCACGACAGACCCGAAGCAACGGCTCTACGTGCTGATGATCCTCGAGGACGCGTTGCGGGCGAGCCGCCTGTCCCTGTATGGCCATGAACGGAAGACCTCGCCCTTCAAGGAGCGGCTGGCGTCGAGCGGGGTGCTGTTCGAACACGCCTTCTCCCAGGCCACCAAGACGCGACCTTCCTGTCCGAGCTTCATGACGTCGCTCTACCCCACGGCGACGGGGGTCTGGAGCTTCCGCGACCGGCTCGACGATCGGTACCTCACGCTGGCCGAGGTCCTCCGCAGCCAGGGCTTCGAGACAGCCTCTTTCATCCAGAACACCAACGCGGGTCCCGCAGCGGGTCTGCACCAGGGCTTCGACCACCTCTGGAACGCGCAAGCCATGGGCACTCGGCCCCAGCAGATCTACGGGGACCAGGTCCTGCGTTGGATCGCCAGGCACCGGGACCGGAACCTCTTCGTCTACCTTCACGCGCTGGATCCCCACGGTGTCTACGATCCCCCGGCGCCTTACGATGCCTGGTATCGGGAGGGCGACTCCGGCACCGAGGTTCGCCCCCTCTACGAGAAGCTCGATCCGGACTGGGAGACGCGGCCGACCCTCGAGGGCCGACGGCGTCTCTACGACGGTGAGATCCGGCACAACGACGCGCGCCTGGAAACCTTCATCGAGGCGCTGGATCGACAGGGGATCCTGGAGGACGCTCTCCTCGTCTTCATGTCCGACCACGGGGAACATCTCGGCGAGCACGCACTCTGGATCCACAAGCCTCCTGGCTTCATCCAGGTGCTGCACGTGCCCCTCCTGATGGTGCACCCGCGGCTCCTTCCGCGGGGGGTTCGCATCTCCGAGCCCGTGCAACTGGCGGACATCGCTCCGAGCATTCTCGAGCTCGCAGGCATCGATCTGGATCCGCTGCCGCTTCAAGGGAGTTCGCTCCTGTCCTTGGCGCGAGACGATGCCCCGGCCCACGACGATCGAAGCGTCGGGGTGTCGGAGGAGGTCACCTCCTACCCCGCGAAGCCGGACCCCATGGTACGAGCCTCGCTCTTCTTCGGTCGCTGGCATTTTCTTCGCACGGAGCACGAGGACCGGGAGTCGCTGCAGATCTTCGACTACGTGGCGGATCCGGACGAGCTGAAGCCGTTGGCCAGCGCTTCGCTGGATCTTCTCCTGCAGCGACGCGTTCTCACCTGGCTGCGGCGACTCAAGGCCGCCAATCTCGCGATCTGGGAGCAGACGACCCGCGGCGGCACCGAAGAGGTTCGCTTCGATCTCGAGGTCCAGGACCAGCTGCGGGCGCTGGGCTACATCGAATAGGATTTGAAAAGCATGGTCTGGAGACCGGTTCGCCTATGCTTTGCGTGATGCACCGAGCGCCTCGCTCCCTTCCTGGCCTCATCCACGGTCTGGTCGTCGCCGCCGTCTGCGCGGCCTCGGGGTGCTGGGACGACCGCGCCCAGGAGCCCGACCCCCGTCCCGCCGAAGCCACCGCGGAGGTCGAGAGGTTCCCCGGCGCGAACCTCCTGCTGCTGAGCATCGATACCCTGCGCCGGGACCACCTTCCCTTCTACGGCTACGAGCGTTCCACCGCACCGAACCTGGCGCGTCTCGCGCGCGAGGGGATCGTCTTCGAGGATGCGGTGGCCGCGCACACCCAGACTGCACCGTCCCACGCCAGCGTGATGACCGGCTTGTACCCGGGGACCCACGGAATCCTCCGCAACGGAATGCGTCTCGGCGACGACGCGCGCACCCTCCAGGAGATGCTTCGGGCCCGCGGCTGGCGGACTGCAGCGTTCCTGAGCGGCTGGACGCTTGGACGCGAGACCGGACTCGACGTCGGCTTCGACGTCTACGAAGTTCCCCTGAATAGGGGTCGCAGGCGCCGGCCGGCGGACGAGACCTGGTCGGAGGTGGAGCGCTGGCTGCTGCAGCGCACGCCTCCGGAGGAGCCGTTCTTCCTCTTCGTCCATCTCTACGACCCCCACTTTCGTTACGTCCCTCCCGAGGAATACGCCCTGCGCTTCTTGCCGCCCGGAACGCAGCTGCGCCCGGTGGACCGCGCCGAGATCCGCGAGCCGCACCGGTACCGGAGCCTCGACGCGGAGACCCGTCGCCACTACGTCGCGCGCTACGACGGGGAGATCGCCTACGCGGACCACTACGCGGGCCAGCTGTTTCGCACGCTCGAGGAAGTGGGGCTCTGGGATCGGACCCTCGTGGTCTTCCTGTCGGATCACGGCGAGACCCTGTTCGAGCGTGACCGTCCCGCGGATCACGGGGGACGGGTGTACCAGGAGCAGGTCCGCATCCCGCTGGTCCTCCGCCTGCCGAATGGGAAGCACGGCGGCCAGCGCATCCCATTCCCCGTGCATCACGTGGACGTGCTGCCCACCCTGCTGGAGCTCCTGGACATCCCAGCTCCCGAGGGGTTGCCGGGGCGTTCGCTGGTGGGGTGCCTCGCGGGCGGGCCCGATCCGCCGGGCGAGCGGCCCCTCTACAGCCAGGCCGAGTCGAAGCCCAATCGCGTTCCGCACATCTCCGCGCGGCTGGTCCGCAACGAGCTGGTCTGGGGCATCCGTCTGGGGCACTTCAAGCTGATCGAGTACCCCACGCAGGATGGCGTATATCTCGAGCTCTTCGATCTCGAAACGGATCCCGGGGAGACTCGGAACCTCGCGTCGGTCGATCCCGAACGCGCCGCAGGTCTCGCCGAGAGGCTCGAGCGCTGGCGAGCGGAGCTGCGGCGCGGAACCATGGGTCCCCTGCCCGAGCTGGACGCGGAGACGGAGTCGGGCCTGCGCGCCCTGGGCTACCTCGATTGATGCTTCACCGCGCCGGTGACCGAGCGGACTATTCGAGATAGCCCAGAGCCTCCAGCTGCTCTTTCGTCTTCTGATCCAGACCGATCGCTCGGTGCGTCCTCGTTCTGCTGAATTCTCCCTCGACCGCTTGCAGCGCATCTCTCAGCTCCTCGGCGATTTCTGGGTGCTCGGCGATCAGATTCTTGGTTTCGTGCGGATCGGCCCTCACGTCGTACAGCTCTTCCCGGAAGGAAATCTGCTCGTCTGGCAACGGCTGAGCGAGGCAGCTGCTTCGGTCGGCCTTCTTCGCGGCATCGTTGCGGTAATACTTCCAGCCGTCTTTGATCACGGCGCCTCGGAGATGGTTTCCGCCGGCATACACCATGCGCGGTGGCTCGTCTCCACTGGTGATCATCGGCAGCAGGCTGCGTCCCTGGAACTGCTCGAGATCGGCGGTGTCGATCTCCAGAAGATCCACGATGGTGGGGACGAGGTCGACCAGCTCGACCTGGGAATCGAAGACCTGCTTGCCCGGTTGAATGCCCGGCAGGGAGACGATGAGGGGCACGTGCATCTGTTCGCGGTGGAGGGTCCGGCCGTGGAAGATCCCTCCGCTGTCGTCCGGGTGAGGATCGAAGAACTCCTCTCCGTGGTCGGAGGTGATGATGATGATCGAGTTCTCCTCGGTGATCGAGTGTTCCTCGAGCAGCGCCATGGTCTTCCCGATGAAGCCATCCGTATAGCGAATCTCACCGTCGTACTGGGACAGATGCAGATCCACCGTCGCTCTGCGGGGTTTCTCGAGCAGCGGCAGGTCGGCGTCCGGATCCTGGCTCGACGGGAAGAACATCTCGTGGTACGGAGGAGGAGGTGCGTACGGCGAATGTACGTCCCGGTAGTGGAGGTACAGGAAGATCGGCCGCGCGGTGACCTCCTGTAGCAGCTTCGCCACCCTTTCATGAATCTTCCCTGCCGTCTCGTACTTCTCGTGCCGCGGAAGACTGTCGTCGAAGCCCGCCGGGTTGTCGTCGTAGAGATCGAACCCCTGGTCGAATCCGTATTTCGCCTTGAGATGGGGGTTGAAGACGAATGCTGCGGAGAAGTAGCTCTCCCGCGCCAGAATCTCCGCAATCGTGACCAGCTCGGGAGCGAGGATGTCGATCTCGGGTTGGTCGTACAGGACCCGATGAAACACCGGGTAGGTGGAGGTGAGGAACGAGGGCACCGACGCCTGTGTGTAGGTCTCCTGCGCCATGGCGTTCCTGAAGAGAATGCTCCTGGCGGCGAACTCATCGATGTAGGGGCTGGTGTCCTTCGGGTATCCGTAGCAGCCGAGATGATCGGCCCGCTGAGCATCGATGACGAACCAGATCAGATTGCTGCCCCTGGCGGAGCCCTCGACGAAGAGCGGGCCGGCAGGGTCTGCGGCCTTCTGTGTGCCGTTGTCACAGGCGAGCCAGAGGATCGCCAGCAGGAGCAACCTGGCAGTCGCGGGCATCCTCATCGGGAATCTCCCCCGGTGGTCTCGAAGGCTGGCGCGACGTACCGCTCCGTGAGCTCTCCGAGGCGCTCGCCGAGCTTGATGGCCGACTCCGCCCCCGGCGGACGCGACCGCCCGCGCAGCCACCGCGCCAGCCCCTGCAGGCGGCTCTCCGCGTAGAGCTCGCGGATCTTGGCCTCGAGGTAGAGTTCCAGCTCCTTGACCGGATCCAACGGTTCGCCCTCCGGGCCGTGCCGGAAGATGGTGGGGGCGTGGAAGATCAGCGTCTCTTCGTAGCTGATGTCCCCCGCAGCGTAGATCGGGGCCGAAACGTTGATCGCAAGGGGAGCCAACCGCCAGGGGATCCCCTCTTCGGCGAGAATCGCGACGCAGATCGAGAGAGCGCACTGGGTCTTCTTCCAGAAGCGGTCGTACGGGTACGGTCGATCGGCGTAGCGCTGGCTCAGCAGACGTTGGATGCGTTCCCAGTTTTCGCGCAGGCTGGAGCGCGCAGGGACCAGATAGACCGCCGCCTGGAAATAGGGCGGCATCGGCTCGCGCTCGGTGCGCCGAGCTTCTCCGTGGGGGAGGCGGTCGGCCGCCTGCAGGACCCAGGGCTCGACCCGCTCCGCGGGCATCTTGACACCGGCGACCTCGAAGATTTCCTGCCACGCGGACGCCGGCAGCGGGTTTCGGGGGCCGACGATGGCGGCGAAGCAGTCGCCGAGCTCGAGGAGGGGGCGGAGGTCGCGCAGGACCACGCAGTCGCAGTCGACCATCAGGATCCGGCCGGTGAGGCTCTCGATCTCGAGGCCGCGAAGGCGGTTCATGATCCGGTTGCCCAGCCCGGAGAAGCCTTCGCGGACATGCACCGCCCCGCCGCAGCGTTCGGCGAGCTCTCGTACGCTGGTGGGTGGCTCACCCGTGCAGACGATGTGCAGCGGCCAGCTGCGAGATGCCCCATCGTGTTCGAGCCACGAGCCGAGAAACAGCAGGGTGCGCGCTTCGAACACGCGACAGAGCGGACCCGCGAAGTCCGGGCAAACCACCACGTCGATGGCAGACACGCTACGGCGAACTCCTCTAAGCGCAATCTCGAGGCTTTGCGACAGGCTAGCTGGCGTCGACCGCTTCGAGCCAGGCCTCGGTGTAGGGGCTTCCGATCCGTTCGTGCAGGGCGGCGACTTCGTCACGGTAGATTTCCGCCAGCACCCGGCGCAGGTTTCCGGGAATCGGGTCGGGGGGGCCGGGGTTGACGCGGGCGCGCAGCCCGGTGGGCAGGTGGTGCTCCCCATCGTCGATTCCGAGGAACCGGTACACGCGCCGCAGCAGGCCCCCCGGGTCGTCCGAAATCTCGTCGAAGAAGCCCACCAGGATCCGGTCCGGTGGGAAGTGTCGCTCCCAGCGCACCAGGTTCTCCAGATAGCGGCCCATGGCGATCACACCGGATCGCCGCAACACCCGCTCGCGCAGGTCCTCTCCGTTCCAGCTTTCCACTGCCCCGTAGCGGTCGGCCCCCATCTTGAGATTGGACCAGGCGCGCTCCATGGGGTTTCGAATCAGGTAGAGGATGCGTGCGTCAGGGAGGATGCGAGCCGCGTGGGCGACCGCAGTCTCAGGAAGCACCGAATAGCGCGGCGTGATCTCGCCGGTCGTGCGCCCGGCCGCCGGCGCGAAGAGCGAGCGATACCACGCGTCGCTACGCTGCCCGAGGAGATAGCGGGCGTACCAACGAAGCTCGCCGGCACCTCCGCGTAGCCAGCGCAGGCCGAGGGTGCCGCGGACCAGCTCACGCCGCGCGTCTCGATAAGCCGTGCGGGGGTGGGTGAATCGCTCCCACAGGCCGTCGTCGGGCCGGTCGAAGTAGTGCAGCTCCTTGAGCGGTGGCAGCCAGATATGGGGATGCTGCCGGAGGTTCGCCCAGAGCCACGAGGTCCCCGCCTTCTGGGCGCCGATGCAGAGAAAGTTCACCGCCCCGTCGTTTCTACGCGCATGCGCGACCCTGTGAGAAACGCAGGCTAGAGATTGGAGGGGTTGCCCTCCTGGATCCGGATCCGGCCGCGCACCTGGCCTTCCCGGACGCGGAGATACTGGCCGTCCTGGGGGACGATCAAGTCGCACTTGGGCTCCTCTTTACCCTCGTATTGGAAGCAGTTCTGCCCCTCTGAATCGACGAACCAGGTGCCCCTCTTCTCGCTGCCGTCCTTGGCTTCGCGCTTCCGAACCGTGCCGTCGTCGGAGTAGAAGGCCGTCCAGTTGCGGCCCGTTTCAAGCTCGCCCTTCATTGCCTCACCGAGCTCGGTGTTGCCCTCGAAGAGCTTGCGCACCGCATCGCCGGAGAGAGCGTTCTCCACCGACACCGCGGGCTCTTCCGGCGGCGCCGCGGGATCCTCCTGAGATGCCGCGGGGCTCGGCGCAAAGAAGCAGAGCATCATCCCCAACACGCCTACTGTGAATGCCTTTGTCATCAGTTGATTCTCCTCATAGGGGGAGCGGCCAGTCTCCCGCCTGAATCCTCTATCCCCGCTGACCGCGGCCGCCTCTCGAGCGGGGGTGGCAAGGGTCGCTTCCTGCGCGACACTGCCGCAGTTCCACGCGCAAGAGCATAGCCCGGCGAGGGCGCGACGGCTTCGCGCTTCCTGTTTTCAGACCTGAGACGGCCCTGATCCCCTCTTTCTTCACCGCAGTCTGGGAAAGCGTGCGGCCGCTTCTGTGCTGAGATCGCCGTAGGCTTCCCGTGCCGGTCGCCGCGCTATGCTGTGCGCCGATGGACGAACGACCCACGGGCTCACCCAGCTCGGGCTACCCGCTCATCGTCATCGGGATGCATCGCTCGGGTACGAGCCTCCTCAGCAAGCTCCTGCACCGGGCCGGCGTCCCCATGGGGATCGACAGGAACGTCCACGACGAATCCGCATTCTTCCTCGAGCTCAACAAGTTTCTGTTCCGCGCGGCCCACGCCGACTGGGACTACCCGCAGCCGATGCTTCTCCTGCTCGAGGTGCCGGAGCTCCGCCAGGCGCTGGTGGGGCACCTCCGTTCGCAGTGCGCCTCGAGGGGGACCCGGTCCTACCTGGGGTGGCGCCGCTCCCTGCGCAGCTCGCGTCTGGATTCCCAGCCGGGCCCCTGGGGCTGGAAGGACCCTCGCAACACCTTCACCCTGCCGATCTGGCTGGAGGTCTTCCCGGACGCGCGGGTCTTGAACGTCTACCGCAACGGCGTGGACGTCGCGGAGAGCCTCGTCGTCCGCGAGCGGCGCCGCGTGGCGCGCATCCACAACGCGGTCCGCTCCTGCCGCTGCCTGGACCACGAGCGGGCCTTCGAGCTGTGGACGGAGTACGTCACCACGAGTCTTAGGCTCACCGAGGCCCTCGCGCCCGATCGCGTCCACCAGGTTCGCTACGAGAGCTTCCTCGAGGCACCCGAATCCGGGCTCCGCGATCTCGCAGCCTTCCTGGGACTCGATCTCTCGGATGCCGTGGTCCGAGGGTTCGCGGCCGAGGTGGAGCCGGAGCGCGCCCTCGCCTTCCGCGGGGACCCGCAGCTGGTTCGCCTCTACCGCGAGACGGCCCACCACCCGCTGATGCAGCGGCTCGAATACGGTGACCTTTCGTGCCTGCCGGCGAGCTGACGGTCGACGTCATCCTTCCGACTCACGCGGGCGAGCGCTGGGTTGGGGAGGCGATCGAGAGCGTCGTCCGCCAGTCCCATCCCCTCTGGCGACTGATGGTGGTCGACGACTGTTCGCCCGATGCCACCGCGGAGCGGGTCGAATCGCTGCTTCAGGGCGACCCGGATCGCATCTCTCTTCTCCGCCTGGATCGCCCGCACCGCGCGGCGGGGGCCCGCATGGTGGGGATCGCCCGCACCAGCGGGGATTTGATCGCCTTCCTCGATCAGGACGACTGCTGGCTGCCGGAAAAGCTGGCCCGTCAGGTGGCGTGCTTCGCCGCCGATCCCACCCTGGCTGCCGTCCACACCGACGTCGAGATCATCGATGCGGACGGCACGCCGCGCGCTGGCGCCGCAGACCGAGAGAACGCGGGCCGCGCCCGCATCGTCTGGGGAACGGGCTCCGGCCTCTCTGCGGTGCTGTTCCAGAAGAACTCCATTCGCCTCGCGTCGAGCGTGGTCCGCCGCACCGCCTTCGAGGCGATCGGCGGCTTCGACACCTCGCTCTTCGGCGGCGAGGACTGGGA
Organism: uncultured delta proteobacterium; assembly: GCA_963766175.1. Classification (GTDB taxonomy): domain Bacteria; phylum Myxococcota_A; class UBA9160; order UBA9160; family UBA6930; genus CAVXZE01. The sequence goes on from CAVXZE010000014.1 coordinate 133,465, forward strand.
GTTCTGGGTGAGGCTCGCCGATCGCTTCCCGATCGCGCACCTGCCGGAGGTGCTGACCCAACGGCGGGTCCACGCGGAAAACGTCAGCAGGGTCCACTCCCTCGAGCGGAGCGCCGGCAAGCTGCAGGCCCTGGAGAAGATGAAGCGCGGCTACCGCCAGATCGCTCCGCTCGCCGCTGCCAAACGCGGCCAGCTTCTCCGGGAGGCGGCCTCCGCCGCGGTGAGCCAACGCCGCCCGATCCAGGCGTCCCACTATGCAGTTTCGCTGGTGGCCCACCGCTTGCGGGGCCTGTTCGGTTCATCCCCGCGGGGAAAGACCGAAGAGGACCGAAGCGCCTTCACCGAGGCGGAACGAGGAAAGGGAGGATGACGGCTGCGGAGAAGAGCCCGCTCGGCGTCTGCGAGCGATTCTTCGAACACCTGAACCGGGAGAACTTCCGCTACTGCCACTGGAAGAGCAACGAGCACCTCCCCGAGGCGCTGGCGGGTGAGACGGATCTCGACCTGCTGTTCGCGTCCGACGAGCGCACCCGCCTGCCTCGGCTCCTGGATGCCCTCGATTTCAAGCGAATCTGCTCTCCCGCGGAGAAGCGCTACCCGGGAATGGAGGATTACCTCGGTTTCGACGAGGAGTCCGGTGCCCTGGTTCACCTCCACGTCCACTACGCCCTGATCCTCGGGCGGCAGCACCAGAAGAACCACCACCTCCCCATCGAATCCGCGGTCCTCGACTGCGTGCGGATGCTGGGCATGGTTCGGGTGCCGAGCGCCGAGATGGAGATGCTGCTGCTGGTGATCCGCGCCAACATGAAGCTCTCCCTCTTCCGCCTGCTTCGGCGCTGGCGCCGCCCCGGAATCTCCCTCCTCCCCAAGGCCATCGTCCGCGAGTTCCACTTCCTGGCCCGCGACTGGGACGAGGAGCGATTCTCCTCGGTGGTCCGGGATTCTGGCCTCCCGCTGCCGGAGCCGCAGCTGCGCGCTTTCGTCTCCGGTGTCCTCGATCGAAGCCTCACCACACGGGACCTCTACCGGAACCGGGCGGCGGTGTTCCGGTCACTGCGGGGCTTCCGGCGTTCCCACCCGGCACTGGCCGCAGTGCGCGGATTGCGCGGCCAGTTCTTCCGCTGCCGGCTCGCCAAGAGGCTGGCGCCCAGAAAGAAGACGCTGCCCGGACGGGGGCCCTTGGTCGCACTGGTGGGAGCCGACGGTGCGGGGAAGACCGCGCTCTCCGGCGATCTTCGCGCCTGGCTCTCCTGGAAGCTGCTCGCTCCTCCCGCCTACTTCGGCATACCGAAGCAGGCGCGCACCTATCGCGCCTTGCGCTGGGCCACGGCGCGCCTCCGTTCCCCGAGGCTCTCGGCGGAGGGAAGGCCTTTTCGCTCTCTCGCCGCTCGGCTCGGGCAGCGGTTCCGCGCCGCGCAGTGGCTCTTCGTGGCCCGGCGTCGCCTCTCCGAGTACCACCGCGTGCAGCGCCTTGCGGAGCGCGGCGCGGTGGTCGTCGCCGATCGTTACCCGTTGGACGTCTTCCACTCCATGAAAGAGCCGATGGACGGCCCCCGGATCCGCCGGGAGCTCGGTGATGCCGCGGCGCGATCAGCCGCCCGAGAAGAGGCGCTCTACGCCCGGATCGGCGCACCCTCACGAGTGTGGGTGCTGCGCACGGGTCTGGAGACCCTCCGCGCGCGCAAGTCCGGCCTCGATCCCGTGGCCCACGAGCGCAAAGTCTCCGCCGTGAACGCCCTCGAATCGACCGAGATCTTCGCTGTCGTCGATGGAGAGCGCCGCTACGAGGAAGTCCTGTTGGACCTCAAGCGCCGCCTCTGGTCACTCCTCTAGCGAGCAGGTCGTCGACGAGCGCCGCGCACTGGGGAGATTCGAGGAGAGCCTCCGCGCTCGGATGCTCGTTGTCGATCTCGAGAACCGGAAGCCCCCTCCGCCTCGCCTCCTGTGCGATCTCGGCGCTGACCGTCGCGCAAGCCTCGAGGAATCCGCGAAGCTCGGCATCGCCCTCTCCCTCGAGCCGCTTTGGAACCCCCCGCGACCAGGCGCGCTCGGCGCAGCGCTCCAGACTGGCGCGCACGTGCACGACCGCGTCCGGAAACGCCCACGAGCCGAGGAAGCTGCGAAGCCGCGCCAGGTCCAGCTGCGGCCGCGGGCTCACGAAGAGGGTGATGCTGCGGTGGGCGATACCCTCGTCGCACACCACCAGATCCAGCTGCGTGGACCGGGCCCGCGCCATCACGAATTGGCGAATCCCCCGCTCCACCCAGCGCTCGATGCGGGTGTGCTCTCCGGGTGTCTCGGCACGGATCCGCTCCAGCTCGGCCCGGAAGCGCCTCCACCCTCGAGGATGGCGCCCGGCGAAGCGCGGAAGCAGCAGCGGGTGCTCGATCTGCTGATGGAAGCGCATGCGCCTGTGGTCGAACGCAGCAAAGGGGAGCAGGTTGCGCACCAGCCACGCCATGGGACCCGTTTCCAGGTAGACCGGGAGAATCGCGCGACCCTCGACGACGTTGATTCCCAGCTCCCTGGCCCGCGCGAGAGTGTGGGAGGCGAGGGTGCTCTTCCCGCTCCCGGGAACGCCGGTGAACTCGACGATCGCGCCGCGCTGCAATTTCTCGAGCGGCTGTCGTAGCGTCCCGCCGGGATTCATCGCTGGCTCGAACCTCCCTTCTCGGTCCTACCGAGAGTTGCGATCTCGAAGCGCGATCGCCCTGTGGAGCAGCTTCGCGAGTGCGAGCTTGGTCGGCTGCTTGATCCGGTCGGGAATCCGGTTCTTGAGCGCGTAGACCTTCTCCAGCACGCTCTGGCCGCTCGGCGCCTCCGAAAACTCCTCGTCGGCGCGGCGGGTCGAGAGCACCCGCGCCACCATCTCCGCCAACGAGAACTCCGCCTCGCCGATGCGCAGTGTCTTCTCCATCAGCGCCACGTAGTCTTCCGGGATCGAGACCCGCCGCACCCGTTCGGGATCGCTCGCGCACTCGGAGGCCAGTCTTCGGTAGATCGACAGGTGCTCCGCGACCTGGCTGTCGAAGTTGAACTGCGACTCGACGAAGAGCCGGGCGGCGCGTCCCATCGAGAGCCGCCGCTCGCGGCTCCTGGCTAGGGCGAGGAGAGCCGCGGTCATGGCGGAATCGTCCCGCTCCGGAACCAGAATACCCGTCTCGCCGTCCCGCACTGCTTCGACGATCCCGCCGTGCCGGGTGGCCACCACGGGGAGGCCGGTGGCCTGAGCCTCCACGACGACGTTCGGGATGCCTTCCGTGTCCCCGCTCTCCGGCGTGATCGACGATTGCAGGAGCAGGTCCGCGTTCGCCATCTGCTCGCGAACGCCGGCGTGGTTGGTCGTGCCCAGGAACTCGATCTGGCGCTTCAGACCCAGCTCCCGGCGCAGGCGCCGGAGCGCCTTGTAGGTCTCGCCTTCACCCACGATCACCAGGCGCAGGTCGTGGCCCTCCCGAACCAGGGGCGCCAGCGATGCGAAGGCATGGCGGTGGCCCTTCTTCTCGACCATGCGACCGACCATCAGGACCGTCACCGGCTGATCCGAGGGTCGCCCGGAGCGATCCACGAAGGCGAACTGCCGCAGATCGGCGCCGCGGTAGATGACCCGAATGCGCCCTGGATCCACGCCGGCGTCCACCAGTCTCCGCTCGAGGTCCCTCGACACGCAGATCACCTGATCCGTCGCGTCGAGCAGAATCCGGTAGAGGCGGTCGTAGTGCGGGAGGTTCATCTGCAGACCCGCGTCGCGTCCCCCGAAGCTGACCACCAGGGGAATGCCGAGGCAATGTTTCAGCAGCAACATCGCGGTTCCGGACCAGCCGAAGTGGGCGTGAATCAGGTCGGGTCGGTATCGCTCCCGGAGGTAGTCCGCTGCCTGCGGCGCCAGGCGCGGCTCGGTGAGGTAACGGGCTCGAAGCCGCACCAGATCTTCCGCCGGGAAGCGGTCGAGGTTCTCGGTCCGGTAGCAGAGGACGACGTTGCGGACCTCGTCTCCGACACCCGCGAGCAGCTTGTGGATGAAGGGCTGGCTCCAGGACAGGTAGGCGCTGAACTTGCACTGGAGGACGGTGAGCCGCTCTCCTCTCGTCTCCGACCTCACCGCTGCTCCCCCGACCGCGAATCGAGGCCACGCCCCACGGAGGCGCAGAGTCTCTCCATCTGGGCCCCCCAGTCGTGATGGCGTGCACGAGCGAGGCGATGCGCTCTCTGCTCCGGGAGATCTCCGAGGGCTTCGCCGACCGCGTCGGCATAGCTCTGGGGATCTCGCGCGGTTCGGACCAGCCCCTCCTCGGCCAGTGAACGGAAGTTGGGCAGGTCCGTCGCCACCACGGCCAGGCCGGCGGCCAGGTACTCCCAGAGCTTGAGCGGAAGGCTCGCGCGGGTGTGGCTGTTGTCGAGAAAGGGAATCAGCGCCACCTGGCAATGCCGCAGATAGGCGGGGAGGTCGCGCTGCGGCCGGGGGCCGAGCGCCGTGACATTGGGCATCGCCAGCAGCTCGGCGCCGGACTCTGAAGCCGCGCCCACGTCTCCCAGGCCCGCCACCCCGATCAGGACGAGCTGGAGCTTCGGGTGGGAGCGGACCACCGCCAGCAGCAGGTCGAAGTCGATCCGGTAGCTGGCGAGGTTTCCCACGAAGACGGCGCGCCGCGGGGGAAGGCCCCGCAGCTCGTCGGGCTCGGGAAGCTCCTCCGTCACCGCGCGCCCGAAGAGGTCGACGTCCGCCACATTGGCGGCCAACTCGACGTCCGGGCGCTCCAAGGCCAGCCGTTCGGCGAGAACCGGGCTGGCTGCAAAGACGAGGTCGGCGCGCCGCAGCATGCGGCGCTCCAACTCGTCCACCCAGGCTGCATCGACCCCTGGATTTCCCGCATACCGGTCCACGCAGTGGTAGACGACCAGGCGCGGGTCGAGGGCTTCCACCGTCCGCACGTAAGTGGGAAGAAAGGCCCAGAGAACCGGGCGCTCCAGGCCGAGGCGCCGCGCCGCGCCGCCGGCGGAACGTCCGATCGCCCGCATCGAGAGCTCGCGCAGGCTGCGGGTCCCGACGCCCGGGAGGGCGACCGGCGAGAGCACCTGGAGATTGGGCGCCACCTCGCGCACGCCGCCGAGAAAGCCCCGGATTCGCCGAAACATGCGGGAGAGGTCGTGGGAGGACCGCAGTGGGGAGGGGGAGCGCAATCCCGTCGATTCGACGTACAGCACCCGGTGACCCCGGTCGGCGAGTCGAAGCGCTACCTGGTGGCTGTTTACCGGCGCAGGGGTTTCCCAGCTCGCACTCGCCCCCACCACGACCGGCACCTCGGGACCGAACGTCACGCCTCACTCGGAGTGAGCTCGCGCGGCGCGTCCCTGCGCGGGAAAATGTCGGTCCAGGTGGAGTTCATGCAGCTCGCGGGGTCCGTCATCCCCCGGCGGTACGGTGCCCGGTTCTCTGCGGGGCTGCAAGGTCGTAGCGGCCGGCCTCAGCCGAAGCGTGAGAAGGGCGCCCCCCCCGGCTTCATCTCCGTTTCATCCAGCATCGCCGTAGACACCGGATCCCGGGGGACGATCAGCTAGCCTCGGTCTCCGTGAGGGTCGCTCTGGTCCACGATTGGCTGACGGGTCTGCGCGGCGGGGAACGGGTCCTCCACGAACACGCCGCGCTGTTTCCCGATGCCGATCTCTACACCCTCTTCCACGTACCGGGGTCGACCACCGCGCGGATCGAGAGCCTGCAGATCCACGCGAGCGCGCTCTCCGGTCTGCCCGGGATGCGCAAGCACTACCGAAAGCTGCTTCCTCTCTACCCGTGGGCGATCGAGCGCTTTCGCCTCGAGGGCTACGACCTCGTGCTCTCGTCGAGCCACGCCGTCGCCAAGGGCATCCGAGCCCCGCAGGACGCGACGCATCTCTGCTGCTGCTTCACGCCGATGCGGTACATCTGGGATCAGGCCGACGCCTATCTCGGTCGGGGTCTCCGGCGCGCCCTCGGCAGCCCGCTGGTTCGTCGTCTCCGCGCCTGGGACGTGCGAAGCAGCAGTGCCGACCGGGTGGGGCGCTTCGTGGCCATCTCCGAGACCGTCGCGCGACGCATCCGCGACCACTACGGTCGCTCCGCCCAGGTGATCTATCCGCCCGTGGACGTCGACCGCTTTCGGGTTCGCCCGGAGGCGGTCGAGGACTGGTACCTGCTGGTGGGGGGCTTCGTGCCCTACAAGCGCGAGGAGCTGGCACTCGAGGCTTTCCGCCACCTCGACGCCCGTCTGCTGGTCGCAGGCGACGGGCCGGGACGAGCCGGCCTCCAGTCGCGCGCCCCGGCGAACGTGCAGTTCCTGGGGCGGATCTCCGACGCGGAGCTCGAGGATCTCTACGCGCGCTGCCGCGCGCTCATCTACCCGCAAGAGGAGGATTTCGGAATCGTCCCGGTCGAGGCGCAGGCCGCCGGGCGGCCCGTGATCGCCTTCGGACGCGGGGGCGCCACCGAGACCGTCCTGCCATTCGGCCGGTCGCGAGACCGGGCTCCTACGGGTCTCTGGTTCTCGCCCCAGACCCCCGCGGCCCTCGCCGAGGCGGTGCGCCGCTTCGAGGACGCGGCGTCCGAGTTCGAGCCCACGGCGATCCGCGCTCACGCCGAGCGCTTTGCGGTGCCGCGCTACCACCGAGAGCTGCGGGCAGCGATCGCCGAGGCCATGAGCCGGGGCCCGATGGTCTAGTGGCCGGAAAGCCGACCTCGTCAGTAGGCGTTGCGGCTGAACCAGCCCCGCCACAGGGTCAGCAGCAGGATCCGGATGTCGAGCCCCAGCGTCCAGTTCTGGATGTAGTAGATGTCGTGCTCGACGCGCTCGTTGAGTGAGGTGTTGCCGCGCCAACCGTGCACCTGAGCCCAGCCCGTGCACCCGGCCTTCACCTTGTGCCGGAGCATGTAGCCCGGGATCTCGCGGCGAAACTCTTCGATGAAGACCGGCCGTTCCGGCCTCGGCCCCACCAGGCTCATGTCTCCGCGCAGGACATTCCAGAGCTGCGGGAGCTCGTCCAGACTCGTCCTGCGGAGCAGCGAACCGAGGGGAGTGGCGCGCGCGTCATCCGCCGTGTTCCAGACCGGTCCCGTCTCCGATTCGGCATCCGTCGGCATGCTGCGGAACTTCAGCATCCGGAACACGCGTCCGTCGAGCCCCATCCGCTCCTGGGCGAAGAGGATCGGTCGCCCCGAGGTGATCCAGAGCGCCGCGGAGATGAGGGCCATCATCGGCGCGGCCACCAGCAGGGCCGCCGAGGTCGCCGCCACGTCGAAGCTGCGCTTCTGGAGGCCTGCCCAGCCCACCATCGGGCTCTCGCGAAGGTTGATCACCGGGAGCCCGTCGAGGTCCTCCACGGAGCTGCGCAAGGTCATCACGTGGAGCAGGTCCGGAATCAGGCGCACCGTGACGATCTCATCGTCCAGGTCTGCGAGGATCTTCTCCAGGTAACCCGAGTCCTCCCTCGGCAAGGCGATGATCACCTGGTCCACCCGCTGGCGCTGCAGCTGCTGCTTCACCGACGTGTAGTCGCCGACGACGCGGACGCCCTGGATCGTCTGACCGGTGGCGGCCGGACTGTTCGAGAGCACTCCGAGCACCCGCAGGCCGGCATCCGGATGCCCGTGGATCGCGTCGATGGTCTGAGCGGCCAGCTCACCGGTCCCCACCACCATCAGGTAGCGCAGGTTGTACCCCTTGCGGCGCAGGTGCCCGAGGAAGCCGCGCCCGGCGATGCGAAAGGCGCTGATGGAGCCCGCCGCGAGCCCGGCGAAGACCGCGATCACGGCGCGGGAGAGCCAGGTGCGGAGGGCCGCATCCGCCGCGAGCAGGATCACGACGGTGACGACCACCGCGCTGATCACGCCCCCGACCTCGCGGATCAGGGAGCCCGTGCGCTGCGGAAGGTAGAGCCCCCGCGAGCGGAGCGAGAAGAAGGCGAGCGGCAGGATCCCGATCAGGGCGTAGGCGTACGGCTCGAACTCGGGGATTCCGCGGGGCGCGCTCCAGCCGGTGAAGAAGCGAATCCAGTAGGCGAGGGCCCAGGAAGCGGCTACCAGCGACAGATCCGAGATCATCAGCGTGGTGCGGAAGATCTCGCTGTAGCGGTAGAGCATGGGTCCCCTCCGTCATCGATACGCACGGGTGCGCCGAGCGGCCGACACTCCCGGCCTCTCGGGTTCTCCGGGCCTCTCGCGGGGAGCGTGGGGAGGTCTCGCGAAGTCACCCTAGTTCGGTCCCGCGAATCTGTAAAGGCGCCCCATACCTGGGCTTTCACCGGAGCTTAAGCTCAGCGAGAGGGGCGCCCATCGGGCTCCCGACCAACACCTCGCTTCATCGGCAGTGGATCGGGAGGTTGCCCCTCGGTTCCCGGCAGATCCACTCGTAGATGGCGTTTGCGACCACTTCGTGGCCGGCCTCGTTGGGATGGTGATTGTCCCCGGACAGCAACCGCCCGGGAGGATGCTTCGAGAGCTCGTCGTACAGGTCCACGACGTGAAGACCTGCCTCCCGCGCGGCATCCGCAACCTGTCGGTGCAGATCTCGATACGGATAGTCTGCCCACTGCACGTCGCCGATCTGTGGAAAGATCACGACGAGAGCCGGTATTCCCCGTTCTCGAGTCACTCGCGCGACGTCGTCGAAGGCCTCGACGACGCTCTGCCATTTTGCCTGTCGCGGCGAGTGCAGATAGCGAAGATAGTCCCCGCCTCCCAGTCTTTTGATATCCCAGAGGTTCTTCGCTCTTGCGACCAGCCGGAGCAGGTTCGAATACTGCCACCAGCTCGGCTCCTGGAACTGAGAATGAAGCGGCTGTATCGAATCGATTTCCGGGTCGTTCAGGAAATAGCCCACGATCACCAGATCTGGATTCCACTTCATCCCCTTGTGCCGAAGAAGCAAGGCCTCATCACGGCTCGAGTAGCCACCGACGCCGAGGTTCAACACCTCGAACCGATCACCGCTGCTCGCCTCGTTGAGCAACTCTCCAGCACGTTGGGGTACGTTGCCTCTGAAGATACCCGGAAGCCAAAGGTGAAGGAGTCTCCAATCGCGATCAAGCGATGCAGGAGGTCATCGTCTCCGGAGCGCGGCTCGTCGTCCCGCATCCCCCAGCTGTTCGTCCGGATCAGGGTGCCTCTGGCGTGCGTCTCGCGATTGGGAGCCAGCTCGTAGGCGAGTCCGGGGATGGAAGAGGGTCTGTGCATCAGCCCGCGCCAGGTGTTCCTGGGGATCTCCTCGGGCGGGCGGCGGTATCGGACGGGATGGAAGAAGTGCAGGAACAACTCTGCCAACAGCAACGAAAGCAGGGCCGCCGAGACAGAGAGCATCAAGCTGCCTCGGATCGTCTGCTTCTGCATGCCTGCCCGCTCGCCGCTCGCTGCGCGTCACACGTGGAAAGGTATCCGGCACCCCGGGCTTCGCCGGAGCTACATGTCCTCTTCGTCGTCGTCGCGATCGTCGTCCAGATCCGACTGGGCTTCCCGGCTGGCGACCCGCTCCCGCCGGTACGGCAGGATCGCCCCCCACCAGTGCGCGTCGCCGACTCCGACGATTTCTTCGTTTTCGGAGACGACGAAGCCCCTGGCCCACTCGCATTCGGTCATGCCGTCGGGAGACACCAGAAAGACGATCCGATCGTCCAAGATGCCCAGGAGCCGCGTCGCGAAGTCCTTCTCCACGCTCCCGATCAGTCCCCAGTCGAGGAAGAGGACGTCCGAAGGGGACTCGGCGAGCGAGAGGATCCGCAGGGCGACGCGAAGTTCCTGGCCGATCGTGGCCCAGGTTTCGTTGGAGAGGAAGGTGGCGCTGCCCTCCGGGAGGCTGGCGAGTTCTTGCGCGAGCCCGAGATCGGCGATCCGGGCCTCGAGACGGGCTCGTTCGTCGGCGCCCGGAGCTTCGCTCCCCAGCACCATGGCCGATAAGCCGAGCCTCGGGGCGATACCCGCTCCGGAGCAGAAGCTCGCAGCCCGAAGGATCCGCTTCTGCCCCGAACAGGCGGCGAGCAGAGGGGCCAGGACGCTGGCGAACTCCATGCGGCTGAGGGAGGCATCGGTCAGGTAGAGAATCCGATCTCCCCGCGTCGCCTCCAGCCGCCCCGCGCTCCCCTCGAGGCTCCCCAGGCTCGCGAACACGAGCGGACCCTCGAGGCTCGCAGCTGAGCGGTCGGCGGTGGACTTCTCTGCCAGGATGGCCTGGATCGCGTAGTAATTGACGAGCCGCGGCTGGAACCGATTGAGAGACACCAGACTGGCCATCAGGCCCTGGACGTGGTTCGAGAGCTGCCAGAGTGCCAGCACATACACCAGCAGCTGGCCCCAGGTGTAGGACCCGCGAAGCGAGAAAGTTCCCAGTACCGCGAGGATGAAGCAGAGCAGGAAGCCGCGGAAGAGTGATGTGATCAGGATCGAGCGCCGCTGCGCCAGGCGGATCTGGTCGTTGGTATCCAGGAAGTCTTGCACGAATTCGGAAGCGCCGTATTGCTGCTTCTGAGTCGCCCCGTAGAGAGAAGGGTGGACGTTGGTCTGGTCGCTCGCCTCGAGCTGATCCCGGGCGTAGTGGTTGGCCCGCTGTCTCACCTCCCCGTAGAACGATTTGGCCGCCTTCTGCGTTTGCACGCTCAGGCGGTAGAAGAAGGGAAGCACAAGAAGGAAGACCGGAAGCGTGAGGAGGCTGACCTGGGCACTGATCGTGAACAGGACCACGAGGAAGCCGACCACGTAGCAGGCCGTCTGCAGGGTGCCGATGATCTGCTCGATGGCCATCCCCATGATCCGGGGGTACCTGGTGACGGATGCCCGCAGCTCCGAGCGCGCGTTCGCGAGGCCTGGGCGAACGTAGGGAGCCTGTGAGAAAGCCTCGAAGATCCGTTCCGCGGATCTCTGGTGGAAAGCCCGCCCGATGGCTCGCGACGTGATTGCCACGTAGTAGATGGCCACCGCGTTCAACAGCTGGAGGCTCAGAATCACCCCGGTGAGCAGCAGCAGCGTTCGCACGTCGCTCTGGATGGGGAAGCCCAGGTAGGGGACCACCTTGGGCACCTCCGCTTCGATCGCCTTCACGAAGAAGTTGAGGGCCGCGATGGTTCCCGCCTGGGCGGTTGCGCCCAGGAAGCTCATGGCGGTGACGAGGAAAACGCGGAGCTTGCCGTCGGACGTGCCGTCGCGGGCCATCTGCCCGAAGAGGCGCGCCACGCGCTCCACACGGGCCAGGAACTCCCCGAAGGACAAGCGTTCGTGGGTCGTGCTCATCGACCTCCCGTGGTTGCGAGAGGGCTCGAGTATAGCCGCTCGGGTGAATCCAGAGCCGAGTGCCGCTGACTCGCGGCAACCCCGCCCCTCGCTACCCTCTCGGCGTTCGCAGCAGAAGCGAGCCCGAGGGATCGGCCCGGAAGCCAACCGGAGGGGACGACTGCAGCCATGCCGGCCAATCTCTCTCCTGAGTACAAGAAGGCTGAAGCCGAGTTCAAGCGAGCTCGCGAGCCACGCGAGCGGCTGCGCTGGCTTCGGGAGATGCTGCGGACCATCCCCAAGCACAAGGGGACCGAGCACCTCCAGGCCGACATCAAGACGCGCATCAAGCAGCTGACCGAGGAGGTCGCGGGTCCCAGAAAGGGCGGTGCCCGCACCGGACCGAGCCACTCGATCCGTCCGGAGGGGGCCGCGCAGGTGGCCCTGATCGGTCCTCCCAACGCCGGCAAGTCGAGGCTGCACGGCCAACTTACCGGATCCCACTCCGAGGTGGCCCCCTATCCGTACACCACCAAGACGCCTCTCCCCGGCATGCTTCCCTACCGGGACGTCCACTTTCAGCTCGTCGACCTACCCCCCATATCGGCGGATTTCATGGAGTCCTGGTACGTGAATGCGCTTCGGCCCGCCGATGCGGCCATGTTGGTGGTGGACCTGAGCGATCCCGAATGCGTGGATCACGTGATGGCCATCCGCGACCGGCTCGATCAGAAGAAGGTGACATTGGAACAGCAATGGCCTGGAGCCGCCCTCGGCGACGAGGCCCCAGGAGTTGCTCGCGGCAAAGAGGTCGAGCAGCTGGAGGAGGGCGCCGACGATGTGCCCGACCCTTTTCGGATCCATCTGCCCACCCTGCTCGTCGCCAACAAGAGGGATCTCGATCCCGATCCCGACGAGATCCGCGTGCTGGAGGAGCTCGTGGGCATCTGCTTCCCCGCCGTCGCGGTCTCCGCCGAGTCCGGCGCGGGGTTGGATCAGATCGGTCCGCAGCTCTTCGACGGGCTCGGGATCGTGCGGGTCTACACCAAGATTCCGGGGCGGGCCGCGGACACCCAGCGCCCCTACACCGTGCGCAGAGGGGACACGATCCTGGACGTGGCGCGCCTCGTCCACAAGGAGATCGCAGAGTCCCTGAAGTTCGCGAAGGTGTGGGGCAGCGGTCAGTTCGATGGACAGCAGGTGGGAGCGGACCACCCCGTGCTGGACGGGGACGTCGTCGAGCTCCACGGGTGAGCCGAGGCTGCCCTTCTAGATCACCTTTCGCTCGCGCAGCTCGGTGATCCGGTCCCAGTCGTAGCCGAGGACTTCGAGCAGGACCTCCTCGGTGTGTTGCCCGAGCTCCGGCGCGGCCAGGCGTACGCTCCCGGGCGTCTCGCCGAGCTTCACGGGGATACCGAGCACCTGGGTCGGGCCGTGCTGCGGATGCTCGAAGTCCACCACGTAGTCGTTCGCCAGGATCTGTGGGTCCTCAAGTAGATCGTCGACACTGTTCACGATGGTGAAGATGAAGTCCCCCTCCGACTCGTTCAAGTGGGCGATCCACTCGTCGCGGGTCCTGGCCGCGAAGGTCTGGTCCAGGATGGCGATGGCGGCCTCCCGGTTCTGGAGGCGCTGGGCGCCGTCCTTGAAGCGCTCGTCGATCGCCAGATCCGGACGGCCGATGGCGCGGCAGAAGTCGGGCCAGTAACGTTGGGACTGCAGCATCGCCAGCGCGATCCATCTGCCGTCCTTGCACTCGTAGTGGTTCCAGAGTGGGTTTCCCGCCTGCGAGCGAAAGCTGCGCGGCAAGGCGAAGCCGACCATCGCCTTGCAGGAGACCGAGAGTCCCTGGAGCCAGGTCATGCTGCCGAGGTGTGAGGCGTCGACCTCCTGGCCGACCCCGTGGCGCTCCCGTGCGACCAGCGCCGCGAGCACCCCGTAGGCGAGCATCCCCCCGCCCATCTGGTCCGCGATGCCCCCCACCACCCCGAGCGGCGGCATCTCCGGCTCGCCCGCGGCCAGCATGATACCCGAGCGCGCCAGCCCCAGGTGGTCGAAGGAGGGCTCGGCGCTGTCCGGTCCCTCGGGTCCGTAACCCGAGGCGCTGGCGTAGATGAGGCGGGGATTGTGCTCGCGCAGCGTCGGGTAGCCGAGACCCAGCCGCTGCGCCACACCCTTGCGGAAGTTCTGGACGAACACGTCCGACCTGGCCACCAGGTCGTAGATGACCTGTCTGCCCTCGTCGGTCTTGAGGTCGAGGGTGATGCCCTTCTTGTTGCGGTTGTTCGCCTCGAAGTAGACGTTGGGGAGTCCCTCGAGGGACTTGCCGAAAACCTGAACCAAGGCACGCCCCGGATCGCCGCTCCCGCGCTGCTCGACCTTGATGACCTCGGCCCCGAGATCGCCGAGCATCGCGGAGGCGATCGGGCCTTGCTGCCAGATGGTCCAGTCGATCACCCGGATTCCGTCGAGGGGCATCGGCATCGCCAGGTCCTCCTGTGGAGCCTACCATACCGAAGACGATGCAGCGCCGACCCGACGACCAGCTCACCGTCTATCAGGCGAAGTTCCAGACATACCTGCTGTGGTCCCAGCCCTTTCTCTATCGGTTGTTCGAATCTCTTCAGCCGGAGGCGAAGCAGATCGTCCTCACCCAGAGGGTGGAGAACGCGGATCTGTTTCCGCTGCCGATCATCAAGAGACTCAATTCCAGGATCTTCTACAGCCCCTACCACGCCCATGTCGGGGCCTGCGAGCTGCAGCAGCGGTATCGGGGCGACCTGATTCACGCTCATTTCGGATTCACCGCCTACAAGCTGATGCTGCTCAAGCTCTTCATGCGGATACCGATGGTCGCGACCTTCGGCGGGACGGATCTGACGGTACACGCGGCCCGTCCGAAGACGGGTGCACTCTACCGGGTCCTGTTCGAGGTCGTCGAGCAACTGGTGGCGGTGAGTGAAGATCTGCGAGAGTCCGCGATCCAGCTCGGCTGTCCACCCGAGAAGATCGTGACCATCCACCGGGGCGTCGACACCGAAATATTTCGCTTCGAAGACCGCGGGTCGCGTGGCGGCAAGGCTCTGGAGATCCTGATGGTGTCGCGGCTCAGCAAGAAGAAGGGCCATCTCGAGGCGGTGGCCGCCCTGGCCGGGCTGCCGGAAGATGTCCCCGATTGGCGTCTCTCCATCGTCGGTTCGGGTCCGGAAGAAGCTTCCATCCGGACGCATCTGAGAGAGAAGGGGCTGGCGGAGAAGGTCAGCTTCAGGGGCAATCTGCCGATCGAAGAGGTCCGTCAGTTGATGGCCGACTCGGACATCCTCCTCCATCCATCACTGACTCCCGAGGATGGCGACCGGGAGGGGATACCGAATGCGCTGATGGAAGGGCAGGCCATCGGGCTGCCTGTGGTCAGCACCAGGCATGGAGGCATTCCGGAGCTGGTGATCGACGGTGAGACCGGTCTCCTGGTGGGAGAATACGAGACCGCTGCCCTCACCGACGCGATTCGGCAATTGCTGGTCTCGAAGGAGAGGCGGCTGCAGCTGGGCGCCGCCGGTCGCGAGCGGATCGTGCGCGAGTTCTCTCTCGATCAGCAGGCGCACCGATACCTCGAGATCTATCGCGAGCTCTGCAGGCGATTTCCCAAGGCCGGGAGCGCTCTCGAGAGGGTTCGGATCAGGGCTCCCATACCGGCGATGCTGCGCGAGTCGGAGAGCGAGATGATATCGGACGGAACCTACTCGCTCTCGGAGGTTTTGGAGCATCGCTTCGTCGAGCGCAGCCTGGAGTCGGAACGGCCCGATCCGTGGTGGTATCAGGGCTACTGGAGGATCAAGGGCCATCTCCCCCTCGGGCTGCGCTCGAAGCTGAAGGCCATGCTGCAGCGGGGCATCGATGCGTTTCCGGCCAGGGCGCGGCAGCGAGACGATGCGCTCTGGGAGGCGATCCAGAGCTCGAAAGTGCCCGATCCCTTCCAGCCGCCGAGAAGACGGCGGGATCTGATCAGGTCCGGGCCAGAGCGGTGAGGGGGCGAGCCCGGGTCAGCGTCTGAAGCTGGAGATGGTCTCGCCGTAGATCTCTTCCAGACGCTTCGCCTGCTTTCTCAGGTCGAACTTCTCTTCGATCCGCTTTCGACCCGCTTCGCCCATCTTCCTGCGGAGCTCCGCATTCCCGAGCAGCGAGAGAAGCCGATCTGCCAGCGCGCCGGCGTCGCGCTCCGCTACCAGAAAGCCCGTCTTCCCATCGGCGATGATCTCCGGGATTCCACTGTGACGGGTGCCGACGAGTGGCTTGGCTGTGGCTGCTGCCTCGAGAACCACGGTTGGCAGACCTTCGGAATCGCCGTCGGAGGCCGTCACGCTCGGCTGACAGATGATCGAGGCGTTCTGCATCAGGCTGGCGACCTCTCCGTGAGGCAGCGATCCGTGGAAGGTCACCCTGGCAGAGAGACCGGCTTCGGAAGTCGATCGCTCGAGTGACGGCCGCAGCGGACCGTCTCCCGCGATCTCCAATCGCACCTCCGGCAGCTTCGCGGCGACGAGGGCGAAGGCCTCGAGGAGATACTCGATGCCCTTCTTTTCGACCAGTCGTCCGACGGACAAGATCGTCAGATCCTCGGAGTCGTGCGCTGCCGGTGCGAAGGCGGTCAGATCGACTCCGTTGTAGTGGACGATGGTTCGATCGGGAGGATATCCGCTCTGCAGGAGTCGGCCGCGGAGGAACTCGGACACTGCGATGAACAAGGTTCCTCGTCGCCGGAGGCGGTCTGCAAACAGGCCGTAGCGAATCCACGCCGGCTTCCCCGACAAGAGGAGGTTTCTGCGGCTCAGAGTAGCGTCGAATCCCCAGAAAGTAGTGATCAGCGGCAACCCGTGCCGGAGCGCAAAGGGGAGTGCGTAGAGACCTTCGACGCCGAAGTGCGCGTGAAGCAGATCGACATTTTCCTCGGCAATCGCCCTGTCCAGGGTCGCTGACCGTCCGGTGGTGACGTAGAGGATTTCTCGGATCAATCCGCCAGGCGTAGAATCGGGGTTGATGACGTGTCCCGCCGGAAGCTCGAATCGATCGCTGTTCTGAAATCGAATCCCCAGGACCACGACATCGACACCGCGAAGATGCCTGATCTGCTCCGCAATGAACGTTTCCGACAGCGGCAGGAGAGTGTGTCGAAAGATCGCAGTCTTGTATCTTCGGGTCATCTCAGTGCCGGCGGTCTCGATGATCGCTCTTGACCGCTGGATGGTAACCCCTTCACTCCGATCCGTCAGAACGAATCGGAGCGAGATCCCGGAACTCAGGAGAGGAGGAGCCCGATGGAGAGGAAAGTGAACACGAGGCGCCCGCCCCGGAACCTCTGCGGAGTGATGCTCGCGGTGCTGGCTCTCGTGCTTCCCACCGCGGCGGCCGGCCAGGCCGAGTCCAGGTCCCCCAACATCGTGGTGATGCTGAGCGACAACCTCGGGTTCGGGGAGATCGGTGTCTACGGGGGAGGCGTCCTGCGTGGGGCCCCGACGCCTCGGCTCGACCGTCTGGCCGCCGAGGGGATGCGGTTCACCAACTTCAACGTCGAGGTCGAGTGCACGCCTTCCCGCTCGGCGCTGGTCACCGGCCGCATGCCGGTCCGGTCGGGAACCTGGCGCGCGGCCAGTCCGGGCCTGCCCGGTGGCCTCTCGCCGTGGGAGATCACGCTGGCCGAGATGCTCTCCGATACCGGGTACGACACCGCGATCTTCGGGAAGTGGCACCTGGGCGACCGGGCGGGCCGCTACCCCACCGACCAGGGCTTCGACCAGTGGTGGGGCTTTCCCTTCTCCACCAATGTTGCGAGCTATCAGAACCGAGTGGGTTTCGACCCCGAGGTTGCGAAGGTGCCGCATCTTCTCGAGGGAGAAGAAGGCGAACCGGTTCGCGAGGTCGAACCCTACACGCTGGAGAACCGGCCGCTGATCGACGAGCGGATCGCCGACAAGTCGATCGCCTACATCCGCGAGCACGCAGCCGGTGAGCGCCCCTTCTTCCTATTCGTCTCCTGGTCGCTCGTCCATCATCCCTATCTCCCCCACCCCGATTTCGATGGCCGTTCCGGAAACGGTCCCTTTGCGGACGTCGTGGTCGAGCACGACCACCGCGTGGGGCAGATCCTCGACGCCATCGAGGAGGCCGGCATCGCCGACGAGACGCTGGTCGTCTACGCGAGTGACAACGGACCGGACTCGGCCTATTACCCCCAGGTTTCGTTCTCGGGTCCCTTCCGCGGCTATCTCGGCAGCGCCTTCGAAGGCTCGATCCGGACTCCGATGATGGCCCGCTGGCCCGGGAAGATCCCCTCCGGAACGGTCAGCAACGAGATCGTGGCGATGGTCGATATCTTCCCTACGCTGGCGAAGATCGCCGGTGGGGTGGTTCCCGACGACCGGGTCATCGATGGCCTGGACCAGACGCCGTTGCTTCTCGGGGAGACGGATCGATCCGCGCGGGAGGGTGTCCTGATCTTCTCGGGGAGAACCCTCCTCGCCGTAAAGTGGCGCCGCTTCAAGATCTTCCTGACCGGAGACGACCCGGCGCCCCGTGACCGCGCCTGGCGCCGACTCTGGGCGCCCCTGGTCTACAACGTGGAGCAGGACCCGAGGGAGGAGGTCGACATCGCCATCAGCAACCTCTGGATCCTGGAGCCGATGATGAAGCAGATCTACCCATTCCTCTTCAGCGTCGACAAGGAAGGTCTGATCCTGCCGGGCGGCGACGAGCCGGGGAGCGCCTCCGTCGAGATCCCCTTCCAGCGGGAGGACGAGATCGAGCAAAGCATGTCTGCCATCAAGCGGAAGATGATCAAGAAGAAGCTGAAGGAGATGGTCCCCTTCGGCCAGGACTGACGAGGACGTTCTCCGCGTCCGCGCTCACCGACATGACGGCAAGTCTGGGCTACTGCTCCTTCAGCAGCTGATCTCGCAGGTCGCGATCGAGGGGAGCCTCGCCCAGCCAGATGCGGAAGTAGGCTCGGGCGAACTCCTCGCCCGGCACCAGAGCCAGCCGCGTTCCGTTCTTGGCAAGCTCCGTGCCTTCTCCCGGAAGGTAGGTGAGCGCGTAGCGATCGCCGGGCTCTACGTCCAGGTACGCCTTGTGGAGAGCTTCGATCTGCGGACGCAGCCGTTCGAGACTCTTCTCATCGACGTTGCGAGCCAGCGCCGACTCGGCCACGGGACCGAATTTCTCTCCGCCGATGTTCCAGAAGTACTCGAGCTCGAGCCGCTTCGGGACCGCCTCGAGGGCGCTCGCCGCGGTTGCCCCCGGCTCCAGGTAGAGCGCCGCGACGTAGCCCTTGAAGAAGATCCGGTAGCGGAGCAGGCCGACCGACCGCAGCGCGAGCACCCGATCGCCCGCCGTGACTCGCTCGTCGAACTCGACACCCTCGATCTCCGCCGCCCCGGATGAGGCAGCGGCGAAGAGAATGGCCATGGCCAGGTGCGTCGCCCGTCCGATCGTGCTGAAATGGTCTCTCATCTCTCGATTTCCACGCGCCTACGGTTCAAGATCCGATCTGCTCGAGACAGCGCAAGCCTCTTCGCACATCTTCCAGAGCTGCGAGCGATCCTCGCCTGACTCTCTCGTAAAGGGCAGGAGATGGGTGCGGCGGATCGCGCGATCGAAGAAGAAGCAGCGGGTCCACTGCCTCGCCCGCGGGGAGGCCGCGAGCCACACCACGCTGTCGGCCCCCTCCGCCGGTGTACGCAGAAGGGGCCGCGTGACACGGTAGAAGTTGGGAAGGGAGGTCTTGACCGACGGTGTGTCTGCCCAGCCCGGGTGCATCGAGTTCACCACCACCGAGGTTCCGCGGAACTCTTCCGCCCAGAGCTCAGCGAGGACGACCTGGGCACGCTTGGTCTCGGCGTAGGCGACGACGCCGTCGTACTCGCGTTCCTGCCAGTTCGGATCGCAGACGTTGAGCCTGCGGGTGTACATGCCACCGGAGGACACCCAGATCACCCTCGCGTCGGAGGACTTCTCGAGAGCGGCGCGCAGGAGGCGGGTCAAGAGGTGGGGGCCCACTACGTGGGTGGCGAGGGTGAGCTCCAGTCCATCCTCGGTTTCGAGCCGCTTGTCCGGAAGCGCGCCGGCGTTGTGGATCAGCACGTCCACGTGCCCTTCCTGAAGTCTGGCGGCCGCGGACCGCACCGATTCGAGCCGCGATACGTCGACCTCCTCCACCGAGATGCGTCGGTTGCCGGTCTGCTCTCGGATTCGTTCCGCGGCGGCTTCGCCGCGCTCCCGGCTCCGGCAGAGCAACACGACGTCTGCGCCGAGATCCGCCAGTGCCAGCGCCGACTCGTAGCCGATCCCCGAGTTGGCCCCCGTCACCAGACAGCGTCGCCCGGAGAGGTCGACGTCCAGGTCGTCGGGGTGAAAGGTCAGCGAGTGGATCCGGAAGCCGGTGCGATCGAAGGATAGCGCGATGGTTGGATCGACGACGCGGCTGAGGGCCCGGCCGAGCACGGAGGATAGAAGCCCTGGTTCGGGCTGCTCGGTGACTGCGAGGACGTCCTTCGAGAGCGACTCCAGGATCGCCTCCGGCGGCGCATGGTCACCCGCCTCGCGGCTCACGTAGCGGTAGGCGAGATCGCCCCCGGGCCGGATCACGAAGACGCCGCCCAGCTGCCAGACATCGCCCTGGACGCTCCCCTGGCTGGAGCCGCTGCGCAGTGCGCGCAGTGCGTTGAGCGGCATTCGAGGCGAGAGAGCCTCCACGCGCCCTCGCCGCAGTCCCGCAGCGCGATACGCGCGCAGCTCCGGGTCGATCAGCAGGGGCGAGTCGAGGCGATAGTCCTCTCGGAATGCCTCGGCGAAGTTCATCGTCCCGTTACCCACCACGACCAACTCCGCTCCGAGACCTCGAATTTCGTCGACCCGATCGCGCAACTGCGCGATCTGCTCACGGCAGAACAGTCATCCGAAGTGGCGGATGAAGACGAGAACGACCGGCCGCTCCTGCCAGAGCGAGCCGAGCCGCACCTTCTCTCCTCGCCAGTCGGAGAGCTCGATGCCCGCGAGCCTGGTGGCCACTCTCACCGCGAATCCTCCTCGATTCCGTCCTGGGCCGACCCTCGGGGTCGCTCCCGACATCATCGGCAACGCCTAGACAGGGAAATAGGCCGGCCACACCAGTGCGTCCAGAACCGCCGTCTGGAGAGCAAAGGGGACTGTTCCCAATAGGGCCAGCCTATAGGCGGACTCGGGAGTTTTGGGCTGCAGCCGAAGAAGGGCCCAAATCAACAGAAGAGAACCTACACCGACCGCCGCGAGCGTCACCCGGATCGCGAACCAGAGGCCGGCGCTGGGATCCTGGATCATCGCGAACGTGAGCGGCATCCAGAGCGCCGACGGCACCAGGATCAGCGCGTAGATCAGCTGAAAGCTCCGGTAGTCGAATCGGTCCGCGATCTTCACCTGGGCCGGACGAAGCCGAAAGACGAACCGTGTGAATGCAAAGTAACCCGCCGCCGCCAGCAGCATGGTGACGGTGTAGCCCGACTGCATTGCCGCGGGGACGCCACCCCAGAAGTCGCCGCCGGCGTCGGGGTATGCGAGCAGGCTCCCCGCGTAGCTGCCGAGGACCGCCGTACCGCCCAGCGCGTTGATCCAGATCAGAGCTCGCTTGTGAGGATGCATCCTCCTTTTCTCCGTGACCTCGCGGTGGGCCTCGAAGACGGTCCCTGCTTCGTTCGCCAATGACCTGGCCATTTAGATGATCCCCTCGCCTCACTCGCAGGCCCTGCTCATTTGCGGACCGGCTTTCGATTTCTTGAAGAATAGCTCCAATCTGGACATTTGTCAATATAAAATCTATACAACTAATTATCATCCCCCGGGGAAAAATCTGACCGACGCAAGGCGCTGCCGCCGACCCGTGAAGTCGCGAATGGCAGGGGGTGGAAAGTAGAGGGCTTGGATAGGTGGAACCGCGGAAACGGGGGGCTAGGCGGGTGCTTCGGCGTACGGCAGGCGAACCGGCGGGCCCACCTCGTGGTAGCCCTCCAGTCCGGTCAAGGCGAGTGAGCCCGCCGCCGCCAGGTCGACATAGCCGTCATCGCCCAGGACATCCTGGGGCAGGCGAATCTCGAGCACGCGGCCGATCAGCAGAATGGTTCCGTTCGCCCGGACGGTGTGCTCCTCTTCGTAGGCGAGGCCGATCTTCACCCGGCTCTCGGCAACGTAAGGTGCCCGAAGCCCCGGCGTGGTCTCTGGCGTCAGGCCGCAAGCCTCGAACTCCGAAACCCCGGCTGGAAAGTTCGCGGAGGTCTGGTGAGCCTTCTCGCGGATTGCGGCGTGGACGTGGTTGATCGTGTAGACGCCCGTGGTCTTGATGTTGTGGTAGGTGTCGCGCCGCACCGTGAGTGGGCGGAAGATCATGCCCAGGAAGGGAGGATTGGCGCCGATGTGTACCGTGGAGTTGAATAGAGCGAGATTGGCCTGGCCGTTCTCGTTCACGGTTCCCACCAGGTTCGCGCTCTTCAGCCCCGAGATGCTGTTGATGAGGCGCATGCGAACCAGACGTTCCATCCCCCGCACCTCGTCATCGGAGATGCTTCTCTCGCTCATGACAGGCCCAGGACGTTTGCGTAGAGGGTAGTCTTCCTCAACCGGAAGTGGGTCGTATTCATGGGAACCTCCGGGTTTCGGGATCGTGGGGCTGCAATCACCTGGCGAGCAATCTAGCCGATGCCCGAAGAATTCCCATTCGACCGAGCGATCCCTTGAGGCGAAGAGGACAATGGGCGTATCCTCGCGAGTCAAGACTGATTTGCGTCCAAAGAGGAATCAAATCAGCCTCAAGGAAAACTCGTGGAGGGAGGTCAGAGAGATGTCTTCGAGCAGGGAAAGCCATGTTGGACTGTGTCTCCCAGGGTTGAATCGATTGGTCGTGTTGCTGACCTTGGCGGTTCTGAGCGGCTGCGCGACCAACCAGATGCCGCCGCTGCAGGCCCTGGATCGCAGGGTAGAGCTGGAGCGTTTCATGGGCGACTGGTACGTGATCGGGTTCATCCCCATCACGATCCCGTTCTTCAGCGAGGAAGGTGCGCACAACGGAGTCGAATCCTACCGACTCACCGACGAGGGTGTCATCGAGACGACCTATACTTTCCGAGAGGGGAGTTTCGACGGGCCGGAGAGACGCTTCACGCCCAAAGGGTGGGTGCACGACGAGGAAACCAATGCTGAATGGCGCATGCAGTTTCTGTGGCCGTTCAAGTCTGCCTACCTCATCGTGTACCTGGATCAGGGCTATCAAAAGACCATCATTGGAGTGCCTGACCGGAAACATGTCTGGATCATGTCGCGAGATCCGGACCTGAGCGACGCAGACTATCGGGAGATGCTGGACCACGTTGCGAGAATCGGCTACGACGTCGACGACGTGCAGCGCGTTCCCCAACGATGGGGGGACGACTGAGAGCAGAACACGATCATCCTGGTCGCTGTTGGACCGCACCTCGAATCATCTGGTTTGGATGGAAGGGACCGACGTAACGGTCCCCGGAGTGAAGACATGCAAGAGCGTTCCGCGAGGCTGAACACCAACGCCGACCTTCGCAATACACGGACGATCGTACTGGACAAAGGCGATCCCGAGGAGAAGCGCGAGGAGATCCGCCAGTACTTCCACCAGACCTGCGCGATCGAGGAGGCGCTGTTCGAGACGCTCAAGTATTGTGAGACTTTCTACCGTCGCGCGGACGCGTTGCGCCATCCCCTCATCTTCTACTTTGGTCACACCGCGGTCTTCTATGTCAACAAGCTGATCATCGCCAAGTTGACCGAGAAGCGGGTCAACGCCAGATTCGAGTCGATGTTCGCCATCGGCGTGGACGAGATGTCCTGGGACGACATCGACATGTCCCATTACGACTGGCCCGAGGTGGAGGAAGTCCAGGCATATCGCAATACGGTGCGGGAGCTGGTAGACGAACGGATCCGAACCATGCCACTCAGCATGCCGATCGACTGGGAGAATCCCTTCTGGGTGATCATGATGGGAATCGAGCATGCCCGAATACACCTGGAGACCTCATCGGTGTTGATTCGGCAGCTACCGGTGGATCAGCTTCGTCTGCATCCCCTATGGGAGATCTGCCGCACCTCCCACGAGGCTCCCGAGAACGAGCTCATCGAGGTCGCGACCGGAAAGGTTCTGCTCGGCAAGAAGAAGGATCACCCCCTCTATGGCTGGGACAACGAGTTCGGGGAGCACCAGGTGGAGATCGATGCCTACCGGGCGTCGCGCTATCTGGTGACCAACAGGGAATTCTACGAGTTCGTCGAGGACAAGGGCTATTCCGACGAGCGTTGGTGGGACGATGAAGGCCTGGCCTGGAAGAAGTATCGCCAGGCCGAACGTCCCCTGTTCTGGATCCGCGAGAACGGCAAGTTCGTGCTGCGGAACATGCTCGAGGTCGTCGAGATGCCCTGGGACTGGCCCGTCGAGACCAACTACCTCGAGGCGAAGGCGTTCTGTAACTGGAGGAGCGCCCGGACGGGCAAGCCGATCCGGTTGCCCACCGAGGACGAGTGGTACCTGCTCCGGGACCGCCTGGTAGAGACCGACCAGCCGTACTGGGAGCGAGCTCCGGGCAACATCAACCTCGAGCACTACGCTTCGTCGTGCCCGGTTACGGAGTTCGGCTTCGGCGACTTCCATGACGTCGTGGGCAACGTCTGGCAGTGGACCGAAACGCCCATCACGGGATTTCACGGCTTCGAGATCCATCCGTACTACGGCGATTTCTCCACGCCGACCTTCGACACGAAGCACAATCTCATCAAGGGAGGCTCCTGGATCTCGACTGGGAACGAGGCCACCCGCGACTCTCGCTACGCCTTCCGTCGTCATTTCTTTCAGCACGCGGGGTTCCGATATCTGGAGTCCGACAAGCCCGTCACGGTGTCCTTCGATGTCTACGAGACGGACTCCATGATCTGCCAGTACTGTGAGTTCCATTACGGAGAGGAGCTGTTCGGCATCGAGATTTATCCCAAGCGTTGTGCGGATCTGTGCCTGGACCTGATGAAGGATCGGCCGCGGAAGAGGGCGCTCGATCTGGGATGCGCCGTGGGGCGCGCCACCTTCGAGCTGGCTCGCGGCTTCGAACTCGTCACGGGCCTGGACTTCTCCGCCAACATCATCCGTATCGGTGTGCAGATGAAGGAGAAGGGGTACATCCAGTACACGCGGCTCGAAGAAGGGGAGCTGGTGACGTTCCTGGAGAAACGGTCGGCGGAGCTGGGTCTGGATGAGGAACGCGACCGGGTGGAGTTCTTCCAGGCCGATGCGTGCAATCTCAAGGACGTCTACACCGGATACGATCTCGTGCTGGCTGCGAATTTGATCGATCGGCTCTACAGCCCGAGGAAGTTCCTCTCCTCCATTCATGAGCGAATCAATCCTGGCGGATTGCTGGTGATCACCTCCCCTTATACGTGGCTGACCGAGTTTACCGAGCGCAGCGAGTGGATCGGTGGCTTCCGAAAGGATGGGGAGCCATACACGACTCTGGAAGCCCTGCAGGATGTCCTCGGCTCCCACTTCCGCCGTCTGGGAGAGCCGATGGACATTCCGTTCACGATCCGTGAGACGAGACGCAAGAACCAGCACAGCGTCGCGGAGATGACGGTGTGGGAGAAGCTCTGATCGCGATCTCGCGAGCCGCCTACGGAGCGGGCGGCTGGGGCGTCAGGCGCAGGCGGGTGAGATCGTATCCCTGGGCCTGGAGCCGGTCCGAGATCGCCTGGTAGAGCATCGGCTCCAGAGATGGGGTTCGAGCGAGAATCCAGAGGTAGTCCCGCGAGGGGTGGCCGACGACGGCGTAGCGATACTCGGGGTCGAGCTCGATGATCCAGTAGTCGCCCCGGAAGGGCCAGAAGAACTGAACCTTGAGCTTGGCGAGGCTCTTGTTCTCGTCCGTCACCCACGCGACCCCTTCCGCTCGGCGCAGCTCGCCGTCGAAGGATCCGTCTCGGCACTCGTTCACCACGCCGATCCGACCATCGGGTCTTCGGGAATAGATCGCCATCGAGGCGACGCAGCCGCGCTGGAACCACTGCGGGAAGCTCGCGATCTCGTACCAGCTTCCGAGGTAACGATCGAGATCGACGTCGTCCACGACGTGCAGCGGGGGCTGGGCAGATGCGCAGCCTTCTTGGGCCAGAGCGAGTGCCAGACACAGTGCGATCACCGCGGGTCCGGTACCGCGTCGCCAGAGGCCACGCCGACCATCGGCTGGATTGCAGCGCACGGGGTCCATGAGTCAGCGTTTCCTCGAGCCCTCGAAGCCGAGGAGCGCAACCCGCTGCTCGAAGGCCTCCAGGCGATCGATGCGTTCGACTCCGTCTCGCGGCTCGAGCGCGCTGGCCGCGTCGCCGCCGACCCAGAGGTGAACGTCGTCGGGCAGGCCAGAGCGGATCTCGGCGACGGCCCGAGCCGCTCGATCGGGCGCGATGGTCACGAGGCTCAGGGCGAGCCCCGCCGCCCTTGCCTGCTCAACCGAGTCCACCAGCTCCTGGGCGGGCAGCTCCGCGCCCAGATAGATCGGATTCGCTCCGGCGCCCAGCGCGGTGAGTGCGGCCATCTGGAGCCCGAGCTCGTGTGGCTCGCAAGATGGGGTGGCAAAGACGATGCGCGGGCCCAGCAGGGACGCCGCAGTCGGCTGCAGAACCGATCCCAGCAGGGAGCGCAGCACTCCGGTCGCAAGGTGCTCCGACGCGATCGAGAAGCGATCGGCGGCCCAGCGCTCGCCGATTTCCCGGAGGAGCGGCGCCACGAACTCCCGAGCGAAGCGGGCGGCTCCAAGCGTGGAGAGCTGAAGCGAGAGCAGGCGCTGTGCCTCTGCCCCGTCGAGCCGTTCGAGCGCCGAGAGGACCTCGCAGAGACGATCGGCCAAGGGCAGCGGCGACGTGCCGGCACGCCGCTCGAGCTCGGCCGGGTCCAGCCGCGCGACCTGTCCGATGCGGTGTCCCTCGTCCACGACCGCCTTCACCAGCCGCAGCCGCTCCAGGTCGGAGGCGCGATATCGGCGCGTCCCTCCCGGCGTGCGAAAGGGCGCTACCACGCCGTAACGCCGCTCCCAGGCGCGAATCACCTCGGGCGTAAGCCCGGTGAGGCGGGCTGCAGCCTTGAGGGGATATGTGGGCTCGAGGGCTTCAGCGTTTGACCCGTTCATGGACGAAAAGTACGAAAAAATGATACTATGTCAATATATTATTTTGACAATTATTCTGTCGATCTGCGAACCCGAGACCGCCCGAGATTCTATAGGTACGGCGTATAAGACTTCGGTTGTGGGATTCCCCGCCGCCGGCGGTTAGCCTATGCAGGCGTCGAAGACGACGCGCGCGGGAAGAATCCATGGCCAATCGAACTTCGGAGTACAAACCCGTCCCGGTCGGGTCGGAGACCGCAATTACGGACGGCGGGACTCCGGTCGCGGACCGGATCCGAGAGCGGATCCTCGAGGCCGGCGACGGCTTCCACGCCAACCACAACATCTGTGCCCACCTCCAAGAGGGCGACCTCGATGCTCTGCAGAGCGAGGTCGAGGCGAAGATGGTGGAGGTGCTGCGCGCCCTGGTGATCGACACCGACAATGATCACAACACGCAGGAGACCGCCCGGCGCGTGGCGAAGATGTACCTCCGGGAGGTGTTTGGAGGACGGTACGTCCCCGAGCCGCGGGTGACGGAGTTCCCGAACGTCTCCCGGCTGAACGAGCTGATGATCGTGGGGCCTGTCACTGTCCGCAGCGCCTGTTCCCACCACCTTTGCCCGATCATCGGACGGATCTGGGTGGGTGTCATGCCGAACGAGCACTCCGCGCTGATCGGGCTCTCGAAGTACGCGCGCCTGGTGGAGTGGGTGATGACGCGACCCCAGATCCAGGAGGAGGCCATCAACCAGCTCGCCGAGATCCTCCAGGAGAAGATGCAGCCCGACGGCCTGGCCATCGTGATGGAGGCCGACCATTACTGCATGCAATGGCGCGGGGTGAAGGACATGGACTCGAAGATGACCAACTCCATCATGCGCGGCTCCTTCCTCAGAGACTCCAACCTGCGCCGGGAGTTCCTGGCGCTCTTGACCAACAAGAGGGGTTAGAACCCATGCTGGTGCGCCTTCTTTACGCGAGCCGGGCGGTCGACGGCATCGACGAGGCCTTCCTGAGATCCATCCTGGAGCAGGCGAGGGCGAACAACCTGGAGCACGGGATCACCGGCATTCTTTGCACCTATCCCGAGGGAGGTGTGTTCATCCAGTTGCTCGAAGGCGGGCGGGAGACGGTGAACCGTCTCTACGGGAACATCGTCCGAGACCGCCGGCACTCCGACGTGACGATTCTCGACTTCGCCGAGATCGAGGAGCGCCGCTTTGCGAGCTGGCGCATGGGAAACGTGGACCTCAAGAAGGTCAACCGGAGCAGCATTCTGCGCTACTCCGAAAAGATCGAGATCGATCCGTTCTCGATGAGTGGGCAAAGCGCCCTGGCGCTCCTCGAGGAGCTCGCGAGCAGCGCTTCCGTCGCCAGCTATGACGGTTCGTGATCCGCAGGCGGCCGCCCGCGGCGTTTCGCAGCACCTAGAGAGGCCCGCGAAATTGAGTAACAAGTCCCACCGTCGGTAGAATCGTTACGGAATTCTGCGAATCTCTCTAGCCCGCTTCGGTCCGGCTCAGCCGTCCGAGAGCCACGCGATGCGACCCTGCCGGGAAAGCGAGCGCAACGAAGAGAGCGCTGGCCAGAGGAGCATGCGCGCGGCCCGGTCGGCGCGCCGCAGCACCGGAGGCAATCGGCTCCAGACCGGCTGCGCATCGAGCTGCGCCATCAAGAGCTCGAAGACGGCCTCCTTTGCGGCTCCGAGCGACGGCCCCGCGAGCACGTGCTTTCCGGCCACGAAGAAGCAGCTGAGGTCGCCGAAGGAGATCAGCATCGGCTTCCCGGAGGGTCGGAAGCGCACAAGCCCCTTACCCGCCAGCAGCCGCTCGGCGTTGCGCGCGGCGCACACGCCCATGTCGTGGGCGTGGTAGCCCTGCTTGGGGAGGGGCGTTGGGAGATCGGCCGCATCGCCTGCGAAGAAGATGCCGGGTTTGCCCTTGCTCTGGAGCGTGCTGTCGACAGGTGCCCAGGCACCGGGTGGTGCCAGGCCAGATTCCGCGAGCAGCGCCGGCGGCGCCGGCCCGCCGGTCCAGATCGTGAGATCCGACCGCAGCCTGCGGCCGTCGTCGAGGACGACAGCCCCGGGGTCGATCGTCCGCACCGATGACCCCATCGCGAAGTCGACCTCGTAGGGCGCGCACAGGTCGCGCAGGTGGAGGTCGAGCACCGCCGGCGCTTCCGGGATCAGACGTTCGCGAGCCTCGACAATCGTCACGTGCATGCCGCTGCTCCGGTGGCGACGCAGGATCTCGCCGAGCGCCTCCACGCCCTCGAGTCCGCCCCCGACGACTACCACCCGCGCGGGCTTTCGACGTTTGGCGAGCCGCTCGAGGCGCCTGCCGATGCGATCGCACTGCTCGACGGACTTGAAGGGGAACGCGTGCTCGACGACACCCTGAACGCCCCGGTTCGCGTCTACTCCTCCCAGCGCCACGATCAGTGCGTCGTAGCCGATGGCGGTCCGACGCCGGGTCGCGACCGTGCGCTCGACCGGGTCGATCTGCGTTACCGTGTCGCGGAGGTACCTGTGACCCGC
This sequence comes from uncultured delta proteobacterium, assembly GCA_963766175.1. Lineage (GTDB taxonomy): Bacteria > Myxococcota_A > UBA9160 > UBA9160 > UBA6930 > CAVXZE01. The sequence continues at coordinate 162,428 of CAVXZE010000014.1, forward strand.
GCATCGGAGGTTCTGGTCGAGGGGCAGGCGAAGCAACTCGGGCGTCTTCACACCGGAGAGCAGCTCGTGGATGTTGGGAAGGAACTCGAACCAACATCTGCGATCGATAAGGGTGACGTCGAGCCGATCGGGGCGCAGCTCGAGCGCGGCGGCGAGGCCCGCGAATCCCCCGCCCAGGATGAGCACACGCTTGCGCTTGTCGGTCGGACGCTTCACCGGAACCACTCCAGGCTCCGAATGGTCCACGGGCCAGACGATTCGGGTGCTCCTTTCAGGCGCTCGAGATCGTACTCCTACTTCAAGTTTCGCGCGAAAAGCGTCACCTGCCCATGTCCGCACTCATCCTCTCGAGGGCTGGCTGCGCTCGAGCGTGAGCTCCGATGCCCTGAGGCGGTCTCGCTTCGCAGGTACACCTGCGCCCCGTCACCCGAAGGCGGTTCCTGGCGAAGATCCGATAGGCCATGTCTGACAGTTGGCGGAGACCGGGCCATCGCGTCGGAGCCATCAACCAGCCGAGCCCAACCGCCTCGTAGGCCCGCCGAAAGACCTCCATGCCCGCGACGACGGTTCCGTCCGGGAGCACGCCGTGGATTCGCGCCATCACCTCCCGGGCCTCGAGTCCGTAGGCACCGGGATCGAACGCGGGCTCGGCGATGTCTTCGAACTGGATGCGGCCTCGTCCGCGATCACGCCTCTCGAGGAATCGGATCTCGCGACTGCATAGTGGACAGCCGCCATCGTATAGGAGCCTGATTCGCCACGGCCCGTTCACCCGAATTCTCCCGTCGCCCCTGATCGAATTCCCACGGTCTGTGCTCGCCAGATTCACGGCGCCAGGCGGAGCCTTTCCTGCTGCCTCTGCTCTCGAGAGGTCCACCGATTCGTTGATAGACGATATGGAGATAATGTCAATATTTTATATATACAACTATTCTATTGTGTCGAAACACCCAGGCGATCGCGGTCGAGGAGGACCCGCCGCGCCTCGATCAAAGGCCGACATCCCAGATCGAGAAGCCGAGGCCAAGGACGAGGCCATAGACGACGTGAGCGGCGATGTGGGTAATGGCGACAGGCAATCCGGCTTCTCGGAAGCGCTCCAGAGGATGATGCTCGGCGATGATGACTACGAGGAGAAGGCTGACCACACTGCCGTGGAACAGAGCGAAGACAACACAGATGAGAACTCCCAGCGTCGAGCCCGAAAAGCCGGTCATCACCAGGGCCTGGGCATAGATCACCGAGAAGAAGGCACCTGCCGAAAAGTGGATCAGCCAGCCGATCGGAAGTGAGTTCTCGTCGTGTCTGGTGACCAAACTCCCCAACGCGCGGACCATGTCTCCATTGGCAAAGCCGGACCAGTGTATCAGGTAGAGGCAAAGGCTCATGCACGCGGTGGCCACGATTCCGACCAATAGAACTCGTTCCAATTCCATTTCGAAAGCCCTCGCGCGATTGTGCCCCGGACCGGTTAGATTCATGGAAAGATTAGCAGGAAGAAGTTGTGCTATCCGAAAACGAGAGGGCGTCGACGATTGCGATGCTCTTTCTCCATCTGGTCCGAGATCCATCCCCGCTCCGATTTCGTGACCGATCCCTGCGAGCGGCTTGACGCCGTCTCGGACCACCTCATGGTCGTCACCAATGAGCGGGAGACTTGCCGACGACGATCGGCGGGGACGTTCCTCTGGAACGGAGGTCGGGGGCAGGGCGCGACGAGGTTAGAACTCCGGAGAGGATTCTCCGCTATCCTTTCGGCATGATGAGAATCGTCTTGGCAATCTCGCTGTTGCTCACGGCGGTGGTCGCCGGCGCCGAAAATCTCGTCGTGGGCTCGAAGGCACCGCCTTTCTCGCTCGCAGGCTCCGATGGAAGAACCCACACCCTGGCCGAGCACGCGGGCAAGCGGGGCGTCGTGCTCGCCTGGTTTCCCAAGGCCTTCACCCCCGGCTGAACCGAGGAGTTGAAGGCGCTGCGGGACAGCGCCGAGGCAATCGCGGCCTTCGATGTTGCGGTCTATATGGTGAGCCTGGACGACGCGGAGAAGAATCGCGCCTTTGCGGAAGGGCTGAACGCAAAGCACGTAGTGCTATCGGACCCTCTGAAGAGCGCGGCCGACTCCTACGGCGTCGTGGCGCTGGCTGGACTCTACGCGCGGCGCTGGACCTTCTACATCGACGAAAGTGGCCGAATTCGCCAGATCGACAAGAATGTGGATGTCGCGACCGCTGGCCAGGACATCGCGCGGACCCTGGAGACGTTGGGCTTCCCAAGAGCGGAATAGCTGCGGCCGGGGACCGCGCTACACTTCCGGGTGAAAAGGGACGCACAATGGCCTACTACCGAGCCCTGATCGACGTCCGTCGTCCAATCGACGAAGTCTTCGCCTACCTCGCGGATTTCTCCAACACCGAGAAGTGGGACCCGGGCGTCGTATCCGCGAAGAAGCGCGGCGACGGCCCTGTCACAATGGGTACCCAGTTCCAGGTCGTGTCGAAGTTCCTCGGCCGGGCGCTGCTGCTCGACTACCAGATCGTACAGTACGACCCGCCGAGTCGCGTGGTACTCGAGTCAGAGAATGACAACCTGCGCTCCGTCGATACGATCACCTTCGAGAAGATTACCCGAGGCACCCGCCTCACGTACGATGCGAACCTCACGCTCAAGGGCATCCGCTACGTGGGCGACTTTGCGCTTCACCTCGCCTTCCAGTGGATCGGCCGCCGCGCCCTCGACGGCCTACGAGCCGCGCTGAATACGCGCCGCGCGAGCTAGACTCGCCCTCCGTCTCGCCACCCGGGCCTGCTCGAGCTGGTGAGGTGGAAGGACGTGATTGCGGTAAGATTGTCCACGAATCCCGCCGATGGCCAGACTCAAGCTGGGTGGAGTCGGTGGGCTCGGGGGGCGCCTAGAAGGCTTCGCATGACTGACTCGAACCGCCCGCCCTACAAGGCTCGCTCCGACCAGAAGCCCCACCCCCGCGACGAAGATCCGCTCGCAAAGGGTCGGGAACTGCTCCAGCAACGCCCCCGCTTCCATTTCACCTACCTCCTCTTCGCACTGCTCGGCGTCTTCTTGATCCATGACGCCTGGGTCTCGATGCAGCAGGTAGAACGCATACCCTACAGCGAGTTCCAGAGTCTCATGGAGGAAGGGCTGGTATCCGAGGTCGTGGTACAGGGGGACGTCGTCCGCGGAAAATTCAAGGAACTCCACAAGGACAAGACCCAATTCGTCACGAACCGCGTGGACGCGAGTCTCGCGGAGACCCTGAAGGCGAAGGACATCGTGTTCTCGAGCAAGCCAGAGAGCACGTTCCTGCCCACGCTACTTTCGTGGCTGGTGCCGATTTCGATCTTCCTCGTGGTGTGGATGTTCCTGATGCGGCGGATGGCGGGTCGACTCGGTGGTCCGGGCGGCGGGCTGATGTCGATCGGAAAGAGCAAGGCAAAAGTGTACGTGGAGACGGATACCGGGGTTGTGTTCGACGACGTAGCCGGAGTGGACGAGGCCAAGGAGGAGCTCCAGGAGGTGGTGAACTTCCTCAAAGACCCAGCCGCCTACGGACGGCTCGGCGCGCGCATGCCCAAGGGCTTGCTGCTGGTGGGTCCGCCCGGTACCGGGAAGACGCTCCTGGCGCGCGCTGTGGCGGGCGAGGCTGGCGTGCCCTTCTTCTCGATCAGCGGCTCGGAGTTCGTGGAGATGTTCGTCGGCGTGGGGGCGGCACGAGTGCGCGACCTCTTCGAGCAGGCCCGTAGCCAGGCGCCGGCCATCATCTTCATCGACGAGCTCGATGCGCTCGGCCGGGCGCGCAGCGGCGTGTCGCAGGGCTTCGGGGGGCACGACGAGAAGGAGCAGACGCTCAACCAGCTGCTGGTCGAGCTGGACGGCTTCGACCCCACGGTGGGCATCGTGCTGCTGGCCGCCACCAACCGGCCCGAGATCCTCGATCCCGCGCTGCTTCGCGCCGGCCGCTTCGACCGCCAGATGCTCGTCGATCGCCCTGACCGGATCGGCCGCGTCGCGATCCTCGTCGTTCACCTGGGCGGCGTGAAAACGGCCCCGGATGTCGATCCCGAGCAGGTCGCCGCGCTCACCCCCGGCTTCACCGGAGCCGACCTCGCGAACCTGGTGAACGAGGCCGCGCTGGTGGCGACGCGGCGGAGCAGCGAGGCGGTCGCGATGGTGGACTTCACCAACGCCATCGAGCGCATCGTGGCTGGTCTGGAGAGAAAGAACCGGCTGTTGAACCCGTGCGAGCGCGAGGTGGTGGCGCACCACGAGATGGGCCACGCGCTGGTGGCCGCCGCTCTTCCCACCACCGACGAGGTGCACAAGGTATCGATCATCCCCCGCGGCATCGGGGCACTCGGCTACACGATTCAGCGCCCCACCGAGGACCGCTATCTGATGACCCGCCGCGAACTCGAGCAGAAGCTCGCCGTCTTGCTCGGCGGCCGCGTTGCGGAGTACATCGTGTACGGGGAGTTCTCGACCGGCGCTGCGGACGACCTGGCGCGCGCCACGGATATCGCGCGCAGCATGGTGACACAGTACGCGATGGTGCCCGAGCTCGGAAACGCCACATACGCGGAGAACGGCGGCGGGCTGCTGGGCGGCCCGGGAAGTGTCTTTCACTCGAGACGCTACTCGGAGGAGACGGCGCGAGAGATCGACTGCGCGGTTCGCGCGATCGTGGACGCCGCCTTCGACTGTGCCCGGGCGGTCCTCGAGCACAACCGCCCGATCCTCGAGGAGAGCGCGCGAGCCCTGCTCGAGCGCGAGACGCTCACAGAGGCCGACCTGCTGCCGATCTTCGAGAAGGTGGAACTCCCCAAAGCGGCAGCGGACGCCTGACGCGGGTGTTCGTTGACTGCGGCCAGACCTCGCTGCGGGACGTCCGCAAGGAGTTCCCGCGCGCCGAGTCCGTTCAGGAGTCGAGCAGCTGACTCAGCTCCTCGATCGATCGCTCCTCCTGGAAATAGATCTGCTCGATCGCGTCGTGAAGCTCCGAGTCGATGCCCGGCAGATCGAGGAACCCCTTGTAGCCTTTCGCCGCTTGCTGCTCGGTCTCGAAGGCCTCGCGGAGCATGACCTTGTAGTCGGTGGTGTGCACGATCTCCGCAGAGTCGCGGTCGGTGGTCGCCTCCCCCCCGAGCTTGACGATCTGCTCGCGGACGGTGTTGCCGTGGATAACCGATTCCGCCGCCTCGCCTTCGAAGTACGGCTTGAGGTGCAGGCGGTAGATCCCCCTCACGTAAGCGGCGTAGTGACCATAGAGGGTTTCCGCGCGCATCTCCCACGCCAGCGCCGCGTTCAGCCTGCGGATCATCTCTTCCACGGGGGTGGTCTCGGCCGACATCTCTCACCTCCTGCCGTGTTACGGCTTCGGTAGAACGAATCTAGCACATACCACCTTCGTCGAAGGGCGCCCGCCGTGAGTATAATAAGGTGATCATGCGCGTTCTGGTGACCGGAGCCACGACCATTCTCACCAGCGGAAGCGTGATCGCGTGGAATCTGAATCTGCCGGTCGACCCGAACGTTCTCTGGCGCGAACTCGGTCTGGAGCCGGAGTATCCCACCATCGACGAGGGCATCCCGGCTGCCCTGGACGAATGCGTTGCGTTCCGCTGGCTCCACCCGTTCGATGACAAGCAGGGTTGGTGAAGACGCATCGGCGCAGGAGGGTGGGAGAAGAAGCACCGAGCATCGCGACGGATACGGCAAAAACACATTAGACGGAAATATCCATTTGCATGGCGGGCTTGAGGTCTCGAAGGCCTTGCGTGGCCGATAGTTCGAATTCGATCAAGTCCCGATGGGACAGTAGCGATCGGCGAGCCTCGACGCTCCCGTGAGAATGTCTCGGTGCGAGGGCTTTGTCGAAGGATTTGACACGACCCGCTTCTCAGCCATACTCGATTCATAGCCCGGGCGGCTGATATGGCCGCTCGGGCTCGCATTTCATCCCCACCCTCACTGGTAAGGAACCTTCATGAATATCATCAGAATACTCTCTGATCGCGTTCGCACCACCCTTGCAGTGGCCGCCATCGCTACGCTGATTCCTGTTTCGGCTCTTGCCGACAGTCACATGGGCAAGGACATCGTTGATACGGCTGTATCGGCGGGAAGTTTCACCACGCTGGTCACAGCCGTGCAGAAGGCAGGGCTCGTCGAAACGCTCAAAGGCGAGGGACCTTTTACCGTCTTCGCACCCAACGACCAGGCGTTCGCCAAGATTCCCTCGGACCAGTTGAACGCCTTGCTGGCAGACAAGGAAAAGCTGACCGCGGTGCTCTTGTACCACGTGGTGCCCGGAAAGGTCATGGCGGCCGATGTCGCGGGCCTGACTTCCGCAAAGACCGTCCAGGGTCAGGAGATCCGGATTGATAACAGCGATGGCGTGAAGGTAAACGACGCGAAGGTGATCCAGACGGATATTGTCGCTTCCAACGGAGTCATCCACGTCATCGACACGGTGCTCATGCCCAATTGAGTATCGATCGATGCGTATCCCACCGTCGAGGGCGGGATACGCGCTACAGATCAAGACCTCTACGGGGGCGCTGCCCGCTGGCAGCGCCCTTCGTAATCCGGTGGCCCGGTGGCTCGGATGAGAGTGATCGAGGGGTCGCTACGTCGCGTACTTGGAGAGGTAGTCCACGACGCCCTGGGAGGTCGGCTTCATGCCCTCCTCACCCAGCTTCCAGTTGGCGGGGCAAACGTCCCCGTGCTCTTCGTGGAAACGGAGGGCGTCCAGTATGCGTAGCGCCTCGTCCACATTGCGACCGAGCGGCAGGTCGTTCACCAGCGCGTGCCGGACGACGCCCTCGCGGTCGATCAGGAAGAGCCCGCGCAGCGCCACCTCGTCGTCGAGCAAAACGCCGTAGTCTCGGGCGATGGTCTTCTTGAGGTCGGAGACCAACGGGTAGCGGATCTTTCCGATGCCGCCGTTCCCGACCTCCGTGCGCCGCCAGGCCAGGTGGGTGTAGTGGGAGTCGACGGAGACCCCCACGACCTCGCAACCCCGCTCGTGGAACTCGTCCAGGCGCTCGTCGAAGGCGAGGATTTCAGACGGGCAGACGAAGGTGAAGTCGAGGGGGTAGAAGAAAAGAACGACGTGTTTTCCCCTGAGGGAGGACAGGGAGAACTGCTCGTCGAAACTGTCGTCTCCCATCACCGCCGTGGCAACGAAGTCCGGCGCCTGGCTAGCCACCAGAAATGACATCGCTTCTCCTTCCACCGCTGGGGCGGGGCCGGACACCGCACCATGATGAGTCGGTGTCCGGCCCCGAGTCCGTGCGAGCTAGTCGGTCTGCGGATTCTCGGACTCGTCCACGCAGATGGTCTTGAGTTGGTCCTCGGAGGGTTTCTTGAGCTTCTTCAACGCGTCGACGGGGCACAGATACGTGTTCCCCGATTCGGCCTTGATCCACTTCACGCTCAGCTCTTTCTTGAACTCGTTCTCCAATTTAGCCATTTCTAATTCTCCTTGTCTTGATGTTAACCGATTGCTGGGTATCACCTGTGTTCGCTCTGGCAAGAGCAGAGCCGCCGAGCCTCCCGGCCCGCCTCTACGGCCCATCCCCATGCTTCTCGCTGTTCTCGGCCGCTGCCGCGATGTCGGCTCGCACCATTTCCATGTCGATCGTCGCGGCCTGCCGGACGATATCCGCGAGCTGATCCTCCTCGTAGTTGCTTGCCTGTTGGAATAGCAGGAGCCCTTCACGATACACCAAAAGTGTCGGAGTATGCTCGATCCCGAGCGACTTGCTCGAGCTTTCGTCGGCCGTGATGTCGAGCCGGAGGAACAGGTGTTCGGGATGCCCCTTCGCCACTCCTTCGAAGACGGGATCGAACACCTTGCACGCACCGCACGCCGGTGCCCAGCATTCCACGAGTACCAGGCCGGCACCGGAGACCGTCGCCTCCAGGTCTCTCGGGCTGACTTCCGTGACGGCCATGAGGTTCTCCTCTCTTGGCTCCGGGGTAGGCAACCGCGGGCCGCCTCGGGGCGTGGTCCTAGCCGGCGGGAGCACCACCGGAGATGTTGTTGCTGCGCTCGTTCGACTTCAAAGCGAGGTACTGCTCTCCGTACTCCTCGAGGTTGGCCATCTCCGTATCGTGCTGGTCGAAGTGCCGCTCCTCGTCTGCAACGAGATCCTCGAAGAGCTTCTTCGACACGGAGTCGGCGTTCGCGGCGCACTCGTTGGCCTAGCGGTTGTAGTCGACGATGTTCTTCTCCTCCATGCCCCCCGGCGTCGGGCAATGGCGGGATTCTATACCGAAGGCGATCCGGAGCCAAGCCAGGTTCGGGCAGGCCCCTGGCGAGCCGGCGGGCGCCCATCCGGTCGGCTCGACCCAGAGCGACCGGGAAGAAGACGCAGAGGGGTTTCCGGCCCGCGGTGCAGGGGCCCGGCCCGGATCCATTCCGGTGGGTTCTCCGACTTTCCGGGGGTTGTGCTACGCATCCACTCGATGTCCCAGCTGCGGTCTCTGGTACCGAGTCCCCACATCGCCGTGATTGGCGCATCCGGTGGTATTGGTCGGGCCTTTCTCGAGTCGTTGGCGAGTGGCTGCCCCTCAGGAACGGTTCACGCGCTATCGCGCTCGCCGCAACGCAGCGCGGAAAACGTCCATCACCAATTCATCGACATCACAGAGGAGGGGTCGATCCGTGCTGCGGCAGAGGCCGCCTCGCGCGACGGCCCACTCGATCTGGTGATCGTTGCCAGCGGCATCCTACACCGGGATTCTGAGCTGCAGCCGGAGAAGAGCATGCGCGAGCTCGATCCGCAGGCACTCTACGAGGTATTCGGAATCAACGCCGTCGGCCCCGCGATGGTCGCGAAGCACTTTCTGCCGCTGCTCCGGACCGGGCACAAGACGGTCTTCGCCGCATTGTCGGCACGGGTCGGGAGCATATCCGACAACCGCCTCGGAGGATGGGCGTCGTACCGAGCCTCGAAAGCGGCGCTCAATATGTTGCTGAAGACGCTGGCGATCGAGCATGGGCGTCGGTGGCCGGACTCGGTCGTGGTGGCATTGCACCCCGGGACCGTGAATACCGCTTTGTCGAAGCCCTTCTCCAGCCGGGTGCCCGCGGAGCGGCTCTTCGCGCCTTCGCAAGCAGCACGGTATCTCCTCGGCGTGATCGACGACCTGACGCCGGCGGCGACGGGGGGCTTCTTTGCGTGGGATGGCACGGCGATCGCGTATTGAGGATGTGACTCCGCTATCGGGGGTGACAGCATGAGAACTCGCAGCATACTGTCCAGTTTGGGCATACTTCTCTTTGCGACGATGACCATGGCCTACGAAGAACCGTTCTACGACGTGATCGAAAAAGCAGACGAATACGAGGTGCGCCGGTACGCACCATATCTCGTCGCCGAGGTTGACGTGGAGGGTGACTTCGGGAAAGCGGGGAACAAGGCTTTCCGATTGCTGGCGGGGTATATCTTCGGTGACAACCAGACCGAGGAAAAGATGAGCATGACCGCGCCCGTCGAATCACGACCCAAGCAAGAAGGTGTCCGTATGTCGATGACAACGCCCGTCACGTCAACCGCATCGGCGACCGACCAATACACCTATGCGTTCGTCATGGAACGGAAATTCACCTTGGATACGTTGCCCCAGCCGCGCGACCCGCGGATTCGACTCAGGCAACAGGCAGCTCGGGTCATGGCCGTACGTCGATACTCGGGCCGCTGGACAGAAGAGAACTACCGCGAGAACGAAGTCAAGCTGATGGAGGCGCTATCCGCTGATGACCAGCGGCCGGTCGGGACGCCAATACTGGCCCGCTACAACAGCCCTTTCACGCCGTGGTTCATGCGCCGGAACGAAGTCATGGTCCAAATCGAGTGGATGGAGGGCGTCGAGCCCGTTTCAGTCGAGTAGGCAGTTTCGCCAACCAGGTATGTCGCTTCGACGACTTGAAGTGCGGCTGCTTGGATCGATAGGCGAAATCTCGAGGTCCTCACCAGATGAAGGGGACCAGGACCTTCCTTCTTGGCGGGTAGTCGGCAAACTTCTCGCGATACCACGCGTGGGTTGCGATCGCCCGTGGAACGAGATTGGCCATGCTGATGGCCAGGATGAACACGCCGGCGAGGCTCCAGGTGAAGAGTGCGAAGCCCGCCCAGAAGACGAGCTCGGAGAAGTAGCTCGGGTTGCTGACGTACTCGAAGAACCCGCCCCGGGGTATGCGGTATTCCTTGAGACCCTGCGCGATCTCCTCCTTCGTGCGCAGCTTCCGGACGATGTGGTCGGAGTGGAGGTTGACCAGCAATCCGCCATAGTAGAGGAGGACGCCCACGATGAAGCGGGGGTCGGAGAACCAATCCCAGCCGACGTGATTGGAGTAGGTTGAAACCCAGCTGCCATTGAGATAGCCGTGGAGGCTCGTCACCACCCATCCAATCGCCACGACGAAGACGCTGAAGCTGCTCCTCTGGCCGAGCGGAACCCGCATCAACGCAGGCATGATGAAGCCGCGATTGGCGTAGTGGACGACCCAGACGAAGAGGACGAAGAGCGGAAACGGAGCGGCGGCGTTGGTTCCGTGCAGGTAGAAGTATAGGAACACGACCATCGCGGGCAGCTCCATGAGGAACCAGCCGAGACGTGGATCGAGGCTGACGCCGTACCGCTCGTTCGCAAAGCGCCCGTACGGGGTATTGGTGAAGAGGGCCGCGATGGCGGTGGCGACCACGATCGCGAATCCGATGGCGAGCGCGGTGTCGTAGGTGGGGTCGCCGGTGTACCAGGTCATGAGGCTGAACTCATCTCCTTACGGCCAGTCGGGTGATCGACCTGACGAACTCGGAGCACCGGGCCATGGGGCCGAAGGCGGCGGCCAGGCCCTTCGCTTGGATCGCACCCGCCTCACGCAAGCAGCTGGTCCAACGCCATCATCAGCAGGAAGCCGCTGACAATGCCCCAGGTCGCCACGCGGGAACGGGCGCCGGCGTGCGACTCGGGCACGACCTCCTGGCCGACGACGTAGACCATCGCGCCGGCGGCGAACGCCATGGTGACCGGCACCAGACCCTCGAGTGCGCTGGCCAGCAGGAGGCCGAGCACTCCGCCGAGGGTCTCGACCAGGCCGGTGGCGGCGGCGATCGTCAGCGCAAAGCCCGGCCGGTAGCCCACCGCTAGCAAGGAAACGGCGGCGATCAGTCCTTCCGGCAGGTTCTGGATCACGATTCCGGAGGCGATGATGTAGCCGGTAGCGGTGTCGGGGCCGCTGAAGCTGACGGATGAAGAGGACCGGCAGGGCGCCGAGACCCGTGGACAGCCCGGCGATCAGGCTGGCGGTGAGAGCGAGTAGACTGCGGTCCATGGGCCAAGAAGATACCGAGCACGAGATAACCGCAAGTCCGGGAATGGATCCTGCTGTGTTGATGCCGGCGCCTTTCGCCGAGTTCCACGGCCGCCACCCAGTACGGCGGCTGCGGCCGAGTTGCCTCCTGCGCTAGAACTACGGGATGCGCAGCGCCACGGTCCAAGCCGTTCTCTCCGTATCGGTGATTCTGCTGGTCGCGGCGGCAATCGGCTGGGCTGGGGGCCAGGGCGGGCAGCGGGTCGGAGGGGTCCCGGTCTTCGCCTTGTGCGGCGTCCTCTGCTTCGCCCTCAACTGGCTGGTCTTCGTCCACGCCTACTCCGCGCAGACCGAGCGTTACTTCGACCTCACCGGCAGCCTCACCTACCTCGCGGTTATCGCCTGCGCCGTCGCCCTGGGGAACCGCGATCCGCGAGCGCTCCTGCTGGCGCTGTTGGTGGGTGTCTGGGCCTTGCGGCTCGGTACCTTTCTCTACTCGCGGATACGCCGTGAAGGCGTTGACCACCGCTTCGACGCTCTCAAGCCAGACTTTGCGCGCTTCCTCCTGACCTGGACGCTCCAGGGACTGTGGGTCTTCCTCACCGTCTCGTGCGCGCTCGCCGCCATCACGGCGGCCACCGCCCCGCCCCTCGGCGTGCTGGCCGCGCTGGGATTGGCCGTTTGGATCGCTGGCTTCGCGATCGAGGCCATCGCCGATCGCCAGAAAGGGGTCTTTCGGGCCGATCCGGCCAATCGCGAACGTTTCATCCGCACGGGCCTGTGGGCCTGGTCACGTCACCCCAACTACTGTGGCGAGATCCTCCTCTGGATCGGCGTCGCGCTGATCGCTGTCCCGGCGCTCTCGGGCTGGTCGCTGGTGACGCTGATCTCGCCCGTCTTCGTGTACGTCCTGCTGACGCGCATCAGCGGAATCCCGCTACTCGAATCGCGGTCGGACGAAAAGTGGGGGGCCGCGCCCGAGTACCAGGCCTACAAGGCGCGCACGCCTGTGCTGTGGCTCCGACCTCCGGCCGCGACTTGAGCGGCATGCCCATGCGCCACCCGCCGCTTCGGCTCGTCACCTATGCGCTGCCCTCCATGGTTTCCTCGGTGGCCGCCCTGCCCCTGGTCCTGTTCGTGCCCGCGTTCTACGCCGACGACCTCGGCGTGCCGCTGGCTGCCGTCGGCTTGGCGCTCGCCGCCTCGCGCCTCCTCGACGTCGTCACCGACCCGCTGATCGGAATCGCCAGCGACCGTCTCGGGCTCAGCTGGGGTAGGCGCAAGCCCTGGATCGTCCTCGGCACCCCGCTCTTCGCCGTGGCGCTGTGGCAGCTCTTTGTTCCAGGCGGGGCGGCCAGCGCGGGCAGTCTGCTCGGCTGGTCGGCGCTTCTCTACCTCGGCTTCACGATGATCGACCTGCCCCACAAGGCCTGGGGCGCCGAACTCTCCTCCGATTACGACGAGCGCTCGCGCATCACGAGCTGGCGGGAGGGCCTCTCGACCGGCGGCCAGGTGGCTCTGCTCGCGGCCCTGGTCGTTTGGAGCGCGCGCGGAGTCAGCGACGCAGCGGACCAGTTGCGGGGCATCGCACTCGTGGTCGTGATCGCGCTGCCGCTCCTGGTCGCCGCGGCGGTGCTGGCGGTTCCGGAGGGCCGCCGCGAGGGCTTGGGCCACCAGGGCCTCGACCTTTTCGCGGGCCTTCGCCTGGTGGCCGCAAATCCCGCCTTCCGCCGCATGATCGGCTGCGTTGTCTTCTTCGTGTCTGGGATCGCAGTCCAGGGCACCCTGCATCGCCTCGTGCTCTCCGACGTGATGGCCGACGAGTCTCGCTTCCCAGTGATGTTGCTGGTCGAGAATATCGCCACTCTCGCCGCGATCCCCCTATGGCTCCGCATCTCGCTGGGAACCGCGAAGCACCGCGCGCTCGCTGCGGCCGCGCTCTGGCTCGCCCTCTGGAGCCTGCCGCTCGTCTTCCTGCGCGAGGGCGACACCACGGCGTTGATCGCCATCATCGCGATCCGGGGCTCGAGCTTCGCCTCGATCCTCTTCCTGGCCAACTCCATCGCCGCGGACGTGATCGACCTGGACACGCTCGCCTCGGGCGAGCAGCGCTCGGGGCTCTACTTCGCGGTCTGGGGCATGACCACGAAACTTTCCCTGGCCCTCGGTGTGCTTCTCGGAACCGCCCTGCCGGCGGCCTTCGGCTACGACCCCACCGCGGAAATCACGACCCCCGCCGTTCAGGCCCGTCTGATGGCGATCTATGGCGGGGTGCCCGCGTTGCTGATGGGTGTCGGGGCCCTCTTCCTGCGCGGCTTCCCGGTCACCCGCGAACGCCACGCCGCCGTGCGCGCCGAGCTCGCCAAACGCTCGGGCGCCTCGCCGTGAACGCCGGGTAGACGGCGTGGGTCGGGACTGCACCGGCGAAACGGAGGTATATTGTCCACTGGCGCCCATGGAAGCCAGGCCATGACCCGAGACCTGACAATCCGAGACCGCGCCGAGGGTGCCCTTTGGGGGTTGCTGCTCGGCGACGCCCTCGCGATGCCCGTGCACTGGTACTACGACCGCCACGCCCTACGGCGCGACTACGGTGAGGTGCGCGAACTCGTGGCACCGCGCAACCCCCATCCCGGAAGCATCCTGCACCGGTCGCACTACGCACCGGTCAATCCCGACGCCGACATCCTGCACGACCAGGCCCGTTACTGGGGCCAGCCGGGCATCCATTACCACCAGCACCTCGAGGCCGGGGAGAACACCCTCAACCTGCTTCTCGTGCAAGTGCTTCTGGCTGACCTGGCCGAGCACGGCCGCTACGATGCCGACCGGTATCTCGAGCGCATGATCGCGTTCGTGCGCGACCCCCGTAGTCACCGCGACACCTACGTCGAGGAGTGGCTGCGCGGGTTCTTCGAGCACCGCGCGCGGGGCGTGCCGCTGCGCGAATGCGGCGTCACCGAGAAGCACATCGGCGGGCTCGCCGGACCGGTGGCCGTGCTTCTGTTCCATCACGACGATCCGATGCTGGCATGCGCCGCGGCCCACGAGCACCGCGAGTTGACCCACAGGGGTCCGGCCATGGCCGCAGCGCTCGACGCGGTGGCCGAAGTGCTGCTGCCGGTGCTGGCCGGCGAGCCGCTTCGCGAGGCCCTCGACACGGCGGGCGCTCGATCGGACAATCGGCTGCTGCAGCACGACTTCGAGGGCTGGGAGCGCCTCGACGACCTCGAGGTCATCGGCCGCGTCCTGTCGCCGGCCTGCTACGTGGACGATTCGGTGCCGGCCACGCTCTACCTGGCGCGCAAGTACGCCGACCGTCCCGAGGACGGGCTCGTGGCCAACACCATGGTGGGCGGCGACAACTGCTACCGCGGTGCGGTGCTCGGCGCGCTGCTGGGCGCGGCGTCGGGGGTCGCGGGCTGGCCGGAGCGGTGGCGCCGGGGCCTTCGCTACCAGCCCGCATTGCCGGAGCGTCGGTAGCGCGCCGACGCCTGGCGTTGCAGGACGACCCGGGGGGCCGAGTTGCGTCGGACCGCGTGGTGCAGCCCACCGGCCGTTCAGACGGGGAGCCCCTCGTCCCAGTACGGCCGCGGGCCGTAGTGCGCAGCGAGGTGGTCGACGAACTGACGCACCTTGGCGGAGAGGTGCTTGCGATGGGGATAGACGGCGTGGATCTGCGTGTCGGCGCGCAGCGATTCGGCGAGCACGGCCTCGAGCTGCCCGCTCCGCAGATCCTCCGCGACGAGGAAGGTCGGCAGGAGCGAGAGCCCTTCGCCGGTGAGCAGCAGCTCGCGCGTGAGCTCGCCGTTGTTCGAGCGATGGCGCACCGGCACCGTGATGCGCTTGCTGCCGCGCGGCGTCTCGAAGCGCCAGCTGCGCTCGACCTCGTACGCGTAGCCGACGCGATGGTGGGCGAGCAGGTCCTCGGGCCGCTCAGGGCGGCCGTGGGCGTCGAGGTACTCGGGCGACGCGCAGACGAGCCGCCGGCACGGTGCGAGTCGCCGGGCCACGAGGCTCGACTCCGCGAGCGCTCCGATACGCACCACCACATCGAGCCCTTCTTCCACGACGTCGACGAAACGGTCCGCGAACTCGACCTCGACTTGGAGCGCCGTGTGGGCGGCAGCGAACTGCGCGATCGCCTTCGAGAGGTGGGCGCGCCCGAAGTCCATCGGGGCCCCGACGCGCAGCACACCGCGCGGCTCTGCCTGGAGCCGCGCGACCGCCTGCTCGGCCTCCTCGACCTCCTGCACCACCGTCTCGATGCGCTGGCGGAAAGCGCGCCCGGCGTCGGTGAGCGAGACGCGGCGCGTCGTGCGGTTGAACAGCCGGGCGCCGAGCCGGTCCTCGAGCGCGCGGATCTGCTTGCTCACCGCGGAGGGTGTGAAGCCGAGCCCGTCCGCGGCCCGCGAGAAGCTCTCCTCCTGGGCGACTTCGAGAAACGTTCGGAATTCCAGGAACTTATCCGTCAAGAGACCACGTCCGCAGAGCGCGTCGAGAGGCTGATTGTTTCCATTTAGGAAAAAGAGATCGCCTAAATTATCAGATTATCAATTTTCGTTCAGGAGAGACACTCCCTCAGAGAGCCCGAACTCGAGTTTTGCAGGGAAAGAGGAGGACCCTCTGATGATCGAGATCCGAAAATCCGCAGATCGGGGGCGCAGCCGCACGAGCTGGCTCGACAGCCGACACACGTTCTCTTTCTCGCACTACTACGACCCGGCGCAGCTGGGCTTCGGCCCCTTGCGCGTGATCAACGAAGATTGGATCGCGCCCAGTCGGGGCTTCGGCGCGCACGGTCACCGCGACATGGAAATCCTGACCTACATGCTCGAAGGAAGCCTGGCGCACCGCGATGGCGAGGGCAACGCCTCGACGCTGCGGCGCGAGCGCGCGCAGCTGATGCACGCCGGACGCGGGATCGTCCACAGCGAGATGAACGGGAGCTCGGAAGAGGCCGCACACCTGCTGCAGATCTGGATCGAGCCCGATCGCCTCGGCCTCGGGCCCGGCTACGCGGAGCTCGACTTCGCACTCGAGCCCGGAGCACCGCGCACGATCGCGACGCCCGACGGGCGTGAGGGTGGACTGGCGATTCAGCAGGACGCGTCCGTCTACGCGCTCCAGACCGCTGCGCAGCAGTCTTTCGATTACGCGATCGAGCCGGACCGGCAGATCTGGGTCCAGGTGGCGGCGGGTGAGGGCCTCGTCGCGGGACATCGCGTCGAAGCTGGAGACGGCGTCGCGATTCGCGAAGAGGCCGCCGTCGAGCTTGCCGGTGCACCGGACATGGAAGTCCTGATCTTCGATCTGCCCTGAACGAGACGAAAGAGCCCGGATCGAAACCAATCGCACCACGAGAACGACCGAGACTACCAGATCAAAGCTCGAGAAAGGAAAAGAACATGGGACTCCTGGTGGAAGGTAAATGGGAGGATCAATGGTATGACACCAAGTCCTCGGGAGGGCGGTTCGTCCGCCAGGACAGTGCGTTTCGCGGCTGGGTTCGGGCCGACGGGTCCACCAACCATCGGCCCGAATCCGGGCGCTATCACCTCTATGTCTCGCTCGCGTGTCCATGGGCGCACCGAACCCTGATTTTCCGAAAGCTCAAGCAGCTCGACGGGGCGATCTCGATCAACATCGTCGATCCCTACATGCGAGAGCAGGGCTGGGTATTCGGCGATACGCCCGGGGCCACACCCGACGAGCTCTTCGGGAGCCAGTACCTCTACGAGATCTACCAGCGCGCCAATCCGGACTACACCGGCCGCGTGACCGTGCCCGTCCTCTGGGACAAGAAGCTCGGGACGATCGTGAGCAACGAGTCTTCGGAGATCATCCGCATGTTCAACTCGGAGTTCGATGCGATCGGCGGGGCGTCCCTCGACTTCTACCCCGTCGAGCTACGCGACGAGATCGACGCGATGAACGAGTTCGTCTATCCGCGCATCAACAACGGCGTCTATCGCTGCGGCTTCGCGACCACCCAGGACGCCTACGACGAGGCGTTCTGCGATCTCTTCTCCGCGCTCGACACACTCGAGGACCGGCTATCCAAGCAACGCTATCTCGTCGGGGACCGCACCACGGAGGCCGACTGGCGCCTCTTCACCACGCTCGTGCGCTTCGATCCGGTGTATGTCGGCCACTTCAAGTGCAATCTGCGCCGAATCGCCGATTATCCGAACCTCTCGGGCTACCTTCGCGAGCTCTACCAGTTGCCGGGGATCGCGGACACCGTCAACATGATGCACATCAAGCACCACTACTACGGCAGCCACTCGACCATCAACCCGACCGGCGTCGTGCCCGTGGGTCCGGAGATCGACTTCGATCGACCGCACGGACGCGAGGTCCTATGAGCAGGAGAGCGGGATGAGCGAACCGATCATCGCGGATCGCAAGCCGAAGAGCGTAACGCTGACGAAGGGAGAGAGCTACGCGTGGTGCGCATGCGGTCGCTCGAAGAGCCAGCCCTTTTGCGACGGATCGCACCCGGGAACGGGCCTCGAGCCGGTGGCCTTCGAGGCCGAAGAAGACGGCGAAGTGCATCTCTGCCTCTGCAAGCACACGGGCAACAAGCCCTACTGCGACGGTACCCACGCGAAGCTTCCGAAGGACGACGTCGCCGCCCCGGCGGCCCGGACTGCACCTTCGTCGCAGCCGAGTGCGGCGACGCCCGAGGAGCCCACGGTCGAGCGCATCCACGAGCTCGCCCGCTCGGGGCTCGAAAAGGTCGGGCACCACGGCGAGATGGTCGCGATGGGGGTGCCGGGGCCGACGCTCCCGCAGTGGTCCGACATCCAGCTGCTGACCGCGCAGTTCGCCATCAAGCCACTCCTCGACGAGGTGCCCGTCGGCAGCGAGCTCGTGATCGGACCGAAGGCGAAGAGGCCGCTGGTGCTCGACATTCCGCTCTTCGTCTCGGACATGAGCTTCGGGGCGCTCTCTGAAGAGGCGAAGATCGCACTTGCTCGCGGCGCCGAGCTCGCGGGTACGGGCATCTGCTCGGGCGAAGGCGGCATGCTACCCGACGAGCAGGCGGAGAACCACCGATACTTCTACGAGCTCGCGTCGGCAATGTACGGCTACGAGGAATCGTTACTCACGCGAGTACAGGCCTTTCATTTCAAGGGTGGCCAGGGGGCGAAGACGGGCACCGGCGGACATCTGCCGGGCAACAAGGTGGTGGGCAAGATCGCCAAGGTACGGAAGCTCCCGGAGGGAACGCCCGCGATATCCCCCCCCACGTTCTTGGAGCTCCACAGCCCGGCCGACTTTCAACGCTTCGGGGACCGCGTGCGCGAGGTAGGTGGCGGCATTCCGATCGGGATGAAGCTCTCGGCGAACCACATCGAGGACGACATCGACTTCGCGCTCGCGTGCGGTGTCGACTACATCATCCTCGACGGCCGCGGTGGTGGCACCGGTGCAGCGCCGCGCATCTTCCGCGACAACATCTCGGTGCCGACGATTCCCGCGCTCGCGCGCGCCCGGCGCCACCTCGACGCACACCGCAGGGACGACGTCACGCTCATCATCACCGGCGGACTGCGCATGCCCGAGGATTTCGCCAAGGCGATGTGCCTCGGCGCCGATGGTGTCGCCGTCGCGAGCGCCGCGATGCAGGCCGTCGGCTGCATCGCTGCGCGCATGTGCAACACCAACAACTGCCCGGCCGGCATCGCGACACAGAAGCCCGAGCTGCGCGCGAAGCTCGACATTCAGGAAGGGGCGGAGCGGCTCGCGCGCTTCTTCGGCGCCGCGGTGGAACTCATGAAGGTCCTCGCGCGCGCGTGCGGGCATCAACACCTCTCGCAGTTCGAGCACCGGGACCTCTCCACCTGGAAGAAGGAGATGGCGGAGCTCTCGGGTGTCGCGTTCGCGGGCATCGGGCTCTGACTTTCGACGGAGCCGGACCCCGCGCGGACGACGGAGCGCTACCCTATCGCCATGCAATCACCGGATCAGGTCATCATTTTCGGAGCCAGCGGCGATCTCACCCGGCGCAAGCTGATCCCGGCGCTGGCCCGTCTGGAGTCGGATCCGCGGCCTCCCGTCGGCTTCTCCATCATGGGAGTGTCACGCAGCGACAAGACGGACGAGCAGTTCCGACTGGAGCTGGCAGAGGCCATTCCAACCGATCTCCGCGGAGCCTTCGAGAAGCTCGCACCGCGCATCTTCTACCATCGGGGCGATTCCAGTGACCCCGAATCGGCCGCGTCGTTGGGCGCGAGGCTCGATCTGCTGCCCGGAGGTAGAGGGTCGGGTCGGCTCTTCTATCTCTCTCTGAAGCCCGATCTCTTTCACCCGACGGTGGCGACTCTCGGTGCCGCGGGGCTGCTGCGGGCCTGGGAGCTCGACGAGGGCTGGCGCCGGGTGGTGGTCGAGAAGCCCTTCGGTCGCGATCTCGATACCGCGCGAGTCCTCAATCGCGAGCTGCACCTGATCTTGCAGGAGGAGCAGATCTACAGGATCGATCACTACCTCGGAAAGGAGACGGTGCAGAACCTGCTGGGCTTTCGCTTCCACAACGCCATCTTCGAGCCGCTCTGGAACCGCCACCACGTGGAGCTGGTACAAATCACCGTGGCCGAGACGATCGGGGTCGAGCATGGCCGTGGCCGATACTACGACAGCACGGGTGCGCTGCGCGACATGCTGCAGAACCACATCTTGCAGGTGGTGGCACTGATCGCCATGGAGCCACCGGTTTCCCTGGACGCCGATGCGATTCGCAACCAGAAAGTCGAAGTCTTGCGCGCGCTTCGACACCCGGATCCGGACGAGGCCAGAGTGTCCTCGGTACGCGCCCGCTACGGGCCGGGGGAGATCAACGGCCAGCGGGTGTTGGGCTACTCCGAGGAGCAGGGGGTTGAGCCCAATTCCGAGACGGAGACCTTCGTCGCGCTGCGAGCCTGCATCGACAACTGGCGCTGGAGCGGCGTGCCCTTTCTCTTGCGCCACGGCAAGCGAATGAAGGACCGATTCACCGAGGTACAGGTGCAATTTCATACGCCCCCCATGCAGCTCTTCAATCGCCCTCCAGAGATGAGCGACCAGGAATATCGGCGATTGTTGCGCGACGGCGCGGTTTGCCAGATTCGCCCCAACATTCTCACCCTGCGCCTGCAGCCCGAGGAAGCGATCCGGCTCTCTTTCGGCGTGAAGCAGCCCGGGGGTACCATGGAAATGACGCCGGCCACCATGGATTTCCACTATCGCGATCACTTCGGTCAGGCACCGCCCGATGCCTACGAGCGACTGCTGGCCGACGCTCTCCTCGGAGATCAGACCCTCTTCCTACGGGGTGACGAGATCGAGGCCTCGTGGAGGTACGCCGACGCGGTGCTCGCCTCCTGGCAGTCCCTGGGCGCACCACCCCTCCAGGTGTACGAGGCCGGTGGCTGGGGTCCCGAGGACGCCGGGCATCTCTTCGGGGAGTGCCAGGGCAGCTGGTCCCGTGGGTGATCTCGAGGCTCCGGACCAGGCGTCCTCGCCGCTGTCGAAGCGCTGCGAGCTGCTGATTACCACGGAGCCGCTCGATGCGGCAGCCGACGTATTGGCGCGCGCCATATTGGCGGTATTGGAGGTTCGCGATACGGCACGCGTGGCGGTGCCGGGCGGTTCGGCGCTGCCGGCGCTCGCGGGCGCCTGCGCAAAGCTCGGCGATGCCGTGGCGCGCGTCGAGGCGGGTCTGCGGGTCGACTTCGACGGGGCTCTGGACGTCCTGCTCCTGGGCATGGGAGAGGACGGCCACATCGCCTCTCTCTTCCCCTGGCGGTCGCTGCCCGAATCGGGCCTCGTCGCCCATGTCTCGGACAGCCCCAAGCCACCTCCCGACCGCATCACGCTCACGCCTGCCGCGCTTGCGACCGCGAGCCGCGCTGTGTTGGCTGCGTTCGGTGAGTCAAGCACGGCCACCCTCACCGGCGTGAGCTCGGAGGACGTCGGCGCAGCCCTCTATGCTGCAAAGATCGCCAGCTACACCCAGGGCTTCGACCTGCTCGCTCGCGCCAGTGAGGAGCGGGGATATGGGACGGACCTCGCGGAGGTTGCGCGTATCTGGAAGGCCGGGTGCATCATCCGGGCCCGGTTTCTCGATCGCGTGCGTGCCGCGTTCAGCGAAGAGGGCGGAACGAGTCTGTTGGCCCTCGCTCCGGACTTTCGTGAGGATCTGATCCGCCGCTTGCCCAGCTGGCGGCGCGTGGTGGCCGCAGCCACGAGCGTGGGGCTGCCGATCCCAGGGCTGGCGGCCTCCCTGTCTTGGTTCGACACCCTCACCACGTCTCACGGCAGCGCCAACTTGAGCCAGGCCCAGCGCGACTACTTCGGGAGTCACACCTACGAGCGCGTCGATAGGCCAGATCACTTCGTCCACACCGATTGGGGGGTGCCCGGGGACGATTGACCTCGCCATTCTTGTCTGGTTCGAATACAGCTATCATCGAGATTGCATGTCCACACGAAAGCCCTCTTCTCGAAACCCAGGCCCGCACGAGTCGCCCGACCCTTCCGGGGCGATCCGCTATTCCGGACCCTGGTCGCCGACGGAGGTGAGCGTCTACCTCGACGCGACGGTGATCCCGATCCGCTTGAGCTGCGTGGACCGCGATGGTTGGCCGCGGGTCTTCTCGCTCTGGTTCCTCCGCCGAGACGGCGAGATCTTCTGCTCGACGCAGGCGAAGGCGCTGATTGCCTCCGCTCTGGCTGCAAACCCCCGCTGCGCTTTCGAGATCGCAGCGGATCGTCCCCCCTACCGCGGGGTCCGCGGTCGTGGTCTTGCCCGCGTGCAGCCCCGGCCGCCCGAGGACATCCTTCGCCTCTTGATCCAGCGCTACCTCGGCGACGAAGAATCCTCGCTCGCGCGATGGCTCTTGAGCCGTCGCGCCTCCGAGGTGGCAATTCGGATCGTACCCACCCACCTGCACAGCTGGGACTACACGCGCCGGATGACCAGTCCCTGAAGGACGAGCCCGATGGCCGCGTTCGCCCCCTTCGAGGTCCCGATATTCTCCAGCCCTGTTCAGAGTTCGGCTTTCGAGGGTCCAGATCGAAGCCGTGAGACATGAAGATCACAGCGCCGGTCTGGCATGGCGGGTCTCCGCATCTCTACGCGATTCTCGGTTGGGTATACTGCCTTTGAATCGGTGAGATCACGCTTACGGGGTGGAGATCGCCGGGCAGCGGAGGAATATCCATGAAGGGCGGAACGGTCCGAGGCCGACTCACCGATGTGCCGGAGCTGCGCCGGGTCTTGCAGGAAGTTCTGGCGACGCAGAACTTCGGTGTCCTCTGTACGCAGGGCCAGGGCCACCCCTACGGCACCGTCGTCTGCTTCGCCACGTCCGACGAAATGGACCGCATCTGGTTCTCCACGACGCGCAGCACACGCAAGTTCACTCACATCCAGGAAGATGACCGCGTTGCTTTCGTCGTCGACAACGCCTCGAATCGGCCGGCGGATCTCTTCGAGGCCGTGGCTGCGACGGGGACCGGGCACGCCCGGGAGCTGACTGGCGCCGATCGGGAGGCTGCCTCCGAGCGTTACCTTTCCAAGCACCCCCACCTGAAGGAATTCGCCTCCTCGCCGAACTGCGCGCTAGTGGAAGTGAGAATCGAGATCTTTCACGTCGTCACCCGATTCCAGGAAGTGGTGGAGATCCACGTCGGCTGATGCCGCTCACGATCCCCCTCGAGCAGATCCGACCTGAGAACGCGACCATCGTTGGCGGCAAGGCTGCGGTGCTGGCCCGGATCGGGCAGGAGGGAATTGCCGTGCCCGGCGGCCTCTCCATCTCCATCGAGGCCTACCGTCGCTACCTCGCCGAGACGGGTTTGGGCCTGCGGATCGCTCGGGAGCTGAGCCGGAAGCCCTTCAAGGACATGCGCTGGGAGGAGCTGTGGGACGCCGCCCTCCGAATCCGCAACATGTTCCTGAAGTCGGACCTGCCCGACGATCTCTACGCCGATCTGTTTTCGGCAGTCGATCAGTGCTTCGCCGATCGGCCGGTCGCGGTGCGCTCCTCGGCCCCGGGTGAGGATTCCGAGCGGACGTCCTTCGCTGGGCTGCACGAGTCCTTTGTCAACGTAAGGGGAGCGCGAGCGGTCCTGGATCACGTGAGGCTCGTCTGGGCGTCTCTGTGGTCGGATCGAGCTCTTCTCTACCGACAGGAGCTGGACCTCGAAGTGGCGTCGAGCAGCATGGCGGTCCTGGTTCAGGAGCTCGCCCCAAGCGAGCGATCGGGCGTGGCGTTTTCCGAAAGCCCTCTCGATCCGACCGAGTCCGTGATCGAAGCCGTGTACGGACTCAACCAGGGGCTGGTGGACGGCACCGTTCAGCCGGATCGCTGGACCTTGGAGCGGAAGACCGGCCGCGTGCTCGCGCATCAACCGGCGGAGCGATTCCATGCTCTGCTGCCGTCTTCCGAGGGGGTGGAGAAGCGCGCACTATCGCCCGAGCAGAGAGCGCAGGCGCCCCTGGGAGAGGGGGAATTGGAACAGGTCCATCGGTTGGCCCGGACGCTGGAGGAGAGCTTCGGCCGGCCTCAGGACGTCGAGTGGACCTTCTGCGATGGAGCCCTGTACGCACTGCAGTCCCGGCCCATCACGACGCGGGGAGAGGCCGACGACCAGCGGCAGTGGTACCTCACCTTGACGCGGAGCCTCGAAAACCTGTGCGAGCTTCGCCAGCGGGTCGAAGACGAGCTGATCCCCGAGATGCAGCGGGTCGCCGTGGAACTTGGCCGCTCGGAGCTGAAGGAGCTCTCCGATCTCGAGCTCGCCGGTGAGATCGCCCGGCGGGAGGAGATCTACCAACATTGGGTGGATGTCTACTGGACCGACTTCATCCCGCTCGCGCACGGCGTGAGGCTGTTCGGTCAGGTCTACAATGACACGGTGAGGCCAGAGGACCCCTACGAGTTCATGGGTCTCCTCGCCGCGACGCCCATGCAGAGTCTCCAGCGCAACGCGATGCTCGAACAACTGGCTGCCATGATCCGAGGCGACGCCAACCGCGCCGCGCGCCTCCGGCGGGGTGAGCCGCTGGAAGAGGACACCGAGTTCGTCGAGGCACTCGATGCGTTTCTCACGGAGTTCGGCGATCTGGCATGGCAACACGGACAGCCCTCGGGTGAGCGCCAGCGGCTCCTTCCCCTGCTACTGGAATTGGCAGAGCGCGGCTCGGGAAGGGCCCAAGGCCGTTCGGAGGCGGTCCGGGATTTGACGGAGCGGTTCTTGAACTCCTTCTCTGAGGATCGGCGGGGGTTTGCCGAGGGGATGCTGGACCTGGCCCGCGCGAGCTACCAGCTACGCGACGACGACAATATCCACCTCGCACGCGTCGAGGCGCAGCTTCTGGCGGCTCAGACCGAGGCGCGGGACCGTCTCGGGAGCGGGCAGAGCACCGCTTCAGCTCTGATCGCGGCATTGGAGCGCGTTGCGCCTCCGGAGAAGCTGGACCACGGCACAGATGTTCCCAGCGACCCATCCGACGGAGAAGACAGCTGGATCATTCGTCCCCGGCAGCTTCTCGGTCAGCCCGCGGGCCCTGGTGTGGCCACCGGTCCGGCGCGGGTGGTGGTCGAGCCGTCGGACCTCTTCGAGTTCAAGCGCGGTGAGATCCTCGTCTGCGACGCCGTCGATCCCAACATGACGCTCGTGGTTCCTCTATCGGCGGGCATCGTCGAGCGCCGTGGCGGAATGCTGATCCATGGCGCGATCATTGCTCGAGAATATGGCATCCCGTGCGTGACGGGCGTTCCAGAAGCCACCACGCGCATCCGCACGGGCGATCGGCTCACCCTGGATGGCCACTTGGGCATGGTCGTCCACAGGCCACTTCGATAGCCGAAGGCCGCCCGGGTGCACAGCGAACTGTTGGAGAGAACGGCGTAATGGCACCAGATTCACGATTCTCATCGCGCCGATCATCCTCGCCCCGTGAGCCGGTAGTGCGAGACCCACCACTCGTTTCCCTCGCGGTAGGCGAAGAGCTCCGCGCAGGCGAGAAAGAAGAGTCGCCATCGCTGGAGCCAGAGCCGCCCCATTCCTCTCCCGTACAACTCCTCGAGGAGAGTCAGCACGAGAGTGCGGCGGCGGTCCAGGTTTCGAAGCCACGCTTCGCAAGTGCGCTGGTAGTGGAGGCCGCTGACCCGCCATTTTTGTTCCACGACGAGGTCGCGCTGTAGGTAGAGGAGAAGATCATCGGAGGGCATCATTCCCCCCGTGAAGAAATGGCGGCCCATCCAGTCGTTCTTGCCTGACGAATCGTAGAGGTACGCGTGCTCCCGATGACAGAAGAAGTGCAGGAAGACCTTCCCGTCCGACGCGAGCCAACCGGCCATCCGGGAGAGGATCGCCTCCCAGTTGCGAAGGTGCTCGAACATCTCCACGGACACGATGCGGTCGAACACGCGTCCTGGCTCGAACGAGTTCACGTCCGCGGTCTCGACCTCGAGGTTGCCGAGCTTTCGCCGTGCTGCTCGCGCTGCGATGAAATCGCACTGAAACTTCGAGTTGGACACCGCGAGGACGCGGCAGCCCGGGTAGTTCTTGGCGATCCAGAGGCTGGTGGAACCCCACCCGCAGCCCAGATCGAGCACTCTCATCCCGTCGCGAATCTGCGCGCGCTCGCAGGTCAGCGACAGCATGCACTCTTCGGCTGTATCGAGCTCTGTCACGCCCCTCGGCCAGAGTGCGCAGCTGTACTTGAGCAGCCGCCCCAGAACCGCCTCGAAGAACTCGGGGGCGACCTCGTAGTGCTGCTCGTTCGCAAGCTCCGGTGTTACCGCCACCGGGCTCTTCCGAAGTTCGTCGATGAAGGCCGCGATTTCTAGCTGCGCCGCTTCCGGATCGGGCTGCTCCAGCCCTCGCAGGCGATCCCGCAGCATCGATCGGATGCCCCGGCGAATGATCCAGTCCGGCAACAAGCCGGCCTCGGCCCAACCTATACCGATCATTGCGATCCCTCCCGATCGTAGCTCCGCGCTGGAACGTGCCAGGACTCTCCGACGCCCAGTATCGGCGAATTCGCCGGATCTCCTCCTGCCGCGGTGACGACTCTCGCGAACTCCCGGGCGGGCTCGTCCACGGGCTCGTGGGTGAGATCGAAGGTGCCCCAGTGCATCGGAAGCATGGTACGGGCGCGGAGGTCGAGAAACGCCCGATAGGCCTCCTTGGGGTTCATGTGCTGGTATCGCATGAACCAGCGTGGCTCGTAGGCGCCGATTGGAAGCATGGCGACGTCGATGGGGGCGAAGCGTCGCCCGTATTCGCGGAAGCCGTGGAAGTAGCCGGTATCGCCGGCGAAGTAATAGCGATACTCGCCGGAGTCGAGCAGCCAGGAGCACCAGAGGGTTTCGTTCGTCCCCTGGCCGAGCCGCCGCGACCAGTGCTGTGATGGAAGGCAGGTCAGCTTCCAGCGGCCGCGCTCTGCGCTCTGCCACCATCCGAGCTCCGTCACGTTAGGACGGTCTCGCTCGCGAAACCACTCGGCGAGGCCGAGCGGTACGAACCACTCCACGCTTTCGGGAAGTCTATCCACCGTTTCGGCGTCCAGGTGGTCGTAGTGATTGTGCGAGAGAACCGCGAAGGCGTCGGCCGGAATCGACTCGAGTGGGACGCCGGGGCGGGACGTTCGAGCTGGGATCAACGCGCGCTTCGAGAAGTGGGGATCCGTCAGGACGACATCGTCGCCGTCGTGGATGACGAAGGTGGCATGCCCGACCCAGGTGATCTGGGCCGACTGCTGCACACTGGCGAGTGAGGTCCCGTCGTTCGGCACCACTCGGACGTCGGGAGAGCGGCTCTTGTCGTAAGGGCTCCGAGTGAGGGCGAAGCGAAGGAAATCGAGCCTCCTCCAATCGAACCGATTCCAGGGGTTGAAGAATGTCCGTCCGTCGAAGTGAGGTGCGTAGAGGGACGCCGGGAAGTGCTGGATCTGCTTCAGCGGGGGCTCCGACGGGTAGTCGAGACAGCCCGCGAGGCCTAGGAGGAGGGTTACCGGCGAGCCCGCCCGCCGGGCAGCTTCCAGAATTCTTCGGCTTTGCTTCCTCAAACCAACCAGATATTGGCCCGCCGCCTGGAGATTGTCAATATTTTTTCTTCTCTTTTCATCGACAATCGGATGGAAATCCGGCCGCTTCGGCGAACTTCGTCGTCTGGCCATCGCGCCTTGATGAGATTTTTAAAATATTACGATTGACAAAGTTTCGAAAAAAGTAGACCTTCGGTAGAACGTCTTTGGAAGAGCGGACCTGCCCTGGGCGGGCCCTCATCCTGGTCAAATGCCCGTACTCACACTGAACGATGAAGAAAGCCTCGGCCGAGTAGTCAATCAGCACGATACCGTGGTGATCGACTTCTGGGCTCCCTGGTGCGCACCGTGCAAGGGGTTCCTGCCGATTCTCGAGAACGCATCCGAACGCCATCCTGACATCGTCTTCTGCCGGGTGAACACCGAGGAGCACAAAGAGCTGGCGCAGGCCTTTGAGGTCAAGTCGATTCCGACGCTGGCGGTGGTGCGAGATCGGATCATGATCGCATCCCAGCCGGGCATGTTGCCGAAGAACGTGCTCGAGGATCTGATCACCAAGGTCAAAGAGCTCGACATGGACGAAGTACGCAGGGAGATGGCCAACTCGGAGGATCCGGAAGAGAGCGATTCATGAGCGTCCTTCCGCGGCCGGAGTAGCGCGACTTGGTGAGCAATGCAGGCTAGGATCGGGCCGGCAGAAGTGCCAGGAGTGTCGAGTGCACGAGCCGAGCCGGCGAGACGAGCCAGCCCTCCAGCGTTGGGGGAGGCGTGCGGTCACGATTCCGCTGTACATCCTTCTGTTCTTCGCGACCTTGGTGGCCCTTCCCGCGGTGCTCCTGGTCACAGCGGCCATCGACGCGGCGCGCGGCTCCCGGTGGGCCCTCTCCCGATGCTCGGTCTTCTTCGTTTTCTACCTCGGCTGCGAGGTGACGGGAATCGCCCTCGCGGCCGGGCTCTGGGTGGGGTACCTCGCGATCGGACGCAGCCGCTACCTCACCTGGAACTTCCGGTTGCAGTGCTGGTGGGCGCGGACCCTGTTTGCGGGAGCCCAGCGTATCTTCGGACTGCGTCTGGAGGTGAAGGGGCTAGACCAGCTGGGCAGAGGGCCGATCCTGCTCTTCATGCGCCACGCGAGCGTGGGCGACACGATAATGCCGGCGGTTCTGGTCTCGTCGCGCAAAGGAATCCGGCTGCGCTACGTGATCAAGCGCGAGCTCCTCTGGGATCCCTGCCTCGACATCGTCGGCAACCGGTTGCCCAACTACTTCGTGCGGCGCGGCTCGGGAGACAGCGCCCGTGAGATTGCCGCAGTGCGACGGCTCGCCGACCAACTGGCTCCGGATGAAGGGGTGTTCATCTATCCCGAAGGCACGCGATTCACGCCGGAGCGCCAGCGCCGGGCCCTCGATCGCATGCGCCACCACGGAGACGCCGATCTCGTGGCCCGCGCGGCGCGGCTGCGCCAGGTGCTACCGCCCCGGCTCGGTGGGACGCTGGCGCTGCTGGAAGCGGAGACCGGGGCAGACGTGGTCTTCTGCGTTCATTTTGGCTTCGACGGGATCCGCAGCTTCTACGACTTCCTGGCTGGAGGGCTGATCGAACGGACCATCGAGGTGGAGTTCTGGCGCGTCCCCGCGGCACTCATCCCCAAGGGCCGGGACGACCTGATCGACTGGCTCTACGATCAGTGGAACCGCGTGGACGAGTGGGTGGGGAATCGCTCCTGAGCTTCCCCGCGCCTTGGATCAGCGGCGGAACTCCTGCAGCAGGACCTTCTGCTCGAACTCCTCGACCCCCTCGATTCGCTCGGCGCCGGCGGGAAGCGCCAGGCCTTCACTACCGCTGCCCCCGAGCCAGAGTGCCACGTCGCGCGGCAGTGCCCGGCGCAGCTGCCGAACCGCCCGCTCGCGTTGCCGCGCCGGAGCGCATTCGCTGGTGCTCACGGCCACCGCTCCTGCGCGGGTTGCACGGGCTGCCGCGACCACCTCGCCGGCGGGCAGGTCTGGACCCAGGTAGATCGCGTTCGCACCCAGCTCGACGGCGATCACCGCGCAAGAAAGAACGCCGAGCTCGTGGCGTTCACCGGGAAGCGTGGTGAAGAGGATGGGCAGTGACTGGGACGACTGAGCCATCCGGCGGAGCGTCCCCCCCAGGAGGTTGCGGACGGCTGCGCTCGCCAGGTGCTCGCTGGCGATGCAGAGCCTGCCGTCCTCCCAGCGATCGCCCACCTCGTGCATCAGGGGCTCGACCACGGCTGCGACGAACCACCGGGAGCCCAGGGCGGCCAGCTGGACGCCCAGCAGGCGTTCCGTCTCGTCCGAGTCGAGCCGATCGATCGCCTCGAGAATCAGGCGCAGCTGCGGACGCGGCTCCTCGTCCGGACCCGCCGTCCGGCGGCGCAGCTCGGCCTCCGAGAGCCGGGCGACGTCCCCGATCGGATGCCCGGCGCCGGTCGCCGCCGCGAGAAGTCGGAGGCGCGCCACGTCCGACTCCCGGTAGCGGCGCGTGCCGCCGGGTGTGCGGAGCGGAGTGACGGCGCCGTATCGTCGCTCCCAGGCCCTGAGCACGTGGGGAGAGAGGCCCGTCAGCCGGGAGACGGCCCCCAGAGAGTAGGTCGCCCCCTCGTCAGGGCCGCTCTCGGATCCGGACTGCGCCACGGCCAAATCCTGCAACAGCTCCAGCATTCTGTCAATATAATATATTGACAGATATTGACTTGATCTGCGGATGGGGTGATGATTCACCGCATGCGCGCGATCCACTGGTTCCGCAGCGATCTACGGCTTCGCGACAACAGCGCGCTCGCAGCCGCAGCGGCGCGGGCGGACGCGATCGCGCTGGTGTTCGTCTTCGACGATCGGCTTCTGTCGGGGTCGCGCGTCGGTCCCCCGCGGCTGCGATTCCTCTGGGACGCGCTGGAGCGGCTCGCGGGCGACTCGAGGCGGCGCGGTCACCGTCTTCTCCTCCGCCGCGGAGACCCGGTGACGGAGATCCCGCGCCTGCTCCGTGAGACCAGCTCCGAGCTGCTGAGCTTCAATCGCGATCCGGGACCCTACGCCAAGCTTCGCGACGCGCGCGTCCGAGACGCCGCACAGCGGATGGGTGTCCGCGTCATCGACTGCAAGGACCGGGTCCTCTTCGAGAGCGCAGAACTCCGCACCCGGGCGGGCCGGCCCTTCCGCGTCTTCACCCCGTTCCGCAAGGCCTGGCTTGCCCGCCTTCGCGAGGACCGACCGCTGCCGCTCGGTTCGACCAGGCTCCCGCCGCCGATTCCGCGGATCGCCATCGGCCGACTACCGAAGCTCGCCGACTTCGACGCCGCCGAAGATCGCACCCGGATCCCGCGAGCGGGCGAGGCGGCGGCGCGCGGGCGGCTGCAGCGCTTCCTGGAGGGCCGGATCGGCGACTACGCGAGCCGGCGAGACGACCCGGCGGTGAACGGCACCTCCCGCCTCTCCCCCTATCTGCGCTTCGGCCAGCTCTCGCCCCGGGTCTGCGTGGAGGCAGCGATCGAGGTGTCGGCGGAGTTCCCGGGGCGGGCCGCTGGCGTCTGGAAGTGGATCGACGAACTGATCTGGCGAGAGTTCTACTCGGCAATTCTGGAGGAGCATCCAGAGGTCCTGGTTCGTTCCTTCCGGCCCGAGTACCGGAGGGTCCGTTGGGACGACGACGAAGAGCGCTTCCTGGCCTGGTGCCAAGGCCGGACCGGCTACCCTTTCGTCGATGCTGCGATGCGGCAGCTGGCGGTCGAGGGTTGGATGCATAACCGCGCCCGGATGGTGGTGGCGAGCTTTCTCACCAAGGATCTCCTCCTGGACTGGCGGTGGGGTGAGCGGTTCTTCATGCAGCGCCTGGTCGATGGTGAGCCGGCTTCCAACAATGGCGGCTGGCAATGGTCGGCCTCCACCGGTACGGATGCGCAGCCCTACTTTCGAATCTTCAACCCGGTCGCTCAGGGCGAGCGCTTCGATCCCGGCGGCCGCTACGTGCGGCGCTTCGTTCCCGAGCTTCGGGGGGTTCCCGCACGCTACGTGCACCGTCCCTGGGAATCCCCGCGCCCTGCCGCCGACTATCCCGGTCCGATCGTGGAGCACGCCCATCAGCGGCAGCTGGCGCTCGCGCGCTACCAGGCCGCGCGGCGCAAGGCGCCCTGCCGATGACGCCGTCGGGAAGAACAAAAGACGGGAAGATGCCCTCGCCCAGGGAGCTCTGGCGCGATGATGCCCCGCTTCGAATCGGCATCTCGAGCTGCCTGCTCGGCGAGGAGGTCCGCTGGGACGGAGGACACAAGCGCGATCGCTTTCTCACCGACGTCCTCGAGCCGTACGTCGAATGGGTGCGGTTATGCCCGGAAGTAGAGATTGGGATGGGGACCCCGCGAGAGCCCGTGCGTCTGGTTCGCCAGGGCGACGAGATCGCCATGCTCGGGACCAAGAGCGGACGGGACTGGACCGCTCCGATGCGGGACTGGTCGGAGAAGCGCGCTCGCCAGCTGACCCGGCTGGACCTCTGCGGCTACGTGCTCAAGAAGGACTCGCCGAGCTGCGGGATGGAGCGGGTGAAGGTCCGAAGCGAGAAGGGCATGCCCAAGAAGGAGGGCCAGGGGCTCTTCGCGAAGGAGCTGATGCGACACAACCCGACGCTCCCGGTCGAGGAGGAGGGGCGGCTCCACGACGCCGTGCTGCGCGAGAACTTCGTCGAGCGCATCTTCGCCTACCGACGGCTGCGTTCGTTCTTCGAGGGGAGCTGGAGTGTCGGGCGGCTGGTCGCCTTCCACACTGCGCACAAGCTCCAGCTGATGGCCCACTCGCCGCAAGCCTACCGGTCGCTCGGCCGCCTGGTGGCAGCCGCGAAAGGGACTCCGCGGGGCGAGCTTCGCGCTCGATACGAGAGCGAGTTCATGGGGGCGTTTGCGCAGCGCGCCACGCGGAGGCGGCATGTCAACGTGCTGCAGCATTGCATCGGCCACTTCCGCAAGCGGCTCGAGGCCGAGGCGCGAGCTGAGCTCGCGGATCTGATCGAGGATTATCGGACGGAGCTGGTTCCCCTCGTGGTTCCCGTCACCATGATCGGCCACTACGTCCGGCGCCTTCGGATCGAGTACCTGGCGGGCCAGGTCTATCTCGAGCCGCATCCGAAGGAGCTGATGCTGCGCAACCATGTTTGAGGTCCGCATCGGAGCCACCACCCTCTGCGCGTTTTTGGTTCTAGCCGCCTCGGCAGCGCCCGCGTTCGCGGACGCGATCGCGCGCGGCGACTCGGCCTTCCTCCGACGTGCGGAGGGTGGGAGCGACGGTCGCGCTGCGTCAGAGCCGATCGGGGAGGCGATCCGCGCCTACCAGGAGGCGGTCGCGACCGACCCGCGGGACCTGGAGGCCCGCTGGAAGCTTCTCCGCGCCCTCCACTTCGAGGGGGATTTTGTGGCGGACCAGCGCGAGGCGAAGCGTCGCGTCTTCGATCGCGGGCGGATTCTATCGGACGAAGGCGTGAAGCTTCTGGCGGAGCGAGTCGGCGACGGGAAGCAGCTTCACGAGCTCTCCGCGCGAGAACTGCAGGAGCTGCTCGCGGAAGCCGCGGTGCTCTCTCACGATATCGCGGCCTTCTACTTCTGGTCCGCGATCAACTGGGCAGCCTGGAGTCGGGTGTCGGGCCTCGTGAGTGCGGTGCGCCGCGGTGTCGCCAACCGGCTCCGCGACTACACGCTCGTGGTACTGACCCTCGAGCCCGACTACGAGGAAGGAGGGGCGCAACGTCTGATGGCAGCTCTCCACGCCCGTCTGCCGCGAGTCCCCTTCCTTTCCGGCTGGGTGAATCGCTCCGAAGCGTTGCCTTACGTAGAGCTCGCCCTCGCGATCGCACCGGAGCACCCCGGCAATCACCTCCTTCTCGCGCTCACGCTGCTGGATCTGTATCCGGAGCGGCGCACCGAGGCCCTCGCCGTGCTGGAGGAGGTTTCGGTGCTGGAGCCCCGACCCGCGAGCGAAGTCGAGGACCTCGCGGTCCGACGGGAGGCCCGCGAGCGTCTCGAGAAGGAGCTTGCTTCGAACGGAGAGCCGCAGTGAGCGATCGCGGACGCATCCTGCTGACCGGTGCGAGCGGCTACGTCGGGGGGCGGCTCCTCCCTCTTCTCGAGGCGACGGGGCGTCCCGTCCGCTGTCTGGCACGGCGTCCCGAGTACCTGCGACCGAGGGTCCGCGGATCCACCGAAGTCGTCGGTGCGGATCTCCTCGACGCGGAGAGCCTCCCGCCGGCCTTCCACGAAATCGAGACGGCCTACTACCTGGTCCATTCCATGGGTGCCAAGAGCGATTTCGAGGCGAGGGACCGGGAGGCCGCTCGGAACTTCGGTGAGGCTGCTCGGCAGGCGGGAGTCCGCCGCGTCGTCTACCTGGGTGGCCTCGCCGAGGAGGCGTCCGGCCTCTCGCCGCACCTCCGCAGTCGTCACGAAGTCGGGCGCATTCTTCGAGACTCGGGCTGTCCGGTGATCGAGTTCCGCGCCTCCATCGTGATCGGATCGGGGAGCCTCTCCTTCGAGATGGTGCGGTCGCTGGTCGAAGTTCTGCCGGTGATGGTGACTCCGAGCTGGGTGCGCGTTCAGGCGCAGCCGATCTCGATCCAGGATCTTCTCGCCTACCTGGAGCGCGCCCTCGAAGCAGACGCGACCGGCAATCCCATCTACGAGATCGCCGGTGCCGATCGCATGTCCTACGCCGAGCTGATGAAGGAGTACGCGCGCCAGCGGGGTCTGCGGCGCTACATGGTTCCCGTCCCGGTCCTCACTCCGAGCCTCAGCAGCCTCTGGCTCGGGCTCGTGACGCCGCTCTACGCGCGCATCGGCCGCAAGCTGATCGGGAGCATCACCCACGCGAGCATCGCCCATGACGATCGCGCGCGCCGCGTCTTTGGAATCGAGCCGCAGAGCGTCGCCGAAGCCATCGACTCTGCGCTTCGCAACGAGGAGAGTGAGTTCGCCCAGACGCGATGGTCCGACGCCCTCTCTTCGTCCGGCGCCGTACCTGCCTCCTATGGTGGCGTCCGCGTCGGAGGCCGCCTGGTCGATTCGCGAACCCGTCGGGTCTCCGTGTCGCCGGAGCGAGGTTTCGCGCCGATTCGCCGGATCGGGGGAGCGAAGGGCTGGTACGCCTACCAGGCGCTGTGGCGCATCCGGGGATTTCTCGACCTGCTGGTGGGTGGCGTGGGGATGCGGCGTGGGCGTCCCGATCCCGAGGAGCTCAGGGTCGGCGACACCGTCGACTGGTGGCGGGTCGAGTCCATCGAGCCAGGTCGCTCCGTGCGCTTCTTCGCCGAGATGAAGGTGCCGGGCCGAGCGTGGCTCGAGTACGAGGTCACGCCGGACGAAGCGGGATCCATCATCCGTCAGACGGCGATCTTCGATCCCTCCGGCCTCGCGGGACTCGCCTACTGGTACGCCGCCTATCCCGCTCACGCGCTGGTCTTTCGAGGCATGCTCGCGGGCATCGCTGCAGCGGCCGAGCGCGAAGCTTCGGCCTGAGCAGACCGAGGGCTGGCTTCCAGCGCCAGGTCTCCGCGAGTCTCAGGGGCGTACCAAGCGATCCAGGTAGGCGCGATCGCCCGCGCTGAGCCGGGCGTACGGGAGACGCAGCATGCTCTGGTCGGAGCGGATCGGGATATGCACCGTCGAGAGAGCGCGCTCGAGGCGTCCGCAGTCGACCACGGCGAGGAGACCCAGGCCTCTGCAGATCCCCACACAGCGGCCGACCAGGTCGCTACGGATGCGGACCGGGACGCTCGGCGGTGCCTCCAGGACGTGCAGCCGGTAGCTCTCCGCGTCGCGAGTGATCCTCACCTTGCCGCGCTGCTGGACTGTCTGGCGTGGTACCACGACGTGGTCTCGGAGCTGCGTCGTCAGGGTTCCGCCCTCGAGGTCGGCTACCAGGTCGCCCGCGCCTTCGAACTCAGCCTCCACCCAGGCGTCCGGATCTCCGCCCGGGTTCGGGGTCAACACCAGCCGGTTACGGAGCAGCGTCAGCCGGTGGCTCGGCGAGCTGAGCTGGATGGCGAGTGGACCCTCCCGGATCGGCGCGAGATCGGCCTGGAGGTCGCTGTAGGTCTGGTTGAGGTACGTCAGCTCGATTCCCTGGTCCGTGGGCGGAGCCGGGGCGGCGGCCATCAGGAGGCCGAGAAGTCCGACGAATCCCAGCTGGTACCACCTCACGACGGGACACTAACGCGCCACGGAAAGGTCGTCCCGTCTCCTGAGCCCCATTCTCGTGAGCACGGCGGATTTGTTACTGTCCCCGACCGTTCTCGGCCCCACGATACGGGTCGAAGCCGTTCGAAGCTGACGCGAAGCCAGACGGGAGCTCGGATCTCGAGCCTCCTACGGGGAAACCAACTCCACCGGGTAACCACCAATGAACAGCAGTCCGGCGGGCTCGAAACCCGCGGCCAAGCAAGATCTCGAGGCCCTCTTCCGGCCGCAGAGCATCGCCGTCGTCGGCGCCTCGGCGAATCCACAGAGCCAGGGATACGAGTTCGTCCAGTCGCTGGTCGAGATCGGCTTTCCAGGCCCGGTCTATCCGGTCAACCCCAAGCTGGATGAGCTGCTGGGGCAAAAGGCCTACCCGCGGCTCGAGGCCATCCCGGGTCCGGTGGACTTCGTGATCTCCGCGGTTCCCGCCAGCGCCGCACTGGAGCTGGTGGAGGGAGCCAAGGCAAAGGGCGCGAAGCTGATCCACCTCTTTACGGCTCGATTCAGCGAGACCGGGCGAGACGACGCGGCGGCGCTCGAGCGGGAGTTGAAGCGTCGAGTCAAGGAGACGGGCATCCGCGTGATCGGCCCCAACTGCATGGGGCTCTACTACCCGAAGGCAAAGCTCACCTTCGATCCGCGCCTTCCAGCCGAATCGGGTGACGTCGGCTTCTTGACCCAGAGCGGAAGCCATGCCTTCCGCGTGGTCGGGCGGGGGAAGGAAAGGGGGCTGCGCTTCAGCAAGGTGGTCAGCTACGGGAATGCGCTCGACCTCGACGAGGCCGACTTCCTCGATCACTTCGCCGACGATCCGGATACCAAGGTGATCGGCGCCTACGTGGAAGGGATACACGACGGGAAGCGCTTCTTCGCCGCGTTGCAGCGCGCAGCAGCCCGGAAGCCGGTGGTCATTCTCAAAGGTGGTCGTTCTCCGGGGGGTCACGCCGCTGCTTCCTCGCACACCGCGGCGCTGGCGGGCCAGATGGACGTGTGGCGGGGTGCGGTTCGCCAGGCGGGGGCCGTTGAGGTTCGTACCATCAACGAGCTGATCGACATGCTGGTGGCGTTCGAGTACGCCGGCCCGGCGGCAGGGAATCGGGTGGCCGTGCTGGGGGGCGCGGGAGGAGAGACCGTCGAGTCCGCGGACCTCTGCCAGGAAGCGGGCCTCGAGCTGCCCCTCCCCCCCGACGAATTACGGGAGCAGCTCCGCGAGAAAATGCCCCACGCCTGGGACTGGGTCGGCAATCCCGTGGATGCCTCGATCCTCGCCTGGGGACGGCGCTCCGAATCCTTCGCGGTGATGGAGATGATGGCCGCCAGCCCTGCCTACGATGTCATCATCGCCAACGTGAGGGGGATCGAGCACGCTCTCGGGCGGGATGACGGTGGCGAGCTCTTCCGCGCCACCATCGAGCAGGCCAAGCGGTTGGCGAAGGAGAGCGGCAAGGCTGCGATGTTCGTGCTGGGAGAGCCGGAATCGAGCGAGGACTGGCGCTGGAAGGGAGCCATTCGTGTCCGCGACGAGCTGGCGGCAGCAGGGGTCGCGGTCTATCCCGACATGGACCGGGCCACCCACGCCATGAGTCGCTACGTGCGCTACCTGTCCCGGCGGTCGCAGTAGCGAGCTGGCGAGAAATCCCGGCTAACCGCCCGAACGCTTCGGCCGGTTCAGACGGGGTTTCGTCTCCCGAGCTCGAGAGCGCTCCACGCGGGGTCCGAGCAGCTCGGCGAAGCTGCGTAGCCTCGCCTCTGCTCTGTCCTTCCCGTCGCGGGTCTGCGCAATGTCGGTGCTGAGCCGGACGACCCACGCTCCGCCTGGCCTGCGAAGCGACGACTGATCGGTGGCCAGACCGGCGCGCAGGATCTCCAGAGCCAGCGGGTCGGTTCCCTCGTACCAGTGGATGCTCAGGGTCCGGGTGGTGCCGGAACGAGCGGAGACCGACTCGGCGCGAGGGCCGCTCGGCGCGAGCTGGATGGGCGTTCGCTCCTCGACATGCCAGCCGGCATCGGGCACCGCATTCTTCGGTGAGAGCAGGCTTCGGTTTCGATCCAGGCGGTCGTCGTAGCCGATGAAAACCGAGACCCGCTCGTCGTCCCGCTCGTATTCACGGTACCAGCGCTTCCGGAATCCCACGCTTCCCAGGAAGAAGCTGTCCGGTTTCGATTTCCCGGCGACCTTCCAGCCATCGATTTCCCGGGGCAGGTCGACACTCGGGCGGCGAGGCGTGTCCGGCGGATTCCATCGCGGGCCCCAGAAGGACACCCCGACCATGATGGCCAGTGCGAAGGCCAGCGCGATCGCACTCCCGTACCGCTCCCAAGCTTTGTGAAGAGGCGCGTCGGTCTCCGGCTCGCCGATCGGAGTCTCGCTCCCACCCAGCATGCGCCGCAGCAGGCTGTCGACCGCGTAGAGAATCAAGAAACTGGTGACGAAGACGGTCACGCCCTGCACCGCGTGCGTGACCCTCAGATCGGAGCCCGAGTTCAGGACCAGGCTCAGAACTCTCAAGGTGTTGACGAAGTAGGCGATCACCGGTGCCGAGAGAATCACCAACGCCGTGGTCAGGCGCCGGGTGGGAAAGAAGCACAGCCAGCCCACAGCCAACGGCGTGATCACGAAGATCGAACGCAGGCCGCTGCAGGTTTCGATGACCTCGAAAGAGGAGTTCGTCACGTGAAGTATGTCCCCCTCCTGGATGGCCGGTATCCCGATGGCGTGCAACAGCCACCCGGTGTGCAGCGCGGTACTGAGCTGAAGGGGGTAGACGAGCTGATTCGTGAGCACCGCCGGGAGTGGGATCGCGAAGGCGAGAAACAGGAGGAGAAGCATCAACTCACTGGCGAGGCGCCGGCCCGAGAGAAGAAGAGCCGCGCCGAGGGTGACCGCCAGGAGCGAGGCCAGAACCAGGTCGAGAGCGTTGGCGTGGTATCCCCATACGAACAAAGCCGCGCCCAGCGCCAGAAAGGGGAGCGCGAGCCACGGCGCCGCCTCGCCGCGAAGCGCGTGGGCGATTCTCTTCCGCCGGCGATAGAGGAGTGGGATGGCTACCAGGAAGAGGATCTGGGGAGCGGTCTCCGAGACGCGAAAGAAGAACCACCCGGTCGCGGGAAGGCCAGGGTTGGCCGGATCCCAGAAGAGCAGATCGCGGTAGGCCAGAGCTCCGAGCACCAGGAGCAGCCCGACGAGGATCCTGGAAGACCGGCTGTCGTGCGCCCGCAAATGCGATTCGTCCTGGCGATCTCGATCGGGTGCCTCCTTCGGGGGACCGGAGGGGGCGGAAGCAGGCGCCTTTCCGTTGATACCGCTCATCTCCCGAAGCTGGCCCAGGCGGGAGGGTTCTTGGGTCTCGGTCTCTTTCCGTAGAAGATGTCGTCCATTCTCGAGAACAGCCGCCTGGCCGCACTGTTCCGCGCAACCATCCAGACGATCATCCGATGTGGCAGGGTTCTGGCGTGGCTCCAGGGACACACCCTCATGCACACGTTGCAGTCCGTCCCGACCTTCCCCCAATAGTCGAAGCACGTGGTCTCGTTGAGCTTCCAGCGGAGCGAGCCGTTGACTTCCTCGGGGTTCCCCTCTGGGATGGACCTGGACGGGCAACAGAAGGCGCATTTCCTGCAGATCCGGCAGAAGTCCTGGACGCCAATGTCGACGGGCTCGTCCGGCACCAACGGAAGGTCCGTCGTCACGGCGGATAGCCTCTGCCGGGGGCCGAATTCTCTCGTCATCAGGTACCCGAGTCGGCCCGTCTCCCCCATTCCCGCATCCACTGCCAAAGGAACGAGCAAGCAATCGTAACGCGAAAGGTGATTCGCCGTAGCCGAGTAGCCGAGATTCGCCACGTAGCTCGCGACCTGATTGGCGATCACCGCGCCGTCGACGTACCGGTGCATGCTCTCGACGGAGCTGGAAGTGTGTGGAGCAGGCCCGATCATGTCGCGCGACATCTCCTGGGCGAAGACGATGGCGTATCGGTGGCCCACCTGGATCTCCGCTCCCCATTCTTCTCCGGCCATGGCCATAGCCATCCCCCTGTGGGAGTACGTCCAGCGAGGGTCGAGCTCCGTGACGCCGACCAGGTCCGCTCCCACGTGTCTCGCGTAGCCCTTGACCCTCTCCGTCGCCTCCTCGGGACTGAGATCGAGGCTTGGCCCCCGGGGTTGGAGCTTCACCTTGTCGGGAGTGGCGAGCTGCGTCGCAAGCAGTCCGGACGCCAGCAAGGCCGCTCGGTTCGGGCCCTCATGGGGACGGTCGATCGCTCCCATTGTTCCCAGTGGCCCGCCCTTCTCCCTTCTCCTCGCGTCGCTCTCCTCCCACTCCGGGTGCTCGCTGTAGAATTTCTCGTATTCCTCTGTGCCCGGCTGCAGGTATCGATTTCTGGCGAAGACGATCTCCCTTTCATCCCATCTCTTTACCTCTCCGACGATCAGGCCCCGTGTCCCTTCGAGTGCCCTGGGATTCGCGCCGGAGCTTCTCAGCAACAGAAACCCGGCGACGGCTCCTGCGGCGATTCCTCCCATCAAGAGGATGATCCCGAGAGCGGTTTCGAAGAAGCCCGCCCACAGCAGGAAGACGAATGCGAGCGCCAGGATCAGCATCGCAGCGAGCTGCAGAGCGGCAAAGGCAGTGGCCTTCTCTTCCCGCTCTTGGACACTCGAGACGAGAAAGCCGAGGCCGATCAGGGCCAGCCCAGTCAGGGCCAGAGCTGCAATGGAAATCAAGACGCCGAGCATCCTTCGATTATCCCTTCTGGGTCTCCGACCTCTCCACGATGCTACTCTCAGCTCCCTCGCTACGCGACCCGGTGAGAAAAGCGGGCTACAGCTCGGTCTCCAGGGCGGTATCGAACAGGGCGAGAATGTTCTCCGCGGGTGTACCGGCCTGGATCACGTGCGCCGGCCCCAGTATGTAGCCCCCGGACTTGCCCAGCAGGCGGATCAGCTTCCTTACTTCCTCCCTGACATCGTTGGCTGTACCCAGGGGCAAGGTCTTCTGGACACTGACTCCTCCTTCGAAGGACAGCACCTCGCCATAGGAGGCCTTCAGCACCTCCGGGTCCATTCCCTCCGCGTCGAATTGCAGTGGCTGGAGGATGTCGATCCCCATCTCGATCAACGAGGGAATCGCCTGCATGATGGCGCCGTCGCTGTGGTAGACCACCCTGGCGCCGTGGCGATGGATCATCTCGTTGAGCTGGACGTGATAGGGCTTGATGTTCGCCTCGAAGGTGTCCAGAGACATCAGGAGGCTTCGCTGCGAGCCGATGTCGTCGCCGCAGAAGATCAGGTCGATGTCTCCGTTGCCGGCCTCCAGCATCCGTCGGTGAAACTCGATCTGAAACTCCGCGACCTTCTGCATGATGCAGTTGATCAGCTCCGGGTTTACGACCAGATCCATCAGTGCCGCTTCGAAGCCTCGCATGTACCACGAGGCCTCCCAGATGCTGCCCCAGCCCGCAAAGATTCCGTGTGCTTCCGACGCGTTGATTCGCTGGATGTTCTCCGGAATGCCCGTGTAGTCGAACCAGTCTGGGGAAGGCCATGGGTGCTTCAGGACGTCGTCGATGCTGGTGGCATCCTTGAGAGGATAGGTTTCGATTTCGTCTTCGTAGGAGCCGATGCCGAAGCTGATCTTTCTTCTCTGTACTCCCCAGTGGTCGGTCGATGGTCCGAGCGCGGGTCCGATGTAGCTGGGGAAGACGGGAACGACATCCAGGATCGGGCGCAGGTACTCGGTGACTCCGAGACCGCGTTCTCTCTGCAGCACCTTTTCCAGCTCGCCGTAGGCCGGCTGATTGATACCCGAACAGATCATGGAAATCGGAATTCGATCGGTCTCCTGGTGATCGAGGGCGAGTCTGACTCGCTCGTGGTGGGTCAGCTCTTGTCTGGGCATCTTCCGGCTTCCTTCGGGGAGTCCTCGGCAGTCGACACGATGGAAAGCGGGGAAAGATAGCGAAGCGGGTGGCCGACCCCTCCGGCGGCCGTCAACATGGGGGAACGGCAGGGGATCCGAGCGGGATGGAGATCGCGGAGGGCGTCTTCTTCTTCAAGGGCAGGAGCGGCGAGCGGCTCCGGCCGGGAGCGGGCTCCGTCAACGTCATCCTGGTCCGCGGCGCGGCGCTCACGATGCTCGACGCGGGTGTCACGCGTGGTGGCGCCTTCCGCTCGCTTCGCGCCCGCATGCGAGCCCACGAGCTGGATCCAGGCGACGTGGCCTGGATCGCTTGCACCCACAGCCACTGGGATCACATCAACGCCTCGGAGGCGGTTCAGCGCGCCGGCGCGGCTCGGCTGGCGGCGCCGACGGAGGAGATACCGCTGATCGAGGACCCCGGAAAGAACTTCCGCGGATTCCTGAGCGACTTCGGATCGCTTGCGAGCGAGGTCTTCCCCTATCCCACGGCGCTGGCACGACTCGCCATCATGTACGCCTGGGGCCGACAGCCGCAGCTGCGTGTCGATCGCGCCCTCGAGGACGGAGACGACCTGGGGGCCGGGCGCAGCATTCAGGTCGTGGCCCTTCCCGGCCACACGACGGGACACGCCGGCTACTGCATTCCGGACGTCAGCGTGCTGGTGACGGGAGACCTGATCGACTTCGAGAATTCGCAGGGCATGGATCTCAACAACCCGCGCTCCGACTTCGGAATGGCGCTTGGCTCGCTACGGCGCGCCCTGGAGCTGAAGCCAGAGATCCTCATCCCCGCTCACGGCGAGCCCACAGTCGGCCGGAAGCGGGTCGAGCAGGTGCTGACCGCTGCCTTGACCGGAGGGCTCGAGTATCCGGAGAGGATCCGGGCAGTCCTCGGGGCCCGGACGTTGCGCCTCGACGCAATCACGCCAGTGGTCTTCCCCGACGTGCCGCTTTCGATGCGGGCGATGACCATGATGCTGGTCCTGGTCGTGCTGCTGCATATGGAGCGCACCGGGCAGGTCCGGCGCACCGAGGTCTCGGAGAGGCCTGCCTGGGTGCGCGTCGATTGAGCGAAGCTCGTTCATCTCGCATACCATTTCCTCTCAATCCGACGAGCTTGCGATCGGCTCCGGCCGAGCGGCAGGTTGGAGGCGCCCGATGACCGTAGAGCTGGTTCCGCTCGAGTGCGGATGGGTTCGGCAGGCCGGTTCGATTCTCGAGGTCGGGGCGTCCGATGCCCCGATCGAGATACCGGTCCCGGCGTGGTTGATCCGCCACCCGAAGGAAACAGTCCTGTTCGACGCCGGTCTGCACCCGGATCTCGCGCACTCGCCGGACACCATGGGCCGGTTGGCATCGCTCTTCACCGCGATCCTCGAAGACGGTGGGTCGATTCGGGGCCGATTGCAGGAAGCGGGCGTCGACCCCGCGTCTCCGCTTACCGTGATCCTTTCGCACTGCCACTTCGACCACGTCGGGGGGCTCTGCGAGCTCCCCAACGCCCGACTGATCGTGCAGCGAGCCGAGTGGCAGGCCGCTGCGGAAGGTGATGGGCTCACCTACAACCCGATTCTCTACGACCTCGGCCACGAGGTGACGACGGTGGATGGCGACCACGATCTCTTCGGAGACGGCACCGTCAGCTGTCTCTCGACCCCCGGGCATTCCGTTGGTCACCAGTCGCTGCGGGTCGTCACCAGCGACGGCCCGGTTGTCGTCGCTTCGGACGCCTGCTACTTCACCCGCACCCTGGACGGCGGCGGACTGCCGTCCTTCGCGCACGACCTCGAGGTGCAGAAGCGCTCACTCGCGCGGCTTCGAGCCGAGCGTTCGGCCGGTGCCGGGGTGATCCCGGGCCACGATCCCGAAGCATGGCGTCGCCTGATCGCCTGAGTGGGGTCGCCCCGGTCAAGGTCGTGAGTCCCGCCCCTTCAGCAGCTCGGCTGCAATGTTGTTTCTCTGGATCTGGGCAGTGCCGCCGGCAATCGTCCAGCCGCGGGCGAATCTGACCAGCCACTCCATGGGGTATTCCCGGGAGTATCCGTATCCGCCGAAGATCTGCAGTGCGGCGTTGGTGACCTCCACGGCCATTTCGTTGGAGAACACCTTTGCAGTGGCCGCCTCCAGGCGGGAGGGGAATCCCTGCTCGCCATTGATGACGGCACGGTAGATCAGGAGGCGGGCTGCATCGATCTTGACCTTCATGTCGGCGAGCATCCACTGGATGCCCTGGAACTCCGAGATCGGCCGACCGAACTGCGCCCTTTCCTGGGAGTACGCCAGTGCCTTCTCGAAGGCGCACTGGGCCGTTACCAGCGACATGGTCGAGTTGCCGCAGCGCTCGGCGTTGAAGGCCATCATCATCTTCCGGAACCCGTCTTTCTCGATCAGCACGTTCTCGGACGGAACGATGGCGTCCTCGAAGAACAGCTGATTCTGGATGGCTCCGGACATGTTGGGCTCGTTCTTTCCGATGGTGAATCCCGGGGTATCCCTGTCGACGATGATCGATCCGATACCCTCGAGTCCTTCGCCGAAGCGGCAGTAGACCATGAAGGCATCGGCCCGGTTTCCGTCGCTGATGAAGGACTTGGCGCCGTTCAAGACATAGTGGTCCCCGTCCCGCACGGCGCGGGTCTTCAGCTCCGTGGCTGCCGAGCCGGCCGTCGGCTCCGTGATGGCGATGGACATGGAGGATTCTCCGCGGCAGACAGGCGGGATGTACTTCTGCTTCTGCTGATCGGTGCCGTAGACGGCTACCGCCCGGATCGGGCCGAAGTTCGCGTTGAAGACGATTCCGGCAGCGAGCGGGTCGACCCTTCCGATCTCCTCCATGACCATGATGGCGTCTACGGGCGTGCGGCCTCCACCCTCGTACTGCTCCGGCAGGGTCATTCCGAACAGCCCCATGGA
This sequence comes from uncultured delta proteobacterium, assembly GCA_963766175.1. GTDB lineage: Bacteria > Myxococcota_A > UBA9160 > UBA9160 > UBA6930 > CAVXZE01. The sequence continues at coordinate 206,871 of CAVXZE010000014.1, forward strand.
GGCCATCTCCTGGTAGATCTCGCGGGGATAGTCACCCCTGCCTTCATGGGTGAAGGCAATGGGCCGAAGCTCCTTCTCCGCGAAGCTGCGGACCGTCTCGCGGAGCATCTGCTGCTCTTCAGTCGGCTGAAAGTCCATGCTCGTCTTCTCCTCTTTCCCGATTCAACGAAGGTTGGCCTTGCCGTCTCCGGATTTAGCTCGGAACGCCGTGCGAGGCGGATTGCCGGGTCCGTACTCCAGCGTCCCCTTGCGGAGATTCACGAAGGCGAGTTCCGGCAGGCTGAACACCACTCCCTTGATGCCGGACCAGAGGGTTCTACCCCGGTCCAACGGAGCCCGCAGCACACCGAAGGCCATCTCGCCCGCGCCGGCGACCACGTTGAGAGCGCCGTAGAGCGGGCGGACCGGAAGCGCGTCGTCCGTGAAGAACAGGAAGAAGGAGTCGCGGCCGTTTCTTCGATAGATCGTCGACGAGATTGTGTTCGATTCGCGCAGATGGACCACGAGGTCGTTCTCCTCGGCGTACATCATCTCGAGCCGGCGCCGTCGATAGGAGGAGATCTCGCCGACCTCCGCGGGCTGATAGGTCCTGGTAACCGCCCGGTAGGAGAGGCGGGGGATGAAGTTGAGGGAGCCCGCCGATTGGATGTACCCGCCCAGCTGCCGCTCCGATTCCTCTCGGCCGAGCTGCGCATCGATGGTGGCGAAGATCTCGGAGACGCAGTTGTGGGTGATCAGCTGGTAGCCGAAGACGTCTCTCATTCTCCGTGCGTGGATTCGCTCTCTTTCCGCGGCAGCCGACTCGGCGCGCCGCGCTGCCGTCCGATCCAGCTCGGGTAGCGGGAGGTCGAGTCCCACGGCGATCCGAGACGGAATCAGCCGGTCGGCGTGGAGGCGAATCGCGCGGCCCTCGGAGAGACCCCGTTGGATCTCGAGGTAGCGGTTTCCCGTGTCCTCGAGCCGGGCAAAGTCACGCTCGTGGACCTCCTTCCTTGCGAAGAATTGCGAACGCGATGCGGAGAAGTCGTTGCGCGCCCATTCGTGGATCTCGATCAGGAAGGGATCGCCTCGTAGCGCGTCGCTCGCCGGGATGACGAGACTCTCCTCTGGGAAGGCGTCGAGAAGGACGAGGCGGCCTGATTCCAGGGACTCCCGGATCGACTGGAGGCGAGCCATGCCGAGGAGCAGGGCGAAGCCCCAGTCCGGGCGCTTCGAGGACGCGAGCTCGACGAGACCGGACTCCAGCTCCACGGCGAAGTCGCGGAGCTTCCGCCTTTCCAGGGCGCTGAGCGCGAAGGCTTCGTCCGCCGGAGCGCGTCGCGCGTCTTCCCGGAGTGGCAGACGCGTCGGAGAGGGCGCGGAGCGCCAGGAGCTGGAGGCACAGGTCGACGTAGCGATCGGAGAACTGATAGCCGGCCGCCGGATACTCGTCCTTCGAGACAGGAGGCAGCGCAGAGCCGTTCTTCGCCGGCGTGAGCTCGGCCACGGCGCGCTCCAGCTCGCCAATCCGCCGCGGAAGGAAGGCTTCTCCATGCTGCGCCTCGACGCGCGCGCGGAGGCTGCGCATGGCCGCGGACGGCTCGAGCTGAGCATTCCCGTCGCCGCCGTAGAAGAAGCCAGCGCCCCGGAAGGCGAGGCCATCCCGCGGTGTCGACTCCGTGGAGGAAGCCTGAGGTTCGATCACGAGGCGCAGCACCTCGCGATCGTTTCGGAGCGCCTGCTGAACGGCGAAGTGCTTGTTCTGGATCAGGTACCGATCGTTGAACCGGCCTCGCAGTGCCTGGTAGGTGTCGTCGGAGGTCTCGATGCGGGCGACGCGCATCGTGCGGTTCTCGATCACGCTGTACACGTAGCGGAAGTATTCGAACGGAGTCCGGCGCAGGCGCAGCGTGTCGAGGTCGGCGTTCTGGAAGTCGTACACCCAGTCGGCGAAGCGCACCGCGGCGTGTCCTCCCGTGGAGCCGTCGACGTTCGGCTCGACGTAGAGGTACTCGACGACGCCGGCGCGAGCGCCGGCGGCAAGTGCGCAGATGGAGAGGAGGGCGAGGAGACCCAGCCCGAGTACCCTCACTGCGTGCCGTAGGCCTTGTAGCCCGAGTTGACCAGGGACAGGTGACTCTGGTTCTGGTTCGAGAGCTCCACGGAGAGCAGCTGGTAGCGCTCCCCGCTCACGCCCGCCTTGGCCAGTCCGCGTCCGATCGCCAGGTAGGTGTCGTCGTCCTGCTCCCAGTTCGTCACCCCGTGGTCCTCGGCGATGGCGCTGAGATCGCGTTGGAAGGACTGCGGATTACCGTCGGACACCGCGAACTTGGCGGTGTAGTCGGTCACGTCGCGCTGATAGGCCGACGAAGTATCGCCCGCCGGGGAGCTGGAATCCGAGCTCCACCGGAAGGGACTCGACGAGCTCCGGGAGGACGCCGCGCTGGACTTCGACGAGCTCTCGACGCTCGCCTGGGTCGTGGAACTCTTGAAGACGCCGCAGCCAGCCAAGAGGCAAAGGACGGCTGCCCCGATGAGAACCGTAGTGATACGTGCGATCATCATCTCCTCCAGAGCGGGGATCGGCGGCAATGCCGCCCCCACGAAGCATGATGCGGCCCGGATTATAGCCGAGACCCCTGATGGATAGGGGTGCGATTGGAGTTGGATCCGCTGGGAAGACGGTCAGCGGGAGTCACCCACGCCGCCTCCACGCCCAGCGCTGTGTAAATCTCCCGCTCGCGCGACACGCATCTGGAGCCGGTGTAGGCTCCAGCCATGAGGGCGACGCTCCAGCCGGGAAGGACGCGAGGCCCGCGACGTCTCCACGTTGCGATCTGGGGCCTGCTCGTTCTGGTGGCGCTTCCGATCGTCGCGGTGCTGGCACTCGTCGCCGTGCTCTGGATGGGAACCGGCCCTGCCTCGGACGATGGCGTCGTCCGGCTCTATCCCGCGCAGCGCATCATCACGATGGATCCGGAGCGTCCCTTTGCCGAGGCGGTGGCGGTGGGCGCAGGCAGGATTCTCGCCGTGGGGACGCGAGGGGAAGTCGAGGACGCGCTTGGGGACCGGGTCTTCACGCTCGACGAACGCTTTGCCGAGAAGGTCGTGCTTCCGGGCTTCATCGAGCCGCACCTTCACCCCTCCCTGGGCGCCATCATCCTGCCGCTACACATCGTCTCCGCGATGGAGTGGCTGACGCCGCGGGGGCGCACGCGCGCCGTGCGAGGACAGGAGGCCTTCATCGCGCGGCTTCGCGAGCTCGACGCGGACGAAGCGCCCGGAGAGTGGCTGCTCGTCTGGGGCTATCATCGCCCGTATCACGGTGCGCTGTCTCGCGCCGATCTGGACCGTATCTCGCGGAGCCGACCGATCATGGTCTGGCAGCGTTCGGTCCACGAGATGTACTTCAACACCGCGGCCCTCGAGGCCCTGGGCCTGGAGGAAGCGGACTTCGCGGCGCACTCCCAGGCCGACTGGGAGGCCGGGCACATCTGGGAGGCGGCCCTCTTCGCCCTTGGCGAGGACATGATGCGGATCCTCGCCTCCCCGACGCGATACCGAGACGGGCTCGCCATGCTGAGCGAGATCATCCACCGCGGCGGCCTCACCACGGTGGCCGAACAGGGGTTCCCGCAGGCTCAGCCCCTGGCCGAGCTCCTGATGCTGCACCTGGAGATGCGGGGGGACGACACGCCCTACCGCTACGCCCTGGTTCCCAACGCGATGTTCCTGCTCCGCAAACACGGTGACGCCGCCGAGGCAGAGCGGGCGGCCGCGGACCTGCTCCGCTGGTCGACCGATCGCGTGCGCGTCCTGCGACACGTCAAGTACTACGCCGACGGCGCCATCTTCAGTCAGCTAATGCAGATGCGCGAGCCCTACCTCGACGGCCACCACGGCGAGTGGATGATGACGCCCGAGCAGCAGGCCGCCGTTCTGGAGGCGTTCTGGCCCCGCGGCTGGGACGTCCACATCCACGTGAACGGCGACGCGGGGCTCGACCTGGTCCTGGATCAGATCGAGGCCCTGAAGCAGAGGCATCCGGGCAGGGCGGGTCAGCGAGTGGTCCTCGAGCACTACGGATTCGCTCGCGAGGACCAGCATTCGCGCGTCCAGCGGCTCGGTGTCGTCGTCTCGAACAACTCCTACTACACCCACGAGCTCTCGCCGATCTATGCCGGCTACGGGCTCGGAGCCGAGCGGGCGGCGAACATCTCGCCGCTGGGAGACCTCGCAGGCGCTGGCGTTCGCATCTCCTTTCACTCCGACTACCCGATGGCGCCGGCCGAGCCCCTGCTGCTCGCCTGGGCGGCGGTGAATCGCATCGGAAGCGACGGTCGCGTCTGGGGTGAGGACCAGCGCCTCTCCCTGGATCTGGCCCTGCGGGCCATCACCATCGAAGGCGCATACAGTCTGGGTCTCGAGGATGAGATCGGGAGCATCGAGGTCGGCAAGCGCGCGGACTTCACCATCCTCGAGCGCGACCCCTATGCCGTCGAGCCGGTCGAGCTGGCGGACATCCCGATCTGGGGAACGGTGCTCGGCGGGCGGCCACATCCCATCGAGTGAGTGAGCGGGATGGGATGCATCGTCCATCCCGCTCCTGGCCCTGGTGAACTACGGCAGACTGATGATCTCGGGCGTGACGAGGATCAACAGCTCCCGGTTCCTTACCGAGTTATTCTTGCTCATGTTCCGAAAGAAGGTCCGGAAGACCGGCAGGTCGCCGAGCCCCGGGATCTGGCTGGTCTGCATCTCCTGCTCGCCGTTCTCGTACTCGAAGATCCCGCCGATGGTCAGCGTGGAGCCATCCTTGACGAGGACGGTTGTAGTTGCAGTCCGGGTGGAGACATGGGGCGCATCGACGGGAAACACGTCCACGACCGCACCGTTCGCGAACGTGAACGCCTGGGCGATTCCCTGAGGGGTCAGCTGCACCTCGAACCCGGCGTACTCGGCAGGTGGAGAGCCCCGGTCCGATGCGACCTCCACCCCGAAGCTGAAATTGGAGAGCGCATCCAGCTTCTTGTTCGACAGCTTCTCGGGAAGCAGAGTCGGGAGGATGATCGTGAACTCCGGCGGTAGCTTCGTGGAGAGCACCACGGAGGCGTTGGTGGGCTCCTTCTCGGTCCCCCGCATGACGAGATCGCCCTTCTTGAGCTGCACCTTGAGGTTCTCGAGCTCCTGCAGCTGGAGCCGCGCCAGAATGTCCTTCTTATTGCCTCCCTCTGCACCGTCGAAGAGACCGACGAGAGGATTCGTGGTGATGCCGTACAGCTGAAGCGCGTCCTGGAAGACGTGGGCGGACTGGTAGAACTGGCCAACCGCCTTCGACTCCTTCTTGCTGAGTCCGTCGTCGAAGATGCCCGGCACGATCAGGTGGTTCTTCAGAACCTCGATCGCCGCGACCTGGGTATTCATCGCGAGGATGTTCGGCTTGCTCAGCACCTTCACCTTGGCGTTCTGGTCGAGCGCGTCGAGCATCAGGTCCTGGAGCAGAATGCTGTCATTCAGAAGGCCGAGAGACGACTGGCCGATCGCGCTGGATGCGAGTGCGGCGTCCGCCTGAATCTGCCCGATCGCGTCGGTCGTTGAAGCCTGCGCGCCGTTGACCCAGTTCCGCACGGTGTCCGCCAGAGCGGTGTCGAGGGTGTCGCCAGGCCGGAGCCAATCGAGGCCGAGCTCCAGGTCGTGGTGATAGTCGACGCTCACCAGAATGGTCTCGATCAGGACCTGGCGCGGCGGGTTGTCGAGCAGATCTCCGCTCGCAGGGCGCGGACCGGAGACTGCGAGCAAAGCGACGGCGAGGAGGGCGAGCGAGCGGATCGAGTTCATGTGGGAGGTCTCCTCGGCTTTCCCGGTGATTTGCCAAACTACCCGCGCCTGAGGGGATTCTCTCCCGGAACGGAGAGTTTGGCAATCCCGAAACGCAGGTAGGTCGGGCCCTGAAACTGGGGAGCGAGAGCCGCGACCTGGCCTGCTGGAAGATCGCGGTAGAATCACCCGATGATCCAGAACGCTTCCGCTCGTGTGGCGCGCGACCTCTCCGGCCGCTGGCGCGTCATCGTCGACCCCTACGAGGCCGGCTATCGAGGGTTTCACGGCGATCCCTGGCCCTTCGGCTTCTTCCGCGATGCCGAGCCCCGACCCGGCCTCGCCGAGTACGACTTCGACCGCTCGGAACTCCTCGAGGTGCCGGGAGACTGGAACTCCCAGGACCCGAAGCTCCTCTACTATGAGGGGACTCTCTGGTACCAGACGCGCTTCCGGCTCCAAGAGCGCCCGGGCGTGCGCCGATTCGTGCACTTCGGAGCGGCCAACTACCACGCCATGGTCTGGCTCGACGGCGAGCCGCTGGGCGAGCACGAGGGTGGCTTCACCCCGTTCGCGTTCGAGATGCCTGGGGCGGGAGCCGCCGGAGAGCACGTGCTCACGGTAAAGGTCGACAACACCCGCCGGCGCGAAGCCGTTCCCACCCTCAGCACCGACTGGTGGAACTACGGCGGGCTCACCCGCGAGGTGTCGTTGCTCGAGGTGCCCGAGACCTTCGTCCGCGAGTACACGGTGGGCCTCGACGGCCCCGGCCGTGTGCGGGCTCGGGTGGCTCTCGATGGCCCACAGCGCCGTCAGACGGTGAGGCTGCGGATTCCCGAGGCCGGCCTGGAGGTCTCGGGCGAGACCGACGACGACGGCTGCGCCGAGTTGGTCGTGGAAGCTCAGCTCGAGCACTGGACGCCCGCGCGGCCGCGTCGCTACCGGGTCGAGATCACCTGTGAGACCGATGCGATCGCCGAGCGCGTCGGGTTTCGCACCGTGCGCACCCAGGGCTCCCGGATCCTCCTCAACGACGAGCCGATCTTCCTGCGCGGAGTGAGTCTGCACGAGGAGGTGCCCTTCGGCCCGGGTCGCGCCTGGAGCGAGGAACACGCCCGGACCCTGCTCGGCTGGGCCGTCGAGCTCGGCTGCAACTTCGTCCGCCTCGCGCACTACCCGCACAACGAGACCATGGTGCGCGTGGCAGAGGAGCTCGGCCTGCTGGTCTGGGCGGAGATTCCCGTCTACTGGAACATTGCCTGGGACCACGCGCCGACCCTCGATTGCGCCAAGGCGCAGCTCGGGGAGCTGATCGCTCGGGATCGCAATCGCTGCGCGGTGATCCTCTGGTCGCTCTCGAACGAGGCTCCGGCCACCAAGCCGCGGCAAGCCTTCCTGGCCGAGCTCGCCCGCCACGCGCGAGCTCTCGACCCCACGCGCCTGCTCACGTCGGCCCTCTTCGCCCGGCTCGACGAGGACGCCAAGACCATGGCGATCGACGATCCGGTCGGCGAGCACCTCGACGTGATGGGCTGCAACGAGTACCTGGGCTGGTACTACCGCGAGCTCGAGGAGATGGATCACATCCAGTGGTCGTCGCCCTACGACAAGCCGCTGATCATGAGTGAGTTCGGGGCCGGCGCCGTGGCCGGCCGGGAGGGGGACGTCAGCACGCCCTTCACCGAGGAGCACCAGGCGCAGGTCTACCGAAAGCAGATTGGCATGTTGGGCCGCATCCCGTTTCTGGCCGGGCTCTCGCCCTGGATCCTGAAGGATTTCCGTACGCCCCGCCGCGTACTGCCCGGCGTCCAGGACGGTTGGAATCGCAAGGGGTTGGTCTCGGATCGCGGCCTTCGCAAGCGCGCCTTTGGCGTGCTGCAGGAGTGGTACCGAGAGCTCGCCGGACAGGAGTGACCCGCGAGGGACGGATGACGGACGAGTACCCCGACGAACGCTCCTATCGCGGTCCACTGAGAGCGCTGGTTCTCGACTGGGCAGGCACCACGGTCGACTACGGCAGCCGTGCGCCGGCAGCAGCTTTCATCGAGACGTTCGCGCAGCACGGGGTGGGGATCTCGATCGAGGAGGCCCGCGAGCCGATGGGCCGGGCGAAGCGTGACCACATCCGCGCGATCACTGAGATGCCGCGGGTCGCATCGAAATGGCGAGCTGCGCACGGCGGGCCTTGCACGGACGAGGACATCGAAGCGCTCTACGCGGATTTTCTGCCGAGGCAGCTGCGCTGCATCGAGCAGTATTCGGACGTGATCCCCGGGGTTCCCGAGGCCATCGGGAGATGCCGCGAGCGCGGCCTCAAGATCGGTTCCAGCACCGGCTACACGGCAGAGATCATGGAGGTCGTGATGGCCAGGGCTCGAAACCAGGGCTTCTCGCCTGATGCAATGCTCTGCGCGTCGGACATCGCAGAGGGACGTCCCGCTCCTTGGCTCATCTTCGAGAACGCCCGGCGCCTCGGTGTCTATCCGATGGCGGCCATCGCGACGGTCGATGACACCGTTGCCGGCATCGAGGCCGGGATCAACGCGGGAACCTGGACCATCGGTGTGGCCAGGACCGGCAACGGGGTGGGCCTCAGCGAGGCCGAGCTGAACGGCCGATCCGCGGCGGAGCGCACCGAGCTGATCGAGAAGGCGCGCGGTCTGCTGCGCCAGGCGCGCCCACACTACGTGGTGGATGGCGTCTCGGAGGTTCTCCCAGTACTGGACGCAATCGACGAGCGCCTGGCGGCGGGGCATGGGCCGCTATGAGGCGCCGACGTTCGCTGTTCCCAATCTACTTCTTCTCGGCGACATACAGGTGGACACTGCCGAAGCCGCCGATTTCCCGGTTTGTGTACTCGAAGTCGAACTGGCGGAAGAGTGCGCCCATATCCCTGACGATATCGCCGAGGGCGATCCAGAAGCGGGTCATTCTGATTCCCAACCAGTTGCGGTCCGCGGGATACTCGATGTCGATCAACACCAATCTTCCACCCGCCTTCAGTACCCGGTGAAATTCCGACATGGCCTTGATGCCGTCGGGGTAGGCCGTGAAGGCCATCGTGTTGACGATACAGTCGAAGGTCTCGTCGTCGTACGGAAGTGACTCGACGTTGGCCACTCGAAGTGCGGCCGTGATGCCTTTCTTCTTCAGGTTGTCAGAGGCCACAGATAGCAGCTTTTCGTTGTAGTCGATTCCGTGGGTTTCGAATCGATCGGCGTATTGAGTCAGCAGATAGCCGGTGCCAAACGAGGCCTCCAGGACCTTTGGCCCCTGAATGTGAGGAAGAGCTTGCCTCAGCCAGCTCTTCCAGACGGGGAACACCTTGACTGCGAGGTCGTAGAGACCGGCGATCATCGTATAGGTCCGGTCGAACTGCCGGGTGAACGCTTCTTTGTCACCAGGTTCGTTCGAATAGACGGGTCCCTGCTTCAATCGAGCATCTCCCGGTAGCGAGGATCCCTGCGAGCCTAGCATCGGGTGGACCCGAGAAGGGCCCCTAGTGGCCCACCTGAAATCGCGTACCCTCCAGGCTGAAACCCCGAAGAAGGAGTCCTCCATGCCCAACTTCGCCGAGATCCCCTGGATTGCGGAGCACATCGAGCTCTACCGGACCGACCCCGAGAAGGCGCGCATGTGGGATTCGTCTCCGCTCGGCGGGCCCGGCCCGCTGCCGACTCTTCTGCTCACGACCACGGGGAGGAAGTCCGGCGAGCCGCGTCCGGCCCCCTTGATCTACGGCGAGGCCGGGGACAGCTACGTCATCATCGCCTCGAAGGGTGGCCTTCCGACCCACCCCATCTGGTACCTGAACCTCGAGGCGAATCCCAACTGCGAGCTGATGGTGGGTCCCAAGTCGCTCTCCGCCCGAGCCCGGGTCGCCGACGGCGAGGAGCGCGAGCGCCTCTGGAAGCAGATGACCGAGCTGTATCCGCCCTACATCAAGTACCAGGAGACTGCTGGCGATCGTACGATCCCGGTGGTGGTGCTCGACCCGGTGTAGCCAAAGCGCTCCGCGGGTCTTGCATTGCTGCGATCCCCAACGAGGAGGGAGGATCGTGCTGAAGGTCTACCATGTGCCGGGAAGCCGCTCGGTCCGTGTCGTCTGGCTCTGTGAGGAGCTGGAGCTGTCCTACGAGCGCGTGCCCATCGATTTTTCCGCCGAATATCGCGCCAGCGCAGAGTGGCGCCGCCTGAACCCCGTCGGAAAAGTGCCAGCCATGACCGATGGAGACCTGATTCTCTTCGAGTCGGGGGCCATGGTCGAGTATCTTCTGGATCGCTACGGCGAAGGCCGGCTGCGGCCGACACCGGGATCGGATGCCTACGCGCGCTACCTGCAATGGTCCTGGTTCGCGGAAGCGACGTTCGCGAGGCCTCTCGGCGAGATCGTCAATCATCGACGCGTCTTCGGAGCGGACAGCAGCGCACGGATGCTGGACGAAATGCGTGACCGCGCCCGCAGCTGCATCGCGGCGATCGAAGACGCACTGGACGGGCGGGACTATCTCATCGATGATGAGTTCACGGCTGCCGACATCATGATGGGTTACTCCGTATTTCTCGCCCACCGGGTGAAGGCGATGGACGAGGGGGAATTCCCCAACGTGACCGCCTACTACGCTCGCCTGAGGGCCCGGCCCGCCTTCGTCAAGACGATGATCTGACGCGGGATTTCACCTGGACGAAGAGGCTGCGACCGCGGCCGGGCAGACGCTCGCCAAGATCGAGGTCGACCGGATCACCACGAGACTGGCGGAGTCCCTTCTGCGGATTGAGGCGGATTCACACCCATCGCCAGGAGCGTGTATGTTTCCCCTGATATCTACCCTGATGGAGGGAAGAGGAATGAGAAGGTTCCCGATCGTCGCCATTGCGCTCTTCGCCGCCGTTGGCGCGATGACAGCCCAGGCCTGGGCCCAGATGCCGATGCCGCCCGATGCGAAGCGCGTCCTCTCGGACGACTACGAGGGCACCAGCTACTCGCCCTACGCGGCGCGAGAGCTCGGCGACGGCCAGGCCCCGAGCCGCCTGCTGTGGGGAGACACCCACCTCCACACCGCGATGTCGATGGATGCCGGGGCCTTTGGCAACCGGCTGGGGATCGCGGATGCCTACCGGTTCGCACGAGGTGAGGAGATCGTCTCGTCGACCGGGATGCCCGCGCGGCTCTCCCGGCCCCTGGACTACCTGGTGGTGGCCGACCATTCCGACAACATGGGATTCTTCCCTGATCTCTTCGCCGGGAAGCCGAACATCCTGGCGGATCCGATCGGCAAGGATTGGTACGAGCGGATCCAGGCCGGGGAAGGGGTTGGTGTGGCGATGGAGCTGATCGGCCTCTTCTCCCAGGGGGAATTCCCGGAGGGCATCGCTTACACGCCAGACAGTGCAGCCTACAAGTCGGCTTGGCAGGAGACCATCGACACCGCGGAGAGGTACAACGATCCGGGCAATTTCACCGCCTTCATCGGCTTCGAGTGGACCTCGCTCATCAAGGGCAACAACATGCACCGGGTCGTCATCTACCGCGACGGCGCGGAGAAGGCCTCGCAGATGGTCGCCTACACCACCATGCCGCCGCTCGGCAGCACGAATCCGCGGGACCTCTGGAAGTGGCTGACGGCCTACGAAGCGAAGACCGGCGGCGAGGTGCTGGCCATCGCCCACAACGGGAACCTCTCGAACGGCATCATGTTCCCTCTGAAGGCCCAATGGGACGGCACGGTCCTCGACGAGACCTACGTGACCCAGCGCCGGAAGTGGGAGCCCCTCTACGAGACCACCCAGATCAAAGGCGACGGCGAGACCCATCCCTTCCTCTCGCCGAACGACGAGTTCGCCGACTACGAGACCTGGGACATCGGGAACCTCGACGTCTCCGAGGCGAAAACGGAACCCATGCTGGCTGGGGAGTACGCGCGCGAGGCCCTGAAGCGCGGGCTCGAAATCGAGGCGCGGCTGGGCACGAACCCCTACAAGTTCGGCCAGATCGGCTCCACCGATAGCCACACCTCCCTGGCCACGGCACAGGAGGACAACTTCTTCGGCAAGCACTCGGGAGCGGAGCCCAACCCCGAGCGCATGACCCATCCGTTCATGGAGAACGAGAATGGCACGATCATGGGCTGGCAACAGGTGGCGTCCGGGCTGGCCGCGGTCTGGGCCACCGAGAACACCCGCGAGGCGATCTTCGACGCCATGGAGCGCCGCGAGACCTTCGCCACCACCGGGAGCCGGATGGCCGTGCGCTTTTTCGGCGGCTGGGGCTTCACCGACAAGGACCTGGACAGCCGTACCCCGGCCCTCGCCGGCTACAAGAGGGGTGTGCCCATGGGCGGCGATCTGCCCCCGCGTGCCGACGGCAAGGCCCCGACCTTCATGGTCTACGCCCTGCGCGATCCGATCGGCGGGAATCTCGACCGCATCCAGATCGTGAAGGGCTGGCTCGACGGCCAAGGGAAGACCCAGGAAAAGGTCTACGACGTGGTCTGGTCCGGCGATCGCAAGGCCGGCGCTGACGGCAAGCTGCCTCCGGTGGGAAACACGGTGGACGTCGCCAGGGCGAACTACACCAACACCATCGGCGCCTCGGAACTCGCGACGGTCTGGACGGACCCGGACTTCGACCCGGCACTCAAGGCCTTCTACTACGCCCGGGTGATCGAGATCCCGACGCCGCGATGGTCGACCTACGACGCCTTCCGGTTCGGTGTGCCGATCCCGGAGGGAGCACCGGTCTCGACCCAGGAGCGCGCCTACACGTCGCCCATCTGGTACGCGCCTTCGCCCTGAGTCAGAGGGAGGGGTCCTTTCGGCCCCGTGGAAGCTCAGACGCCGCCGCCGTGCCTTTGGATACGGGTGGCTGCTCTCGTGTCCTCCTATCGCGCCCCTCCGGGCTCCAGACCGAGCTGCTGCATCACGAAGGCCAGCCACTCGGTGTGCTCGGTGGTCTGGATGTCCTTGTCGGTCGCCCAGCCGTGACCGACGTTCTCCCAGATGTGGACGAGGATCGGCGCGTCGCTCGAGTTGGCGGCCTGTAGGCGCGCCGCGAACTTGCGCGCGTGCCACGGCGGGCAACGCGGATCGGTGTCTCCCGCGACGACGAACACAGCGGGATACGCGGAGCCCTCTTCGATCAGATGATAGGGTGAGAAGTCCGCCATTCGACGCACCTCGTCCGGCTGCCCCGGATTGCCGTACTCCGAGGCGCAGGCCACCCAGCCGTACGGATCGCGCAGCGCACCGATGACGTCCATCAGTGGCACCTGCGGGACGACGGCCTTCCAGAGGTCGGGTCGCTGCGTCACCGCGACGCCGGCCATCAGGCCACCGTTCGATCCGCCGGTGACGGCGAGCCGTTCGCGGGTCGTTACCCCACGGGCGATCAGATCCTCGGCGACCGCGTAGAGGTCCGCATAGCAGTTCTGCTTGTTCTTGTGTCGGCCGCCTTCCCACCATTCGCGACCGAACTCGGCGCCGCCGCGCAGATGGGCGTGCACGAACAATCCGTCCGCGTCGACGAAGGCGGCCATCGCACCGGGAAACTGGGGGACGTGCGCGACGTTGAAGCCCCCGTAGGCGTAGATCAACGCCGCCCCCGCCTTCGCGTCGGGGCGCCGCACCGTGTGGTAGGGGATGCCCGTTCCGTCGGCCGAAGTGGCCCGGTGGTCTTCGACGATCGCGGATTCGAGGCGGACCTCCGGCGCCCTCAGGGTCTCCACCGCGGGGTCACCCTGGTGGTAGCGGTACACGCCCCAGGAAGCCGTGAGCGACGAGAAGGCGAAGAGGAATTCCTCCGGATGACCTCTGGCCGGCAGGTTCATCAGCGGAAACGGCAAGTCAGCGATCGCGCCCCGGTCGAGTAGAGGCACCTGACCCGCATCCCGACCGTCGAGCTCCGTGATGCGCACGCGCGCGTAGGTGTCGATGAGCTCGGTGATGTAGAGGTGGCCGGCCACGGGAGTGAGGGTGCGGATGACGGCCTCGGACTCGGGCACCAGCTCCTCCCACGTCTCCGGGTCGTTGGGCGTAGGCGAGTCGAGCGGGATGGCGACCACCCGTCCGCGCGGGGCGCCGAGGTCGGTCACGGCGAGGTAGCGATCGCCGACGATATGGCCCGCCAGCGCGCCCCAGACCTCGGTCGCGAACGGACGCCAGGCGGGTTCGTTCAGCGCGCGGATGGCGATCGGGCGGGGCGTCATCAGACCGTGGTTCAACACGGCATGACGCCCGTCGTTCGAGATCGAAACCAGTCCCCAGTCCTGGTCGGTGGGCAGGTCGACGTCGACCACGGTCTGGGTGCTCGTCGCCATGTCGTGAAAGTAGATGACCTTGTGGTTTTCGTAGGTGCTCTCGGTCAGGGCCAGGAAGTAGAATCCGCTCGCGTCCGGCAGCCAGGCGACGCCGCCCGTCCAGTTGTCCATCAGCACCTGCTTGGGCGCGCCGGGCAGCAGATTGCCTGTGACAACGTCGACCAGGCGGATCGTGTTGTTCTCGCTGCCGTCCGCGCACACGCCCAGCGCCAGCACGCTTCCGTCCGGCGACGGCACGATCCAGGAGACGAAGGGCGGTGTGTCGGGGTCTTCGATCGCGGGATCGAAGAGCAGGCGAGGGTCCCCGAACGGCTCGGCGGCCACGAAGACCGACGCCTGGGTGGCCCCCTTCGGTGTCTCCGCACGGAACCACTGACCGCCGGCAAAGCGCGGCACGTTGCCGAAGCGCTCCGTCGAGTACCGGGCGACGCGCTCGCGCAGCGCTTCGAAGTGAGGCCACTGCCTCACGTAGTCCGCTGCGAGCCGACCTTGCGCGCGCTGCCAGGCCTGCACTTCGTCGCCTTCCGCCTCGAGCCAGCGGTAGGGGTCGGGGAAGTCGACGCCGGCCCGACTGTCGATGGTGTCATCGGTCCGCGTCGCGGGATACTCGAGAGACCTGGTCGCCATGGGGAGTCTCTCCTCTGAGATGCTCGGCTTTCTCAGCGGTAGCTTTCGATCTGTTTGGCCACGGTCTCCACCTCGGCCTGGTTCCGGAACAACCCCAGAACATAGACGCCGCGTCCGCCAATCGCGTCGAGCAGCGGCACGATCTCGCCGGGCCACACCAGGTAGGCCTGCACCGACTTCCCGGCGTCGAGGATCCTGCGGTAGAGGTCGTACCACTGGGGGTCACCACCCAAGGGCAGGTTGGCGTTGGGTGTCCACTCGATCGCGTCGAGCTCCTCGATCTCGAGCAGGGCATCGAGGTGGCGGAACTCTTCGCTCCCGTCGAGATGATACAGGGAGTGGTCGAGGTAGGCGCACTGCTCGCGCAGGAACGGCGCGACGAACTTCCGGAACATCTCCGCCGAGAACATGGTCGAGGCGTCGCACTGTACCTTCGCCGTCTTGCCGGGCCCCCACAGCTTGTAGGCCTCGAACGCAGCGCTCCCGTCTTCGAGCTTGATGATCTCGTAGATGCGGTCATACACCTCGAAGTAGGCCTGGTTGATCTCGTGCAGCCTCTCGCTCACCCACTCCGGCCGGTTGATCATGTCCATGAAGAGGGTGGACATCCCGCGCAACGACGCCAGGATGTCGATGTTCTCGACCAGATCGGGGCAGCCGACCAGGTACTTGCCACGGGCCAGCGAGGCGCTCTCCCGCAGCGAGGCCTCGTGGATCTTCCACCAGCGGTTCTCGGGATCGAAGCGGAGCGGCCCACGCTTCTCGGGCTCGTCCTCGTGTTCCATGATCGGTCCGAACCAGACCGTGGTCTCGGCGAACTCCGGCTCGCTCCCGAGACACAGCGCCAGCGAGCCAGGCCCGATCATCGTATCAGCGATGGGAAGCATGTCGAGCGGGAAGGCCTGCCGCGAGAGCCGGTAGTGATTGCGTCGGGCGCGGGTCGCGGCATCCGTGTAGAAGGCGGCCTCGGCTGGCGAGATCCATTCCGGGTGCTCCAGGTCCTCGTGTGGCGTCTCGGCGTAGACGCCTCCCCACATCCCCACGACGAGCCCTTCGCGATTCCACCAGTCCGTGAAACGTTGCCGCGACTGCTCCCAATCCGGCTTCCACGCGAGCTGCACGTGAGCTTTTCCCCCTTCCGGTCGGACTACAGATACTCCATGGCAGCCAGCGCGAGAGATTCGTTGACACCGTCCTCGATCATCGAAGCCCGAGCGTCCCGGAAGATCTTCTCGATGCAGTATTCCTTCGAAAGGCCATTGCCACCGAATATCTGTATCGCCTCGGACGCCACCTCGAATGCGGTTTCGGTCGAGAGCACCTTGGACGCTACGGCCGGCGGGGCCGCCGGTGACAGGCTGACGGCGTTGTGGAGCGCCGTCCTGCGCGCCAGGGAACGTGCCGCCTCGACCATCTTGTACATCTTGAAGAGCTTCAGCTTGATGTTCTGGTGATCGAAAATGGGTCTTCCGGACTGAATGCGCTCCTTGGAGTACCGGTACGCCTCGTCGAATGCGGCTCTGGCGAGTCCGGCAAACGTGATGCCCATGCCTCCGTTGACCCTGGCCAGGCCCATTTCTGCGCCCAGCTTCAGGATGGACGGGTCGGGAACGAGCATGTAGCTCGCCGGAATCCTCGTATCCTCGAAGAAGAGCTCCCCCTGGTTGAGAGCGCGTTGCCCGATCTTGTTGAGGGGCTTTCCTCGAGTCACGCCGGGGAGGTCCAAGGGTACGATGGCGAGTCCGGTGCCTCTCATCCCCTGCGAGGGATCGAGGCTCAGATGCAGGGAGCAGTGCGTGGCGATCGTGCCGTTGCTGACCCAGGCGGCCTTCTGTCCGTTGATGACGTACTCGTCGCCTTTCTTGACGGCACGAACCGTCGGAACGATGCTGGTGTCCTCGCCCGCCTCGGTATTCGCGAGTACCCAATCCGTGCCGTGGTCCGGCTCGATGACGCCCCAGCAGCCGATCAGGCTGGTCGCCGTATCCTCGCAGAACGCGCGCGCCAGATCCTGCAGCGCAGGGTCTGGCGAAAACGCGCAGGCCGCGAAGGGCATGCTGGCCACTCCCAGGCTGATGGCCAGCCCGGCATCGGCGTAGCCCATCTCCTCGGCGATCAGTATCCCGGACATGGGGTCCATATCTTCGGCCATGCCACCCACCGCCTTCGGTAGTGCCCGCTTGTGAAAGCCGAGCTCACGGTATTGCCTGAATGCGCTCCACAGGGGAGACCCTTCTGCGATCACCTCGGCAGGATCGTGCATGTCGTCCAGCTCGATTCCGATGGGGCGCAGGACCTCGGAGCCGAATCTCTTGACGAGATCACGCATTTCCGTCTGCTCAGCGGTCAAATTCAGATCGAGCTCTCGGTAGGGCATTTCCCCTCTCCTTCGGTCTGTTCGAGGATTTTCCAGGCCGGCATTGTACGCGACTATCGGTCCCTCGTGGGCATCGAAGCTCGGCGAAGGCTATCGTCCCCACGGGATCTGACCGAATCCCGGGTGCCGGACCCGAGTCGGATTCCGATCTCGCTTTTCCGCAAACCATGAGCGATACCTACTATTTCCAGCCCGACGATCTGAGCCGGACCGCTTTTCAAGTCTGCCGCGCCTCTGGTTCACCGGAAGCCGAGGCGAACCTCGTATCGACCAGGCTCCTGAAGGCGGATCTTTCCGGCCATCCGTCCCACGGAATCATCCGTGTCCCCATGTACATGGCGATGGTCCGGCACGATTGGATCAAGCCTGGTGTGACACCGGAATTCCTCCACGATCACGGTCCCACGGCCCTGATCAACGGCAACCGGTGCTACGGTCAGGTCGGTGCTGAAAGAGCGATGACGGTGGCCATCGAGAAGGCCCTCGAGCACGGCATCGCCGGCGTGGGTGTCACCAACCTGGCGCATATCGGCCGGCTGGCGGATTACGCCAACTCCGCCTCCAGCGCCGACTGCCTGGCCCTGGTATTCACCTCTTGCGGTGGTGTGTCTTCGCTGGTGGCGCCTTTCGAAGGGCTTGCGCGGCGGATGGCCACCAATCCCATGGCCCTGGGTATCCCCAGCGACCGGGATTACCCGGTGGTGATGGACCTGGCCACCAGTGTCTTTGCGGAGGGCAAGCTGCGGGTCATGATGGCCGCGGGGACCTCCGCGCCCGAAAAGTCCCTGCTCGACAAGGAGGGGAAACCGACCACGAATCCGGCCGATTTCTACGAAGGCGGTGCGCTCCTGCCCCTGGGCGGCGCCCAGGGCTACAAGGGATACCTGCTCAACTTCCTGGTGGAAGTCCTGGCCGGACTGCTGACCGGGGGAGGGTACGCCGGAGGGGACGACAAGGCGCCGTTCAACAATTGCACGCTGATGATCGTGATCGAGGTACAGAAATTCAGGGAGCTGCCGCTGTTCAAGTCCGAGCTGGAGAGCATGATTGCCTACCTGAAAAACACGCCGGTCGAGGAAGGCAACGAAGTTCTCTATCCGGGAGAAAAGGAATTCCGGCACGAAAAGGCGGTCCTCAAATCGGGCGTTCCCCTGGCCGATCGGACCGTGAAGGCGATCCAGAAAGAGCTGGACCGATACGAGGTGAAGATTCAGCTGGCCGATCTTGGGCAGCTCACTCCTTTCGGCACTTGAACGCCTCCGGGTCTCCACACCGGTGGACGGCCGCTCTGAAACATGCTGGAAACAGATAGGGAGACTGAGCCAAGGCGATGATCTATTTGGAAGAGACCCTCAATCCGAAACACGCCAGCCCGGAGGCTCTGGATGAGTTCGTTGAATTCGCGCGACAGCATCTGCTTCCGTTGTGTCCTCGCGTAGGGGCGCGTCTGGTGGCAGCGTGGACCAGCAGCGACGAGTGGGTCTGCCAGGCGACACAGGTGCTGGAATTCGACGATATGGAGGCGCTGAAGGCTTTTCGTATCGCCTCCAGCCAGGACAAGGCCTGGGGGGAGTACACGGCCGGTCTCGAGGAGCTGGCGCCGGTGAGACGCTCGAGGTTGCTGGAGCCACTGGGCCCGGTACCGGCCGAGCTGCTGCATCAGGCAGCAGCGGAGAGTCAGCAATCGCCAAACGGAAGCTACTTGCTGGCGATCCTGGAGGTCGGCGCCGACAAGATGTCTCAGTTCGTGGCGGGCCTGGCCCTGGCGCATCAGAGCCTTCCCATCGTGGCGAGCTGGCGACCCATCGGCGGGAATCCCAACGAGGTCATAGACATCTGGAAATCGCCACCCGTCCAGGAAGCCTATCAGCCGCCCGACGACGGGACCAAGCAGTTCTTCAGACAGGTCCGCGAGTTGGCGCCGAAGGAACGTTTGACCCGAGTGATTGCGCTGCCCTTCTCACCGCTGCGTTAGCGGGTCTCTGCTGAACTTCCGCGCTGCTAATCCTGCTGTTCCCACGCGGCCTCGACCAGCTTTCCGAAATCGGGGTCGTATGTTCTCTCTGGTGCCTTGCGTACCGCACGGTCGATGGCTGCGGCATCCTTCCCTACCAGAATACGCCAGCGATCCTCTCTTACACCGTCGAGGATGATGGTCGCGGCTTGTGCGGGTGTCAGTGGCGCCGTCTCGCGGAAAGCGGTCAGGTTCTGTTGCACTGCGTTGCGGATCTGATCGTTGTCCAGGTCGGCACTCTCGACGCCCCGTCTACGCCAGGCTCTTCGCTGGTTCTCGACCTGTTCATCGGTCCAGTCCTTCGGCTCCGGGTGGCCCAGCACCCGACCCGTATTGACCGCGATCTCCGAGCCCACGTGACCCGGCATCACGACCGAGACCTTGAGATGAGGAGCGTTGAATCGAAAATCATTGATGAGCGCTTCGGAAAATCCCTTGACGGCAAACTTGGCGGCACTGTACGCGCTGTGGGGAATATCGTCGGCCAGGGTTGCCCTGAATCCGTTGACGCTGCTGGTGTTGACGATGTGCCCTTCACTGCTCTTCAACAGCATTGGCAGGAAGGCTCGGGCGCAGTAGTAGACGCCGTTCCAGCAGATGTTGAAGGTACGATCCCATTCCTCACGTGGAGCCTCGACGAAGCTGCCACCACCCCCGATCCCCGCGTTGTTGAAGAGCAGATTGATATGAGCGGTCTGGTGCTGCTCCTCTACCTCTTCCCGGAATCTCCGAACCTCCTCTTCGTTGGCCACATCGCATCGATGAGCCGTCACCACGGCTCCCCGTGCTGCTTCAGCCTGACAGAGCGAAAGCGTTTCTGCGAGGTTCTCTTCAATGATGTCGCAGGCCGCCACACCGCATCCCTCGGCAACGAGCTGTCTCGCCAGCTCCCTGCCGATTCCCGTACCAGCACCCGTCACTACGGCCAGCTTACCGCCGAAATCTTTCACAACATGCTCCTTCGCCCTCTGCGGACATCATACCCGGCTCACGATAGAATGGTTGGGTAAACGGGAGGACACCCATGCGCTTCAGCTTCTGGCCCGGCGAGCAGTCATGGAAGACGCTTCTCGAGATCGCTACGCACGCGGAGGCCACGGGGTGGGACCGAATCTACTTCGCCGACCACTTCATGCCGAACGGACCGGACACCAGCGCGCCCTGGAGCGAGGCGTGGACGACCATCGCGGCCCTCGCCGCCTCGGTCCCCCGGGTCCAGATCGGTCCGCTGGTCACCGGAAACACCTATCGCCATCCCGCGGTGCTGGCCAAGATGGCGGCCACTGTCGACCACATCAGCGGGGGCCGGCTCGTGCTCGGACTGGGTGCTGGCTGGCAGGAGAATGAGCATCGCGCCTACGGGATCCCCTTCCACACGATGGGCGGGCGCCTGCGCCGCATGGAAGAGGCGTGCCAGGTCATCCAGGGTCTGTTCGCGAACGAGAAGACCCGCTTCGAGGGCGAGTTCTACCAGCTCGAAGAGGCGCCGCTCGAGCCGAAGCCGGTCCAGAACCCCGTTCCGCTGCTGATCGGCGGCGGCGGGGAGAAGGTCACGATGCGCATCGCCGCGCGCTACGCGAACGAGTGGAACGTCTGGGGCGATGTCGAGACCTTGCGCCACAAGATGAAGATCCTCGATGCGCACTGCAAGGAGGTCGGACGCGACCCGAGCGAGATCCAGCGCTCCGCGGTCGCAATGCTCTTTCTCTCCGACGACAGTGACTTCATCGAGAAGATCCGCAGCGGATCCGCCGGACGTCCTATCATCGCCGGCAATGTCGAGGAGATCACCGAGATCGTGAAGACCTACGCGGAGGCGGGTGTCGATGAGCTGGTGGTGCCGGATTTCAATCTGGGGCCGACCGAGATGAAGCTCCCGATCCTCGACCGCTTCATCGCGGAGATCGCACCGGCCTTCCGCACGCGTGGCTGAACCCGGTCCATCTCGGTGGACGAGAGGAGCTGGCGAAAAGACCTCAGGAGGATGAGATATGCGACTCGAGGGCAAGGTGGCGATGGTGACGGGAGGCGCGCGGGGAATCGGGGCGGCGATCGCCCGCTGTCTCTCCACGGAAGGCGCGAAGGTCGGCATCGTGGACATCGACGGAGCGGCCGCGGAAGAGGCGGCGGCGAGCCTCGGCGGGGGGGCGCTTGGACTCGCGGCGGACGTGTCGCGGGAGACGGAGGTTACCCAGGCTACCGAGCGCGTGGTGCACGAGCTCGGCGGACTCGACATCCTGGTGAACAACGCGGGCGCGACTACGGGCCGGGAGGATATCTCGCAGATCGGCGGGCCGGGTTTCGAGAACCAGACCCAGGCGTGGTGGGAGGGGCAAGTGGCGAACAACCTCCACACCACTTTCACCGCCACCAAGGCGGCGATTCCGCACCTGAAGGCTGGCGGAGGCGGGTCGATCATCAACATCGCCTCGATCGCGGGCCTCACCCCGTCGCCGCAGCTCGCGGCCTATGGCGCAGCGAAGGCCGGAGTGATCCACCTGACCCGCACCCTGGCGCTCGAGCTCGCACCCTACGGCATCCGGGTGAACGCGATCTGCCCAGGGCTGCTCTGGACGCGCGCCTGGGAAACGCTCTCCACCATGATGAAGCTCACCGTGCCCGAGTTGAAGGACATGGAGCCGCGCGACATCTTCCTTTCCATCGTCAAGGAGCGGACACCCCTCGGCTGCGAGCAGACACCGGAGGACATCGGGAAGGTGGTGCTCTTCCTGGCCAGCAACGATGCGGCGAACATCACCGGCGAGGAGATCAAGGTCGACGGCGGGATCACCCTCAAGACGGGGGTCTGAGGGAGCATCCATCTGCGCGTTCCTCGAGAAGAGCGACGATCTTCGAAACGCTAGGCGTGCTCTTCGAGAATCATCGCCGAGGCCTTCTCGCCAATCATCGTGCTGGGTACGTTCGTGTTGCCAGACACGAGAGTTGGCATGATCGAGGCGTCCGCCACCCGCAGGCCCGTCATGCCTCGGACCCGCAGACCCGGATCGAGCACGGAGAGGTCGTCACCTCCCATTCTGCAGGTACAGGTGGGGTGATCCCCTCTCCATGCGGTTCTTCGTACGTAGGCCTCGAGATCCTGGTCGGAGTCGATCTCTTGTCCGGGTGCGAATTCCTGGGTCAGGAAGGGTCTCAGCGCCTGTTGCGAGAAGATCTCTCTGACCTTTCGGGCGCCCGCGATCAACTGCTTCATCTCGTAGTCCGAACCGACGAGTTGATGGCGTATGACGGGCGGATCCTCAGGACTGGCGGAACGCAGGCCGATCGAGCCCCTGTACTCCGGGTGAAGGGCGATGACAGAGGCGTTGACTCCCGGCCTGCTGGAGAGGCGGAACGTCCTCATTCCCGTCTTCTCGTCGATCCGAGGGACGTAGGACAGGGCCTGAAAGATCAGCTGAAGATCCGTCCATCCGTGATCCCCCCCGAGCTGGTTTTTCAAGAAGGCCTGTGTGTGGGCCGTGCAGGCGGAGAAGGGCCCACGCCGAAACAGCAGGTAGTCCAGGCCGTGCTTCACGCTCCTGACGGAGAAGAGGTCGCTATTGATGGTCGGTACGTTCACGCCCCACGAAAGGGTGATCACGGGATGCTCTTGTAGATTCTGACCCACATCAGGGCTGTTGGAGATCACGTCGATGCCGTGGCGGCGCAGCTCGGCCTCGGGCCCGATTCCGGAAAGCATCAGAATCTTGGGGGAGGCAATGGCACCTGCGCTCAGGACGACCTCCCTGCGGCAATGTGCCTGGAGGGTTCGCCCTCTTTGCCTGTACTCCACGCCCGCAGCCCGCGTCCCGTCAAAGAAAACCCGCGTAGCCAATGCGTTGAGCACGATGGTCAGGTTCTTCCGGTGCCTGACGGGGCGAATGAAGGCCCTTCCGTTGTTGTGACGGAAGCCGTTCCTCTGATACGCCTGAGCGTGAGCGACCCCCTCCTGACTCTCTCCGTTGTAATCCGGGTTTGAAGGTATTCCCGCCTGCTGGGCGGCATCCATGAAAGCGTCCATCGTCGGATGTGTCAGCCGGATGTTGGACGAGCGCAGTGGGCCGTCTCCTCCACGATATGGACTCGCACCCCGCTCGTATGTTTCGATCTGCTTGAAATGGGGTAGGAGGCTTTCGTAGTCCCATCCGTCACAGCCCAGCTCCGACCAGTGGTCGTAGTCGTAGCGGTGGCCGCGGACGTAGATCATCCCGCTGATCGAGCTCCCACCTCCAAGCACCTTGCCACCATGCCAGATGTCTCTCAAGCCGTGTCGCGATTCATCCGGCTCGGCGAGGTATTTCCAGTTGTATTTCGTGATCGCCAGGAGGACGAGAACCGGTACGGCGATGAACAGGGATCGGTCGGACCCACCGGCCTCCAGCAACAGGACCCTGGTGTCTGGATTCGCCGAGAGCCGATTGGCCAGGACACAGCCGGCTGAGCCGCCACCGACGATGATGAAATCCCAGGTCTCGTCATGTCCGTTGGAAGCCATTGCCATCCCTCTTTCTTCGTGACCTTCCATGGTAACTCAACAGTGATATGATCGAGTCCCAGCCACCCGGAGCCATCAGGAGCATTCCCATGTCCACCCGCCCCGAAGCCCTCGGACTCTCCAGCGAGCGCCTGGCGCGCATCGATGCGCACCTGAAGAGCCGCTACATCGATCCCGGAAAGATCGCGGGTGGTCTCACGCTCGTCGCCCGCCGCGGAGAGATCGCCTACCTCTCGCCCCTCGGCCTGATGGACCGCGAGCGCGGCACGCCGATGACCGAGGACACGATCTTCCGCATCTACTCGATGACCAAGCCGATCACCTCGGTCGCGCTGATGATGCTCCACGAGCACGGCCACTTCCAGCTCGACGACCCGGTCCACAAGCTGATCCCCGTCCCCGCCTGGCGAAACCTGCGCGTCTACCAGGTGGGAAACCACCCGGCCTTCCTCACCGCGCCCTGTGAGCGCCCGATGACCGTTCGCGATCTGCTGACGCACATGTCGGGCCTCACCTATGGATTCATGGAGCGCACCAACGTCGACGCGGCGTACCGCAAGCTGGGGATCGGCTCCAACGAAAGGCCGTTCGATGGAACGCTGCACGAGATGGTCCAGGTGCTCGCGACGCTGCCGCTCGAGTTCTCCCCGGGGACGGCCTGGAACTACTCCGTATCCACCGACGTTCTCGGCTACCTGGTGGAGGTTCTCTCCGGCGAGCCTCTCGACCAGTACCTGCGTCGCCACATCTTCGAGCCCCTCGGCATGGGCGACACGGCCTTCCACGTGCCGCCCGAGCAGGTCGACCGCTTCGCAGCCTGTTACGACCGCGGTCCCGGCAAGAAGCTTCGCCTCCAGGACGATCCGCGGACCAGCCCTTACCTCGCCCCCCCGAAGCTCTTCTCCGGAGGTGGGGGTCTGGTCTCCACCGCCGCGGACTACCTGCGCTTCTGCCGCATGCTTCTCGCCGGCGGTGAGCTCGACGGCGTGCGCCTGCTCGGCCCCCGGACGATCGAGTTCATGACGCGCAACCACCTCCCCGACGGCAAGGACCTCACCGACCTCTCCGTCGGGGCCTTCAGCGAGACGCCCTACGAGGGCACGGGGTTCGGTCTGGGCTTCTCGGTGAGGCTCGACCCGGTCCGGTCCGGCGTCATCGGATCCGTCGGCGAGTACGCCTGGGGCGGGGCGGCCAGCACCATCTTCTGGATCGACCCGTCCGAGGAGTTGATTGCAATCTTCCTGACCCAGCTGATGCCTTCGAACACCTTCAACTTCCGCGGCCAGCTCCAGTCGATCATCTCCTCGGCGATCATCGACTGACGGCGCGCGACTTCGTGCCTTGATCAGATTTTTCGCGCTACCTCGTTCGCGCTGGTGACCGCCCTCAGGATCTCGGCGGGGGCGGCACAGTCGCCAATCTCGTGGACTTCCGGCAGCCGGGCCTCGAGCGGTCTTGTCAGGGCGTTGTTGCGTCTACGCCCTCGCGAGACGATCAGCGTGTCGTAGGCGAGGACGCTCTCTTCGCCGTCCCTGTTCGCGATCCGGATTCCGTCGTCGCTGATCTCTTGTACCTTCACCCGGGTCAGGACCTTGGGATTGTCGACCTTCACAGCCTCGGGAGTCCCCCTGGCGGGGTTGATGTCGGCGAGCTTCCTCAGCACCCACCACTTCCTGAAATTCGACGCGTGACTGCCCAGGCCGTTCTCGCCGCCCTCACCGATCAGGGTTACCTCCTTGCCTTCTCCGGCGAGGGAGAGCGCTAGCTCCGCGCCGTAAGAGAAGCCCCAGACGACAACCCGCTTGCCGATCTCCGTCCTTCTCCTCAGCGCCTCGATGTGGTCCATCACGCCCGACCTGCCTTTTGCCAGCGGCGGAATGGTCATGGAGGAGCCGGTAGCCACGATGACGGCGTCAGGTCTCAGCTTCTCCACCACAGCTGTGTCGGCCCTGGTGGAGAGCCGGACGTCCACGCCGAGCTTGTCCATCTGAACGGTGAGGTAGTCGATGAAGTTTCCGAACTCACGGGTCATGGGGTCGAGCGCCAGGGCGGCTACCATGCCCCCGAGTTCACCGTTCTGCTCGAGCAGAGTGACTCGGTGGCCGCGCAGCGTGCACACTCTGGCCGCCTCCATCCCTGCCACGCCTCCACCGATCACGAGGATGTTCCTCGACGGTTCGGCGGGTGTCAGCGGGATCGCACCAGGCGCCATGTCGTAGTTGATGGAGCAGGGCGTGCCGCAGGCCTCCACGCATGCGATGCACTTGCGGATGTCTTCCGGCCGACCCTCCAGGTACTTCTTCGGGGTCTCCGGATCCGAAGTGATCTGCCTGCCCAGGTAGATCAGGTCGGCCTTCCCCTCCTGCAGAAATTGCTCGGCCATCTCCAGGTCGACGATCCTTCCGACACCGATGACCGGGAGCCGGGTCGCCTTCTTCACGGCTTCGGCGTGGTGGATATAGCAGCCTTGAGGATAGTAGAGGGGGATCTCGATCCCCTCCGGTGACCGCAGAATGCAACCCTGCGAGACGTCGATGCAGTCCACGCCAGCCTTCTCCAGCGCCGGGACGATGTGCTCCGTGGTGTCCGCCAGGGTGATGCCCCTATCTCCCAGCAACTCGTCCGCGCTGATCCTGACCAGCAATGGGTAGTCCTCTCCGACCGCCTCCCTCATCTTCTGGATCGTCTCGACGGGGAAGCGCAGCCTGTTTTCCCAGCTCCCCCCGTACTCGTCCTCGCGCTTGTTGTAGTAGGGTGAGATGAAGGAGCAGCAGAGCGTGGCTCCCCCGTGCGCGCAGTGGAGCTCGACGCAGTCGACTCCAACCTCCTTGAGTCCCGCGGCGGTGTCGGCAAAGGCCTGCTCGTGCAGCATGATCTCCCCGACGCTGATCGCCTCCGGGGTCGGAGGTGTGGGGGGAAGCAGTCCTGGCGCCATCTTGACCACGTCCATCAGCGTCTGAGTCGGTCCGCGCTCGTCGGGGAAGGGAGGAAGCGAAGGTCCCCGGCCGGTCATCGGTCCGCCCGCCACGAGTTGCACACCCAGCTTCGCGTCGTAGGAGTGAATCACCTCGGCCAGCCGCCCAATGCCTTCCTTGAAGCCGGGTATTCCGATGATCATCGGCATCAGGCCCCCGGTCATGATGAGCGCGGTACCTCCTCGGGCTCTCTCTTCGAACCAGCGGATGGTCTCGTCGGTGATTGCGAACTCCGTGAAGACCCCCGGCATGTTGAGAAACGGTGCAAATCCCAGCCGGTTCTTGAGCCGCATGTTCTTGATCTGGATCGGTTCGAAAAGCATCCGTGTCTCACTCATCTTCGGTTCTCCTCACGCTCCGAGTTGCGGATCGCGGCGACCCGGTGAGAACAAGCAGGCTAACTCCCGCCGAAGGTGGCACGTACCTTCGCGAAGGCCACGTCGGTGATCTCCAGGGCCCGGCCGATGTCGTCTTCGCTGTGCGCCGCGCACAGGAACCAGTTGTGGGAGGGGTGCAGATACACACCCCGCTTGGCTGCCTCTCCCGCGAAGAGCTTGGCGCGGCGGATCTTGAAGCGGGCCGGCTCGTCTCCTTCGAAGATGAGGTAGGGCATCTGGACCGGACCGGTGTAGCGGATGCCGACCCCGTGGGAGCGCGCCTGCTCGCACAGACCATCCCGCAGCAGCGCGCCGACCTTCTCCATATGCGGCAGGGCATCGCTCGTCTGCAGTGTCGTGAGCGTGGCGATGGACGCCGCCATCGCCACCCCCGCGAACCAGAACGAGCCGGTGGCGAAGATGCTGGCGGCGGCGTCGCGTAGCCTGTCGTTTCCCGCCGCCGCGGCCAGGGCGTAGCCGTTGGCGATCGCCTTGCTGTAGGCCGAGATGTCCGGCTCGATGCCGAGCGGCGCCCAGCTGCCGCCAAGGTGAAGGCGGAAGCCGGCCCGGACGTCGTCGAGAATCAGAACGGCGCCGGCGGCGTCGCAGATCTCGCGGACTCCCTTCGCAAAGCCGGGATCCGGCAGCTCCTGATCGCGGCCCACGTCGTGCTTGAAGGCCGAGACCAGGATCGCGGCGAGGTCGTTGCCAGCCTGCTCGGCCGCGGCTCGGACGCTCTCGAGATCGTTGTAGACGTAGCTGAACTGATGGGCGGTATCCTCTGCCAGCATGCCGGGGCGGTCTTCTGCCTGCCACACCGGGGCCCAGCCGTGGTAGGCATCTCCGGCCCTCAGCACCACGCGCCTTCCCGTGTGGGCCCGCGCCACGGCCAGGGCGTAGACGGTCGCGTCGGTGCCGTTCTTGGCGAACAGGGTCCAGTCCGCGTGTGGCGTCAGATCGGTCAGGAGCTCGGCGAGCTCGACGATCCGATCCGTCGGGGCGCTGAAGCAATCCCCCCGGGCGCGCTGCTCGGCAGCGGCCTGCTCGACCGCCGGGTGACGGTGACCGAGCACGATCGGCCCGTACGCGCACATGAAGTCGATGTACTCGTTGCCGTCGGCGTCCCAGACGTGGCTGCCCTCACCCCGGGTGAAGAACTGCGGAAAGCCCTCTGGCAGCCGCGCGGCCGACTGGTGACCGTACATGCCGCCGGGGATCACACGGCGGGCCCGTTCTCTCAGCGCCTCGTCCTTCAGATAGGTATTCACGGTTCTTCTCTTCCTGCTGCAGTGGGCCGGGATGGCTTCGTCACCTCACCTGACCAACTACCACGGTGCCCGACGAGATGTCAAATCCTGCGCCGCAGGTGGTACACTGCGCGGCGCCGACAATCGAGGAGAGGGGATCATAGATGGCGAAACTCACCGACATGGTAACCCTGGAGCAACACGGCGAGATCGCAGTCCTGATCGTCGATAATCCGCCGGTCAATGCCCTGAGCCGTGGAGTCCGGGACGGCCTCTGCGAGGGGATCGAGAGGGCCGACGCGGACCCGGGAGTCAAGGCGATCGTGATCGTCTGCGAGGGTCGCACGTTCATCGCAGGTGCCGACATCCGGGAGTTCGGCAAGCCCAGGGAAGGTGGACATCCCGCCACCAGCATCGAGGCCGCCTCCAAACCGCTGATCGCCGCCACCCACGGCACGGTGCTGGGTGGGGGCCTGGAGCTGGCGATGGCCTGTCATTTCCGCGTGGCGCTCGCATCGACCAGCTTTGGCCTGCCGGAGGTCCTGCTGGGGATCGTGCCGGGTTCGGGCGGCACGCAGCGCCTGCCGCGCATCGTGGGCGTGGAGAAGGCGCTGCAGATGATCACCTCGGGCGATCGGATCGGCGCTGACGAGGCGCTGGCCAGTGGCTTGATCGACGAGATCGTGGAGGGTGATCTCCAGACCGCCGGAGTCGCGTTCGCGGAAAAAATCCTGGCCGAGAGCCGACCCTTCCAGAAGATTCGAGATCGGAACCAGAAGATCGAGGCCGCCAAGGGCAAGCCGGAGATCTTCGCGAACTTCCGCAAGAGCATCGCCCGCAGGACACGAGGCTTCGAGGCGCCCGAGTACTGCGTGCAGGCCGTCGAGGCGGCCGTCAACTTGCCCTTCGACGAGGGCACCCAGAAGGAGCGCGAGCTGTTCGTCAAGGCAGTGTCGAGTGAGCAGTCCGCTGCACAGCGCTACTACTTCTTCGCGGAGCGCCAGGCGAACAAGATTCCGGACGTTCCGCCGGATACGCTGCAGCTCGAGATTCGAAAGGTGGGAATGCTGGGCGCCGGCACCATGGGCGGCGGCATCTCGATGAATTTCGCCAACGCGGGCATTCCCGTCACGCTCGTGGAGGTGAAGCAGGAGGCGCTGGATCGCGGCCTGGGTGTGGTGCGCAAGAACTACGAGCGCACGGCATCGCGGGGGCGCATCGGCCAGGGGGACGTCGAGGACCGCATGGCCCTGCTGACCGGCAGCCTCGACATGGAGGAATTCGCCGACTGTGATCTCGTGATCGAGGCGGTCTACGAGAACATGGATCTCAAGAAGCGCGTCTTCGAAGACCTGGACAGGATCTGCAGGGACGATGCGATTCTGGCCAGCAACACCTCCGCCCTGAATCTGAACGAGATCGCCTCGGCGACGCAACGCCCCGAGAGCGTGATCGGTCTCCACTTCTTCAGTCCTGCCAACATCATGAGGCTGCTGGAGATCGTGCGCGGTGAAAAGACGTCCAAGACGCTGATCGCCACCTCGATGGCGATGGCCCGGCGGATCGACAAGATCCCTGTGCTGGTCGGCGTGTGCCGTGGATTCGTCGGCAATCGCCTGCTCGCCGGGCGCACGGTCGAGGCGAACAAGCTGATCTTCGAGGGCGCGATGCCCTGGGACGTGGACCGCGTGCTGTTCGACTTCGGCTTGCCGATGGGCCCCTTCGCCATGGCAGACCTCGCCGGGTTGGACATCGGATGGGACCCAGCGAGGTCCAGGAGCGAGACGCTGCGCGACCGCTTGTGCGAGATGGGACGCCGAGGTCAGAAGACCGGGAAGGGCTTCTACGACTACGACCCCGAGACGCGCGGCCGGACGCCCAACGCGGAGGTCGAGAAGCTGGTGATCGAGTACTCCGAGAAGATGGGGATCGCCCGGCGGGAGATCAGTGATGATGAGATCCTGAAGCGCTGCCAGTACCCGATGGTCAACGAGGGGGCCAGGATCCTCGAAGAGGGCATCGCCATTCGCGCCAGCGATATCGACGTGGTCTGGTGCAACGGCTATGGCTGGCCCAAGTACCGCGGCGGCCCGATGTACTGGGCGGACTCGATCGGACTCGACAGCATCGTGGCGACCATGCAGGAATTCAGGGCGGAGCACGGCGATCACTGGAAGCCCGCCGCCCTGCTCGAGCAGCTGGCCGCCGAGGGGAAGAGCTTCACCGGGAGCGAGAGCCGGTCGGGCTGACCCAGGAGTCGCTGACGGCCCACCGATCCGGTGTACGATGTGTCTCCCACGGTCCAAGTGGAGGTGACGGAGAGTTGACAGACCAGACAAGACCGAGCTCGAAGGTGAAAGAGGGCTGGACCGGTCCGGGCAGAAAAGACGGTGCAATCTCGGAAGTGACACCCGAAGATGATGCCCTTCACATCGACCTGGGTCGAAAGGGAATGTACGAGTGGTGGTACTTCGACGCGCGCCTCGAAGGCGACTATACGGTCGTGGTCTTCTTCCATGCTTCGAATCCGAATCCGGGCATCGCTGGAAAAACTGGAGTCGAGCTCGTAGTCGTACGTCCGAACGGGGAGAAGACGCAGCGGTTCATCGAGTACGATCGTTCCCGCTTCAGCGCGTCGCGAGAGAAACCCGACGTCAGGGTGGGCGACAACTATCTGAGGGTCGACTATTCGCGGGGTGAGCTTCCCGTCTACGAGATCCACGTCGACGAAGACGATCTGCACTTCGATCTCACCTATACGAGTGAGGTCCACGGCTGGAAGCCCGGAGACGGATACTCGCACTTCGGAGACATGGGTTACTTCGCATGGGTCGTGCCCTTCCCCAGGGCCAGGGTCGAGGGAACGGTTCGCGTGGGCGATGAGTGCATCGAAGCGAGAGGCGTGGGCTACCACGATCACAATTGGCTGAACTTCCAGTTTCCGAGAATCATCGAGTACTGGATGTGGGGCAGGATCTACTCCGAGACGCTGACGGTGTGTTACGCGTTCATTCAGTGCAACAAGAAGGTGGACCGCCACGCCGTCAAGGTGCTGATGGCAGCGAGGAACGAGGAAGTCGTCCTAAGCACCGGGGAGTTCGATTTCACGCCGGAGGGCTTCGAATACGATGACCGTCCGAGTCACTCGTACCCGAAGTCGCTGAAGCTCAGGGCTCCCGGCGAGCTCGATCTGAGCATGAACGTGAGGAGAGTCCTGGAGGCGGAGGACCTGCTCGAGAACTTCCCGCCCCTGCTGAGATTCGTGGCCAAGTATCTCTTGCGTCTCAAGCCGGGCTACTTCCGGCTACTCTCCGACTTCGAGATCGAGCTGATGGTCGGGGGCGACCCTCGCAAGGAACAGGGCAGGACCCTTCACGAGCTCGTCGCCTTCAAGCCGATCACGTAGGGCGCCGACGCCGTCCTAGTCCTCCGTTTCGGGCTCGGCGTAGAAGAGCGGATCGGAGGCGGTGTTGGGATCCAGCGCCCGCTTGATCCTCCTCATCCAGCGCGGGTAGTCGCCGCAGTGCGGCGCGAAGCGCTGGTTCATCTCGGAGCCGAATCCGGCGATCGGAATCCCCAGGGACTTCTCGATGGCGGCGTCGGACCCCGCCTCGATCAGCTCTCCGGAGGCGATCAGAGCCCTGGGATCGCTGGGATCGTAGAGGTAGATGCCCTCCAGGTAGCCGAGGTGGCCGTTCTCGAAGGTGCCCCCGCATCCCAGGTCCCCGCCGTCGTCGAGGAGAACGCCTTCGGCGATGTACTTCTGCTTCTCCGCGGCGATCCAGTCCGACTGGGCGACGCCGAGATCCCAGGTGTCGAAGGCCCCCATCACGGTGGACATGCCCTGCGAGGGACGGAAGGTCGCCTGGGTGTTGACGGCATTCCGGACCAGCAGCCAGAACAGCCTGGAGTCCTGTTCGAGCTTCTGCTTCTTGCCCAGGGGCAGCGCGTGAACGAGATCCTGCAGGATGGGAAAGCGGCGCAGGGGCGCCAGGGGATCCTTTACCCGCCGGAGCAGCGCCCCGGCGATCTTGAGTGCCTTCGGCGTGACCTCGAGGTTCATCGCCACGCGCACACCGCCGGTCTCGCGAAGAATCTCCTTCAGCACACGCATCTTCCAGGCGAACTCGCCATCCGTACGCGCCACCACGGCGCTGACCACGGTGTAGTTCATGGACTTTCTGGAAGATGCCGCTCTCCAGCGCCACCTTGAGTTCCTGGTTGTTCTCGGTCATGCCCAGCGCCGTGAAGAACATGGGCGTGCGGAAGTTCGCGAACTCGATCTCGGCCTCGCCCAGCTTGTAGCCCGCATCCTTCATCGCCTGTTTGGTGGGAAAGGCGAGCACGTTCATCGCCATCCGCGGCGGCAGCTCGTCGAGCACGTAGACCGGCGATGCGCCCTCCACGGTCCACTTGTCGGGCCCCTCCCACTTGTAGAGCTTGACGGCGCACTTGGTAAAGACGCCCAGTCCGCCGAAGCTCCCCTGAAATCCCCGCATGATTCCCCGGAGCGAGGGTCCCGGCCCGTCCGCCGTGAACCAGCCGCTCCCGGCACCGCCGCTTCCCAGGGTCAGGATCTCGCCGCTCGGAAGCACCCACTCGACGCCCAGGAGGTTGCGGCCGCTGTAGCTCGAGGAGGGGCCGGTGGCACCGTAGCCCCACGCCGCGGTGGTCGAGGCCAGGGTCGAGTGGTTGGAGCCGGCGGAGATCACGTGAACGGTGAGCCCGTGCTTGAAGAGCTCCGATTGCAGATCGATGGCGCGCACGTAGGGCTCGATCACAGCGATCTGGTTCTCGACGTCGATGTCGATGATCTTGTTCATGCGCTTGAGATCGAGGACGACCACCCGATCCCGGGAAGCAGCGCAGACCGCGTGGAATCCGGTGGAAAGCGGCTTCGCCATCAGATCGGTGCGATTACAGAGGCGAAGGATCTCGCTCACCTGCTCCGTCGTCTCGGGAAGCACTACCGCGACGGGGCGGGGCGTCCAGCGTCCACCGTCTCTTACCAGCGTCTCCGGATTCATGTAGAAGGAGTAGGTGTCCATCATGCAGGGCTCGGTGGACACCCAGCGGGAACCGACGATCTCCTGTAGGGCCGCGACCTCGTCTTGTCCGATCATCCCGTCATTCCCTCGTGAAGCGGTCGCGAAGGCTACCGCTCCGCCTCCTCATCCCCGACGCGCTGCGAGCCAGGAGCTCAAAGGCCCCACTTCCCATCGTTCAAGATCCTGTTCGGGTCGAAGATTTCCTTCACCTTCTTGAGCACCTCGTAGCTGGCCGGATTCCGATGGAACACCGTCGGTGCCGCCGACCCGTAAGGCCGGCTGAAGAAGGCGCCGGCCGCCGCGAGCTTCCCCACCGCAACTGTCTCCAGCTTGCGCATGCGATCCACCTCGGCGGGCTGCTCCGGGTCGAAGGGCGCGAGCAGCTCCACGTGGCAGGCGTGGTTCTGGACGACGGGCTGGACGTAGCAGCCGAAGCGCTCCTCGCCGAGGCCTTCGCTCCGGGCCAGATTCCCGAAGAGGCCGCTCAATTCGGGCACCCTGTCGAGGGTGGTCAGGAAGAAGATCGAGAGACAGTGGCCCGAGTGGTGGTGACGCCAGTCGATCTCCGCACCCGGAGTGGTCGCGGTCTCGAGCAGCTTCCTCGCCGAGACACGCTCCAGGGCAGGGACCGGGTCCAGGCGGTTCTTGCGGGCGATCTCCTCGATGTCCCGGGTCTGGTACTCGATCCGCTCCTCCGGCAGCCGCTCGAACCCCGCCACGTTCTGTAGACACAGGTAGGCGGGAAGGGAATCGCGAGCCTCGGCGAAGGAATCGCCATCCCTTGCGCTCAGCAGCAAGGCTGCCGCGGTGCGATCGAGGATGAACGAGTGCTCACCGAGCCAGGGACGCTGCACTTCAT
Source organism: uncultured delta proteobacterium (assembly GCA_963766175.1). Classification (GTDB taxonomy): domain Bacteria; phylum Myxococcota_A; class UBA9160; order UBA9160; family UBA6930; genus CAVXZE01. Next base: position 240,998 of record CAVXZE010000014.1, read on the forward strand.
AGACGTAGGGAACGAGGTCCGACAAGGAGTTCGCCCCCAGGAGAAAAGGGCGCTCGATCCGCGGACGCAGCTCCGCGCGCAGCGCGATCCACGTCACCACGCCCATGGTGCCCTGGGAGCCCTGCACGACGCGATGGAAGTCCGTCTGTGAAGGCCCGGCCGGCGACTTGTGGGCTCCGCCCGCGGCGCGCTGAGTCTCCAGAGTTCCGGGCCCCCCAGCCGCGCCGGTCCGAAACCGCTCCCCACTTCCGAACAGGAACTCCGTGCTCGCCACCGGGTCGCCGCTGTCCCACTGCCGGTTGGGCCAGATCGAGGGCTCGCGGTCCATCACCGCGGCGAGGATGCTCTTCCCGCTCCTCGGGGCGAGTGGCATGGGAACCGTCATCCCCTGTGCTTCGAGCAGCGGTAGAAGCTCGCCATAGGTGACACCGGGCTCGATCAGGCAGACCCGATTGCGCCGGTTGATCCACGGGATCCCCTTCCATGAGGAGAGGTCGACCCGCATGTTGTGCCTGTCCGCTGCGACGCCGCCCTTGCAGTGCTTGCCCGTGGATGAGGCCACCGTCAGGTTCGATCGGAGCTCGTTGGCGAGTCGCATCAGCTGCTGCAGCTCCTCCGCGTCGGCCGGGCGCAGCACGCAGCTCGGTTCCACAGCGGATTCGACGAGCGGATTCTCCACTCGGGACGCGGCGATCTCCGTGGGACTCCGGCTCAGCGAGCCGCTCGCGAGAACGGAGCGCAGGCGATCGTCGATCTCTCCGCTTTCCACTGTGCTCACCTCATCCCTCGATCCCCGAGGCCTCGTAGACAAGGTCGACGATGTCGACGACGGGGAGTCCGTCCTGCGGGGCCCCCTGCGCCTCGGTGAGATTCGCCCGGCAGTGATGGCAGGCCGTCACCAGGCACTCGGCCTCCACGCCGGCCGCCTCTTCGAGCCGGTGAAGGGCTGTTGCGCGGGCCAGATCCGGATGGGCCTGGGGGACGCCCCCTCCGCCCCCGCAGCAGAAGGAGTACTCCCGAATCCGGGCCATCTCGACGAAGTCGAGGCCTCGGATGGTGCGCAGAATGCGCCGCGGCGGATCGAAGACGCCGCGCGTGCCCCGGTTGATCTCCCGCGGCGGGTCAGCGTAGGTCATGCAGCCGTGCGTCTTTCTGTACTCGCCCTCCCAGGCCAGCGGGGGCTCGCTCTGGCGACCGAGGTAGCAGGGATCGTGATAGGTGACCCTGCGCCCCACGGGTCTGGGGAGCGGCAACTTTCCTTCCTCGATCAGTCGTGCCAGGAGCTCCGTCGCGTGAACCACTTGTGCCCGCGGCCGACGGGCGTATTCGGGATACTTCGAGCGCATCGCCCCCAGGCAGGAGCCCGACGCGGCCACGATCGTCTCGACTCCCAGGTCGTCGAAACGCTGCGCCCGGTCGGCGGCGATCTTCCTGAAGACGTCACGGTGACCGGTCCAGTAGGCCGGCATGCCGCAGCAGTCTTCCGCGTCTCCGAGGATGGCAAAATCCACACTCGCCCGAGACATCAGAAGAGCCAGCTTCCGGACGACGGAAGAGGCATCGGACTTTGGTCTCACACCGCAGCCCGCAAACAGGAGGACGGGCGCCGATGCCGCCGGGGCCACCTTCACGTCCAGACCTTCGGCCCAGCTCGAAGCCGAAACCCGGGGCGTTCCATCGGGATGCCCATGCGCGTCGAGATTCTCGATCATCTGTCGGTGGCTGGAGGGACCGAATCCCTCGTCGACCAGGTGTTCGCGCAACGCCATGTTGATCTGGTGGCGCTCCGCCTCCATGATGAACTTGCAGGAGACGTCACAGAGCCCGCAGGCCGTGCAAGAGAATGCGATCTCCGCCAGCGCCTGGTCGACCTCGATGCGGCCTTCGATCAGGGAGAGGCACGCAATGCTCTTGCCGGATCCGGAATAGCCGTGGAAGTGAAGCTCTCGATTGGCCGGACAGCCGTTCGAGTACCGCGAGTCGAGAACCGTGGGCAATGGCACCATCTTGCAGAGCGAACACCGGAAGCACTTCTTCATATCGGCTTCGAGCTGCGTCAGCTTCGACAGCGACATGGCCCCTCCGTTCGTCGGTCTCTTCCAGAGGGGCTCTGGATGCCCCCGTCGGCATCCGCCCAGTATAGACGTTGGGGACTCGTCGGCTCCGCGGAAGTCGCTGAGTCGGAGTATTTTCCGCCGTCCGGACGCCAGCCGAAGGAACCCGACACAGAGAGAGGAACTCCGACCAGAGCTCCCGTCAACCCGGACCGGCCCCGGCGCGAGAATGGTGGGTTGCTTATCATCTCGCTAGGAGGGTCTATGCGTCTGCTGGAGTACGAGTCGAAGGAGATTCTGAAGAAACACGGGATCTCGGTGCCCTCTGCACAGCTGATCTCCTCGAGCCGGGGCCTTCAGATCGGTGGCCCGGTGGTGCTGAAGGCTCAGATCCCCCTAGGAGGTCGCGGGAAGGCCGGGGGCATCGTCGAGGTGGCGTCCCAGGAGGAAGCCCAGGCAAAGGCCGGGGAACTTCTCTCCACCCGAATCAGGGACTACCTCCCGAAGAAGCTCCTCGTGGAGGAGAAGGCTGACGTGGCCCAGGAGCTCTTCATGGCCATCACCTATGATTCTCTGGGCAAGAACCCGGTGGCGGTCTTCTCCCAGGAAGGCGGTATCGACATCGAGGAGCTCGCCGCCCGTCATCCGGAGAAGGTGCGGAGAGAGCCGTTTTCGGTTCGCGGGCGGCTTCCCCAGCACCGCGCCCGGGAGATCATCGCGGAGGCCGGCGTTTCGGGCAAAGCGCTTCTGGGCCTGGGCGGCATCCTCTCGACGCTGACCGACATCTTTCTGGACCACGACGCGACCATTGCCGAGATCAACCCACTGGCACTGACGCGCGACGGCAGGTACGTCGCCCTCGACTGCCACCTCGAAATCGACGACGACGGCCTCTTCCGACACAAGGATCTGGCGGAAAAGGAAGAAGAAGCCGACCGGATCGAGGGAGGCCGAAGCAGCACCGAGTTCGAGAGGCAGGCCGCTCGAATCGACCAGCTCGATCACCGCGGTGTGGCTGGCCGCGTGATCGAGTTCGAGGGGACGCTGGGCTTGATCATCGGCGGTGGCGGCGCGTCGCTCACCGCTTTCGATGCGGTGCAGCAGCACGGCGGGAAGCCCGCCAACTACTGCGAGATCGGCGGCAACCCCTCCGTTTTCAAGGTGCAGGAGTTGACCAAGCACATTCTCTCCAAGCCCGGCGTGGAGAAGATTGCGGTCATCATGAATGTGGTGAGCAACACCAGGGTCGACCTGGTCGCTCGCGGCGTCGTCAAGGGGATTCTGGAAGCGGGCAAGGTGCCATCCGAGACGGTGGCCGTGTTTCGTGTTCCCGGAGCGTGGGAGCAGGAAGGCTTCAAGATCCTCTCCAAGTACGGGGTGCCGTACTGCGACCGTACCGTCTCCATCGACGAGGCTGCCGGAATGGCGGTGAAAAGGACGAGAGTCTGAGCGGGAGCAGAGGAAGAAGGGACGATGTCCATACTGGCTGACCGGAATACGAAGGTCATCATTCAAGGGATCACCGGGCGGGAAGCGGCTTCCTTTACCCGGGACATGCTCGACTACGGCACACGGGTCGTCGCCGGCGTCACTCCCGGAAAAGGAGGGCAGCAGATCCACGGTGTGCCCGTTCACGACACCGTCCGTCAGGCGGTCCGGGAGGATCCCGCCTCGGCGTCGGTCATCTCCGTACCGCCGAGCATGGTGCTGGGAGCGGCTCTCGAGGCCCTCGAGAACGGGATCGAGCTGCTGGTGGTCGTGACCGAGCGCATTCCCCGGAAGGACGTGGTGGAGATTCTCGAGACGGCACGAGCGTCGGGCGCACGGGTCATCGGGCCCAACACCCTCGGGATCATCTCGCCTGATTCGGTCAAGCTGGGCATGGCGGGCGGGCCCATCGAGGACGTGAAGAAGGCGTACATGCCCGGTCCCGTGGGCATTGCTTCGCGCAGCGGAGGGATGACCACTGAGATCGCCAATCTGCTCACCACCCACGGCATCGGCCAGAGTACCTGTGTCAGCATAGGCGGCGATCCCATCGTGGGTTCGAATTTTCTCGATCTGATCCCCCTCTTCGATCAGGACCCCGAGACCAAGGCCGTCGTCCTCTTCTGTGAACCGGGTGGCGTGGTCGAAGAGAGCCTGGCGAAGCGGGCGGCTGCCGGCGAGGTCGGGGTCCCCATCGTGGCCTTCGTCGCCGGGCGGTTCGTCGATGCCATGCCGGGTGTCCGCTTTGGCCACGCCGCGACCATCGTCGAGGGAGAAAAGGGGAGCGCCGCGGGCAAGATCGAGGCATTCAAGGCGTCAGGCATCCACGTGGCCGAGGCATTTTCCGATATCGTGCCGATTCTGGAAGGGTTGCTGTGAGCAGAGAGGCGTGAAATGAAGGAACTGGGACCGATTCGAACCGCTCTCTTTGTTCCCGGAAACCGGCCCGATCGCGTGGACAAGGCCGTGAGCTCCGGGGCGGATGTGGTGATCATCGATCTCGAGGACGCGGTGCCGCCTTCTCAGAAGGAGGAATCGCGGCCGAAGGTTCGCGAGAAGATCGCCGCGTTTCGCGACAGGGAGATCCTGGTTCGGGTAAACGCCATCGGCTCGGAATTTCTTCCCGGCGACCTCGACGAGATCGTCGTCGACGGCCTCCGCTGCATCATGGTCCCCAAAGTGGAGGAGCGGGCGGACATTCGGGAGATCGACGGCTGCCTGGGCGAGGCAGAGAGGAGAAACCATCTCGAGCCCGGGACGATTTCCGTCATCCCGCTGATCGAATCGGCCCGAGCCGTCCAGAACGTATTCGAGATCCTGTCAGAGAAGACGGACCGGAGAAGGCTCTTCACCGCGGCCTTTGGAGCGGCGGACTACACGCTGGACATGGGCATCGAGATCACGAGGGAAGGAGCGGAGCTTCACTATCCCCGCTCGCGCATTGCGGTTGCCTGCCGCGCAGCGGAGGTAGATCCGCCTCTGGACACGCCTTTCATGATCGACCTGAAGGACCTGGATGCCTTGAAGACCGACGCCGAGCGCGCCAGGCAGCTCGGCTTTCAGGGAAAGCTCTGCATCCACCCGATCCAGATCGAACCGTGCCATGCCGTCTTCTCACCCACCGCCGAGGAGATCGAGCACGCGGAAAGGGTGATCCAGGCCTTCGAAGACGCCGAAGCCCGGGGTATCGGGGCCATCCAGCTGGATGGCAAGTTCGTCGATGCTCCCATCGTGGAGAGGTCGAGGCGGATCCTGAAGCTGGCCGCTGTGATCGGATCCAGATGATTCGAGCTTGTCCAAAGGAAATGCGTGACCGCGGAGTGCATCCATGAGTGAGTTCATACAGGTGGCAATTACCGAAGACAGATGCACGGGAATTTCAGCCTGTGGGAAGTGCGTCCAGGTCTGTCCGGTCAACATCTTCGGTGCCGAAGAAGATCGCCCTGTGATCATCGAGGAAAACCAGGACGAGTGCACTCTCTGCGATCTCTGTCTCGAGGAGTGCACGCCGGATGCAGTCGTCCTTCGAAAGCTCTACGAGTGACTCGAGATTTCGACTTTGCGCCCACACCTGACGTCTGAGGATCCCCCGTTCTGGCAACTCCACGGGGGATCCTCAGACTCTCAGTCGCGGCGGGAGCCGCGCTCGCTGGCCCGATCGAATCTTCCGCTGACTTACGGACAGCCCGTCGCGCCCGGGTCGGCCAGGTTGACGAGCTTGAAGCTCCACTTGCACTGCCCGGTGGAGTCACCGTCCTGGGTGTAGACCGAGGTCCCCTTGAGGGAGCCCTTGCCCTTGGCCCGGTTCACCTTCGCTGTCAGGTTGGCGAGTTCCGCGTAGCCCGTGGTGAGATCGGTCGTAGTATCGCAGTCGATGATGGCCGCCGCGCCCTTTTCGGCGGGCTTGTTCACATCGTCGATCGCGATGCCCGCTATGGGAGACACCGCCCCAATCGATGTTCAGCACGTTTCCGACTTGTGTGATGAGCAGGATCTCACCCTTCTGCGAGAACTTGTCCTTCACGCCGTCGAATTGGGAGCAATTGAAGGTGCCTTCCCAAGTGCCGGTCAGGTCGATGGCGCCCGCCGGGACTGCCACGAATGCGGCGGCGAGCAAGAGTATGAATCGCATTGCTGGTACCTCAGTGTGGGAGCGGATCGAAGAAGGAATTCTGCCCGAGTAGCCCGACGCGATCCGCTCGAGAAGACACCGGGGGCGGGCCCGACACTGAAGCGCCTTGGAGGCGCAGCATAGCTGTTGGCTCCTTCCTGAACCTACCGGAGATGGCGGGTTTTGCCACGTCGATCTGCGGAGGCGTACCCAAACCTACTTCCCCAGCAAACCCGACAGGCGCTGGGTGATGAGGCTCTCCGCCTCCCCCATGATGCGGTCGATCAGCTCCTTGCAGGACGGCACGTCGTGGATCAGTCCGGCCACCATGCCGCAGGACCAGGCGCCGGAATCCACGTCACCATTGATCATCACCTTCGGATAGACCCCTGCGACTTGCGGGACGATGTCCTGAATGGTCAGCTCGGCTCCCTTGCTGCGCTCGATCTCGAGGAGCTTTGCGACCGCCGGATTGTTCAGCACCCGCTCGGTGTTGCGCAGCGGCCGCATAATGAGTCGCGTGTCGAGCTCGCTGGCGGCGACGATGGCCTGCTTCACCTTCTCGTGTACCGGCGCTTCGGTGGTGGCGATGAATCGCGTGCCCATGTTCATTCCGTCCGCGCCCATGGCGAGGGCGGCGACCAGGCTGCGACCATCGGCCATTCCACCGGAGGCGACGAAGGGGACGGTCAGCTCCTCGGCCGCGCGCGGCAGCAGGATCATGTTCGGGATGTCGTCCTCACCGGGATGGCCGCCGCATTCGAAGCCGTCGACACTGACCGCATCGCAGCCGATCTTCTCGGCCTTGAGCGAATGGCGCACCGAGGTGCACTTGTGGATGACCTTGATGCCGGCCTCCTTCATCGCCGGCATGTACTGCTCGGGGTTGCGCCCGGCGGTCTCGACGATCTTCACCCCCCCCTTGATGATCGCATCGATGTACTCCGGATAGGGGGGCGCTGCGAACCCGGGCAAAAAGGTCAGATTTACTCCGAAGGGCTTGTCCGTCATCTCGTGGCAACGCGCGATCTCCTTGGCGAGATCATCCGGCGTGGGCAGGGTCAGGGCGGTGATGATGCCGAGGCCACCGGCATTGGAGACCGCGGAGGCGAGCTCCGCGAGGCCCACGAAGTGCATGCCGCCCTGCACGATCGGGTGCTCGATGCCGAACAGCTCGGTGATGCGTGTCTTCATGATGAGAACCTCTCTCTTTCGGTGGGGCCGCTTCGCAGCCGGCCTTTCTACGCCCAGCCGCGTGCCGTCCGAATTGCCATGATAGCGCGCCAGGCCTTCTGCGGTGGACGGCCTAGGTCGGAGGTGCGCCGTGGATCTTGGACCTCTCGGGGAGCTTCTCCACCTTGCCCCGGGTGATTTCCAGCGCCTCGATGATCTTTCTCCTGGTATCCCCTGGCACGATGATCTCGTCGATCATCTGAGCTGTAAACGTGAGACCCACATCGAATGCATCCAGCTTTTCCCGGGAACGACCCATATAGGCTTCGTAGGCGTCCTCCTCGATCCCCTTGCCGTACACCTCTCTGTAGTCCAGTTCCGATGCCTCCACGGCGAACTGGGCGATCGGCAGGGCAAAGGTCACGTCGGCACCCATGCTCTTCAAGGCACCCAGCACCATCGAGCCGGCATCTGCATAGGCTTCCCGCAGCACCACGCTGATCTTGGGCACGGTAGCCGTGGTGTAGACATCCACGACCTTCCCCATGTGTCTCAGCAGCCCCAGGGCTTCCTGATCCTCTCCGGGCACGAATGGAGGCGTGTCCACCAGGTTGACGAGGGGAATATTGTAGGCGTCGAGAACCTGGAGGAAGCGGTAATACTTGTCGGAGGAGTTGATCTCCAGGATGCTTCCCGGGTACTTGGGATTGTTGGCGACAATTCCCACCACCTCTCCGTCGAAACGGGCAAAACAGGTAACCAGGTTCTTGGCGTATTCGTCCTTGATTTCCAGGTAGTCACCGTCGTCCACCAGGACCTTGATGACATCGTGCATGTCATAGGCTTCGCTGAAATCGTCGGGAATCAGCTCCATCAGCTCTTCCGTGCTGCGAAGGGGATCGTCGGTCTGCTGCCATTTGGGCGGCTTCTCACGGTAGTTCTGGGGCAGGTATCTGAGCAGCTCGCGGCACTGCTTGATGCTGATCTCGTCGTCATCGCCCACCATGTCGGCACTGCCTGAATACTGCATGTGATAGTCGGCCCCGCCGATATTCCGGTCGATCTTTTCCGACGTCGCTGCTGCGGTCTGGCGCGGACCACCGAGCCACATGTTGGCCGAAATCCTGCTCATCAGGAGAAAATCGCAGAGGGTGGGCAGGTAGGCGCCACCGGCGATGCAGGGTCCCATCAGAACCGTAATCTGGGGTATGACCCCGGAAAAGAGGGATTCCATCCGGAAGTGCCAGTCGACACCTGCGGAGATGACATCCGTATAGCCGAGCCTTCCACCGGAGGAGTCCAGCAGGTTGACGATGGGGATGCCCATTCTGGCCGCCAGCTCCAGGATGATCATGTACTTGTGCAGATGCTGGGTTGCCGTCGAACCACCGAGGACCGTGAAGTCCGATGCGTAGATGGCCACCAGCCGTCCATGAACCTTACCGGTGCCGACTACGGCTCCATCGCAGGGAGCGACCGGCACCCTTCCGTCCACACGGGCGCCGGTGGCACCCACGCCGGATCCCATCTCGTTGAATGTCCCCGGATCCACCAGGACATCGATCCGTTCCCGGGCTGTCAGCTTGCCGCGCTTGTGCTGCCGCTCGATGTGTTGGATACCCCCGCCCAGCAGGTTCTTCTGCTGGATCTCCTGGTATCTGGCGATCGCTTCTTCCATTCGTTTACCCATCTGGATTCCCTCTCGATCTCATTTGGTCGGGCTGTCAGGCCGGTTTGACATAGCGCCTGCGCTCCAGCGAGGTCTCCCTCTTGTTCGCTGAAGCGCGGAGCGACCTGACGATGTTGGCCCGGGTGTCTCTCGGATCGATCACTGCCTGGACGGTGTAGTAACTGGTGTAGACCTTCGACATGTTGAGCACGCTGAAGGCTGCTTTCAGGGGCTGTAGATAGGAGTCGTAGACTTCCTGGTATTTGCCCTTCTCTTTGGCAGCCGCCAGCTCCTTGTGAAAAATGGCCTCTACGATGGACTCGGGTCCGGTAGGTGCAAACTCCACCGTAGGCCAGCCAAAAATGAAGTCGGGACCCATCTTGGCGCAACCCATGGTGATATTGGACCCGCCGTAGGAGCGCCTCAACACCACGGTGACCTTGGGGTTGGTCAGGTTGGAATAGCCGTGCAGGTTCTTGGCCCCGTGCCGGATGACCCCCATCCGTTCCCACCTGTCACCGGGGGGATAGGCCGTGGTGTCGGACAAGGTGAGAAGGGGGATGTTGAAGGTATCGAGGAACATCATGAACTTGTCATACTTGTCAGACGAGTCCGGCTCCATCACCCCGCTCAGCTCGTCCGGGTTGCTGGCGGTGATCCCGGTGACCATGCCGTCGAACCGGGCAAAGCCGATGATGATGTTGGGGGCGAAATCCTCCTTCAACTCGAAGAACTCCCCGTCATCCACGATCAGCTCGATGATCTCGTGCATGTCGTAGGTGAACTTCGGATCGTCCGGCATCACAGTGAGAAGCGCTTCTTCTCTCCTCTCCGGGTCGTCGTCCGATTCGATGGCCGCCGGTTTCTCCCAGCAGTTCTGTGGGATGAATGCGAACACCTCTTTTGCCAGATCTATGGCTGCCTCATCGTTTTCGGCGATCAGATCGCACTGCCCGGACCGGCTCATGTGAAAGTCCGCTCTTCCGGCATTGTCTGATTCGATCTTCCCACCTAGCCACAGGAAGCCGGTGTCTTCGTTCATGATCAGGATGTCCGAGAGGGTCGCGATCTGGGCCATGGGTCCGGTGCAGGGTCCAAGGAGCATCGTAATCTGGGGGATGATCCCGGAATAGAGACAGTAGTTCCGGATCAGTTGGCCCATGCCGTTGAGCCCGGAAGATCCCCATTTGAAGCTGATCCTGGACCCGGCTGAATCGATCATGCCGAAGATGGGCACCTGCTCCTGTCCCGCCATCTGGACCAGTTCGGCGATCTTCCATACTCCTTGGTCACCGATGGTGCCGGACATCACCGTGAAATCGAGGGCGTAGACCATGATTCGCCTGCCCCCTACCTCGGCCGTACCCATCACCACCCCATCGCCTGGACTCGGTCTCGGGCTGGCACTGAAGATCCTCGCCGACGGGTCCTGGACGTACGAGCCGAGCTCGCTGAAGCTTCCCGGATCCACCAGTCTCTCGATTCGCTCCCTGGCTGTGAGTTTGCCCAGCCCGTGCTGGACTTCGATCCGTTCTTCTCCGCCTCCCCGAAGGGCTTCCTCGTCGAGGGCTACCATTCTTTCCAGATAGCCGTCCATCCATTGTCCCATCCTGATTTCCTTCCTTTCCGCTCGGAGCTGTCTAGACCTCTGAGGAACAGATCAAGCTAGTGCTTCGCCAGGAGCCCCTGGAGGATGACTTCGGAGATCGCGTCCGCGGTCTCCTTGGGAGAGGCCTGGGCGATCTCGGCGACTTCGGGTCGCGCGAACTCGCGGCCGAGGCCCGCGAGCACGTGGGCGACCGCCGCGGTGTCCACGGGTGCGATCTCTCCTTCGGCGACGGCTTTGTCCAGCAGGCTCTGCGTCACCGCGGTCAGATAGGTTTCGTGGGCGTCGAACAGTCGCCCGGCCCCCGCGACCTTCGCGAGATCTGCCGACAAGGCCAGCGCTTCCGGCTGGACGGCTGCGTTGGCGGCCTGCAGGTAGGTGCGCAGCGCGTCGAGCGGCCGCATCGAAGCGTGAAGGGCCTCGATCGCGGCACGGCCGATGCAGTGTAGACGGCGATCGACGAGCGTGAGCAGCAGCTCGTCCTTGCTGGGTGCGATGCCGTAGAGCGTACGCAGCGAGCATTTCACGAGTGCCGCGATCTCCGCCATCGTGAGATCCGCGAGGCCCTCGCCGAGGAGTTTCTCCTCGAGCTCGTCGAGCAGCTCTAGCTGCCGCGTTCCGAGCTGTCGCTCGACCTCCGCAGAGAGCAGCGGCTTTGGCGCACGCACGCCCGGAAAGCGCAGGCGCCCGTCCTTGCTGCCGAGGGAGGTTGTCAAGACAGCAGCGCCTCCGGGAGATCCACGACGCGCGCGCGCAGCCATTCGCCGAGGCTCTTGGCCTGCCCGTCCTGGCGCGTCGAGGCGGCGACCCCTTCCTGGAGCAGTCCGTGGAGCACGAAGTTGAGGGAGCGGATCGCGGGCAGACGGTACCGATCCACCTGGAGCTCCGCGGCCTCGGGCAGCAGCTCCTTCAGCTTCTCCGTGGTGAGGAACTGATCCAGCCAGGCCCAGGCCTCGTCGCTGCGGGCGAAGACGCCCAGGTTTGCGTTTCCGCCCTTGTCACCGGAACGCGCACCATAGAGCGTGCCGAGGGGGAGGCGTTTCGTCGGGGCCCCGGGTGCCGCGGCCACCGGGCCGGGCGCCGGCGTGACGCGGACTTCCGCTCTCGGGATCACCGACGAAATCTCGCGCGGCTCGCTTCCCTGGACGACGACCTCCTGGGGCACGATCTCGGCCGGGACGCACGCCGGTTCGTACACGCCGAAGGGTCGTCCGGCGGCGGCCCCCCCACCCAGGCTCGTGTAGCCGGGGATCGAGGCGAGGGCCAGCTCGACCATCGCGTTCCAGACGCTGCGTCCGACTTTCTTTTCGTCCGGATCCTTGAGCGTGATCCTGAAGAAGGCGGTCGCCTCCTCGTTCGACTCCGGATCCACCTTGTCCGTGCGGACGATGCGAGTCTCTACCGAGGCATAGTCCTCGGGGCCGAAGGGACACGCCGCCCAGAACGCGTCCTCGACGAGCTTCGCCTTCGCCTCGATATCGAGACCCGTCAAGCACACGTTCATGTCCTGTCGATAGCCGCCGACGCGGTTGAGGCAGACCTTGAGCATCGTCGGGGGCGGCTCGCCCTGGATGCCGAACATGCGCACCCGGTCCTTGTCCACCTGCTCGAGCTGGATGGTGTCGAAGCGCGTCGTCACGTCCGGGCCGAAGTACTCCGGACCGCCGATCTCGTAGAGGAGCTGCGAGGTGACGGTGCCGATCGACACCTCGCCGCCGGACCCGTCGTGCTTGCCGATCACCGACGAGCCATCCTCCGCGATCTCGGCCCACGGGAAGCCGACGCGGGCCATGCCCGGAACCTCGGTGAAGAAGGAGTAGTTGCCGCCTGTCGCCTGCGTGCCGCACTCGATCACGTGGCCCGCGGCCACGGCGCCGGCCAGGGCGTTCCAGTCCGTCCGGCTCCAGCCGTGATGCCACGCCGCCGGAGCGCACACGACTGCCGCGTCGGTGGTGCGGCCCGTGATCACGATGTCGGCGCCCTGGTTCAGCGCCTCGACGATGCCCCAGCCGCCGAAGTAGGCGTTGGCGGTGAGGAAGGTCGAGCCGTCCTTGATCGGCTCGCCGGTCTCGAAGTGGATGAGCTGGTCGGCCGCGATGAGTTCGTTCATGCGCGGGAGGAGGTCGTCGCCACGCACGTAGGCGATCTTCGGGTTCAGGCCGATCTTGTCCGCCACCTCGGCCACGGCCTGCGCGCACCCGTCCGGGTCGAGACCGCCGGCGTTGGTCACCACCTTGATGCCCTTGTCGAGGCAGGTCTCCATGACCTGTTCCATCTGCATCACGAAGGTGCGCGCGTAGCCGCCGCCGGGTCGCTTCACGCGCGTGCGCGCGAGGATCAGCATGGTGAGCTCGGCGAGCCAGTCTCCGGTGAGGACGTCGATCGGTCCGCCCTCCACCATCTCGCGGGCCGCCGAGAGGCGGTCTCCGAAGAAGCCCGAACAGTTCGCGATGCGGATCGGATCGGCCATGATGATTCCCTCTATTCTTCTTGCGCGGGCTCGATCACGAGGAGGAACGTTCCCATTCAGTAGAGGGCGCCTTGCTTCGAGTCTCCGGATCGGGGCCAGCCAAGTCGTGTTGACACAGAGGTAACAGATAGGGTAATTACGGGCAAGGTATATTTTCATTCGCGCACGATCGCGGGAAAGCGCAGGAGGCAGCATGGGCGAAGTCCGGCTCGAGACCGCCGACGGAATCCTGACCGTCACCCTCGCCGAGTTGGAGAGTCGCAACGCTCTCGGCGCCACGATCCTGAACGGGCTGCACGATGCGATCACCGAGGCCAACGCCGATCCCGCGATCCGCGCCGTGGTCGTCACCAACGAGGGTACGACCTTCTGCGCCGGCGCGAACCTGAAACAGGCGTCAGGCGCCGCCAAGGGTGATCTGCCAAAGCTGGGCTTCGAAGCGCTCCTCGCTGAGATCCAGCGCTCGCCCACGCCCATCGTCGGAAAGATCAAGGGCCACGTCGTGGGCGGCGGCAACGGCCTGGCCGCCGCAATGGACATCGCGATCGCTCAGGACGACGTCAAGTTCGGCTTTACCGAGGTTCGCCTCGGGGTGGTCCCCGCGATCATCTCCGTGGTGTGCCTGCCGAAGATGCGGCACGGTGAAGCGATGGAGGTGTTCCTACGCGGCAACCGCTTCCCGGCATCCCGGGCCGCCGAGCTCGGCCTGATCAGCCGCGCCGTTCCGGCCGACCAGCTCGACGCGGCGGTCGACGAAGTGCTGGCAGACTTGCGGCTGGGTGGGCCGAACGCGCTCGGCTTCGCGAAGCGCCTCGTCTACGAAGTTCCCGCAATGGAGCAGAATGAGGCCTTCACGTGGGCGGCGGATCTCTCGGGGCGCCTCTTCAGGGGAGAAGAAGCCGCCGCCGGAATGAAGGCCTTCCTGAAGCGCGAGAAGCCGCCCTGGGCGGGCGACCGGGAGTAGGCTCCGCAGGGCGGGGAGACGCCGAGACGCGCTGCACCGCGCGCGAAGATGGATGGAGACCGATGGACCTGGAGTTCGACGCTCGTTACGAAGAGTTCCGCATGCAGGTACGGGACTTCGTGGCCAAACACCGGCCTGCCAGAAACTGGCGGCTCGGCGACGGCAACTGGCAGGACCGGGTCGCCTGGCTGAGCCTGCAGATCGAGCACGGCTACTGGGCCCGCACGATTCCGAAGGAGTACGGTGGCTATGGGGCCGAGCCGGATCTCCTCGAGACCGTGATCATGGACGAGGAGTTCAACAAGGCGGGTGTGATCCGCGGCATGATGGCCCAGGGCCCGTCCATGCTTGTGCCGACCCTGCTGAGTCACGGCAGCGAGGAGCAGTGCAGGCGTTGGATTGGTCCCACGATGCGCGGCGAGGTCATCTGGTGCCAGGGCTACTCCGAGCCCGGTGCCGGCAGTGACCTGGCGAGCCTTCAGACCTCGGCCACCGAGGATGGCGACGATTTCATCATCAACGGGCAGAAGATCTGGACGAGCACTGCGGACATGGCCCAGATGTGCTTCATCCTGGTGCGCACCGAACCCGACGCGAAGAAGCACGAAGGGATCAGCTACATCCTGCTTCCGATGGATACGCCGGGCATCGAGGTGCAGCAGATGCGCACGATGGCGGGAGAGATCGGCGAGAACTCCTTCAACCAGGTCTTCTTCACCGACGTGCGCGTGCCCAAGGCGAACGTGGTGGGCAAGCGCGGCGAAGGCTGGCAAATCGCGAACACGACGCTCAAGCACGAGCGCAACTCGCTGAACGCCAACGCCGAGGGCACCTTGATGCGTCTCGCGCGCCTGATGAACAAGGAGACGGTCAACGGGGCGCCGGCCATGGCGAGCCCGGTCTACCGCGATCGCTTGATGAAGCTGCAGGCCCGGGCGCTCTCGATGAAGCACCACGGAATGCGCATGCTGACGTGCAGCCTCAAGGGCGAGTCGCCCGGGGTCGCGGGGCTCGTCGTGAAGCTCCAGAACTGCCAGCTCAACTTCGACATGGCAAAGCTCGCTCTCGACGTCATGGGCGAACTCGGCGCGCTCTACGACCACAGCAAGTACGAGCGGGAACAGGGCTACTGGCAGGCCCACTCGATGTTCTCGCTCGGGCTCATCATCGGCGGCGGCACTGCCCAGATCCAGAAGAACATCATCGCCGAACGCGGACTCGGGCTGCCGCGTGAACCCAAGCCGGCGAAGGTCTGAGGGAGGCGCAAGAAAACGACATGGATTTCGGACTCTCGGAAGATCAGCTCCTCCTCGAGCAGACGGTGCAGCGCTTTCTCGCAGAGGAGGTGCCGATCGAGCGGGTGCGTGAGCTGCGCGAGAAGGACTGCCCGAACGACCGGGCGATCTGGAGCGCGCTGGCCGAGCTCGGGGTCGCGGGCGTGCTGGTGCCCGAAGCGCAGGGTGGCAGCGGGCTCGCACTCCTGGACGCCGTGCTCGTCTCGCAGGCGCTGGGCCATGCGGTGACACCCACGCCCTTCCTCAGCTCGGCGGTCATGGCGCCGATCGCACTCGCCCTGATCGGTGGACCCGCGAGCGAGGACTGGCTCGCGGGTATCGCGACTGGAGATCTCGTCTTCGGCGTCGCCGTGACGGAGTTCTTCTCGGTGCGTGAAGGTGCCGGCGTCACCGTCAAGGCGGGCGCCCTGCACGGAAAGGCGATGATGGCGATCGATGCCTGTGCTGCCGATCTGCTGCTGGTGGCGATCGACGGCGACACGCTCGGCGTGGTCGGAAGCGACGCCCCCGGACTCGAGATCACACGCCTCACGACCGTCGACGCCACCCGCTGCACGGCCGAAGTGCTCCTCGAGGGCGTCACGCCCGAAGCAGTATTCGAAGGTGCGGGACATGCCATTGCCCGCATGCTCGACGCGGGTCGCATCGCGTTGGCCGCCGACGTCGTCGGTGCCTGTGAATCGATGGTCGAACAGGCCGTGGCCTATGCGAAGGAGCGGAGGCAGTTCAATCGCGTGATCGGCTCGTTTCAGGCGGTGAAGCACATGTGTTCGGAGATGATCGCCGAAATCGAGCCCGCGCGATCGCTGCTCTGGTATGCCGCGCACAGCTTCGATGCGATGCCGGACGAGGCGCCGCTGATGGCGTGCCACGTCCTCGCGCACGCCTCCGAGATCGGCTGGGAGATCGCGAGCACTTCGACCCAGGTGCAAGGCGGCATCGGCTGGACCGATGAGCAGAACCTTCATTTCTGGTTCAAGCGCATCGGCAATGCGCGCCACCTGCTCGGTGGCCCCGAGTACCTGCGGAATCGAGCGGCGGAGCTTCAGGGCTTCGCCGTTGCGTCCTAGCTGGTGTCCAAAGAGGAGACGACGATGAGTAGACCCAGCAAGAGCGAGCTCGACGAGTACCGCGCCGAAGCCTCGGCCTGGTTCAGGGAGAACGTCCCGCCGCCGCCCGACTTCATGATGCCTCTCACGTTCATGGAGGTCGGTACCGACGAGCAATTCCACTTCCTCTGCGACTGGCAGAACAAGGTCTACGAAGCGGGATACCTGGGCGCGGCGTGGCCCAAGGAGTACGGCGGAGGCGGCCTGCACCAGGACTTCCAGGACATCGCCACCGAGGAGATGCGAAGGAACGACGCTCCGATCATGCTGAACACGATCGGGCTCAGCTGGGTGGGGCCGCTTCTGCTCGACATGGGGACCCACGAAGAGCGTCTGCGATACATCAAGGGGATCCTCTCCGCCGAGGACATCTGGTGCCAGGGCTTCTCCGAGCCCGAGCACGGCTCGGATCTCGGAAACGTGCAGACACGCGCGGTGAGAGATGGTGACGAGTGGGTGATCAACGGCACCAAGACCTGGACGACCCACGGCACCTACGCGAAGTACATGATTCTGCTGGCGCGCAGCATTCCCGATGCGCGCAACAAGTACGCGGGGCTGAGCTTCTTCCTGGCGCCGATGAAGGTGCCCGGGGTCGAGACCTTTCCGATCCGCAAGCTCACCGGCGAGTACGGCTTCAGTGAGACCTTCTTCACCGACGCCCGGATTCCCGCCGACTGCCTGATGGGTGAAGAAGGCCAGGGCTGGACGGTCGCGATGCGGACGCTCGAATACGAGCGCAGCGCGCGCGGAGGCCAGGCGGGCGGCTACTCGATCAAGGTGCCGGACCCGGCGGAGACGATCGACCTCGCGCGGCGGGCGCAGCGCGGCGGGCGTCCTGCCATCGAGGACCCGGTGGTGCGCGACAAGCTGGTGCAGTTCCTGATCGAAGCCCGCGGCCTCTTCCTCACCGGGGCGCGCCAGCGAATCGCGCCATTGAACCAGGAGCGCCCCATGTCGCTCGCGCTCTCATCGAAGCTGATGAGCACCGAGTTCGTTCGCCGCATCAACGAGTTCGCCATTTCCATGCAGGGCGCGAAGGGCGCGTACTACGTCGGCGAGCCGGATTCGATCGATGGCGGCATCTGGCAGCGGGCCTACCTGAACGCCTTCTCGGCCACGATCGGCGGTGGCACGAGCCAGATCCAGGCCAACATCATCGCCGAGCACGTGCTCGGCCTGCCCAAGAGCTGAGGCGGATGGAGAGATGAGCAGACACGGACCGATTGGACTCAGCGACGAGCAGGCCGCCCTGCTCGAGTCGGCAACCAAGTACTGCAGCGACAAATCACCGATCGAGACGGTGCGGCGGCTGATCGAGGACGAGCTCGGATACGCCCCCGCCGTATTCGCGGAGATCGCGGAGCTCGGCTGGCTCGGGATTGCGATCCCCGAGGCATACGGTGGCGCCGGACTCGAGCTCGCGGAGGTGGTGCCGGTCGTCGAGCAGATGGGCCGCAATCTGATGGCCGGCCCCTTCCTGTCGACGACGCTCGCCGCCCAGGCGGTGCTCTCTGGCGGCACGGAGGCGCAGAAGTCCCAGGTGTTGCCGAAGCTGGCGGCGGGGGCACCTGCCGCGCTCGCCCTGATGGAGCGGCACGCGGACTGGGCTCCGGACCACGTCGAATGTCGCGCCGAGCGTAGGGGCGCGGTGCTCGAGCTCGGCGGGACGAAGACGCTGGTCGTCGATGGAGAAGCCGCGCAATGGATCGTGGCATCGGTGAGTCTCGACGGCTCACCCGCGCTCGTGCTCCTCGACAGCGATGCGATCGCCGCGTGTGAGCGTCGCCCCGAGACGGTGATCGATGAGACGCGACGCTCGGTTCAGCTCGTGCTCGACGGCGTCTCGGTTCCCGAGGACGCCCTGCTCGACGTCTCCCTGGCGCATGCCACCCTCGAGCGAATCGAGCTCGCGGGCAGCCTGCTCGCTACCGCCGAGATGTGTGGCGGGGGAGCGAGCTGCATCGACTACACGGTGGCGTACCTCAACACGCGCAAGCAGTTCGGCAAGCTGATCGGGTCGTACCAGGCGCTCAAGCATCCGGTCGTGGACGCGCACGTGGGTATCGAGCAGGCTCGCTCCCATCTCTATGCCGCTGCACACACCTTCGAAGAGGGTGTAGAGGGAGAGATCGCGGTTCGCATGGCGAAGGCGCACACGGGGCCCGCATTCGCGTACGCAGCGGATCGCGCGATCCAGTTTCACGGCGGCTTCGGCTTCACGTACGAGTGCGATGCGCAGCTCTACCGGAGACGGGCACTCTGGTGCGAGAACCAGCACGGCGATGCACTCTACCATCGGCGCCGGCTGGCAGATCTGATTCTCTGAGAGGGGATGCATGCGAGCCAAGCCGGCGGGCGTCACTGCAGGGGCAGTGCTCGCCGTACTTGCGGGATGCTTCGTCGTGGGCTCCGTGATGAGCATGCGCCGCGAGCCGGTGGCCCGCGCCGTCGCGCCGTCGGATGCGGAGACCCGCTTCCTCGACACCCGCTCGGGTCGAGTGCATCTCCTCGACGTGGGCGAGGGCCCGGTGATCCTGCTGATGCACGGCACCGGCCGCAGCGTGGCGGACTGGCAGGAGGGGCTGGCCGACCGGCTGGCCGAGCGGCACCGGGTGGTCGGATTCGACTACTACGGCCAAGGACTCAGCGACCGAGCGCACGGGCTTCGCTACGGACCCGTCTTGTGGAAGCAGCAGGCGGTGGACGTGCTCGACGCACTCGAGATCGAGCGCGTCACCGTGGTCGGCCACTCGGTGGGCGGAAGCGTTGCGGCGATGTTCACGGCGGACCATCCCGATCGGGTCGAACGCTCGGTCTTCATTGGCCACGGGATGGCGATGGACCCGATGCAGTGGGTGCCCTTCGTACCCGGCCTGGGCGAGCTCCAGATGGCCCGGACGGCGATCTTCAGCGACGTCTTTTCTGACGCCCACCGGCGTCGGCTCGCCGCGGCCTACGAGATCCGTGGCACCCGCGCAGCGCTTCTCACCTATATCCGCCGTCAGTATACGATCGACGGCATCCGGCTGGTGCTTGGGACCTACGAGGACATCGCGACCCCGGTCCTGCAGGTGCATGGCACTCGCGACGTCTCGATTCCGATCGAGGCGGCGCGCGGACTCACGCCGCGGCTGCGCGACGCGCGCTTCGTCGCGGTGGAGGGCGCCAGCCACGACGTCCACATCGATGCACCGGACGAATTGGTGGCCGCCATCGAGGCCTTCGAGCTCGAGACACCCTGACCCGCTTCATCCAGCCTCCGGGGAGGCGAGCTGGGCCTCGATCAGGTCGAGCAGCTGGCCGATGAGCGGGCGCTGCGTGGCCTCCTCGTTCCGAAGAACCTCCGCGCCTCGCTGTCGCGCTCCCTCGATCAGGAGCGTGAAGTAGAAGGCGTAGAGCGCGTGGTGAACGACTTGCCAGAAGAACAGGGCTTCGGGATCGATCGCGAACCCGGCCCCCTCTGCATAGCGGCGCACGAACGCCTCCGGATCGAGCGTGCCCACCGCCGCGCCCGTGCTCAGGAGGTAGGGGAGCGTTGCGTAGGCCAGCTCCTCGACGGGGTCGCCGACGCGCGCGCGCTCCCAGTCGAGGACCGCGGCGACGCGCCCCTCGGCGTGCATGACGTTGTCCATCTTGTAGTCGCCGTGGCAGACGACGAGGCGTTCGGCACGCGGGACACGGGCGCGACACCACTCGACGGCGCGCCGCAGAATGGCCGGGGGGTTCAGAAACAGGGCGAGCCCCTCGAGTTCTCCGACGCGCTGTGAAGCGTGATCCTCCGGCGCATATCCGGGCACCCGCAGGAAGTCGAGGCCGATCGCCTGCCAGTCGAGTCCGTGGAGCGCGACCAGGATCTCAGCGAGCTGAGCGACCAGCGTCTGCCGGAAGCTCGGATCTTCGGGGTAGGCCTCGGAGAGGGAAGGGGTCACGACTCCGCTCACGCGCTCCATCACGATGAAGGGGCGTTCCAGCACGCCCGTGGTCGCGTCGCACCAAAAGGCCTTCGGGGCCGGGATCCCGGTCCCCTCGAGCGCGCGCAGCAGGCGGAACTCGCTGGCTCTGTCCGTCTGTCCAGGTCGATCGCCGTCGCGAATGAGTATGAGTTCTCGTCGCTGGAGAGAGCCGGACTCGGTCCAGTGCAGGTCGAAGATGAAATGATCGCGCGAGAGACCGTGCGTGGCCGCAGAGAGGCCGGAGAGCGAGATGTCCGCCGCCCCGACGAGCTCGCTCCGAAAGAACTCCAGCAGGCGCTCCGCAGCGACCCCCTCGGCGGTCGGCATCAGCGCCCGCGCGGCTTCTCGAATCGGCGCGAGAGCCACCCTAGCATCAGCCGGCTGAGATCCTCGGGCTTCTCCTGCTGGGTCCAGTGTCCGCACTTCTCGATCATATGGATCTCCAGATCGGAGCAGATTTCGGGCATGCGCGCTGCCGTCTCTGGCGGCAGCGCGGGGTCCCACTCGGCGGTGATCATCAGGCAGGGAAGGTCGAGTCTCGTGGTTCCGACTTCGGGAAGGTGCTGCGCGTTCCGGTCGATGTTGCGGTACCAGTTGATTCCACCGCGGAAGCCGCTCCCTTCGTAGGCTCGAGTGTAGTAGTCGAGCTCTTCCGCGCTCAGAAGCGCGTCACCGATGGTCCCGAGGGCATCGATGTACAGGAAGGGGTTGGCGTAGACGCCGTGGCTCGCTGCGTGCGCCATCGCCTGTTCGGGTGGGACGCTGCGTCGCATGAGTCTATCGAAGACGACGCGAGGGCGTGGATCCAAGAGGGTCTCCGCGACTCCTGGCTTCTGGAACCAGAGGATGTACATCTTGTCGTCTTCGTCGACGAGGGTCCGGTAGAACTCCGTCGTTGGAAACGGGAAGTTCGGTGTGTTGACCCCGATCGCTCCGAGTGTTCGCTCCGGGTAGAGGACCGGCATCGCCCATGCGACGAATCCGCCCCAATCGTGGCCGGCGAAGACGGCCTGCTCGATTCCGAGCTCGTCCAGTACACCGGCCATGTCGCTCGTCAGGTGCTCCAGGTCATAGCTCTCGACGGGGTCGGGACGGTCGCTCTCGCCGTAGCCACGCTGATCGACGGCGATCGCACGGAACCCCCCTTCGGCAAGCGCTGCGACCTGATGCCGCCAGGAGTAGGCGAGCTCCGGGAAGCCGTGGCTCATCACGACCGCCGGACCGGACCCCGCTTCGTAGACGGCGAGGTTGATCGCCGGAATCTCGGCTCCTCGAGGTCCGCGGCGATCCGGCAGCGCGATGCGGCGCGGAGGGGGAAAGGCCGTCATGCGACCACCCGCTGGTCTACGGTCTGACGCGGATCGACCAGGATCTTGGCGTGACGGTCCGGGTGGGCGAGCTCCTCGAAGGCTCCGGCCACGCCCTCCAGCCCCACGCGGCCGGTAATGAGCGGATCGACATCGATCCTTCGCTCGGCAATCGCTTGGAGCGTCTGCGCGAACTCCTCGAGCGAGTAGCCGAACGCGAACCGGACCGTGAGCTCTTTCACGATCGCAACCATGGGCTTGATGCGCTCCTCTTCCATGGAAACCCCCACCACCGTGATGCGCGCAAGGCGCGGGGCTTCCCGGATGATCCCCGGGAGAATGCCTGGAACTCCTACGCACTCGAAGACCACTGGAGGCCGAGGCGAAGCCACTTCGGACCAGGCAGCCCATGCGGTCCGCTCTCCCGGATCCACTACGACGTGAGCGCCCAGACGCTCCGCAAGAGCTCGGCGCATCGGCGAGAAGTCAGCGGCCACGATCGGCTCGACCTCCTGGAGCCGGAGTCCCGCGATCACGGCGAGCCCCACCGGTCCGCACCCGATGACGATCGCCGAGTCACGGGCGCTGACCCGACTCCTCGCGACGGCATGAATCCCCACCGCCATCGGCTCGGTGAGGGCGGCCTGCTCCGAGGGCAGCCCCTCGGGCACGGGGATGAGCATCGATTCCGACAGGACCATACGCTCCGCAAAGCCACCCGGCACCTCGTTCGAGTAGCCGATCCCATGGAACTCGGCTCCTCGAATCAGGATGGCCGGGTGAATGACACGGGTTCCCGGCTCCAGGTGGCGGTTCGTCTTCGGGCCGTATTCCAGGATCTCCGCGCAGAACTCGTGCCCCATGACAACGTCGCTGCCAAGATCCATGACGGTGGGAGCCCCGGCTTCTCGTGACGCCTCGACCATCAACTCACCGTGCTCGAGCGCATGCAGGTCCGAGCCGCAGATCCCGCACGCGAGAGTGCGAACCAGTGTCTCCCCCGCCAGGGGCTCGGGATCGGGCACCGTGTCGACGACAATCTTCGAGCCCCGCATCACTGCAGCGCGCATCGTGGTTCCTCCTGCGCGGCCCCGTCAGGGCAGGTACCGCGCTCCTTCCCGGTCCGCCGTCAAGCCCGCCGCGCTCGCCCCGCCGATGAGCGCCATCGTGACCGGCGAGATGACCGATGGGTCCGTCATCACGTTTACGCACGCCGGCTTCCCGCTCGCCAGCGCGCGCTCGAGAGCCGGCACGAGATCTCCCGGATCCACCACGTACTCCCCATGGCAGCCGAAGCCTGCGGCCGCCAGGTCGTAGCGGGTGGCGGCGAGATCCGTCGCGACGTGCCGGCCCGGGCCATAGATCAGGTCCTGACCGTGCGCCGACATCCCCCACTGCTGATCGTTGTTGATGATGACCACGATCGGCAACTGGTGGCGAACCATGGTATCGAACTCGGCGAAATTGAGGCCGACCGAGCCGTCTCCAACCACGCAGACGACCTGCTGATCCGGGTGGGCAAGCTGAGCCGCCATCGCGAACGGCATTCCGGTGCCGAGGTGCGCGAGGTAACCGTGGGAAAGCCAGTAGCCCCCTTTGGGAACCTGCGCCACCATCTCCATCCAGGAGGAAGTTTCCCCTCCGTCGGCAATCACGATCGCATCTCGGTCCGCGGTGCGGACGATGGCGTCGGTCAGCCGGTAGGGGTGGATCGGAGCCTTCTCCGCCGCCAGGGCCTCGGCGAACACCACCCGGTGTGCTTCGATCGTCCGGCGTATCGAGGAGATCCAATCGGATCGCTCGGGCCAGTGCCGATCCCGCGCCGCTGCCAGGAGCAGACGAAGAGCTTCCCTGCAGTCCGCCGCGATCCCCAGGTCCACGTCGCGGTTGCGGCCGATCTCCTCGCCCGCGATGTCGATCTGGATCAAGCGAGCAGCCCTCGGAATCATCCGGCTGCCTTTGCCGCCGGTAAAGAGCCCGAGGCGCGCTCCGAGAACCAGGACCAGATCGGTCTCACCGGGGTTCGAGCGATCCAGGATCGCGAGGTTCATGGCGCTGCGGCCGCAAAGCGGATGATCTGCGGGGACGAGCCCGTGTGCGCGGCCAGTCGAGAACACGGGGATCCGTGCGCACTCTGCGAAGGCCACGAGATCGGAGGCCGCTCCCGAGAACCAGGCCCCTCCCCCGGCCACGATGACGGGACGTTCTGCCGTATGCAGCCAGTCGATGACGGTCTCGACCGCATCGGCGGGAGGGGCGGGGGCCGCCTCCGGCCGGATCTGCTTGGGGAGAAAGACCCGCTCCTCGTCCATCTGCGAAAAGGCGACATCGATCGGAATCTCGAGGTACACGGGGCCGGGTCGGCCGGTGGTCGCGATACGCAATGCCTGCCCGACGAGGTCCGGAATCCGATCGATCTGGGGAACCCGGTGGGCCCACTTGGTGACGGGCGCCATCAGCGCCAGTTGGTCGTATCCTCCCGCGAGAGGGAGCCTCTCGTCTTCGCTCAGCGGTCCTGCGCCGCCGATCAGGAGCACCGGGATTGCGTCCACGTAGGCGTTGACGACGCCGCTGACGGCATCGGCGACGCCCGGTCCGGCGGTCACGATTGCCACGCCCGGTCTACCTGTGGTGCGCGCCCATCCATCCGCTGCTTGAACGGCAGCCTGCTCGTGCCGTGTGTCGGTCATGCGGAAGCCGTGCGCCTGGGCCGCCATCAAGATCGAGTCGAGATGCCCTCCGTGCAACGTGAAGAACTCCCGAATCCCCGCGTGTTCGAGCATCCGTATCAGTACTTCGCCGCCGTCCAACCTACCCACGACTCACCTCCGCTCGCACCGCGCTACACCTAGCGCATGCGACCTGCTGCGGACAGCCGGAATCCACCAGCCGGCGTTCGCTTCGCAGCCTCGCGCCTCTAGGTGATCCGCTCGCGTGTGTGCCGGATCCGACCCCTGTCCACCCGGAAAAGCCGATTCTGGTGGAATAACGGCGACTTATCGAGGTGGATTCCCACCGATCGCCCAGTCGAGCGAAGATCTGGCTGGGCTGAGTCCGGCCAAGACGACCCCGGAGAGCCGACCGCAGCGCCCGCATTAAGGCCCCGGGCACGTTCTGCCGACGTTCGTTACATTCATATCAGCCTCAAAGCAGGCCCTGCCCGCCTTTCCTTCCGAGTCATCGTCTCAGTCTGCAAGTCGGCCCGGTGTTCGTTTCGAAGCTGCCCACGTGAGCACAGGGCTCGTGTGGAAAACCCGCCGACCCGAGCGCGAAGCGCAGGCACCACTCGCCTGCGGCACGCGCCAACGACAGGAAACCCATTTGTCTATCTCTGCAATGAACCAAGAAACCCGCCCGCGCGACTGCGCGCGCGGCTTCGAGACGCTGGATCTCGACCCCCAACTGATCGCTGTCCTCCAGACCCTCGGCTACACCGAGCCGACTCCGATTCAGCGAGAAGCCATCCCTCACGTCCTCGAAGCCCGCGACCTGCTCGCCTGCGCCCAGACCGGCACCGGAAAGACAGCGGCCTTCGCCCTCCCCATTCTCGACGAGCTGCTGCGCATCGAGCCGGATGGGCGCCGTCGGCCGATCCGCGCGTTGGTGTTGGCCCCGACGCGCGAGCTCGCCGCACAGATCGCCGAGAGCTTCCGGAGCTATACGCCCGGCGGCCGCATCCGCTCCGAGGTGGTCTTCGGAGGCGTCGGCAAGCGGCCCCAGGTGACGGCTCTCCGCCGCGGTGTCGACGTCCTGGTCGCCACGCCCGGAAGGCTCCTCGACCTGATGGGCGACGGCGAGGTAGACCTCTCCCAGGTGGAGATGTTCGTCCTCGACGAGGCCGATCGGATGCTCGACATGGGCTTCATCCCCGACGTGCGTCGGATCACGAAGGCGCTTCCACGCGAGCGCCAGACGCTGCTCTTCTCGGCGACCCAGCCGCGAGAGATCCGCGAGCTCGCGACGCGGCTGCTCTACGAGCCGGTGGAGGTGGCTGTCGATCCGATCGCCTCGACCGTGGAGCCTCTCTCCCAGTCGGTCTACTTCGTGGATGGGTCGCGCAAGCTCGGCTTGCTCCTCACACTCCTCGCGAGCGACGAGATCGCCCGGGCGCTCGTTTTCACCCGCACCAAGCGCCGGGCAGACCGGCTCGCGCGGGACCTCAGCCGCGAGGGCGTCGAGGCCACGGCCATCCACGGCGACAAATCGCAGAGCACCAGGGTCCGCACGCTCGAGGACTTCAAGCGCGGGCGGACGCGCGTGCTCGTCGCGACCGACGTCGCGGCGCGCGGCATCCACGTCGAGGACATCGACACCGTCATCAACTTCGACATTCCGAACGAGCCCGAGACCTACGTCCACCGAGTGGGGCGAACCGGCCGTGCCGGCGCCAGTGGAACGGCGCTGTCGCTTTGCGGGGCCGACGAGCGCGAACAGCTCGCGTCGATCGAACGTCTCACCCGGCGAAAGATCCAAAAGCTGAAGACGCCGACCGCGCTCGAGACTCCCCGCCGGAACCAGCCCGCAGCCCGTCCGGAGCGGGAACGCCAACCCCAGGCGAGGCGGCGTTCAGGCACCGGCGCCTCGAGCCGGCGTCGCAGCCGCGGCCGACGTTCCAACTCCGTCGCTGCCGCCCCGCGTCCCGTCTGACACACTTCCTCCCCTCCCGGGGGGTGCCCTCGGGCACCCCCTGCTCCGCTTCGTGGACGACCCCGAGGCGCAAATGAACCTGGCCAAACCACCTGGCGGACGTGGTGCGGCACGCGTGGCTATGGGCCGAGTTCGAAGAGTACGAGCGCAGCCTGGGC
The DNA here is from genome assembly GCA_963766175.1 of uncultured delta proteobacterium. Lineage (GTDB taxonomy): Bacteria > Myxococcota_A > UBA9160 > UBA9160 > UBA6930 > CAVXZE01. The sequence goes on from CAVXZE010000014.1 coordinate 267,505, forward strand.
GTGGCCTGAGGCGACCGGGGTCTGCCCGGGGCCTCAATGCGGGCGGTTCGGTCGGCTCTCCGGGGTCGTCTTGGCCGGACTCAGCCCAGCCAGACTTTCGATCGACCGGGCGCCGCGGCGGAGGGTGAGGATCTGGTTCTGGAGGATCTCCCACGTCCAGCTGTACATGGCGTCCGCCGGCTCAGCCGTCGTCGGCATGGTGCACAAGATCTCGCGCCGGCCCCAGAGCAGGAAGTAGGGCCGCTCCTCCTCCTGGGCGATGCGAAGCTCGGTGCCCACGCGCTCCGAGCAGTCGGTGTGCTCGCCGCAGATGATGATGACCTCGTCCGCCTCCCGGATCTCGCGGCGCACCCCTTCGTCCCAGAGATCCGTCGGGGTCCGGGCCCTGGATCGAGCCGAGATCTCGAACCCGGTCGTCGACTTCGACGCCTCCTGGACGAGCCGATCGTGCAGGTCGCCGTCGTGCTCGCGGTCGTAGCTCACGAAGACGCGAATCTGCTCCGAACCCACTCCGGCAGGTATCGATTCGAACATCGCAGCTTCTCCAGCGCTAGCCGTGCGGACTGGCCGCGCCTCATGTCCGCTCCGGCCCGAGAGCTCCTCCGCCCAGGGCCACCCCGGCTCCTTTATCCCTTGTCCTGGATACAAGTCTCTCCCTGCTGCTGGTAACCCGCATCGCAAGTCCATCTGTCGCCCGAGAAAACGACGTGAGCGTTGGCTGGCACCTGGAGGGCCAGGCACGAGCGAAGTCCCTTCTTGAAGCCTCGCTCGCAGTCCCAGTCGCGTCCCGACGAGTCGAGGTAGCCGTTCGAAGGCACCTCGACCGCGAGGCACGACTTGTCGCGTTTCCGGTAACCGCGACTGCATTCCCAATCGTTGCCCGAACGCCCGACGAATCCCTCTTGAGGGATCTCGAGGGGCGCGCACAAGTCGCCGCTCGCGCGGAATCCTCGTTCGCATTTCCAACGGTCTCCGGAGGAGTCGAGATAGGCGTTCTCAGGTACCGCAATGGCCACGCAGGACTGGTCGTCGGCCCTTCGGTACCCTCGGCCGCACTCCCATCCGCTTCTGTAGGAGTCCGAGAGATGGGCGTTCGGAGGGACCTCGACGCCGATGCAGGACTGGTCGACCCTTCGGTACCCTCGATCGCATTTCCATCCGCTTCCGCGGGAACCCAGGAAGGCGTGCGGAGGCACTTCCATCTTTGCGCATGCCCCATTGGCTTTCCGGTAACCTCGGTCGCATTCCGATCCGTGCCCCGACGAGTCCAGATGGGCATTCGGAGGCATCTCGACGGCTACGCACGACTGGCGGACGCTCTGGTAACCCCGATCGCACTCCCATCCGCCTCCGTAGCGTTTGATGTGGGCGTTGAGAGGCGTCGCCCCCGCGGAATCATCCTGCGTCGCTGCAGCACCAGGCCAGGAGGCCAGCGTCAGCAAGGCGATCAGAAATAGACAGGACCCGGTTCGCCGTAGCGACTCGATGCTCATGACTGGGATTCTCCGTTTCTCTTTGCTCTTCGATCTTCGCAGCGCGGAGAGCCGAGACGGTCCGCATGGAGTCGTCGGCTCAGGGGTGTGAACGGGCTTCCGCCTCATGCTGTCCCTCGCGTACTTCGGCCCAGAAGCGGGCGCGCGCCCTGGCCGCCTGGCGCTCATCGGGACCTTGCTGCGACCGTCGCCAGAGGCGCCGCAGCGCTTGGTGCAGACGTTTCCACATCTCAGTTCCCCCTTTCGCGGACGCCGAGGTGGGATCTGGCATCGCCCCCACGGCGCCCACCGACGGTCCGGTCTACATCCCCATGTCGCCCATGTCGCCCATGTCGGGCATGCCGCCCATCGCGCCCCCCGCCCCGCTCTTCTTCTCCGGCTTCTCCGCGACGAGCGCCTCGGTCGTGAGGAGCAGGGACGCCACGCTGGCGGCGTTCTGGAGCGCAGCGCGGACGACCTTGGTAGGGTCAATGACTCCCGCCTCGACCAGATCCTCGTACACCTCGGTCGCCGCATTGAAGCCAAACGCCCCGCGCCCTTCCTTCACCTTCTGCACGACGATCGATCCCTCGATCCCGGCGTTTCCGGCAATCCAGCGCAGCGGCTCCTCGAGCGCACGGCGCACGATCTTCACGCCGGCTCGCTGCTCTGCTTCCGGGAGGCTCTCCTCGAGGCCGTCCAGGGCTCTCTGTGCGCGGAGCAGCGCCACACCGCCGCCGGTCACCACGCCCTCCTCGATCGCGGCCCGGGTCGCGTGCAGCGCGTCCTCCACCCGGGCTTTCTTCTCCTTCATCTCGGTCTCGGTGGCCGCGCCCACCTTGAGCACCGCCACGCCGCCGGCGAGCTTCGCCAGCCGCTCCTGGAGCTTCTCCCGGTCGTAGTCCGAGGTGGTGTCCTCGATCTGCCTGCGGATCTCGTTGACGCGGCCCTCGATGTCCTTCTTCGAACCCGCGCCTTCGATGAACGTCGTGTCGTCCTTGCTGATCACGACCTTCTTGACACCACCCAGGTCCTTGAGCGTCACGTTCTCGAGCTTGAGACCGAGCTCCTCGGCGATCACACGACCGCCGGTCAGGATCGCCATGTCCTCGAGCATCGCCCTGCGGCGATCGCCGAAGCCGGGCGCCTTCACGGCCGCACATTGCAGCGTGCCCCGGATCTTGTTCACGACGAGGGTCGCCAGCGCCTCTCCCTCGAGGTCCTCGGCCACGATCAGGATGGGCTTGCCCTGCTTCGAGACCTGCTCGAGGACCGGCAGGAGGTCCTTCATGCCGCTGATCTTCTTTTCGTGAAGCAGAACCAGCGCATCCTCGAGGACCACCTCCATGTTCTGGGCGTCGGTGACGAAGTAGGGCGAGAGGTAGCCGCGGTCGAACTGCATGCCCTCGACCAGGTCGAGGGTGGTCTCCATGCTCTTCGCCTCCTCGACGGTGACCACGCCCTCCTTGCCGACCTTCTCCATCGCCTCGGCGAGGATGGCTCCGACCGCCTCGTCACCGTTGGAGGAAATCGTTCCCACCTGGGCTATCTCCGCGCCGGTGCGCGTCTTCCTCGACTGCTTGCCGAGGTCCTCGACGAGGACCGCCACCGCTTTGTCGATCCCGCGCTTCAAGTCCATGGGGTTCATCCCGGCGGCAACCATCTTGGTCCCCTCGCGGAAGATGGCCTGCGCGAGCACCGTGGCGGTGGTCGTGCCGTCGCCGGCGACATCGGAGGTCTTGCTCGCCACCTCGCGGACCATCTGCGCACCGATATTCTCGAAGTGATCCTCGAGCTCGATCTCCTTCGCCACCGTGACGCCGTCCTTGGTCACGGTGGGAGGTCCCCAGCTCTTGTCGAGCATGACATTTCGGCCCCTGGGTCCCAGCGTCACGCGCACGGCGTGGGCGAGTTGGTCGACGCCACGCAGCAGACGCTCTCGGGCGTCCTGTGAGTACTTGATCTGCTTTGCCATGACTCGTCTCTCCTACTCGAGTACCGCGAGGACGTCGTCCTCGCGAATGATCAGATGTTCGTCTCCCCCGACCTCGATCTCGCTGCCCGCGTACTTGGTGAAGAGCACCCGGTCACCCTTGTGCACGTCGAGGGGAAGGAGCTTTCCGTCTTCAGAGACTCGCCCTTTGCCCACCGCGACGACCTTGCCCTCCTGGGGCTTCTCCTTGGCGGTGTCGGGGATGATGAGTCCACCCTTGGTCTTCTCCTCTTGCTCGATGCGTCTCACCAGGATTCGGTCGTGCAACGGTCTCACCTTCATGGCTCGATTCTCCTTCCGTGGCCTCCGCTCGCAGGAGCTCACGCACGCTGCCTTCGGAGCCGATGTAGAACTCCCCACGCTCCGTCCTGAAATAGGTTCCGTGCGTGAACTGGGCGCGCCGCAGGGCGCCATCCGGCGCCTTCCAGAGCACGCCGCTTCCCTTCACCCAGACGTAGTCGTTCTCGAGCAAATGCTCCTTCTGCTCTGAGGCCAACCCGCTCAACATGTTGTCGCGTTGATGGGTCAACAGGTTCTCGTGTTCACGAGGCTGGAGCCTGGTCCGCTCCCAGTCGATCCATTCGGCTCCACGCATGGGATTCCCTTCGTCTCAGTAGCTTGGGAGCGTGGCTGTTACCCCCTTGCTCCAGATTGCTAAATATAGACATTAATCTAAATTTGTCAAGCAATCATGCAAAACGCTTGCTAGACTATGCATCCTTCGCCATACTGTGGCGCATGGCGGAAAGCAGTAGACGGCCCCGGCGCAAGGCCCCGCGAACCTCCAAAGGGCAGACCAACGAGCTCGGCGTCGTCCTGGCCGATTTGCGTACGGCCAAGGGGCTCTCGCTCCGGGAGGTCGAAGAGGCCACGGACAAGGCCGTTTCGAACGCCTACTTGAGCCAGCTCGAGAACGGGAAGATCAAGAAGCCCTCGCCCAACGTGCTGCACAGCCTGGCGGATGTCTACGCCGTGCCCTACGAGGCGTTGATGGAGAAGGCCGGTTACTTGTTGCCGTCCGAGGGCAACGCGACGGGGCACCGCAGAAGGTTGACTGCCTTCGCGATCGACGATCTGACCGCCGAGGAAGAAGAAGAGCTCCTCAAGTATCTGGCGTTCATTCGCTCCCGCAAGCCATCTTCATGAGCCCGGAACTCGACAGGATCTTGCCGGCGGCGGAACGCGAGCGGAAGTGAGCGCCGCCGACACCGCGATCGCCGCTTCTTCTCAGGTCGAAGAACCGATCCGCGCCGAGCTCTTTGGCATAGAGCGCCTGGAGCAACACGCAGAGAGCCTGGCGGCGGCTACACGCACCACGGAGAAGCCCACCAAGGGACGGAATCTTCTGCCCAGGGTTCGCGAGAACGGGCGGGTGCTCCTGGCCGCGTACCGGAACATCGCCGAGACGGTTCGGGAGAAGAGCGAGATTACGCCTGCCGCGGAGTGGCTCCTCGACAATTTCCACGTCGTGGACGAGCAGCTCCGTGAGATCAGAGACCACCTCCCGGAGGGCTACTACCGCCGGCTGCCGAAGATCGCCGCGGGCCACCTCGCGGGAACCCCGCGCGTCTATGGGCTGGCCTGGGCCTACGTCGCGCACACCGACAGCCGCTTCGAGCAGGAGACGCTGAAGCGCTCCGTCCGCGCCTACCAGCGCGTCCAGCCTCTCAGCATCGGGGAGCTCTGGGCGGTCGCCATCCACCTGCGCATGGCCCTCGTGGAGAACCTACGGCGTCTGTCGTTGCTGATCGTCGGCTCTCGCCAGGCGCGCGCCAAGGCCGACGAGCTGGCGGATCGCCTGCTGGGGCTGAGTGGTCGGTCCGCGGAGAAAACCGAGGACGTCCTTCGTGGTCTGGACGACACTCCCCTGGACCGGGCGTTCGCAGTTCAGCTGGTCCAGCGGCTCCGCGACCAGGACGCGTCGATCACGCCGGCCCTGGACTGGCTCAACCGAAAGCTGAGTGCCCAGGGGACGTCGCCCGGTGAGGTGGTTGCCCTGGAACACCAATCCCAGGGTGCGGCAAACGCGACCGTCCGGAACATCATCACCAGCATGCAATGGATGTCCTCGATCGACTGGCTCGATTTCTTCGAGAGCGTCAGTCTGGTGGATGAGGTCCTGCGCACCGCTCCCGCGTTCCTAGCCATGGATTTCGCGACGCGGGACGCATACCGGAAGCAGATCGAGCTCCTCTCTCGGGGTTCGGGCCGATCGGAGATCGAGGTGGCGCGGGAGGCCGTGCTGCTCGCGCAGAACGCAGCCCAGGGGCGCCTGCCCTCACCTTCCCCCGCGGTGGAGAGCGATCCCTCGGGGAGCGCGCCGAGGCCTGCCGGAGTTCCCGCGCGCGCCGAGGAGGAACCGGGGTATTACCTGGTTTCCAATGGCAGGAGGGATTTCGAGCGGCGGCTGGCCTTTCGCGTTTCTTTTCGCCTCCGGTTGCAGCGCGCATACCGCGCCCACGCGATCGCGGGATACCTGGGAGGCATCGCTGCCCTCACCGCCCTTCTGCTCTGCAGCGCCCTGTTCATCGCCTGGTCCGCTGGGGCAGGGCCCTGGATCCTCGTCCTGTTGGCCATCCTCGGCCTGGTGCCCGCCTCGGAGATCGCGGTGTCCCTCGTCCATCGCCTGGTCGCGGCGCTGCTTCCGCCCACGAGACTCCCCAAGCTCGAGCTCGCCGAGGGCGTACCTCCGGAGCTTCGAACCGTGGTCGCCGTGCCTACGCTGCTCACGAACCACACCGACCTCGAGGAGCAGCTCGAACGACTCGAAGTGCACTACCTTGCCAATCCGGAAGGCCATCTCCACTTTGCCCTGCTGACCGACTGGCCGGACGCGTCCTGCGAGCGCATGCCCGGCGACGAGGAACTCGTTGTCGCGCTGGCCAAGGGCATCGACGGTCTCAATACACGGTACGAGGGTCCGTCCGGAGGCGGGGAACGGTTCTTTCTGTTGCACCGTCGGCGCCTTTGGAACGAACGCGAAGGCAGGTGGATCGGCTGGGAGAGGAAGCGGGGGAAGCTCCACGAGCTGAACCGGCTTCTTCGCGGCGCCACGGACACCACCTTCATTCCGATCCGCGGACGGCCGCCCGGGGTGCCCGAGCGCGTCCGCTACGTCATCACTCTGGATGCCGACACCCGGCTTCCCAAGGGCACCGCCTACCGCCTGGTCGGAGCGATGGCGCACCCGTTGAACAGGCCGCGCTTCGACCGCGGGAAGGGGCGCGTCGTCGAAGGTTACGCGGTCATGCAGCCCCGGATCACGCCATCCTTGCCCACCGGTCCGGGCAGTACGATCTACCAGCGGATCGTCTCGGGCCGCGGCGGCGTGGACCCCTACGCGGCTGCGGTCTCCGATGTGTACCAGGATCTCTTTGGAGAAGGGTCCTACACAGGAAAAGGGATCTACGACGTCGACGCCTTCGAGACGGCGCTCGAGGGGAAGATCCCGGAGAACGCGCTCCTCAGCCACGATCTCTTCGAAGGATTGTTCGTGCGCGCTGGGCTGGTGACCGATGTGGATCTCTTCGAGGAGTTCCCCTCCCACTACGAGGTGGCCGCGCGACGCCAGCATCGGTGGGTACGGGGCGACTGGCAGCTCCTCCCCTGGGTTTTGGGCCACGCGCGCGCCGCCGACGGACGGAAGCAGAGGACTCGTATTCCCGCCCAGGGCCGTTGGAAGATGGTCGACAACCTTCGCCGAAGCCTCGCCGCACCTTCGTCGTTTCTGTTGGCGGTGGCCGCCTGGACCCTGCCGAGCGTCTCTGCGCTCCTCTGGACCGGTCTCTTGGTCGGATCCATCGCGGTGCCGGCCTTCATCCCGGTTCTCGACGGCCTCATCCCTCGGCGATGGGGGATCTCCAAGCGGAGCCACCTGCGCGCGGTAGCCGACGACATCTTCGTGGCTCTGTCGCAGACGCTCCTGGCCATCACCATGCTGGCCTACCAGGCCTGGCTGATGGCGGACGCCGTGGTGCGCACGCTCGGGCGGCTCTACCTGACGAAGCGGAGCCTCCTCGAGTGGGTTCCGGCCGCACAGGCGGGGTACGGGGTCGATCTGAGGCTCCGAGCCTCCTACCGGCACCTTCGCTGGGGCGTCGTCCTCGCCGCCTGGGCGGGCCTGCTCTTCGTCCTGTTCAAGCCGGGAGCCTGGCCCGTGGCCGCGCCGCTCGTTCTACTCTGGGCGCTGTCGCCCGTCATCGCCTGGTGGATGAGTCTACCGCCAAAGCTCGTGGAGGCGCAGGTTCTCTCTTCCCAGGAGACGCGCTCCTTGCGGCTCCTCGCTCGGTGCACCTGGCGCTTCTTCGAGACGTTCGTGGACGGGAAGGAGAATGCCCTCCCGCCGGACAACTTCCAGGAAGACCCCGAGCCGGTTACGGCTCACCGCACCTCGCCGACGAATCTGGGTCTCTATCTGCTGAGCACGACGGTCGCCCGTGACTTCGGCTGGATCGGGGTCCTCGACATGGCGAAGCGGCTCGAGGACACGATCGAGACCATCGACAACCTGCGCCGCTTCCGCGGCCACCTCTTCAACTGGTACGATACTCGGGACCTCCGGCCGCTCGATCCCGTCTACGTCTCCACCGTCGACAGCGGCAATCTGGCAGGGCACCTGATCGCGGTGGCGCAAGCGTGCCGCGAGCTCGTGCATCGCCCCCTCTTCGGCCCGGAGATCCTGGAGGGAATGCGCGACGCGCTCGAGCTTCTTCTCGAGGCGGAGGAGCAGGCCGAGCATCCCCGGCGTGCGCAGACGGTCACGGAGGCGCATCTCTACGAGGCCACGGAGGCGGTGTGGACGGTGCTCGAGGATCCCCCGACCTCCCTTACCGGATGGGTGGACCGGCTCCAGGAGCTGGAGTTCCACGCAGAGACCTTGCTGGACATCGCACGCACGCTCGCGAACGATGTCGAGGAAGGGTCCCGATCCGAAGTCCTGACCTGGGCGAGGAGCGTGAGGGATTGCGTCGAGAGCCACGCCCGCGACGTCGAAACGGCCCAGCTTCTCGAGGGTCTGGACGCATCCCAGAAGGCGGAGACCGCCCTTGGGCATCGCCTCTCCGGCCTCGCACTCCGCGCTGAACGGATGGTCCAGGCCATGGACTTTGGGTTCCTGTTCGACTCCTCGCGCCAGCTGTTCTCGATCGGCTATCGCGTCGCCGACGGCACGCTCGATCCCAGCTGCTACGACCTGTTGGCATCCGAGGTGAGGCTGGGAAGCTTCGTGGCCATTGCCAAGGGCGACGTTTCGCCGCGGCACTGGTTCCTGCTGGGCCGGGCTCTCACGCCGGTGGGGCGCGGTGCCGCCCTCGTCTCCTGGTCGGGCTCCATGTTCGAGTACCTGATGCCGCTCCTCGTGATGCAGCAGCCTGCCCGTAGCCTGCTGGATCTCACCTGCCGCCTCGTGGTCGCGCGCCAGATCCAGTACGGCGCGGAGCGGAAGGTCCCGTGGGGTGTCTCCGAATCGGGCCACGCTCTTCGAGACGTGGAGCTCACCTATCAGTACTCGAATTTCGGCGTGCCCGGCTTGGGGCTCAAGCGAGGGCTGTTCGAGGACGTCGTGGTGGCTCCCTACGCGACCGCACTCGCGGCCATGTTGGAGCCCAGAGCCGCGCTGGACAACTTCGCGCGCCTAGAGGAGGCCGGAGCCCGAGGTGCCTACGGGTTCTATGAAGCACTCGATTACACACCATCGAAGCTGCCCGAGGACGCCCGGGTGGCCGTGGTGCGGAGCTACATGGCCCATCACCAGGGAATGACCATCGTCTCCCTGGGCAACGTAATTCACGAAGGACTGACCCGGAGGCGCTTTCACGCCCATCCCATGGTCCAGGCGGCGGAGCTGCTGCTTCAGGAACGGACGCCGCGTTCGGTGTCGGTGGCCCGGCCCCGGGGCGAGGAGGTGCGGGTGGCGCCGCTCGTCCGCGACCTGGTTCTCCCCACGCTGCGGCGGTTCGAATCACCGCACGACATCACACCGCGCACCCATCTCCTCTCCAACGGCCGCTACACGGTCATGATCACGACGGCGGGCTCCGGCTTCAGCCGCTGGGGCGACCTCGCCGTCACCCGCTGGCAGGAGGACACGACGCGTGACTGCTGGGGCACGTTCGTCTTCCTGCGCGACACGGACACCGGTGATGTCTGGTCGGCTGGCTTCCAGCCGAGCGGAGCGGAAATGGACCACTACGACGTCGTCTATTCCGAGGACCGGGCCAAGATCGTGCAGCGAGATCGCTCCCTCTCGATCACCCTCGAGATCGTAGTCTCCCCCGAGGACGACGCCGAGCTCCGCCAGCTTACGGTGACCAATCTCGGCAACCAGGACCGTGAGATCGACTTCACGTCCTACGCCGAGGTCGTGCTGGCTCCCCAGGGCGCGGACGAGGCCCATCCCGCCTTCTCGAACCTCTTCGTGGAGACGGAGTTCGTTCCCGAGCTCGGGACCCTGCTGGCTACGCGGCGCCCACGTTCCGCAGACGAGCCCCAGGTCTGGCTCGCTCACCTGGTCGCGTTCGAGGGGGAGCCGGCCTTGCCATTGCAGTACGAGAGCGATCGCGCGCGCTTTCTGGGCCGGGGCCGCGAGATTCGGTTTCCGCTATCCGTGAACGACGGGGGACCCCTTTCGGACACGGCCGGAACGGTTCTGGATCCCATCGTGAGTCTCCGGCAGCGGCTGGCGATTCGGCAAGGAGAAACGGTTCGTCTCGTGTTCACCACGCTCGTGGCGCCGTCCCGGGACGAGGCGCTCCAGATCGCGGAGAAGTACCGCCAGCCGGCAACGTTCGAGCGAGAGAGCTCGCTGGCCTGGACGCAAGCGCAGGTCCAGCTGCACCACCTTCGGGTCACCCAGGACGAGGCGCATCTCTTCCAGCGTCTGGCCAACCGTCTGCTCTACGTCGATCCCACATTGCGCGCAGCGCCTCAGGTTCTGGCCTCGAACCGCAGGGACGCGTCCGGGCTCTGGTCCTACGGCATCTCCGGCGATCTTCCCATCGCCCTGGTGCGCATCGAGCGGGACGAGGAGCGGGACGTCGTGCGACAGCTCCTGCGGGCGCAGGAGTATTGGCGCCTGAAGGGGATCGCCGCCGACCTGGTGATCCTCAACGCCACCGGTGCCTCTTACGCACAGGCGCTTCAGGACTCCCTCGAGGGCATGCTGCGAGCAAGCCTGGCGGCGGGGGAGGAGCAGCGTAGGGAACATGGAGGCGTGTATCTGCTACGCGCCGACCTCGTGTCGCCGCGCGACCAGACCCTCCTGCGCGCGGCGGCGCGACTCGTGATTCTCGCGCAACGGGGTACGCTGTCCGAGCAGACAGCCCGGCTGCAGCGGCTCCGGCCCGGGCCGGTCCCGCCGCTTCTCCGCTCGCCGCGCGAGACGGCCGAAGCCGTTTCTCCTCCGGCACTGGATCTGGAGTTCGGGAACGGCCTCGGCGGATTTGCACCGGGCGGCCGCGAATACGTCACGGTTCTGGGCAAGGGGCAGTGGACCCCGGCTCCCTGGATCAACGTGGTGGCCAACCCGGAGTTCGGCTTCCAGGTCTCCGAGTCGGGCTCGGGCTACACCTGGTCCGTGAACAGCCGCGAGAACAAGCTCACACCCTGGTCGAACGATCCCGTGAGTGACACTCCGGGTGAGACCTTCTATGTGAGGGACGAGGACAGCGGTCTGCTCTGGGGACCGACCCCCCTTCCCATCCGCGAAGAGCCCTGGCCCTATGTCATCCGGCACGGTCAGGGGTACAGTCGCTTCGAGCACACATCTCACGGCGTCGCACTGGATCTCCTTCAACTCGTGCCACTTCGGGACTCCGTCAAGATCTCCCGCCTCACGCTGGAGAATCGGTCCGACCGCAAGCGGCGCCTTTCGGTCACGGCTTATGTGGAGTGGGTGTTAGGGGTTTCGCGGAGCGGGTCCGCGCCCTTCGTGATCACCGAGATCGACCCCGCGACTCGAGCCATGTTTGCGCGAAACGCCTGGAACGGGGAGTTTGCGGACCGGGTCGCGTTCGCCGATCTGGCTGGGCGCCAGACCTCCTGGACCGGTGACCGCCTCGAGTTCCTGGGCCGAAACGCGAGCCTCGACCATCCCGCGTCACTGGAGCGGGGGGAAGAGCTATCGGGGAAGACCGGAGCGGGCTTGGACCCCTGCGCCGCTCTCCAGACGAATCTGGAGCTCGAGCCGGGAGAACGCACCGAGGTGCTGTTCCTGCTGGGCCAGGGGCCTGGACCCGAGGAGGCCCGATCCCTGGTCGAACGCTACCGCGCGCTGAGCTGCGACGCGGTCCTGAGCGAGGTTCAGGAGCACTGGAACCAGGTGCTGGGCACGGTCCAGGTCGAGACGCCCGATCCCTCGATGAACCTCCTCCTCAACCGCTGGCTTCTCTATCAGACCCTCTCCTGTCGCGTCTGGGCCCGCTCCGCCTTCTACCAGTCCGGGGGGGCGTACGGATTCCGCGATCAACTCCAGGACGTCCTCGCCCTGGCGGTGGCGAGGCCGGAACTCGTGCGCGAGCACATGCTGCGAGCCGCTGCGCGGCAGTTCCGGGAAGGAGACGTCCAGCACTGGTGGCATCCCCCGACCGGCCGCGGGGTTCGGACCCGCATCTCCGACGACCGCCTCTGGCTGCCGTATGCGGTGATCCACTATCTCCTGACGACCGAGGACGAGGCGGTGCTCGACGAACAGGTGCCGTGGCTCGAGGGGCCGGCTCTGGAGGAGGGCCAACAAGAGGCCTACTTCGAGCCCACGGAGTCGGAAGACCGGGCAACGCTGTACGAACACTGCGCGCGGGCCCTGGACCGGAGCCTCGACCTGGGCAGCCACGGTCTCCCCCTGATCGGAGCCGGCGATTGGAACGACGGCATGAACCGCGTCGGCCACCAGGGCCGGGGCGAAAGCGTCTGGTTGGGCTGGTTTCTCCTGGCAAACCTGCGGGAGTTCGCGCGGATCGCCGACTTCCGCGGGGAAGGGGAGCGTGCGGCGGGCTGGCGGAGCACGGCTGCTTCTCTCCAGGCATCACTGGAGGCGGAGGCATGGGACGGGGAGTGGTACAAGCGCGCTTTCTTCGACGACGGGACGCCGCTTGGATCGGCGAAAAACGAAGAATGCCAGATCGACTCCATTCCCCAGTCCTGGGCGGTGATCTCCGGCACTGGCGACGCGCAACGGGCACGCCAGGCCATGGAGTCCGTGGAGCAACGGCTCTTCCGGCGCGACGAGCGCCTGATGTTGCTCTTCTCCCCGCCATTCGACCGAACGCCTCTGGACCCCGGATACATCAAGGGATACGTCCCCGGCATTCGGGAAAACGGCGGGCAGTACACACACGCTGCGGCCTGGTCGGTCGTGGCTTTCGCCATGCTCGGCGAGGGAGACAAGGCCGGCGAGCTCTTCAACCTGCTGAGTCCCATTAATCATGCGAGCCGTCGCGCGGACCTTCACCGCTACAAGGTGGAGCCGTACGCTGTAGCTGCCGATGTCTATTCCCGCCCGCCCCACGTAGGACGGGGGGGATGGACCTGGTACACCGGAGCTGCGGGATGGCTCTATCGTGCGGGGCTGGAGTGGATTCTCGGCTTCCGCAAGCAAGGCTGCGCGCTCCGCATCGATCCCTGCATCCCCCGCGACTGGAAGCGCTTCGAGATCACCTACCGTCGTGGCAGCACCCTCTATCGAATCGCCGTCGAGAACCCGAGAGGCGTCTGCCGGGGTGTCTCCCACGTCAGCCTCGACGGGACCCTGCTCTCTGGAGAGGCGCTCATACCCCTTTCCGATGACGGTTCCGAGCACCGGGTCCAGGTGCAGCTCGGGTAGGTGCTTCTCGCTTGACAGATTTTGCAATTTTAATATTCTTAGCAACGACCGGGCTTGACGAGCCAGGGACTCAGACAGAGTTGCCAAGCGGCCCCACGAGAAGAGGGACCCCCTTCCCGCCCATCCGATCCGCAAGACCCCCAGGACCGCTGCTGTCCGGATCGCCCAGCAAGAGCCCTGCCCGAATCGCCTGGTTCGCGCTGGTCTTCTGCGCGGAGAGAGGCCGGGTAACGACAATGAGGAAGTCATGGAACGGAGCGAAGGCGAAGACTTCGTGGGCGGCCAGTCGGAGATCGTGCACGAAGCGTCACTGCAAGTGAGCTGCATCTGGTGCGGGAGGCTCCATCAGGTGGAGCGCCCGCTCGAGTTCCACCCCGTCTGTCCCAGTTGCACGGGGAGGTTTCCGATGGGATCGCTGGAGATGAACGGATCCTATCCCCTGAGCGACAAAGCAATCGATGACGCGGTGACCCGGGTGTCGGCTGGCAACTACGCCCTCGGGTACATGGATGGTACCACGTTCATGGTCTTCTACGTGGGGCGTTCGGACTCCGACGTGAAGCAGCGGCTGCACGACTGGGTTGACGCACCGAGCCGGTCCGGCAAGTATGCTCCCTCCGCCAAGGCTGCGTACGGATATCGTCACCGGGGACCCTTACCCTTCGGCGTTCCGGCGCTCGATCGCGTCGGGATCGGTGTGGACAGCAGCTACACCCGCTTCGCATTCAGCTACGCACGCTCCGCCGAAGCGGCATTCGAGAAGGAGTGCCGCAACTACCACGACTTCGGGGGCAGCGACAGCCTCGACAACGAGGCCCACCCCGTATCGACCCCGGGTAGCTCCGGGGAGTGCCTCGCGCACGACCGGTAGCCTGTCCCGATCAAACACTCGGAACTCTTGCGACGGTTTACATTTTCCGACCGCGTTCGGCAGAGTTCCACGACCATGGTCGGCCTCAGATCGTCTTCAGGTTGGGACGAATCATCTGGCCGGGCTGAACGGCGGCGTCGAACTCCTCGCCGGTCAGGAGCCCGAGTTCGATTGCCGCTTCTCGCAGGGTGCCACCTGTCTCGTGAGCGCGCTGAGCGACCTTCGCGGAATCGTCGTAGCCGATCCTGGGGTTCAAGGCGGTCACGAGCATCAACGAGTTCCTGAGATGTTGCTCGATCCGCTCCCGGTCCGGCTCGATGCCGGTCACGCAGTTCTTGTTGAAGCTCTCGCAGGCGTCCGCGAGCAGGCGGATCGACTGCAGCAGGTTGTAGGCGAGCACGGGCTTGAAGACGTTCAGCTCGAAGTTTCCCTGGCTGGCAGCGAAGCCGATGGTGGCATCGTTGCCCATCACCTGAGTGGCGACCATCGTCACCGCCTCGCACTGGGTGGGGTTGACCTTGCCGGGCATCATCGAGCTGCCCGGCTCGTTTGCCGGGATGCGGATTTCGCCGATTCCGCAGCGTGGGCCGGAGGCCAGCCATCGCACGTCGTTGGCGATCTTCATGCAGGCAGCCGCCAGCTGCTTGAGCGCGCCACTCGCGGCGACGAAGGCATCGTGGCTCGCGATAGCGGCGAACTTGTTCGGGGCGCTCGTGAACCGGTGGCCGCTGATCTCGCTGATCTTCGCGGCTACCAACGCAGCGTACTCGGGGTGGGTGTTGAGCCCCGTACCCACGGCGGTGCCGCCGAGCGCAATCTCCCGCAATTGAGGCAGCGAGGCTTCGATGCTCCTGACGGCGTGGTCGAGCTGGGCAGCCCAACCGCCGATTTCCTGGCCGAGCGTGAGTGGCGTGGCGTCCTGGAGGTGCGTGCGGCCGATCTTGATGATGTCCGTGAAGGCCTCCGCCTTCTGCGTGAGGGTTTCCCCAAGAGCACGCACGCGCGGGAGCAGGTGGCCCTCGATGTGCTCCACAGCCGCGATGTGCATGGCCGTCGCATAGGCGTCGTTCGACGACTGCGACATGTTGCAGTGGTCGTTGGGGTGGATGGGGTCCGTGGAGCCGAGCTTGCCCCCCGCGATCTCGATCGCACGGTTCGCGATCACCTCGTTGACATTCATGTTGCTCTGGGTTCCCGAGCCGGTTTGCCAGACCACCAGGGGAAAGTGGTCCGCCAGCTTGCCTTCAATGACCTCCTGGGCCGCCCGGGTGATCAGTTCTTTGCGCTTCTCGTCGAGCAGCCCGAGCTCATGATTCGCAAGCCCTGCGGCCTTCTTCAGGATCCCGAACGCCCGGATGATCTCCGGCGGCGTGCGCTCGGTGCCGATCCGGAAGTTCACCAACGAGCGCGCCGTCTGGGCGCCGTAGTACTTGTCGGCGGGGACCTCGAGTCGACCCATCGAGTCGGTTTCGATACGCGTCGCCATGGCGTCTCCTTCGATGTGCGGCCGTCTTCCCGCACTGTGAGACTACTCCGCCTCTTCCAGGCGACGCTACGCTGAGTCCAATCGTGGCGAAAACCGGGGCGAAACGCTTCGCCGTTCAACCACGAAAGCCTCGCGGGGAGAAGGCCCCACGGGGTCCCGAGCCGCTGCTTATCGGCCCGATCTTTGCTGGACGAGTCCCTGGCCGCAATCCACGCAGTAGATATTTCGCACACGGCGCCTTCTCGCATGTTTCGCCACGGTGCACCCACCTGCGAGGATGCTCCCGTTCACGACCACTCCGCAATCAGGACAGCAGCGTACCGTCACTACCGAGCGTCCGTGATTGTCGTTGGGGCAACGCTCTCGCAGCATTCGTCGCACTCCTTACCTGCTGATTGGGGGAATCTCGCTGGGCCGTTCCGATTCGCGTCAGGGCCGCTTGTAGCGCTCTGGCACCTCGCGGGGCTGGGCATCCCGGAGGGTTGAGATGATCTGATCCTGCAGGATCTCCCACGTCCAGCTGTACATGCTGTCGTCGCGCTTGGACCCGACGGGCTTCGTACACATTTCGTCCCGCCGGCCCCAGAGGAGGAAGTAGGGCTTCTGCTCCTCCTGGGCAACGCGGAGCTCAGCGCTCACACGCACCGATGACGCCGTGTGCTCCCCGCAGATCACGATGACCTCGTCCGCCTCGGAGATCTGGCGGCGCACTTCATCGTCCCAGCCATCCGTCATCGTCGTGGCCTCGGATCGAGCGGAGATCTCGAATCCGGAACAGTGCCTGAGCGACTGCTCGAGAAGCAGATCGGGCAGGTCCCGGTCGTTGTCGAGATCGAAGCTCATGAAGACGCGAACGTTGGGCATTGATCGTCCGAAGGGAGTTCGATGGTTTGGATGCAGGCCGCGCATCTCAGGCGGACCTCCAATGGTCGCTCGGGTCGATTCGGTAGGGGCGGGGTTGGGGAACGGGAGGAAAATCCTCCCGTTCCGATGAGGCCTCGCCGGAGGCCAGCCTAGTAGCGACCGCCGCTGCGGTAGCCGCCGCCACCACCGCCGCCGCTGCTGCGGTCCTGCGCCTCGTTTACCCGGAGGCTTCGACCTCCGAGCTCGCTCCCGTCGAGGGCGCGAATCGCGTCGTCCGCTGCACTTGCTTCGTCCATCTCGACGAACGCAAAACCGCGCGGGCGGCCGGAATCGCGATCCGTGATCACGCTGACTGACTCAACGCGGCCGTGCCGTTCGAAGACGGCACGAAGCTCGTCCTCCGTGGAAGAAAAGGGAAGGTTTCCGATATAGATCTTCTTGCTCAACTGTTAATCCTCGTCGCGCCGCAGTTTCGAGAAGGACGCGACCGACGCCGGGCTCCGGGCCGGTCAATCCGGACGCGAGAGTTCCGTCGCAATGGTCACCGCCCGCAACAGCGATCGTTCGACCACGGGAGTGGGCGCAAAAGGCAAAATCGAAAGGAGATCAGAACAGGCGGGTAAAGCCAGGAGCTGAGGCCAGTCGAAAAGACCCCTCGATCTAGTTTATACCAGAAAAGGGAGCCCACGCCATCGACCATCATTCTTGCGAGGTCTTTGCTCCCGCTCCCTTGGCCACTGGATCCCTCCTCGCCGTGCTGCGGAAGTGTCTCCAGAATCAACAGCGCAAAGGATCCAAAGTCCCCTCCTCGACCACCACGGCCACGGCGACCAGAGAGGAGTGCCCGAAGGTCTCGGCGAACTTGTCCTGGACGTGGATGAAGGGACTCGGGCGCGCTTTGCCTACCTCGTGGAAAGGAATCTATTGGAGGCAGAGGCGTGCGGTACTCTCGAATCCAGGTATTCCCGGCCCTGAATCCTGGTAGTCGAGCGGCCGGGGCGGGTCGCCGAGACACCCGGCCATGGCGTTCCGCTCACCCTGATGGGTTACACGGAGATGTAACGAACAGCCTCGACTGAACAGCGTTCACCAGGCGCGAAACCGGGCGATCTCCGAGCTTCCACCAATCTCCTGTCAGCGCGGTGTTGCGTTTCGTAGAATCGCCGCGGCGCGGGAGCGACTCCGCCAAACGAATCGAGAATTTCATGGGTATCCGATCATGACTCCGCGAAGAAGAGTTCTCTCGCTGGTCTGCATCATGGCCTCCGTGGTTCTGATCGTCACGGCGGCATCTTTCAGCATGCTGTTTCGAACAGCGCTCACCGAAGAAAGAGCGCGTCTCGTAGAGACGGCCCGGAGTCAAGCGCGTCTGATCGAAGCAGTCGCACGATTCGACGCCAAGCACAGCACTGACTTCCCAGAGGGAGCAAGGGCAGCGACACTGAGTCAGATCGTGGATGCCCATGCGCACTATCAAGGCTTTGGGAAGACTGGAGAGTTCACTCTTTCGAGGAGGGAAGGCGACGACATCGTCTTCCTCTTGAGCCATCGTCATTCCGACGTTCTGACTCCGAAGCCCTTGCCTTTCGACTCGGGGCTGGCAGAGCCGATGCGGCTGGCGCTCTCTGGACGCTTTGGAACCATCATCGGCTTGGATTACCGGGGGGTAACGGTGCTGGCGGCATACGAGCCGGTGCAGGAGCTGGGGTTGGGAATCGTGGCGAAGATCGACCTCGAAGAAGTTCGGGCGCCGTTCGTGAGAGCCGGCTTGTTGAGTGGGTTGGCCGCGATCTTTGCGATCGCAGCGGGGGCAGCATTCTTCCTTCGAATCACCAGTCCGCTGCTGCGCAGACTACAGGAAACGGTTGCAGGTCTCGAAGATGCGTTGAATCACGTCAAGCTGTTGAGCGGACTATTGCCGATATGCGCGTCCTGCAAGAAGATCAGAGACGATGGAGATCACTGGAGGCATCTGGAGGATTACATCGGTGAGCATTCGGAGGCAGAGTTCACCCATGGTATCTGTCCCGATTGTGCGAAGAGACTTTATCCAGAGCTGTATGAAGGTCGTTGAGCAGCGGCGTCACCGCCTTCGATAGGTGAGGCCCCAGCCGAGGCGATCGTTGCCGCCATCGGAGAGCCATCCCAGATTGGATGGCTGGTAGCGCCAGCAACCCCGAGCCCCTGCACGACACGTACGCCCGCCGAACTTCCGCGTGGCTTGGTAGAACCGGGCGGCAACCTGGTCCGGCACGCCCCGCACGACCACCAGAAATGCGGGTGCCGGGGGCATCACGGACGCAGGCGATAGCTGGAATAGAAGGAGAAAACCATGCTCGTCGGTCGCTTGCTCACGGTTACTGGCCCGGTAGCGGGCTGGTAAGCTCCATGCCAGCCGCAACTTTGCGGCCAGCGATCAGGCGGTGCACCCCGGGTTCCTCGTTTCCTGTGAGGTGCGGCCACCCGATCAGGAGGGTTCCAATGACGACCGAGCCCGCTACCACTTCTACAGGCAGGCTCCCGCCGCGCTGGCTGGTCAAGGCCGTGACGCGCCTGCATGTGTTTCTGAATCGCGTGACCGGCGGCCGCCTGTTCAACAGGTTCGGAGGCGACGAAGTCTGCTTCGTTACCATGAAGGGTGCCAAGAGTGGCCGCACACTGACGGTCCCGCTGATGTACGTCCCTTACCGGGACGGTCTGCTCCTGGTCGCGTCGCAGGGCGGCGCTCCGAGAAACCCCGTCTGGTACCACAACCTCGTGAAACACCCCGAGATCGTGGTGAGCCACCGCCGCCGCCGCATGAAGCTCCGTGCTCGCCTCGCCAACCCGGAGGAAAAGCCCGAACTCTGGCCGATCTGCGACGAGCACTACGCCCCCTACGCTGACTACCGCAACCGTACGACCCGGGACATCCCCATCTTCGTCTGCGAGCCGGCACCCTGAAGACCGCCAGCCGAGGCGCTTCCTCTAGTCGAAGAACGAGGAGAGGAGCTTGCCGAATCCGTAGAGGCGCCCGGCTGGTCGCTGCTGACCTGAGGCATGAGCCCGGTCGAGTCCCCGGTTCGCCGCCGGCGCCGCAGCGGATATAATCCCGCCCGGGCCGCCGTCAGCTCCGCCAGCTGAGCCGACGTTTTTCGGAGTTGATTCAACGACATACGGGAGAGCGGCCACGCGGCTCCGATAGGAAGTCAGATACCGCACCATGACCACAACGACCAGCGATCCGGATACCGCGAAAACCGTCTCCTACCAGGAGCTCGAGTCCCTCTTTCAGCCCCGGAGCGTCGCCGTCGTGGGTGCGTCGGCGAACGAGCGCAATCGGGGGCACGGGTTCGTCAAGGACCTCATCGACTTCGGCTTCCCGGGACCGATCTATCCCGTCAACCCCAGACTGGACGAGATGCTCGGGCTCAAGGCCTACCACCGACTCCAGGACATTCCGGGACCGGTGGACTTCGTGATCTCGGCAGTACCCGCCAGTGCCATACTCGAGCTGGTGGAGGGGGCCAGGGCGAAAGGAACCAAGCTTCTGCACCTGTTCACGGCGCGGTTCAGCGAGACCGGGCGCGAGGAAGAGGCGGAGCTCGAGCGGGAGCTGGAGCGCCGCATCAGGGAAGCGGGCATTCGCCTGATTGGACCCAACTGCATGGGGCTCTACCACCCGAAGCAGAAGCTCACCTTCGGTGCCGACATGCCCAGCGAGCCTGGAAACATCGGCTTCCTGACACAGAGCGGCAGTCACGCCTTCCGGGTGCTCAAGCGTGGCGGTGCCCGGGGCCTGCGATTCAGCAAGGTCGTCAGCTACGGGAACGCCCTCGACCTGAATGAGGCGGACTTTCTCGACTATTTCGCCGAGGATCCGGACACCGAAATCATCGCCGCCTACATCGAGGGGGTGAAAGAAGGCAGGCGTTTCTTCGGGGCGTTGCGGCGCGCGGCCGCTCGAAAGCCGGTGGTGCTTCTCAAGGGTGGGCGTTCTGCCGCGGGACACGCAGCCGCGTCGTCTCACACGGCAGCACTGGCCAGCCAGATGACCGTCTGGGAGGCCGCTGTTCGGCAGGCGGGGGCTCTGGAGGTCCACACCGTGAACGACATGCTCGACCTGATGGTGGCGTTCACCAATGCGGGCCCGGCCCGGGGGAACCGCGTCGGCGTGCTGGGAGGTGCGGGCGGCGGGATGGTCGAGGCGGCGGACCTCTGTGCTGAGGCGGGCCTCGAACTCCCACCGCTCTCCGATGACATGCGCGAGGCGCTTCGCGAGAAGTTGCCCCACGCCTGGGACTGGATCAGCAATCCGATCGACATCTCCATCACGGGAGGCGGTCATTCCGACACGTTTACGCTGCTCGAGATGATGGCCGCGAGCCCCGACTTCGACGCGATCATCGCCAATGTGAGCGGGATCGAGTGGGCGCTCAGCCGAGGCGACGAGGAGATGTTCCGCGGGATGCTGGATCGGGCCAAGACGCTGGGCAAGGACAGCGGCAAGACCACCATGCTCGTTATGGGGGAGCCCGAGACTCGCGACACATCGATTCTGGTGGCCGTCCTCAATGCCCGCGACGAGCTGGCTGCTGCAGGCGTGGCGGTCTATCCCGACATCGAGAGGGCTACAAAGACCATGGGCCGCTACGTGCGCCACATGGGCGAAAAGAGCTAGATCAATCCAGGTAGATTGCGAGAATTGAGTTTCCGGGAGGGACAGGTGTTCGTCCCGAATGAGAAGATCGTCGAGGCTGTGGGTGCCGAAAACTCGATTCTCACAGGATTCCGCCGATCTTCGAGAGTTCGCCTTGGATCTTCCGCGCCCTCCAGCCATTCTCGAGCACGAGATGATGGATAAGCTCTCGCACTTCTCGCGGGACGCGCGGCCGTCCGGGCCCGCGTCGAGAAAGGGCTCGCCAGTAGAGGCGGAAGCCCTAGCGGTGCCAGCGGACCACGGTCTCGGGCTTGACGACGACCAGAACCGCTTTCCATCTAGGCCAGAGCCGGAACAGAGCAACCCAGAAAGCGCGATCAAGGGATGTGAGCCTCGGCCTGGGTCGCGCTTGGGCGTAGGCGGCGAGTTGCTGGCGAAGGGCAAGCTCGACGATCGCTTGCTTCCTGCGAGTTCAGAAGAAGAGCAGAACACAGTGAAGAAGTAACGTCGCGAAGCTGAGCAGAGCCTGCATGGCGCGCGAGATTCTGCACGATGCCCCGGCTCGCCACGAGTCTGATTCTCGGCTCAGGTCTGGAGTATCATCGGCGGTTGGACGAGCAGGGGCAGGAAAAAGAAAAGCTCAGCAGTTCCGCGGCGGACCGATATTGAGTACCCAGGGCATGGGGATGCGCCCCAGACGCTGTATCCTCCCCACCAACACTCTCGAACTCGATATCGAACCGCAAGAGATGCCATGAGGATCGAGGTAGCTAGCCTGTCACTGATTGCGTGGCTGCTGTGGCTGCCGACGCTCTCGCTGGCGGAGCTGCACCATGCGCTAGTGGTCAGTGTGAATCCCGACCGGCACAGCATCGAGGCACAGGACGCCATCACCCTCGGCGGAGATGCAGCGGCGGGCTTGGAATTCGCGCTGCACCCGGAGTTGACACCCGAGTTGGTCGGTGAGGGCGCGCGTCTGGTCGAGCTTGGGCGCGAAGACTCGTCCGACACCGACCCGGCGCCGCGGCGTTTCAGGGTGGAACTCGCGACGGGGCAGCAGCAGTTCCAGCTGCGCTACCGCGGGCGCATCATGCACGCGCTGCATCAGCAGGGGCAGGAGTACGTGCGCGCCTTCCGCGAAACGCCGGGCATGATCGCGCCCGAGGGTGTGTTCCTTTCGGCCAGCAGTTTCTGGTATCCACGGGTTGCCGATCGAATGCTGACCTTTGATCTGGAGCTCCGCCTCCCACAAGGGTGGAGTGGTATGAGCCAGGGAGAGCGAACCGCTGGCGAGGCCGACGAGAAGGGCAGGCGCGAGCGGTGGCACTGCGACGCGCCGCAGGAGGAAATCTACCTGATCGCCGGGCGCTTCACCGAGTACCGCGAGGCCGACGATGTGGTCGAGGCCCTGGTGCTGTTGCGTGAGCCCGACGGCGCGCTCGCAAAGCAATACTTGGACGCTACGCGGTCCTACATAGAGCTCTATAACGGGCTGATCGGTCCCTACCCCTACCGCAAGTTCGCCTTGGTGGAGAATTTCTGGGAGACCGGTTACGGAATGCCCTCGTTCACGCTGCTGGGCACGAAGGTGATCCGTTTCCCCTTCATCCTGCATTCGTCCTACCCGCACGAGATCCTCCACAACTGGTGGGGAAACGGGGTGTATGTCGACTACGCATCGGGCAACTGGGCCGAAGGGCTGACCAGCTACCTGGCTGACCATCTGATCAAGGAGCAGCGCGGTCAGGCGGCCGAATACCGGCGCACCGCGCTGCAGAAATACACGGATCATGTGCGCACCGAACAGGAATTCCCGCTCACCGCATTCCGCAGCCGTCACAGCGCCAGCAGCGAAGCGGTGGGCTACGGAAAGACGCTGATGTTGTTTCACATGCTGCGACGCCAGTTGGGCGACCAGCGCTTTGTCGAGGGGCTGCGCAGGTTCTACCGGAAGTACAGGTTCCAGGTCGCGGATTTCGACGCCGTGGAAGCAATCTTCAGCGAGGTGGCGCAGCAGCCGCTGGACGGCTTCTTCGCCCAATGGGTGCAGCGCCAGGGGGCGCCTGTGCTGCGCGTATTCGAAGCAGATTTCAAAGCAAAGGGTGAGCGCCACGTGTTGACCGCGCTGATCGAGCAGATGCAAGCGGGCCCGGCCTATTCGCTCCAGGTACCGGTCGCGATCCAGCTGGAAGGGCGGAGCGGTGCCTGGCAGACCGATCTGCGGCTGGAACAGAAGCGAATCCGCGTCGAACTCGAGCTGCCGGCGCGGCCATTGAGGCTTGAGGTGGACCCCGAGTTCGATGTGTTCCGGCGCCTGCATCGCGCAGAAATCCCTCCTTCGGTGAGTCACGCCATGGGCGCGGAACGAGCGCTGATCGTGCTGCCGTCGCAGGAAAGGCCGGATCTTCAGGATGCCTACCGGCGGCTGGCCGAGTCCTGGCAAGCGGGCAACCGGGAACGGTTTGGCATCGTTCTCGACGCGGAACTCGAAGAATTACCGGCGGATCGGGCGGTGTGGGCATTCGGCTGGCGCAACCGCTTCCGCCACCAGCTCAATCAAGCTCTGGAGGGTTACGCGTTTGCCGACCAAGGCGAAAGCGTTCGCATCGAAGGCGTTACACTGGATCGCGCCGGCCAGGCCGTGGTGATCATGGCGCGCCAGGCGTCCAACCCCGAGCAGGCGCTAGGCTGGCTTGCGGCCGACGAGCCTGCGGCATTGCCGGGGCTGGGGCGCAAGCTGCCCCACTATGGCCGCTACAGCTACCTCGCCTTCCGCGGCGAAGCCCCGGACAATGTGCTCAAGGGACAGTGGCCTGTGGTCGGCTCGCCCATGTCGGTGCAACTCGCGGCAGACGGCGCCCCGGCCGAACAGCCACCGCTGCGGCTGGCACCGCGGCAGCCGCTGGCGACGCGTTGAACCGGGAGGATTCCCGCACCAGGCCGCCTTGAGTTACTGGCCGAGTTCGCAGATGCGGCTGCGCTAGATTCCGCGCCGTCATTGTGCTGTCATTCAAGGCGCCGGCCCGCAATTCGAAAGGAGCCTCCTATGCCTCGCTCTCCCATTTTATGCCTGGCTCTCTTCCTGGGTCTGGCAGCATGGCCTCCCCTGGGATGCGCGCGCCCGGGCGAGGAGGAGAGGGCGCACGCGGCTGAGGGTGACCGCCCCGATGCCCACACACGCGCAGAAGCGGGCGATTCTGCCGCAATGGCCGGTGGCGCCGCGGCACCGCTCGCGCACCCCCCGATGGGGCCTTTCGGCTACTCGATGATCACCTCCGAGGACGGCGCGCCGCTCGATAGCGGGGAATTCGCGCCCTACGAGGACTGCGAGGAGTGTCATGAGCGGCAGTGGGAGGAGCTGGAGGGCTCGATGCACGTGATCTCGCACACCGATCCCATCTATCGAAGCACCGCGGAGCTCGCGCTTCTGGAAGCGGGGGAAGAGATCTACGCCTACTGCTCGGGCTGTCACGCCCCCCAAGGCGTCACCACCGGTTTGATCCCGGGGACGCCCGAGGCCGATCTGCCAGAGGTCGTCACGGCGGGAATCCTCTGCGATGTCTGCCATCAGGTTTCGCGCCTGACCGGATCATCGGGTCCCTGGGGCGAGCCGGGAAATGCTTCGATCTTGCTCAGCCCCGACGAGGACAGGAAGTTCGGGCCGCCCGGGGGGGACGACGATGCTGCCGACCACGAAGTCGAGACGCGCGAGTTCCTGAACCGCTCCGAATTCTGTGCCTCCTGCCACACCATCATTCACCCACTAAACGGGGTTCGCCTCGAGCACACCTATGACGAGTGGAAGAACAGCATCTACGCGGAGAAGGAAATCCAGTGCCAGGACTGCCACATGCGAAGCGTCGAGGACGCCGTCAAGGTCGCCGAGACACTCACGCCCGTGGCGGTGATCGGTCAGTCGGAGCCAACGGGAGACGAACGCGAGATCCATCCCCACTACCTGGTGGGCGCCAACGCCAATGCGGAAGAGCTCGGCGGCAGTTCCGGGTACGTCGCCATGGCCGAAGCCCGGCTCAAGAGCGCCGCCCGTCTGGACATCGAGGTCCCGCCCTCGGTCAGTTCAGGCAGTGCGCTCGAGTTCGAGGTCGTGGTGCACAATGTGGCCGCCGGGCACAGCCTTCCCACCAGTCTGACCGAGCTTCGCGAAATGTGGGTGGAGCTCGAAGTGCGCGCGGAAGATGGCCAGCTTCTCTTCCACTCCGGTCATCTGCAGCCCGATGGTGAGATACCTGACGGTGCGATGCACTTCGGAGCCATCGCCGGCAATGCGCAGGGAAGCGTCACATACAAGCCGTGGGAGATCAGTCAGTTCCTGTGGAAGCGGCTGGTTCCCGCAAGGGGCATGGAAAGTGACAGGTTCAGTGTGGATCTACCGGACGACTTCGCAGGCCCCGTGCGCATCGAGGCAAGGCTTTTCTACCGCTCGGCTTCTCCGAAGGCGTTGAGGTCGCTGATGGGAAACGAAGCCTTCGAGCCGAAGCAGGTGGAGATGGCAGGTGTCGAGGCCGAGCTCGTGGTGCGCGAGTAGCCTGAGGGGAACCGGAAAGGCCGCGGTTGCGACGGCCGTCGCTCGGGTTTCATCGCCGAGAGTCGCTTCAGCGGTCAGCTGAAGAGGGATCCAATAGCCAGGGGAGCATGAAAGTCCGCCGAGAATGATTGGGATTTCTGGCACGCCGGGAGGGATTCGAACCCCCGCCCCCCAGGTTCGAAGTCAGGCCTGGGACTGTTCGCAGCCGTTCGCAATCCCTTCGCGCAGTTGCGCATCTCCGCTCGTGGCCGTTCGCCGGCGTTCGTTCCCGTCCGCGCTGGTCATGCCTCCCGTGGCGGTCAGGTTGGCGGTCAGCACCCCGACGCTGGAATCGCCCGGCCAGCCGACCCGCCACTATCGCCTTCGAAGGCGCGCCGGGCTGCGCCCTTCGGCATCCAGGAATTGATGGTGCTCAACAACCACCAGTTCCCGTCTACTGAGGTCCAAATTCCTCATCACCAAAAGAAGAAATCGTCCGCATATGCTGCGCTGGTTCATCCTCCGTCAGGGTGGTCTTCGAGGAGGGACATGCCGGTGGCCTCTGTCCAGACGAAGCCTTTCGTATTCGGGCCGAAGGTTCGCCCGGCGACAACCGAACCGTCGACAGATACACCCCGCGCCTCGGCCCCGTTGACCCCCTCTGGGTTGTCCAGCACCACCACACGAGTATCGGTTGCCCGTAGCTATACGGTGTCTCTGCTAAACTAGACGCTATACTTATCACCTGGAAGCTTCATTTCCTAACCAAAGGATGCGACGTCAATGCTTGAGAAAGCAGTACCCCTATTCGCCGCTTTCGCGGTAGCGCTGTCAACGGTGGTGGTATCCAGCCCTGCTTTGGCTCAGGGCGAGCCGAAGTCGAACCAGTTCTGGTGGCCCGAGCAGCTGGACCTCAGCCCACTGCGCCAGCACGCTGCCGAGTCCAACCCGATGGGCGACGACTTCAAGTATGCCGAGGCGTTTGCAGGCCTCGACCTCGATGCCGTGAAGAAGGACATCGAGACGCTGATGACGACGTCTCAGGACTGGTGGCCGGCAGACTATGGTCACTACGGGCCGTTTTTCATTCGGATGGCCTGGCACAGCGCGGGAACGTACCGTGTCGCTGACGGCCGCGGCGGTGCCGGTGGTGGTCAACAGCGCTTCGATCCTCTCAACAGCTGGCCTGACAATGCAAACCTCGACAAGGCGCGGCGGTTGCTTTGGCCGATCAAGCAGAAATACGGTCGGAAGATCTCGTGGGCCGACCTGATGGTCCTGACCGGAAATGTCGCCCTGGAGTCCATGGGCTTCAAGACCTTCGGTTTCGCCGGCGGACGTGAAGACGACTGGGAACCCGACCTCGTCTACTGGGGGCCCGAAACGGAAATGCTTGGCGACGAGCGCTATAGCGGCGACCGAGAGCTGGGGAACCCCCTCGCTGCGGTGCAGATGGGCTTGATCTATGTGAATCCGGAAGGGCCGAACGGCAATCCGGACCCGCTCGCGGCAGCCAAAGACATTCGCGAGACGTTCGGTCGCATGGCGATGAACGACGAAGAGACCGTTGCGCTCATTGCCGGCGGGCACACGTTCGGCAAGAACCATGGCGCTCACAAACCAGATGACTGTCTCGGGCCAGAGCCTGCAGCCGCGGGCATCGAGCAACAGGGTCTCGGCTGGGAAAACAAGTGCGGCAGCGGCAATGCGGGCGATACGATCACCAGCGGTCTGGAAGGTGCATGGACGGTGACCCCGATCACCTGGAGCATGAACTATCTCCAGAACCTGTTCGCCTTCGATTGGGTACAAACCAGGAGCCCCGCAGGTGCGATCCAGTGGATTCCCGAAGACGAGGCCGCGTCGAATCTCGTGCCGGATGCCCACGATCCGTCCAAGCGGCACGCGCCTGTCATGCTGACGACCGACCTGTCGCTGAAGTTCGACCCGAGCTATCGGGAGATCTCGCAGCGCTTCCTCGAAAACCCGGAAGAGTTCGAGCTCGCTTTCGCCAAGGCGTGGTTCAAGCTGACGCACCGCGACATGGGCCCGCGCGCCCGCTATGTTGGCGCCGAGGTTCCTGACCAAGAACTACTTTGGCAAGATCCCGTCCCCGCAGTCGATCATGACTTGATTGACGCAGACGACATCGCGGAGCTGAAGTCCGAGGTCCTTGCATCGGGGCTGACCGTACCCGAATTGGTCAGGTCCGCCTGGGCGTCGGCCGCCTCCTTCCGCGGCACCGACATGCGCGGTGGGGCGAACGGGGCGCGCATTCGCCTCGCGCCGCAGAAGGATTGGGAGGTCAACAATCCGGCTGAACTGGCGAGGGTGCTGAAGCGCCTGGAGCGCATCCAGACAGACTTCAACCGCACGCAATCGGGCGGAAAGAAGGTATCGCTCGCCGATCTGATCGTTCTGGGCGGATCCGCAGCCATTGAGCAGGCCGCAAAGGAGGCGGGGCACGACGTGCAGGTCCCCTTCAAGCCGGGACGCACGGATGCATCGCAGGAGCAGACCGATGCGAATTCCTTTTCCGTGCTCGAGCCGACCGCGGACGGTTTCCGTAACTACTTCGGCAATGGTAACTACAGGTCGCCGGCGGAAATGCTGGTCGATCGGGCGAACTTGTTGACCCTAACCGTTCCTGAGATGACCGTTCTGGTCGGCGGCATGCGGGCCCTGAATGCAAATACCGGACAATCTGGACATGGTGTGTTCACCGACCGGCCTGGGGCGTTGAGCAACGATTTCTTCGTGAACCTACTCGACATGTCCACGAAGTGGACGAAGTCATCAAAATCCGAAAGCGTTTACGAGGGTCGTGATCGCGGAACGGGCGAGCTCAAATGGACGGCCACCCCCGTCGACCTTGTTTTCGGTTCGAACTCCGAGCTGCGCGCTGTCGCAGAGGTCTATGCAGCTAACGACGCAAAAGATAAGTTTGTGCGTGACTTTGTTGCTGCATGGACCAAGGTGATGACCCTCGACCGCTTTGACCTGCTTTGATCCCGGAGGGGAAAGGTGCTCGAAAGCTTCTGAAACGCAGGTCAATTTGAGCGCCGGATCAGGTCCTCAAGAGAGCTGTGAAAACTTTTCGTGACCCATGAAAACACGACACGGCGGAGTTCAATACGCCGCCGTTGGGATCACCTTGGCGAGTTCGCGGAAGTGTTCTCTGACGCCCTGCCCGAAGGCGCGGTTCGCCCAGCCGTAGTGTTTGGAGCGACGGTCGATCGCCTCGAGGATGTCCGGCGACTCGCGATCAAGAAACGCCCGCATCTCGCGGACGTTCGCCTCGTCGCCATTTCAGTAGGTGGTCGATCGTGGGAATCAACGCCATCGGGGGCCTTCGCATGGGCACGTTGGCTCGTGGCGGTCAACTGGCAGTCAAAGCCGCCTTCCCTGGGCGCGATGGCATTCGCAAGTGCCTGAAATCACTGGCACGCCGGGAGGGATTCGAACCCCCGACCCCCAGTTCGAAGGCGGAGCCTGGGGGCTGGAGAACGCTCTAGAGCGCCGAGAGGTGTCGTTTTCGTGCTCCCCGTGCCCTGTTGAACCGCCAAGTCCCCACGAAGTCCCCACGCCCACGAGGCTGCCCGCGCAACCCGGAGCAGTGCCGTACCGGCCCACTCAGATCGAGAAGCTGTCCGCGAGGGCGCGGAACTCCTCCTGTCTCGGACTGCTCGGCCGCCACGCCAGGCCGATGGTCCGATGGGGAGCCGGCGGTCGGAAGGGCCGAACCGCGAGGTCGCGGCGACCGCGCGTCTCCACGTCGCGGGCGAGCTCTGGAAGCAGGGTCATCACGCCCCCACCCGTTACCATCTGTGTGAGCGTGCTCAGGCTTGTCGCGCGAAAGTCGCCCAGTTCGCTCGCGCCCTGGGCACTGCAGACGGCGAGGGCCTGATCGCGCAGGCAGTGGCCGTCCTCGAGCAGCAGCACCTGCTCGCCGTTCAGATCCTCCTGTCGCAAGCTCCTCTTGCGTGCGAGGGGGTGATCTATCGGCATCACTGCGAGGAAATCATCGCGGAATAGGGGAAAGGTCTGAGCTTTGCCGAGCTCCGCTTCCAGGGCGAGGAGCAGCACGTCGAGACGCCCCGCCTCGAGCTCTACCACGATCCGCGCGGTGTGATCCTCACGTAGCAGCAGACGAAGCTCCGTGTGCTTCCTGCGCATTTTCGGGAGCACGCGGGGCAGCAGGTAGGGAGCCACTGTCGGGATCACGCCCAACCGGAGTTCCCCGCAGAGAGGTTGCTGGGCGAGCCGCGCCGCCTCCACGAGTTCGTCCACCTCCACCAGGATCTTCCGGGCGCGTTCCACGAGCCCCGCTCCCGCAGGCGTCACGAGCACGCGCCGGCTATGCCGTTCGAAGATCTGAATGTCCAACAGCGACTCCAGCTCCCGAACCTGCGCACTCAGCCCCGGCTGGGTCACGAAGCATGCCTCTGCGGCCCTGCCGAAGTGGCGTTTGTCGGCTACTGCGACGATGTACTCGAGCTGTCGAAGGGTGGGTCGAATCATCACCATAGATTATCGATATCATATAAATTATCAATTGGACCGATCGATCATCGGGGCCGATCCTCCTTATTGAGATCATCGAGCATGAGCAGGACGACTGTAACCACCATCTCGCGTCCCGGACGAAGCCGAGGCGCATCAGTTTCGAACCAACAAAGAAGAGGAGTTCTAGATGTCTCTCATCAACACCACCGTGAAGCCCTTCAAGGCGAATGCTTTCGTGAATGGCGAGTTCAAAGAAGTCAGCGAAGCTGACCTTCACGGACACTGGTCCGTGGTGTTCTTCTACCCGGCGGACTTTACCTTCGTCTGCCCCACGGAGCTCGGTGACGTGGCGGACCACTACGACCAGCTCAAGTCCATGGGCGTCGAGGTCTACGCGGTCTCTACCGACACTCATTTTACCCACAAGGCATGGCACGATGCCTCCGAGACCATCCGGAAGATCCAGTTCCCGATGCTCGGGGATCCCACCGGGACGATCTCGCGCAACTTCGACGTCATGATCGAGGAAGAAGGTCTCGCACTGCGCGGAACCTTCGTGATCAATCCCGAGGGCGAAATCAAGGTGGCCGAAGTTCACGACCTCGGCATCGGACGCGCTGCCGCCGAGCTGGTTCGCAAGGTGCAGGCGGCACAGTACGTGGCCGAGCACGACGGAGAGGTCTGTCCGGCCAGTTGGACGCCTGGCCAGGAGACACTGTCGCCCTCGCTTGACCTCGTGGGCAAGATTTAGAGCAGTTGCAGCGGGCCGCGCGGCCGGAGCGGTCCGCTCATCGCCTCGCCCAGAAGACATCCGCTGGCAGTTACCGAGCGTGGAGCAGCCGAGAAACGGAGAGACGAGATGCTGGACGAATCCATCCGGAGCCAGCTCCGGGAACACCTCGAGAAAATTCAACGACCCGTCGAGATCGTCGCCGAGCTCGATGCGGGTGAGGCCTCCGAGCGCGTGCGCGCCCTGCTTCAGGAGCTCGCGGAGCTGTCCCCCGATCTCTCCTGGCGAGAGGGCCCGGTCGCTGCCACGCGACTTCCGACCTTCGCCGTCGGCCCACCCGGTGCGCTCGGAAGAATGCGTTTCTGCGGCGTGCCCATGGGTCACGAGTTCTCCTCTCTGGTACTGGCCCTCCTCCACGCGGGGGGACACCCGCCGCGGGTCGATCCCGATTTGCGTGCCCAGATCGAGGCGCTTCCCGGGGCGCAGCACTTCGAGACCTTCGTGTCGCTCTCGTGCCAGACCTGCCCGGGTGTCGTCCAGGCCCTCAACCTCTTCGCCACCCTGAACGCCGGCATCACCCATACGATGGTCGATGGCTCCGTATTCGCCGAGGAGGTGGAGAAGCGAAACGTTCGTGCCGTGCCGATGGTCTTCCGCGGAGACGAGATCTTCGCCCAGGGCGCAGTCAGCGAGGTTCAGATTCTCGAGAAACTGGATGCACGAGCGGCGCAGCGAAAGGGCGAGACAATCAGCCGCAAGGAGCCCTTTGACGTGCTCGTCGTGGGTGGCGGCCCGGCGGGTGCCGCCGCCGCCATCTACGCCGCGCGCAAGGGCATCCGGACCGGGATCGTGGCGGAGCGCTTCGGCGGCCAGCTCATGGACACGGCTTCCATCGAGAACTTCATCTCCGTGCGAGAGACCCACGGCCCCGAGCTCACCAAACAGCTGGAAGAGCACGTCCGACAGTACGAGGTCGACATCATGCTCGACCAGAGGGCCGAAGGGCTGGTCGATGCGGAGCAGAGCCCCGACGGATTGGTGCACCTCTCCTTCGTGTCGGGCGCAACGCTACGATCACGCGTGGTCATTCTTGCCACGGGCGCCCGCTGGAAATCATTGGGTGTGCCCGGCGAGAGCGAGTACCGGAACCGCGGCGTCGCCTACTGTCCCCACTGCGACGGGCCCCTTTTCAAGGGCAAGCGTGTGGCCGTGATCGGCGGCGGAAACTCCGGTGTCGAGGCCGCCATCGACCTCGCCGGCCTGGTGGGACACGTCACGCTGCTCGAGTTCGAGGACTCGCTGCTAGCCGATGCGGTGCTCCAGCAGCGGGCTCGATCGCTTCCCAACATCACGATCATCGAGAGCGCGCAGACGACGGCCGTTCTGGGAGATGGAGAACGGGTCGAGGAGCTTGCGTTCACCGATCGCAAGAGCGGCGAGGAGCGTTCTCTCCCCATCGAGGGCGTCTTCGTCCAGATCGGTCTGGTGGCCAACACCGAGTGGCTGAGCGAGAGTCGCGTCACGCTCTCACCGTATGGTGAGATCGAGGTGGATGACAGAGGCCGGACTTCCGCGCCCGGCGTCTTCGCCGCCGGCGATGCGACCACCGTGCCGACCAAGCAGATCGTCATCGCCATGGGAGACGGCGCGAATGCGGCCCTGGGCGCCTTCGACAGCCTGATCCGGACTCCTGTGCTCCCGGATCAGGAGGGCGCGCCGGAGCCGGCGGATCAGGTGGCGGTCGCATAGGGTCGCGCCGCTGGACGCTCCGAGCCTCTAGCGTGATAGGCTGGGTAGATCCACTCTTCTGGAGCTAGAATCCGACCAAGATGGGATCGCCGCGCAGCCAAAGGCAGCGACGCGACGCGCGTCGACTTAGAGCCGAGATCACGCTGATTCGGGAGACGTTGGGGCAGGCCCTGCGCGAACAGGAGGGCGAGCCCCGCTATCGGCGCGCCGAGACGCTGCGGCGATTCACCGAAGACCTCCGCCGCCGCTACGATCCCGATAAGGAGCGGATACTACAGCGGGAGCTGCGGGCGCTTCCGGCCGAAGAGCTGGAGTTCCTCGCACGGGGATTCCTGCTCTTCATGCATCTCGTGAACGTATGTGAGGCCCGCGACGAGGTGCGCAGGCACTCCGAGCCCGCGGGCTCCTGCGCGCGGCGGTTGTTCCAGCAGCTGCGGGAGGAGGGCGTTCCGACACCCGCATTGCAGCGGGCTCTCCGCGAGCTCTCTGCCACCGTCGTGCTCACGGCGCACCCAACGGACGCCACTCGCTGGACCGTGCACTCCGCGCTCCAACGGATCGAAGCTTGGATCGAACGCGCCGTGAGTCGCTCTCTATCCGACGTCGAGCGAAAACAGGGGAGGGAGGAACTCCTGCGGGAGACGACGGCGCTCTGGCAGACCGCGATCGTCCCGCACCGGAAGCCCACCCCGATCGACGAGGTGCACCATGCAGTGCACCGGCTCGAGAGTGTTCTCTTCACCGCCGTCCCGCTGGTCGCGAAGGCCTGGCAAGCGGCGTGGCACGAGGTCTTCGGGGAGGAGCCGCTCCACGGATTGCCGATCCTGCGGGTGGGCTCGTGGATCGGTGGCGACCGCGACGGCAACCCGTTCGTCACGGCCGCGGTGACCACCGAGGCGCTCCGGCTCTATCGGCGAGCGGCGCTCAACGCCTACTTGGAGAGTCTCCCGGAGCTGGTGGAGGAACTCACGTCGTCCTGCGCTCACGTGCCGGTCTCGGCCACCCTGCGCCGCGACGTCCAGGGTGCGTTGAAGCGTTCCCAGCAGCTGCGGGCTCGCGTCGAAGGTCGCAATCCAGACGAGATCTATCGCACCATGATCAACCTCGTGGCGCTGCGCCTCGAAAAGAGCCTGCGCGAGAACGACGCACTCGGTCCCCCAGGAGAGTTCGGGGGCTACGCGGACCCGGACCAGTTCCGTCGGGACCTCGAGCTAATGGATCGGAGTCTCCGCGACAACCGCGGCGAGCGGATTGCCGGGGGTGAACTGTCTTCCCTGCAGTGCGCAGCAGAGTCCTTCGGGTTCGACTTCGTCTTGCTCGACGTTCGCCAACACGAGGCCCGGCACCGCCACGCCGTCTCGGAACTCTTCTGCCCCGTGGAGGGTCCCTTCGAGAGCTTGTCGCTGGATCGGAGGCAGGAGTTTCTCGAACACCTGGCACTCATGGAAGGCGACGAGCTCCCCCCTGACGGACTCCTCTCCGCGGACGCGCGGGAGGTGGTCGCTACCCTGCGCGGCATCAAGGAGGCAGTGGACCGAGGACACGATGCGATCCACGACCTCGTTGTCTCCAACGCCGAGGACTCGTCTGCGGTGCTGGAGCTTCTCGTGCTGGCTCGACATGCGGGGCTGATCCGCCCCCTGTCCGATGGAAGACTCGAAAGCAGCGTGAACCTGGTTCCGCTCTTCGAGTCGGTGGACGCCCTCGGGCGCTCGGTCGACTCCATGGAGCGGCTCTACGGATCACCGGCCTACCGCGCGCAGCTGGACGCTCGCGGCAGCCGCCAGCAGATCATGCTCGGTTACTCGGACTCCGCGAAGGATGGCGGTTACCTGGCCGCCGCCTTCGCCTTGCAGCTCGCCCAGTGGAAGCTCTCGCGACAGGCGCGGGAGCATGGGATCCAGCTCGAGTTCTTCCACGGTCGGGGCGGAGCGATCGGCCGCGGCGGTGGCCCGACGCACAGCGCGATCCTCTCGCAGCCTCCGGGGACGGTGAGCGGCCGCATCAAGCTCACCGAGCAGGGCGAGGTGATTGCGACGAAGTACGGCTCTGTGGCCCAGGCGAGCCATCATCTGGAGCGCTTCCTGGCGGCGACCTTCGAGGCGAGCCTTGCAGCGGAACGCAAGACGGGGCACCGCCCACCGAAGCGGATCTGGATCCGTGCCATGGAGGAGCTGGCGGCCGAGTCCCGCACCGCCTACCGGAGCCTCGTCTACGAGACGCCCGGCTTCGTCGACTTCTTCCATTCGGCGACGCCAATCGACGCGATCTCACGCCTGCGCATCGGCTCGCGTCCCGCGCGGCGGGTGCGGAGCCGTCGCATCGAGGATCTCCGCGCGATCCCCTGGAGTTTCGCCTGGAATCAAAGCCGTCTCCTGCTATCGAGCTGGTACGGTACAGGGACGGCGTTTGCCGCATATGGCTCGAAGCCGGGGGATCGCGGGTGTCCCCCCCTGAGGGAGCTCTACCAGGGCTGGCCCTTCTTTCGCAACATGATTGACAACCTCGAGCAGGTTCTCGCCAAGGTGGATCTGCACATCGCCGAACGCTATGCAGCGCTGGCAGAGAACGTTCCCGAGGTGGAAGCGATCCTGAGCCGAATTCGACGCGAGTACGTCCTCGCAGCGCGCGGGGTCCGCGCAGCCACGGGGACGCCCAGGCTCCTGGCTGGAAACCCCGAACTCCGTCGCTCTCTGACTCTCCGCAAGCCCTACCTCGATTCGCTCTCCTACCTGCAGCTCGAACTCCTGCGTCGCTGCCGCGAGGGAAGGGCGACCGAGCGCCTCGAAGCCGCCCTCCAATTCACGATCGGCGGAGTGGCGGCGGGGCTGCGCAACACCGGCTGAGTCATCCTCACCCGCCAGCATGAAGTCGGCGCGCCGCACGCTACCCATCGCAATTGCGACGTGAGGCGAACTGATTGTGGGTCGTAACTACGAGAAATCACTGGCACGCCGGTCAGGGAGGGATTCGAACCCCCGACCCTCAGGTTCGAAGCCAGCCCAAGGAGCCCGAAACACCTGCGGAATCGCCCGACGATTCCTCTCCGAGCCGTACGGAGCCGGAGTAAGGGTGCCGGATGGCACCCCGTTGGCACCCACTGAAAGCGCCGCTGTGCAGCCCGTAGAAAGGAGATGGCTTCAGTCGATGCGGTCGAGCGCGTGCCAGGGCAGGATTCGAACGTCGCTTCGCCGGATCTCGGTGACTCCCCCGTAGACGACGGTACGTTCGCAGAGTGCACTGCCGCGGCTGCGAAGCAGAACGTCGAGCTTTGCGAGTCCCTCCCAGAATTCGGGCGTAGCGGTGCGGGCCGCCCGCCATGAGTGCTGTCTTCGTCGCCGTGGCCGTCGCCCTGGTCTCCGCGCTCCGTTCAGGTGCCTCCCTGCACCTCGAGATCCTCGCCCTGCGGTATCAGCTCGCAGTGCTTCACCACGGCGGGCGGTGCCCAAGGCTCAAGCCAGTCGACCGCCTGCTCTGGGTGTGGCTATCTCGAGCGTGGTCTGGCTGGCAGGAAGCCCGTGCGCAGGAAGAGGATGACGCCGAGAATCGTGGGCAGGCTCGGCGTCAAGACGCCGCCAAAGGTTCCCAGCGTCCCGGTTCGGCCGCGCCCGCGCATCTGCTCTCCCCGCCGGCCGCAGCATAGCGACTCTCCCAGCTCGACGGTTGCTAGCTCAACTTCCGCAGCTCACAGGTTGGTTTCGCTAGCGTCTGCAACCGAGGGATGAAAGGCGGCAGGCTTGGCGCCTCTGATCCACTTGGGAGATCGAGGAACGCGAGGGCGACGCGGTTCCGGGCCGATGCGGCCCCGAGCGACGTCCGCCGTCCTCAGGAGGAGTCCGGGCCGCGCCGACGGCGCCGCGCGTGGCCGATCCAGCCCTGGCGGCGGAAGTACCAGACCAAAGACACACCCAGGACGATCATTACCGCCAGCACGGTGAAGTAGCCGGATTGACTCTTGAGCTCCGGCATGTACTCGAAGTTCATGCCGTAGATCCCCGCGATGAAGGTGAGCGGGATGAAGATGCTCGCCATCAGGGTGAGCACCTTCATGATCTCGTTCTGCCGGTGGCTCACGTTCGAGAGATACATGTCCATGAGCCCCACGACGACCTCACGGCAGAAGTCGACGCGGCCCATGATCTGCGAGATGTGGTCGTGGGTATCGCGGAGGTAGGTCCGAGCTTCCTCCCCCATGAACGGGGAGGCGGCGCGACACACGTTGCCGATCGTCTCCCGCTGCGGCCCGCCGATGCGGCGCAGTGTCGCGACGCTGCGCCGTACCCCGTGCATGCGGGCGAGATCCTCCGGTTGCGGGTCCACGAGCACCACCTCTTCGAGGTCGTCGAGCTCCTCGGAGAGGCCTCCACCACGGGGTAGTAGTGGTCGACGAGGACGTCGATCAGGGCGTAGGCGAGGTAGTCGGGGCCCGCGCTCCGGATTGGCCCGATGCCCGACCGAATGCGCTCGCGCACAGGGTCGAAGAAGCCGTAGTACCGGTCCTGGAAGGTAAGCAGATAGTGGTGACCGAGAAGCAGGCAGACTTGCGGAGCGGAGAGATGACCGTCCTGCGCGATCGGAGTGCGCGCGATGATGAGCTGGTGCTCGTCGTAGAGCTCCGTCTTGGCAGGCTGCGGAACGTTCACCGCGTCCTCCAGCGCGAGCGGATGGATGCCGAAGATCTCTCCGATCCGCCGCAGGGTCGTTTCGTCGCCCATCCCGCGCACGTCGATCCAGATGGTCGTGTCGGTCTGGGCGAATTGCTCCAGCGCGGTGAAGTCTTCGATCGAGCGCTCGACGACCTGCTCCGGGCCGTAGTCGAAGAGGTGGATCTGCGGCGGTGGCGAGCCGGCCGGAATCGCCAGCGTGCCCGGCCGCGCTCCGATCGGCGGGTTACGTTTCACCAGCATCTTGCTGCTCCTCTCCGTTCACGATCCGCACCTCCACGGGCGAGACCGAGTCGAGATGCACGTCGCGCTGCGGGAACGCGATCACGATGCCGGCCTCGCGGTAGAGCTCGTCGATGCGGAAGCGTATGTCACTCTCGATCCGCAGACGATCGAGGATGGAGCGCATCTCGATCCAGAAGCGCGTCTCGAAGATCAGCGCGTTGTCGCCGAAGTCGCGGAAGAGCACCACGGGTTCCGGCCGCTTCAGGACCTTCGGATGCTCCTCCAGGGCCCGGAAGATCAGACGCTCCACCTCGCGCGTGGGCGAGCCGTACACGACGCCCACGGTGATCGTGATCCGTACCTTCGGATCCATGTGCGTCCAGTTGACGACCTTGCTCTCCAGGAAGGCGGCGTTGGGCACGATGATGTGGACGTTGTCTCCCGTGCGGACCCGCGTGCTGCGCAGCCCGATCCGCTCCACGGTGCCGTAAACGGCCTCCACCTCGATCAGGTCACCGAGTTTGATGGGACGCTCGGCCAGCAGGATGAGGCCGCTGATGAAGTTGTTCACGACGGTCTGGCTGCCGAAGCCCACGCCGATGGCGAGCGCGCCGCCGAGCACGGCGAAGGCGGTGAGCGGGATCTGCACCATGCGCAGCGCGGTGAGGAAAGCGACGAGCAGCAGGAAGTAGAAGGTCAGGGCCTGGAAGGCATGGGCGGCACCCGACTCGAGCCGCAGGCGCGGAAAGACCCGCTTTCCGAGCAGCCGAGAGGAGAAGCGCGCCAGCGCATAGCCGATCAGGAAGATCGCGATGGCGCTGACGATCTTTCCCGGTGTGATGGGCTCGCGCTCCGAGGCGGTCAGATGGTAGTTCCACGCCACGCGAAGCTGGTGCAGGATGGCCCCCAGTCGGGCCGATAGCGGCAGCTCCCGGCTCTCGCGCTCCAGGGCGGCGGTGACCTGCTCCTCGACCAGACGGGAAGCCTCCAGGCTCTCGACGTCTTCCTCGTAGTGCTCCAGCAGGTTCTTCAGGGCGTGGATTTGAAGCTCCGCCCAGCGCTCGCTCGCGCTCCCCGCTGGGATCTCCGCCCGTCGCTGGCGCGTGAACTCGAGCTCCTGGCGCAGCTCCTCCCGCCGCTGCTCCTTCAGGACGCTCTCGCGGCCGAGCTGCTCGAGCCGGTCCTCGGAATCGGCGTTCCACTCTGCGATCTGTTCGGATGGGACGCGTCGGGTGCGCAGCTCGCCCAGCCGGCGCCAGCTCTGCTTGTCGGCGCGCGTGCGCTCGAGACGCTCCTCGAGGAGGGCCTCCGTGCGCTGCTCGTTGGAGAGCTGGAGCCGCCGCGCTGCCACCTCCTCGCTCAGTGTCTCACTCGGCTCGGCCGCCGCGTCGAGCCGGTCCTGGGCGGCCTCGAAGCGGCGCTGGGCCGAGGCGAGGTCGAGCCGGGTCGAATCGAGGGCGCGGCCGACGTCGAACTCCCGCTTGTCGAGTCGCTCGAGCGCCCGTTCGACAGACTCGGGTGCTACCTGCGACGTCGCCGCGGGGGGGACCTCGGGGGGTTCCTGGGCGCTGCCCCGGAGCGGCAGCAACAACACGGTCATCGCCACGACGAGGAGCCCCCAAGACTTCGGCCTGGATGCCACTTGGAGCCGGCGATCGCGCATCTCCCGAGGATAGGCGATCGAGAGCCCATTTTCGGCGTCCAGTGCGGTCCGTCTGTTCAATCATCAGGCAGGGGGCCTGCATGCCGCCCCTCCCCGCAACGGACCGATGAGAGCTCCGAAGAGCGGCACGGCGGTGTCGTTCTCCGATCGCGGAAGAGAGTTTCGTGATTCCGATCTCTTCGATTTCGGAGACCTCCACCGTTTCGTCCCAGTTCGAGTCGCGTCTCATCGATCACCAAGCACCCGGAGTCCCCGAGCTTCCGCGGGCGATCCTGCCACCAAGCTTCACTCTTGGCGCGGCGTCCTTCAGCGCTGGCTCCAGGTGCTTCCGCTGTGATTCCGACACTGCCAAGCACGAAACGGCGCTCGCATGAATGCGCGAAAACATGGAGCCGACGGGCGAACTCGAAACGCCTGCGGAATCGCCCGAGGATCCCTCTCCGAGCCGTACGGAACCGCAGTCGGGGTGCCCTCGGGCACCCCATGGGCACCCACCTCGAGGGCGACGGCGCCGCGCGCATTCAGTGATGGAGGCGCCCCGCTGCGGTGATTGAATCATCTATTCGCCGCATTATTAGCGGTGAATAGATGTCCATGCGGAAAAAGGGCAGTATAAACACCGCAAAGGATGCGGCGAAAATGGCATTCATTCACGAACGGCCGGGCTGGCCCGAGTTCTCGTGGGACAGCGAGGCCCTCGCAGGGGTCCTCGCAGCCGTGCGGTACAAGCAGGGCAGGCACCTCGGGAAGATGGAGACCCTGGGCTTCGACCTGCGCACGGAGGCCACCGTCACCGCGCTCACGGATGAAGTCGTGAAGTCGTCGGCCATCGAAGAGGAACACCTCGACCCTGGCGAGGTCCGCTTGTCGATCGCTCGCAAACTGGGTCTCGATGTTGCGGGTCCTCCCCGGCCGGGACGAGAAGTCGACGGCATCGTCGAAATGATGCTCGATGCCACACGGAGCTTCGCTGCGCCCCTGACGGCGGAGCGCTTGTTTGGCTGGCACGCCGCTCTGTTTCCGACCGGTCGAAGAGGCATGCGTCGCATCACGGTCGGCGCATGGCGCACCCGGGAGGCAGGTCCGATGCAGGTCGTCTCTGGACCCGTCGGCCGCGAGACGGTGCATTTTGAAGCACCCGACGCGGAGCGTCTCCAGGCCGAGATGGAGTCGTTTCTCGAGTGGTGGAACGCGCCTTCGGAGATCGACCCCGTTCTCGAGGCAGCGGTCGCTCACCTCTGGTTCGCCACCATCCATCCGTTCGAGGACGGGAACGGACGACTCGCTCGTGCGATCGCTGACATGGCGCTGTCGCGGGCAGACGGCACGAAGGACCGCTTCTACAGCATGTCTTCGGGAATCGAGGCAGAGCGAATGGAATACTACCGCCAGTTGGAAGCCGCGCAGCGTGGCGACCTGGAGATCACCGAATGGCTCGCGTGGTTTCTTGATTGTCTCGATCGGACCCTCGACGATGCCGAAGAGACGCTCTCAACCGTCATTCACAAGGCGCGCCTGTGGCAGCGGATCAATCCGAACCCCGTGAATGAGCGACAGCGAAAGGTCATCAACCGGATGCTCGACGACTTCAAGGGTTACCTGACCACGTCGAAGTACGCCAAGCTTGCGAAATGCTCAAATGACACAGCGCTTCGCGACATTCGCGAGCTGCTAGCGTGGGGCATCGTCGTGAAGAACCCCGGTGGTGGTCGAAGCACCAGCTATCGCCTGGCTGAACCCGACGAGGTGTTGGCACGAATCCCCACCTTGGGCTTGGCTGGGTAGACACGGCGGCGCGGCCTTCGCCAGCCGCGCGATCCGCAGTGCCACACTCAGCGGCACCCCCCTGCTCGCTCGCTCGATCGCCCGAAGCAGCGCTCGTTTTCCATTGCCTTCGGGAAGCCTCTCGCGGTCCAGCTGCCGGCGAAACCAGTTTCGAATCGTGGAGCGAGGGATCTTCAGCTCGGGGAACAGGTCTGGATCGCCGGTCTCGCAGATCACTTCTCGAATGCGGTGGTCGTAGGTACGTCGAGTGCGGAGGGTCGTCATCACCCTCGTATCGGCAGACCCAGCAATCCGCACGTATCATAGAAAAGCTCAATGAATCCAGGGGCGTCGCAGCTGCGACGCCTCCACTTCGGAATGTCCTGAGTCGCAGCTGGCATGACACTCGCGCCGATCTACAGGGAGCCCCTCGCCTCACCAGCGGTGCGTTCGATCGGGAAGATGGTCCTGACACAGGGTCTCGCACTGGTCCCAGAGCCGCACGGCGCGCAAGTCGTCGGAGGCGGGGTCGTCGTCGCTCAGCTTCATGATTCCCTGGACGTTGTGCACGTAGGTGCCGTCGGGCAGGTTGGGCTGGGTGACGCAGTAGAGAGTCGTCTGCGCGCCGCGCACGGCGTCGAGCATCATGCGGCGGCTGAAAGCGTCTGCGAGACCTTTCCTCTCGCCACCGAGGCTGGTCGCCACCACCCCCGGATGAGCGACCCGGACGCGCAGCTCCGGGTGGCGTCTTTGGAGCTCACGGGCGAGCCAGAGGTTCCCGAGCTTCGACCTGCAGTAGGCGAGCATTCCTCCAAAGGGTGTTCGATAGGGATAGTCGGGAGTGCAGTCGCTCGCGAGGATGTAGATGTCCCCAGTGACGAAGCACCACTCGCGCGTCCGCGGCGAGATGCCGGCCGACCAGGTACCGGAGCAGGAGGAAGTGCCCGAGGACGTTGGTGGCGAACGCCAGCTCGTGTCCCTGCGGAGAGACGCTGTAACGACGCGGCCAGAGGCCCGCGTTGCAGATCAACACGTCGAGGCGCTGCCCTCCGAGCCGCGTCACCAGTGTCAGCGACCGCCTCGCGGACTTGGGAGAGGTCGGAGAGGTCGAGTGGGAGAAAGGAAACCGGCGCGTCCGCGCCGAGCTCGCCGCGCAGCTGCGCGCAGGCTCGCTCTCCCTTTCCCACGCTCCGGGAGGCCATGATGACCCGTGCCCCACGCTGCAGGAGGCCGCGGCAGGTCCCCAGTCCGACGCCCTCGCTACCGCCCGTGACCAGGACGCGCTGACCGTCGAGGTGGGGCGTCTCCGGACACACCAGGGACCGTGCCCTCTGCCGCCAGAGCGACCCCAGCATCCGCGGAGCCCAGCGGCGGGAGGCGATGGTGACCTTCCCTTCGGCCGTCCGCCCTTGCATCAACGCAGTCTAGCCGAGGGGACACCGGGAGAGGTCCCATTCGCCGAATTCAGTGACCCCCAACGGCCCCTCAGCTTGGAGAGCGAACGAGGAACGCACTGACTACGCGAAGTTGCTGGCGCGCCGGGAGGGATTCGAACCCCCGACCCCCAGTTTCGAAGGAGCTGGAAAACACACGGAATAACGAGCGCTGATGGCCCCGACTTGCCGGCGGGTGAAACGGTCGGACTTCTCGACCGGGGCTCCATCTCGCCATTCGTGATAGGCTTCCGGCCGTGTTCCGGCTAACCTCTCTCCGTCATCCGGCAGATGGGCCGCTCGAACTGGGAGCCCATGGGCTTCGCTGTTCACAGCAGAGCGCCGTTTGAGGCTTCAGTGATGGCCAGTGTCCCCGTCCCCCCCGCTCCTCTCGTCAGCTGTATCGTCCCAGTCTTCAACGGCGAGCGTTTCATCCAGGAGGCGTTGGACAGCATACTGGCCCAGACATACGAGCGCCTGGAAGTGCTCGTGGCCGATGACGGTTCCACGGATGGCACGGCCGCCATCGTAAAACGATATGGCGCTCGGGTCAGATACCTCTATCGGGAGAACGGCGGGCCACCGGCGGCGCGCAACACGGGTCTGCGCGCGGCACGAGGTGAGCTCATCGCGTTCCTCGACAGCGATGATCGTTGGGCGCCAGAGAAGATCGCGCTCCAAGTCGACCGCTTTCGGCGGAACCCGGAGCTGGGCATCTGTCTGACGCACATCCAGAACTTCTGGGAGAGCGAGCTCGCGGCCGAGCGGGAAGAGTTGCAGAACCACCGGCGCAGCCAGCCTCTGCCTGGATATGCGACGGAGTCCCTGTTGGCACGTCGCGGTGTCTTCGAAACCGTGGGAACCTTCGAAACCCAATTGCAGCACGGGGATGACACGGACTGGTTCATCCGAGCAAGGCAGCTCGGCATCCAAATCGAGCTGCTGCCGGACGTGCTTGTCCACCGCCGGATGCACTCGGGGAACCGAAGCCGTCAGCGGGTGTCCTCCAGCCGAGACGAATACCTGAGGCTCGTGAAGGCGGCGCTCGACCGTAAGCGGCGCGATGGCAAGGCGGTGGAGGGCGGCCCGTCGCAAGGGGATACGACCAGCCCGGTTGCGCGACCAGACGCCGACCCGGAGTCGGTGTTCGCTGCGATGGAAGGCGCGTTCGAACGCGCGCGACAGGACCAGCCCGAGCGCGCGCGTCAGACTTTCTATCGGTTCGGAAGGAAGCTTGTGCGGATGCGGATCCTCGGCAGGGCCTTGGCCGAGCAGATCACGCGGCCGTTTTCTCACTTGCTGGAAAGTGAGCCTCCCGACGAATCGCCGCAGCTCCAGATCGATCTCTGGGATGAGCGGGAAACCGGCATCGCCTGCCGGCCCTGCAAGGTGTGCGGTGAGATCACGACGACGCGGCCGCGCTTCATCGCCTCGGAAGACGGGCGCTTCGGGACGTACCAATATCGACGAAGCATGGTCGCCTTCGATCGCGTGAAGCCGCGCATGCTCGGCTGGTTCGCTCGCAGCGATCAGCTCGAGCTGCCCGACCTGAGCCGACCCCTGTACGCGCCGCTCCTGCTGTGGCACCGGGACCGCGGCATCCGCGCTGTACATGCCGCCGCCGTCCATCGCCGGGGTTTCGGGGTGCTGTTTGCCGGACCCGCAGGATGTGGGAAGTCCACGTCGGCCCTGTCCTGTGTGTGCGAGGGCTTCTCTTACCTCGGCGACGATTACGTGGGATTGGAAGACCAGAATGACGGCACCTTTCGAGGGTTCAGCCTCTACAACTCCGCCCACGTGGATAGCGAGCACCTGAAGCGCTTCCCGGCGCTGGCTACTCGCGCGATCCGGGTTTCGCCCGAGAGCAAGTCGCTGGTCCTGATCCCGCAGGTCTTCCCCGATCGCATCGCCTCCGCAGCCCCGATGCGGCTGCTGGTGCTCCCTCGCGTTACCGACAATTCGGACGCCCGCGTCCGGGGGGCCACCAAGGGACAGGCCCTCATGCGGCTCGCACCCAGCTCCCTGCTGTGGCTGCCCCATGCCCGAGAGGCCGGAATGGATTTGAT
This sequence comes from uncultured delta proteobacterium, assembly GCA_963766175.1. GTDB lineage: Bacteria > Myxococcota_A > UBA9160 > UBA9160 > UBA6930 > CAVXZE01. The sequence continues at coordinate 311,972 of CAVXZE010000014.1, forward strand.
GGCTCGCTTCGTCGAAGCGGTTCCGTGCCGCTGGATCGATCTCGGCCGAAATCTCGATAGCATCGCGCCGCAGATAGATCGAGCGTTGCGGGAGGTGACCTAGTCATGTCAGCTCCGCTGATCAGCTGCGTCGTTCCGGTCTACAACGGTGAACGATTCCTCGCCGAAGCGCTCGATAGCGTCCTGGCGCAGACCTATCGACCGGTCGAGATTCTCGTCAGCGACGACGGCTCCACCGACGGCACGCACGAGGTCGCCGCTCGCTACTCGAAGCAGATACGCTATCTGAGGCATGCGAATGCAGGCCCGGGGGCGGCGCGGAACCGCGGACTCGAGGTGGCTCAGGGCGACTTCGTGGCCCTCCTGGATGCCGACGATGTGTGGCATCCGGAGAAGCTCGAGCGGCAGATGGCCCGGTTCCAGCAGAGTCCCGATCTCGACGTCTGCGTAACGCATTTTCAGAACTTCTGGGCATCGGAGATGGTCGACGAAGAGGAGCAGCCACGAGATCACCCGCTGCTGAAGCCCTGGCCCGGCTACGCCGTTCCCACCATGCTGGCGCGGCACTCCGTGTTCACTGAGAAGGTGGGCCTCTACGACGAGCAGGTCACCCACGGTGAGAATACCGAGTGGTTCCTACGGGCTGCCGAACAAGACGTCCGCATCGATCTGCTTCCCGATGTGCTTGTGCGTCGTCGGCTGTACGATGACAATTTCACACGTCGCGACGCGAGTCAGCACTGGGACGCGTTCTTTCGCGTCATGAAACAACAACTGGATCTGAGGCGGCGCCTCGGCAGGAGAGAGACGGCCTTTCCCGGTTTCCCGAAGAGCACTTCGAGTCAGTGAGGAGTAATGAAGATGGTGTCACCGCAGACTCGCCTGAAGGTCAACGTCAGCGATATCGCGGCCAAGGTGATCGACGGCGAGGCGATTCTCATCAACATCTCGACGGGCTTGTACCACAGTATGGACGACGTGGGCGCCGTGGTCTGGGAGTTGATCCAGGAAGGACACAGCCTTGCGCAGATCAGCGAGTGCCTTGCGGCTCGATACGATGCGCCGCTGGAGACCATCAAGGCCGATATCGAGCGACTCGGCGATGAGCTGCTGCAGCAAAACATCGTCGTGCTCGATAGCGAGCCGGCATCGCCATTGGACGTGCATCCGACCGCATCCAGGCAGCCGTACAAGGCGCCGGTGCTCACCACCTATGATGACATGAGCGACCTGTTGGCCCTGGACCCGCCGATGCCCGGTGTCCGAGACCTCTCTTGAGCGGCAGTGAGACCCGCCATCACCGATACGATGGCCGTGATGTTGCCGACGGCCAGGCAAACCGCTGCGCTGCGGGCCATCCTGTTGGATGGCGAAGCTGGGCGAAGCGCCTGGGCTGCGTGGCAGCAGCGACACGGAGGACCCGCGAGGCTCGTTCGGGATGAACGGCCCGGCCGGCTGCTGCCGCTGCTCGCCGAGGCGTCCTGCCGCAACCAGATCGAATTGGAGCCGGATGTCCGGAGGATCCTGCGCGCGGCACGACTGTGGGAACAGCTCCGGGTCGAACGATTCCGCGCCATCTGCCAGAAAGCCCTGGAGGCACTGAAGAAGCGGAAGATCGAGTTCATCGTGCTTCGAGGCACAGCGCTGGCCAACACCGACTACCCCGACGTAGCCCTTCGTCACTGCCATGACTGCGACCTTCTTCTGAGGGCCGACCAGCGTGATCTGGCCATCGACACGCTCGTTGCCTCTCGATTCACTTCGGTGGGCAGCGAGCGGGGATCGGGTTCGGCCGTGACCCTGCACGAGTCAGGGCTGCCCATTCGCCTTCACGAGAAGCTGTTTCCGATTCCTCATTACGCCGCGCCGATCGAGGAGATGTGGGCGCGCACCCAAACGCGCCACGTGTATGGTGTGGAGGCGCGAGTCTTCTCGCCAGCAGATATGTTGCTCCACGTCTGCGGACATGCCGCTTGCAGCGCGAACCGGAAGCATCTGCTCTGGGTCTGCGACAGCTGGATGATCCTGGCCAACAACGCCGCTTTGGATTGGCAGCTTTTCTCCGAGATGGCGAGCCGCTGCAACCTGGGATTGCCGCTGTCGGCACTCACCCGATATCTCGCTCGGGAGATGGGCGCCCCGATCCCCGCCTCCGTCCTGATGCACCTGCAGCAGGAAAGCGCAGTCGCCAACACGGCGGATCGCGAGGCGGCCTTGTTCGGAGCGATGGCCGCTCCTCGGGGTGGCCTCCGAGGCATATGGAGGGGTACCAGAGGATGGGCCGGCCGTATGATCCTGGCCAAGTGGCTTCTATTCCCGGCGCCGCGTTTCATCCGATGGAAATACCAGATCCAGCACGGGTGGCTCACTCCTGTCTACTGCTTCTGGCACCCGATTCGGGGAGTCCTCCACCTCGTCCAGCGGGTCCTTTCCCGGCCGCAGCCGTAGTGCAAGGTTTCCGGCGGCCCCATCGGCAAGCAGATTCCGCCCGGCTCAGGGAGACGCGGTGCCAGAACGGCCGCCGTGATCGGCTGCGAACCGTTTGAGGTTCGACTTCAGAAACCGCTTCAGTGCGGCTCGCTCGGTCACGGCGTCGTGCAGCCACATGGGTATGTCTGCAGGGTGCGGGAAGGTGCGCCCTTTTCTTGGCCACACTCCCAGCCGACACGCGGCCAGGGAGAGCCACCCGCGCAAGGTGGCAGGGTTCCATTGGCTGAGCCGGCGATGCCGCAGAACTTCAGCGAGCCTCAATGGCGGTACCTCGTCCGCCGCGGCGGCAGGAACACCAGGAAGCTGGGCGTGGAACTCCGAGACCAGGAAGCCTGCGATGCGCAAGAAGAGAAGCCGGTGGCGATCCGACGGCAGGAGGTGATTCAACCGCTCGATGTCGATCGAGTCACCCCAATGGCGCATGACGAATGCGATGTCGAGCAACCACCGCAACACCAGACCTTCGTCCGTGCGATGGCCGTTCATGTGAGCGATGAGCAGCGTCATCATCGTGGTGGGATCGAGCACGCAAATCGTCGGCAGGTCGATGTGGCGAGGTGCCAGGTCGATGGTTGAAGTCAGCGCCTCTCTCTCCTCGAAGAGCCGAACGCGATGATGCACATCGAGAATGACGCCCATGTGATTCTGGTAGAGGATCGCGTCCTCAACGACGGTGACTCTTCGGAAGCCGATTGATTCCAAAGCTTCGGCTGCCTGGTCTTTCTGGCTCCGCTGAATGACGAGATCGATATCCCCCAACCAGCGACACCCCAGGTCGGGATAGACACTGTCCGCAAGGACGGCCCCTTTCCAGACGATGGGTTCAACGCTGAGCTTGCGCAGAGCGGCGATAGCAGCTGCCGTGGTGCGCATTAGCACTGTGTTGGTGAGCAGTGTCTTGCGATAGGTCTGCTCGAGTCTGGAGCGAAACGCGGCGGGCACGTCTTCCGAGAGGCCGTGGGTGGCAATCGCGCGTGCGATCAGCGAGACGATTCGATGATGCTCGAGGATCTCCTCGATGGTTTCCCAGTGAGCCGGCTGCGCTGCGCGCAATACATCACGAGCCTCCCCCACCCACGGAGAATCGGTCGGTTCGATGGAGAGGCGGACCAGCGTACGCAGGAGGGTGATCATGCCCTGGTCTGACATCCTCGTTGACTTGGGAGCAGCACCGCCGGGCGAACGGCCGACCGTTGGACCATCTAGCGGCGGCTAAGCCTAGCACCGCGTTGGGAAATCCACCCGTCTTACCCGGTCGAGTAGCCGGGGATGAGATTCCGCCAAGCTGCTCGACCCGGCGAAACCGATGCCTCGACGGCTGGGACGAGCTGCACGTGGGGGACCGGTTTTCACCCATCGGGTGTGCGGCGCCGAAGCCCGATCACGGCAACTCCGTGAAAGAACTGGCGCGCCGGGAGGGATTCGAACCCCCGACCCCCAGGTTCGAAGGCGGCGCCTGGGAGCTGGAGCGCGCTCCAAAGCGCCGAGAGTTGTCGTTTTCGTACCCCCTTGTCCCCTATTGAACCGCCAAGTCCCCACGAAGTCCCCACACCGACATCGGTCGAAAGAACCACTACGGGAGCCGGTCAGAGCGGGGCACCCGGGGTGGCAGCGCTGTTCTGCTCGCTGATCGAGTCGGCAAAGCTGTGCGGCTTCAGGCCGAGCGCCTATCTGCGGGAGGCCACCTCCTTATGTTCCTCGATCCACCTGATGGCCTCCCGCGCTTCCCCGCTGTCGCCGCTGTACAGCGCCTCGTGTGCGCGACCGAGCGCCCGGAAGACCTCACTCGGACTCGCGTCCGCCGCAGCGTGCCGCAGGATCTCGAGGCTCGAGGCCGCCAATGCCTCGCGGAGCTCGCTGAATTCCGACCCCAGGCGCGGTAATCGTTCGGCGCGGCCGGGAAGCTCCGGAAAACGCTCGTGCGATTCGCTCTGGTACCAGTAGGCGACGGACGCGTAGTCGTTCTCGAAGTTGTTCGCGTGGCCGTGCTCGATGGTCATGCGAAGCGACTGCGAGAAGCGCACCGGATCGTGGATGTACCAGCGATACATCGCGTTACGCCCCGCCCACCTATTGCCAGCCTCGTTCTCGACCAGGTGATAACCGGTGTACGGTCCGGCATACACTCGATCGGGACACGCGCCGCACCCGAACACTTCCTCGCTGCCGGTACCGTGCAGGGACGGTGGCCACCTCTCTCCGTCCACGAAGATCATGTCGTCGCCTTCGCCGTACCATCCACCGGCGACGTTGTCGACCTGCAGGTGGATGCCCACGAGCTGCCCGCGCCCCTTCGCCTCCAGTATCAGGTAGTTCTCGTCACCAGTGAGGTTCTGGCCTCCCCACAGCTGTACGTTGGTCTGCTTTGGATCGACCGACCGGGTCAGGTTCTCCCGTCTCCACTGGGCGTGGAAGCGACCCACCTCATCTCCCGGAGGCTGGTCCAGCTCTTCGTACTCGATGTGATACCAGTACGCCCCGAATAGACCGCCCAGCCGGCTCGGGCCCTGGTGTTCCAGGGTGATCCGAGCACCAGAGGCGAACGGCATTGGGAAGTACGCATTGAAGCCATGGCTCCCGTCTTGGCCCAGATTGACCGCCAGCAGCAGGGAGGTGAAGTCCTGCACCCGGCCATGGGCCGCGCCGAAGAAATCACCGAGCGGGACCTCGACACTCGGGTCCTTTTCCCCGTCCCAGTACATCCGTAGCACGGCATCGCGGAAGTCGAAGGGATCTGCGTTGATCATGGTCCAGTAGAAGTGGGTGATGCAGCCCGGACCCTGCACGTCGAGGAGGGTCGCCGTCTCTCCAGCGCCAATCTGGATGAAGTCGCGGTTGCCCCCCGTGGTATCCCAGCTCGACGCGCGCTTCGTCCGAGCCGACGTCAGGGTGAACAGATGCCGATAGGGATGCGTGTTTAGGGAAGACATTGGAGCTCGCATACCTCCGTTGCAGGTCCGACCGATCTTACCGCAGCGCGGCTTCGGCACTGCAGCGAAGGCGAGTCGGCGGCGAGTCCCGCCATCACGGTGCCCAGATCAGCGGTCACCGGCGTGTGTAGAAATTACCGACCTCGCTGGACACATCGTATGAGTTCAGGTGTCCGGATTCAGGAGGTCGGAGATGACAAGAGCTCGGCGAGAACTTCCACAATTGTCACCGCCCACCCGGCTCCTCTGCCTGAAGAGCGAACGACGGAACTCGCTAACTACGCGAAATCCTTGGCACGCCGGGAGAATTTCAGGGTCCGTGGACGCAAACCGCCGTCTACGGGCCGGCAATCACGGTCGGCGTAGGAACGATCTCCCGAAAGATCGCTTCACCCATCGGTGAGAAACTTTCGGTCTCGATCCCGCCGAGCGCCACCGCGCGCACTCTCCCGACGGCGTTCACGTAGCCGGACCGCGCATCGAGGGGCGCGGGCTGAATCCGGCGGCACGCTAGGCTCGTGTCCTCGCAGTAGCTGAAGATTATTTGGCCAAAGCGCTTCTCCGGCTCCCGGAATCCAGCGGACACACTCGTGCGCATCTCGGTCACGATGGCCGTCTCGACTTCGGTTTCGAAGAATCCCCAACTCACCGTCGGCTTGACGACGCCGGCGAACGAGGCCGACTCGACATGGCCCGTCTGGATGTCAAAGATCCACACGAAATCGCTGAAAGTGCCCGGCACCGGTTTGTAGCCCGAGAGCATTCCCTCCACCTGGGACGCTGGGATACGGACAAGGGCCTGACCGGGACCCGGGCCAGGGACGAACCAGCCCTGCACCGGTGTGCCGTATTTCTGGTCGAGGGCTCCAGGCAGCTCGGAGCCCGAGTTCTCGAAGGTCACCGAGATCATGCGCGCTTTGGGATTCGTCAGGTCGAGGGCCTGGCCCTGCGCCTCGCCCGCGAAGGACAGGAGAAGCGCTACCAGCACCGGAAGCACTCCCATACTGGGCTTCTTATCGCAGCTCGCTCGATGTTCCGGCAACACTCCCGCTCCCCACATTCCTTGGGGCAGCTACTATCTCTGCCACGCGGCGCAATTGGTCTCGCTCCGTAAGTCGCCTGGTCGCCCCGGCAGGTGACGAGATCGGCAACTCACCGGCAGGATCGGGCGCTCCCGGGTGACTCGAATCCGGTTGTGCCTCCCGAAAACCTGATTCTCGCGGGATCTCGGTTACTTATCGAGACGCGTTCCATGCCGTGGGGCGCCGCGGAGGCGCGGCAGCACGGGCATGACAATCTTTGTCAGGGCCGTTGAGCAGCGGCGACGGCCCTCCTACTGTGCCCGCCATGAGAGCTGTCCTCGTCGCCTTGGTCTTCTCCTTGGTCTCCGTGCTCCGCTCCCGGGTCTCCCTGCACCTGAAGTCCTCGCCCTGCGGCATCAACTCGCGGCTCTTATAGACTTCTGCGTAAATAATGTTATAGTGAGTATCCAGGGGGGTACTCACGATGCGACCGCGTGGTTCCGCAGAGGTCCTGGAAGCTCGGCGACATCGCGCCTTGAAGCTCTTGGATGAAGGCCGCTCTCTGCACGAGGTGGGGAGGCTGATCGGCTGTGCGCCGGTTTCGGTCATGCGCTGGCGCGATGCGCGAGACAGGGGAGGCAAGGATGCCCTGCAGGTACGATTCTCTCCAGGACGGCCTCCCAAGCTTAACCCTCGGCAGCGTCAGCGGTTGGTCAAACTGTTGCTCCAAGGAGCGATTGCGCATGGCTACCGAACAGAGATCTGGACCACTGCACGCGTCGCCGCTCTGATTCGCAAGACCTTCAACGTCCGCTACCACCGAGATCACGTAGGACGCCTTCTGCACGGTCTGGGCTGGACCCATCAGAAGCCGGAACGCCGAGCGGTGGAACGCAATGAAGAGCGCATCCAGAACTGGAAGAAGGGCCAGTGGTCGGGCATCAAAAAAAAGCCTCGCGGCTGGGCGCCCACCTCGTCTTCGTCGACGAGTCGGGTTTCCTCATGACTCCAAGTGTCTACAAGACCTGGGCGCCATGTGCATGCACACCTGTGGTTCGCCATCGGCAGCGGCGAGACCGCATCTCTGTGATTTCCGGGATCTCGATCAGTCCACGCCGTCGTCACCTTGGACTCTACTTCCGTCTCCATCTGAAGAACATCCAGCATCCCGAGGTGTGCGAGTTCCTGCGTCACCTCCTCCGTCATCTGCGAGGTCCGGTCCTCCTGATCTGGGATAACGCTACGATCCACAAGGGGGAAGCGATCCGCGCCCTGTGCGGTCGCTTTCCGCGCCTTCACCTGTACCACTTCCCGGGCTACGCACCCGAACTCAACCCCGACGAAGGCGTCTGGCAGCTGGCGAAACAAACCCTCGCCAACGGGTGCCCGGATACCCAGGACGAACTCAGACGTCACCTGCGCGCATCGTTGAACCAGATTCGGCGATCGCCGCAACGTCTGCGTGGCTGCATTCGCCAATCCGAGCTCTCTCTCTTTTTGCCTGAAGTGTAACGTTCTTTGTGCAGTACTCTATAAGGGCGGTGGGCAACGCCCAAGGCTCAAGCCAGGCGACCTCTGCTCTGGGCGTGGCTTTCTCAAGCGTGGTCTGGCTGGCAGGAAGCCCTCGTCCTCGTGAAGCCGAGCACGGTCGTCTCCTGGCAACGCAAGCGGTTTCGCGACCATTGGACGAGGCTGAGCCGACGGGGGAGATCTGGCCGACCGCCCATCGCCCAGGAGATCCGGAATCTCATCCGGAAGATGTCAGAGTCCAATCCCTCCTGGGGGTCTCCCCGCATTCGGAGCGAGCTGCGGAAGCTGGGCATCGACGTCGCCAAGTCCACGGTGGAGAAGTACAGGGTCCGTCCCCGCAAGCCGCCGTCGCCAGCGTGGCGTGCGTTGCTGGCCAACCACGCCAAGGAACTGGTCTCGCTGGACTTCTTCACGGTGTCAACGGTTCGCTTCAAGGTGCTCTTCGTATTGATCATCTTGGCCCACGACCGGCGCAGGGTCGTGCACTTCCACATCACCGAACACCCCACCGCGCGGTGGACAGCTCAGCAGGTGGTAGAGGCTTTCCACTGGGACACGGCGCCGCGGTTTCTCCTCCGAGATCGAGATGGGGTCTACGGCGCCGACTTCCGTAGGCGGGTTCGGTCGATGGGCATCGAGGAGGTGACAATTGCGGCGAGGAGTCCATGGCAATCGCCCTACCTCGAGCGGCTGATCGGCAGCATCCGTCGCGAATGCCTCGACAACGTCGTGGTCCTCAGTGAGCGGCACCTGCGACGGATCCTCGACGACTACTTCTCCCACTACCACCGCTGGCGCTGTCACCAGTCCTTAGAGATGGACTCCCCTAAGCCACGGCCTGTGCAGCCGCCCGATCTTGGCGAGGTCGTTGAGGTACGAGAAGCCGGCGGTCCATACCGGCACTAAGAGCGACCGGCCGCCTGAGGCGAGAAGACCTGTCATTCCTCACTCTGGTTCGGCACGCACTCGCGGCATGGCGAGGATTGCACCAGGGACGTCAAGTTGGCCGAGAGCGGCGATGAGCAATCGCGCCGCTGGTTGCCGGCCGAAGTAACCGACGACCCGAAATCGCGGGCTACGTCCTGTTGGCCTATCTACCTTCGCCCCAAGGCCCCAGCCTCACCGCAATGAGTTTTCGGGATGGATAGGAGTGCTGGGCGCTCTGCTCTCACGAGCCCGAGCAGTGTTCGTGGACCGACAGCCGACCCGCAACTCTAGTCGTAACCTCCTGTGAAAACTCCATAAATCTCCGGGAGGGTCCCGGCCGCGTCAAGGCTCCAGGCAGTCCAGGACCAGAAGCGCGCCATTCGGCAGCCGAGCCGGGAGATCCGGCCAGGTGTTCAGCACCCGCACACGGGTGCCGATAGCGTGGCTGTAGGGAAAGGGACACGGCGAAGCGACTCGTGATCATCACTCTCCTGGCGGCCAACCGGGGGCGCCAGCTCTCCAGATAGCGCTCCTGATGATCGGGCCATGACCCAGGCAGAGTTCTACAAGGACACCGTGGGCCCCCCGGCACCGATGCCTCACATGGACTGGCGACCGGAAAGGAGAAGCACGATGACGAAGCTACTCGCAGCGCTGGCCATCGTGGCCATGATGGGCACTGGATGCGCTTACCTCCAGATCAACACCAATGAGAAGCTGTGGGGCGTCACGCTGGTCCCCAAAATCGTCGGCCGGCTCCTGTGGGCTGTGCCCTCGCTAGGGACGTCAGAGCTGGTGTACGCCTGCGCGCGCAGGCGCGGCGGTGGGTACCGCAATTTCGATATCTGTGGCTACGGCGACGGAGGTGGCTACAGCGGCGGTGGTGACTCCGGGAGCTACAGCCAAGCGCCTACGCCGCGGCGCAACCCCTACCAGGATCTTGCGAACGACGGCATCCGGCAGAGGGAGGCTGCGCAGCAGCAGCCGAGCTACCTGGTAGATGGAGAGGCGCAACCCCACCATCCGCCGGCCAATGCAGATTGACACCAGCTGCAACAAATACGGCTGGACGACCACCTATGCGCTCTAGGGCGCCGAGAGTTGTCGGTTTCGTGGTCTCTTGTGCCCTGTTGAACCGCCGAGTCTCGGTAGCCTAGGACCCCCTGGGCCTCCCAGGTGAACTGGGAGGCCGACCCGATGCCGAAGCCGCCGATGTCGCCGAGCACCGAGAGCTCGAATCGGTCCGTCACGTCGGCGAGAATCCGCATTCCCACCAGCGGGTCGATTCACCACTCGCTGCCGGAGAAGGTCTTGTCGAGCCCGCCCAGCGTTGCACCCGGAACCTCGACCCCGCCGAGATCGATGCTGTGACCGGGAAAGCGCACCGGCTCGAGTGAGGGGCCCACCGTGAAGCCGGGGATACTGGCTTGGGGGATCCGCACTTCGACGTCCGTACTCATGTACCAGAAGCGGCCTCCCGCGTAGAGGTCGAGCGTCATGCGGCGGAGATCGTCCTCCGCGCCGAGCGGGTGCGAGAGAAGCCGGTACCCGCCTGCCAGCTTCACCTTGTACAACTTCATGTCCACGTCCACCTTGGTGGGACTGAGGCTGGTCTGCACGCGCGAGATCGAGATCACCAGCGGCCCGTCCCGGACCGTGGCGGGACCGAAGCCGATGGGCCTGGGGTCGAGTGTCTCGTGGTCCTCGAGATCCGAGTAGAGCCCGTCCAAGATCCCGAACCAGCGCCCGCGGCGGGCCGTGAACTGGCCCATGAGTCCGAAGTTCAGATACTTCACGAGGGTGCTGAAGGGCACGTCCACATCGGCCGTCGCGCCCTTGGCCCCGACCTCGCCGTCCAGCGACAGCGCCCAGAGGTAGGGTGCGAAGGAGAACTCCCAGCCCTGGTCGACATCCTCGGCGAGCGCCGGGGACGCCGACAGTGCCAGGAGCCACCCAAGCGGGATGGCCAGCAGCAGCTTCTTTATTTCGTCTCGCCCTTCGCGGATCCCGCCAGGATCAGTTCACCGTGTAGCCGCGGCCTGTGAGACAGGCGCCGTAGGCGCGGTCGTAGTTGGCCGAAGCGCCGCTGTAGGCCTGCTGCTGCGCCTCGTTGGCCCGGCGGTCGCGCATCACCGTTGCCAGGCCACCGACGGCCGCGCCGATCGCGGCCCCCTCCCCCGCATTGCCCCCGATGGCACCCCCGACTGCACCGACGGCTGCACCGCGCGCGGCACCCCCCATCGCGCTGTGACGCGGCACTGACTGCTCCACCGGCTGGCTGGGATCGAAGCCAGTCTGCTGTACCGCCCACTGGTGGCACTCCCACTCGTCCTTCTGCTGCTGCTCGGTGCTCTGGCCCTTGGCGGGATAGACGTAGGGATGGGCTGCCCAACTCGCGACCGCAAGGCCAAGCGTCAGTACGCATGCCAGAGCAATAAGATTCGTTCTCTTCATCTTGGTTCTCCTTGAATTCGGTTTCTCTTGCCCCGCAGCAGCCTGATCCGCGCACCGAGGCTGGCGGCGATCACCTGCGGATCGGGGCCCCACGGTCCGGGCGAGCCGAGGTCGGGGCGCGGGAGCCCACTATTTGACGATGATCTTCCCTTGCATACGCGATTGGGGATCATCCATGACTCCGGGTTCATTGCCCCTGGTCTCCGAGAAGAGCCAGATCTCGTACTCGTACTCCCCCGGCTTCAGCGAGCAGGGGATCTGGAGTTCATACCTCGCCCCCATGGAGATCGGGATCGACTGATAGACGTTCCCCGACTTCATCCAGTCGTACATCCAGCCACCATAGGCACATCGACCTGAGAGCGCGCCCATGGGGTCGCTGCGATCTTCCAGGCGCCCTTTGAACGCTATTCGATGCCGCACGTCTCCTTGATCTCTGCGATTCGTTTGTCGATCGCCTTGTTGTATTCGCCGATAGCCACCTTGACCTTCGTACCTTCGGTTCCGATCACGAGTCCGACCACGAGGCTGGCCGGATAGATTGCGGTCGCGCCCTCGACCACGCGCTCGGCGACATTTGCCTTCTCGTGCTGTAGCAATCGCAGATCGCCCTGGGCCGTCGAGCAATTGACCGGGCCCGCTTCGCCCAGTTCCTTCAACTCCTTCTTCTGCCTCATGGCACACCCGGCCGACAGGCCGACGGCCAGGAGAGATACCAGGATCGTGATCAGAATACGTCTCGTCTTGCTCACTCTCTTCTCCTCGTAAGAAGCCCGCTCGGTGCGGTTCGTAGGGCTCTTGCCAACTACCAGGCGACAAGAAAATCAGGATCTCATCGATAGTGCCGAGCTCGCTCCCGACTCCTCCACCATCATAACGCGTCGCCGCCCGGAAATTCCTCTCGTTGATCGCGCAGCACCTGCGCGATGAAGTCCCAGAATTCCTCGCGCTGCTGCATCTCAGGGCATTCTGCACTCCGCCCGATGCAAATGCGACGCACCGAAATCATGCCCTCCTGCGCAGACTCCGCGGGTCGCCATCCGGTTCGCCTTCATTCGCTCCTGGCGCGCCCTCACACGCGCGGCGGAAAGACCGATGACCACCGTGTCCCCATGGCCGAAGTACATCTCATCAGGCGTCTGACCATTGAATGCCGCATGGGGAATCGTCTCATTGTGCGCTGTCACGTAGAACGCAATGAGGCGCCGTAGCGTTGCCGTATCGTCCAGGTTGTGCAGATACAACCATGCGTGCCTCAAGGATCGCCAGAAGGCCTCGATCATGGAGTTGGAGAAGCTCACTGCGACCTGCGCCAGGATACGCCTCAAACCCTCGGCGTTGAGCAGAGCGTCGACGTTCCCGTTCACATTCTCCGTGCCCGAGCCAGCCATCACGGTGGTGTCGACCAGACGCCTGCCCAGGTGACGGCCGGCCTCCAACAGGATCCGGCATGTCCCACCGGCACCCAGCCGCTCCTCTAGGGTCCACGCCAGGATCCGCCTTGAAAAGCTGTCGATCACCGCGTGGAGGTAGACCCTGGTGCCATCGAGCAACTTGATGATGGTGACGTCAATGTGCCACAGCTCGTTCGGGGCCTCGGCACGGATGCCCACCTTGGGCTTGGCTGGATACAGACGGCGACGCGGCCTTCGCCACCCGCCCTCTCGCACCCGCCGAGACCACGTCGACGGCGACAGCCGCGCGATCCGCAGTGCCACACGCAGCGGTAGCATCCTACTCGCTCGCTCGATCGCCCGAAGCAGTGCTCGTTTCCCGTTGCCTTCGGGAAGCCTCTCGCGGTCCAGTTGGCGCGCCGATACGCGAAGCACTGCAATCAGCAGGCCGACGATCGCTCCGAGCACAGCCGCTCGATGACGCAGTTTCTGTATTTCGGCCAGAAGCTCGGCGTTTTCAACTGACAGCAGATCACACGTGACGACGTCAGGAATACCCCGGTGAAACCAGTTTCGAATCGTGGACCGAGGGATCTTCAGCTCGGGGAACAGGTCTGGATCGCCGGTCTCGCAGATCATTTCTCGAATGCGTTGGTCGTAGGAGCGTCGAGTGCGGAGGGTCGTCATTACGCCCGTATCGGCAGGCCCAACAGCCGCGGCACTCCACAGAAAAGCTCAACGAAGTCAGGGGCGTCGCAACTGCAACGCCTCCACTTCAGAATGTCCTGAAACGCAGCTGTGCACGGAATCCCTCTTCGGCAGCCGACAGGGGTGCCGAGTGGATGGTAACCTCGCGGGTGAGAATCGAGAACTGGAGGATGCCATGAGAAGCTCGGTGATATTCGTGAGTGCCATCGTTCTGGGGCTCGGCATCGCGACTGCCGGCTGGTTCGTAGGCGAAGGTTTCTTCAAGGGTCGGTCGACGGACCGTTTCGTGACGGTCAAGGGCGTGTCCGAGCGGGACGTGAGAGCCGACGTGGCCCTCTGGCCGATTCGTTTCGTCGCCACGAACGATGAACTGAAGGTGGCACAGGCCGAGATCAAAGATAGCCACCAACGGGTCCTCGCCTTTCTCGAGAAGCATGGAATCGATCCGGCGGCAGCCGAAGTCCAAGCGCTGGAGGTCAACGACCGGCTGGCAAATCCGTATCAGAGCGGGACGATGCAGAGTCGCTACATCGTTTCGCAGTCGCTCATGGTGCGCACGACGGAGATCGAGAAGGTCGAAGCGGCCGGTCAGGCCTTGGGAGATCTCGTGGATCAGGGCGTGGTCCTCTCTTCTTTGGGAGGCGCGGCGGGGGGCCCTACCTATCTCTTCACGGCGCTGAGCGAACACAAGCCGGAGATGATCGCCGAGGCAACGGCCAAGGCCCGCCGGGCGGCCGAGCAGTTCGCCGCGGATTCGGGAAGCCGGATCGGAAAGATTCGGAGGGCCAAGCAGGGCGTCTTCGTGATTCTCCCGCGGGATCGTGCTCCGGGAATCGACGAAGGCAGTCAGCTCAACAAGACGTTGCGAGTAGTCTCCACGATCGACTACTACCTGGAGGACTGAGCCGGTTCATTCTCGTTACGTCCAACGACGGCGATGATGTGAAGTTCTCTCAGCGAACCAGATCTTGGCGCCAGCGAGCGGAGAGTTGTCATGAGGTTCGGATTTCACCTGTTCATGATCGATCCTGCCGAGTTTCTGGATATCGCCCGCACTGCCGACGAGTGGGGCTGGGACAGCATTCAGGTTGCCGACGCCCCCTTCTTCCCCGAGGTAACCAGCGCCCCCTATCCTTACACTCCCGATGGCGAGCGCTTCTGGCCCCTTGATGTTCCTGTCCTGGACCCCTGGGTGGCCATCACCGCCATGGCCACGGTGACCGAGCGCATCCGCTTCGTTACATCCGTACTCCGCTTGGCGATCCGCCAGCCTCTGCTGGAGGCCAAGACCCTGTGTTCGGTGGCAGCGATCTCCAACGACCGCGTCGCTCTGGGTGTTGGACTTGCCTGGATGCCCGAGGAGTTCAAGTGGCTCAACCAGGACATGAAGACCCGGGGCGCCCGGCAGGATGAAGCCATTCAAATCATCCGCCTCCTTCTGGGAGGCGGCATGGTGGAGTTCCATGGCAAGTACTACGACTTCGACCGCCTGACGATGGCACCGGTGCCCAAGAAACGCATTCCCATCTACGTGGGTGGCACGAGCAAGCGCGGCCTGCGGCGCGCCGCCCGCTACGGCGACGGGTGGCTCGGCATCATTCACACCATGGAGGAGATCAAGGTACTCGTGGCGGAACTGAATGACCTCCGCCGCGAGTTTGGGCGCGAGAAGGAGCCCTTCGACATCATGTTGCACTGCCCCGACGCCCAGAGCGTCGAAGACATCCGTCGCCTCGAGGAGCTGGGGGTGACCGATCTCCAGGTGACGCCGTGGACCGAGCCCGGCATCCAGGCCGAACTGGGCGTGTCCGCCATGCGCGAGCAGCCTCCGCTGGGCGTGAAGCTGGAGGCCATCAGGCGCTACGGCGAGGAGACGATCGCCAGGTTCCGTTGAGCAGATCCCGCCCTCGCGCGATCCCTACAAGAAGAAGAGACGCCGTAAGTCTTTGCGAAGCCTTGCGAAGTTTCTGGCGCGCCGGGAGGGATTCGAACCCCCGACCCCCAGGTTCGAAGCCAGCCCGAGGAGCCCGAAACACCTCCGGAATCGCCCAACGATCCCTCTCCGAGCCGTACGGAGCCGCAGGAGGGGTGCCCGAGGGCACCCCTCCTGCGGCCCCTGTCGGTGTCAGGCGAGCCAGTTCTCTCGACGGAGCCGAAGGCGCTCGAACGCCCGATCCGCGGTGACGAGCGTGAGACCGTAGGCGACCGCGTGCACCGCAATCGCGAGATCGAAGTCGCTCATCCGGTTGCCGGCTCGCTCGAGTCGGGCCTTTCGCTCGCCAAAGCGCCGACTCACCTCGTCATCCCAGGGCAGTCGGATCAGCTCCGATCCGATCGCGGCCCACTGAGCCTCGAGTGCCCTGCGACGCTTGGACGCCGGGAGGTAGCGCAGGCCGAACTCGATCTCGGCCACGGTCACCTGGGAGATCGCAACGTCTTCGCGCGGGGTCTTCGCCAAGCGTGCCGCCACGACCTGTTGGCCGCGCATCAAGGCCGAGACGGTGTTGGTGTCGAGCAGGTATCTCAAAGGCCAGGGGCTTCGCTTCGGGATCGGCGCTGCCGGATGGCCTCCATCATCTCATCGACAGCCTCTTCTAGATCGGGACGTGGTGTCCCGATCGCCTTCAGGAAGCCCGACGACCACGCGGACCGATCCTCCAGCGCCTGCTCGACCGCCTCGATGATCAACTGGCTTCGCGTGATGCCCAGCGCAGCGGCTCTTTCATCCAGCGCATCGATGAGATCTTCGGGGAGGCGGATGCTGGTGGTGTTCTTGGCCATGGCTAGGATTGTACTACGTTCGTATTGCGTTGACGACCCAGGGTTCCGCGGGCGGACGGGGCCTGCCCGTCGTGCGCGTGCAAGAGGCGGCCGGGACGGATAGACGACGCAACGGTCTTCGAAGTACGACAACCGCTCCTTTGCGGCGATTCCCCCGGGGATCACGTGCCCGGGCCGCAGGTGCCGCATCTTCCCGAGCGCAAGGTCCGGCTCCGGCTACCGAGGCGCGTCAGGTCTCCGTGCACCTGCGCTCGTCGGCCGAGTTGAGGGTCACGTTCATGCCCAAGTCCTGGTTGCGGACCCGGAGGTCGCAATGGTTGGTAGAATCGAACATTGGGAAGCAAAGACATCACCCGCTTGATCACCGCTTCCGGCATGGGTGAGGCCCCGTACAGGAGTCGGCGCAAGGAAGAGAGGTCGTACCGCTCCACGCTGGGATGGTTTACCAGCATGTTGATCATCGTCGGCACCAAGAGCGCGCAGGACACGTGTTTTTCCTCGACGGCACGGAACGTCGCCTCGGGATCAAAGACCGGAATGAAGCAGTTGCGCGCGCCGAGGGTGGCCGCTGCAAAGGTCATCGCGCCGTCCGCCAGGTGGAACATCGGTGCAGCGTGGAGGAAGACGTCTTCGGGCCGCCATTCCAGCGGACCGATGATGTGGAGCGCATTCACGGTGAGATTACGATGCGAGAGCATGACGCCCCTGGAGCGGCCTGTAGTCCCGCCCGTGTAGAAGAGGCCCGCCAGGTCGTCTCCCGTCCGGTCCGCATCCGGCGCAGGCGCGTGGACCTGCACGAGACCCTCGTACGATATGGAGCCCTCGGGTGCGGGCTCGTCACCCACGTTCACGATCTTCTCGAGGGACCCGAGCTGTCCTCTGATCTGGGCCACCGTTTCCAGAAAGCGATTCTCTACCAGGAGTACCCGAGTTCCTGAATCTTCAAGCCAGAAGGCGATCTCGGGGGGAGCGAGCCGCGTGTTCACTGGTACGAAGACGCCCCCTGCCCAGGCGACGGCGAAGAAGTATTCGAAGTAATCATCGCTGTTGAGTGCGAGCATCGCGACGCGGTCTCCAGACTCGATTCCGAGGCCGCGCAACCCGGCGGCAAGGCGTGAAATCCTGTTTTTCAGCTCAGCTTCGCGGTGCGCTCGGCGAAGGGCAGTAGCCGCAAGGCCTGTCGGAGAACCTCGGATCGCTGACCGGTTTGCGGAGATGCCTTCGGGCCAGAATGACCTTATTGACCCGCACAGCCAAAACGGGCGTAGTTTTGGCTTAGCCGTGGAATGTTCTGAAGTGCAGCACGTCGAGGGTTCGAGCTACAATGAGATCAGAAGAATCAGCGTGATGGGAAGTCAACCATGGAGTGCGAGCGATGCCGGTCTATGACGATCTAAGGGAATTCATGGCGATGCTGGAAGAAGAGGCCCAGCTGGTGCGGGTAACCCGTGAGGTGGATCCCATTCTAGAGGTCAACGCCATCGTGGACAGGCTGGCTCGGAAAGCAGGACCGGCCGTTCTTTTCGAGAAGGTAAAGGGGTCGGACATGCCGGTGCTGGGCAATCTATTCGGCAGCCACCAGCGAGTGGCGTGGACCCTGGGAGCCGAGGACTTCTATACCCAGGCCCGACAGAAGATAGCCGAGGCCTTCGCTGCCCCAGATGGCGATGGTGACCCGGAGGTGGAAAGCGATATCAGGAAATCCTTCATTCATGCGCCTGTGGCGGATAGGGTCCTGATTTTTCGGAATGCTCTCAAGACACGACCGGTAGAAGTGAGCCAGGCACCATGCAAGGAGGTCGCCTATGAAGGGGATGACGTAGACATCAACATGTTTCCCTTGACCAAGCTCTGGCCCCAGGACGGGGAGAGGTTCATCACCATGCCGGTGGTGATCACCAGAGACCCAGAGACCGGAGAGATCAACGCGGGAACGTACCGGATGATGTACCTGGACAGGAACAAGACCTGCATGCACTGGCTGCCGAAGAAGCACGGCAATATCCACTGCCAGAAGGCCGAGAAGATGGGCCAGGATCTGCCGGTGGTGGTGGCCGTGGGATGCGACCCCGCATTGCAGCTGTCGGGGTGCTTTCCGCTTCCCTATCCGATGGACGAGTTCATCATGACAGGCCTGCTGAAGGGCCGAGGAGTCAAGGTGGTCAAGGCGGACCTCTCCGACCTCCCGGTTCCCGCGGGAGCGGAGGTCGTCCTCGAAGGTGTCGTGAGGGCCGGCGTCCGTGCCAGCGAGGGGCCATTCGGGGAGTTCCACGGATACTATTCTCCTCCGAAACAGACGCATGTGTTCGAAATACAGAGAATCACGACTCGAAGGAATCCAATCTGGCACATGGCGACCACTGGACGACCGTTCACCGAGATCCATTACATGTCCAAGGCTGCCGAGAGGTTGGGCATGGCCGGCCAGGCAGCTGGACCGTCTGAGATCGTCGACATGAACATGGCCAAGGAAGGTGCCTCCCTTTACCTGATGATCGTTTCCATCAAGAAGGAGCGTCCCTATCAGGCCAGAGAAATCATCGAGAACATCTGGAAGGGGAAGGGCCAGACGGAGTTCATTTCCAATGTGATCGTAGTGGACGACGACATTGACGTGAACAACATTTCAGAAGTGATGTGGGCCTTCTCCATGAATGCGCGAGCCGATCAGGACCTATTGATATCCGATAGGCGAGAACAGGATCTGGAACATCCTGGACTTTCTCCCCGAGGCGAGGGCGCCCGCCTCGGTATCGATGCCACGCGCAAGTGGAAGGAGGAAAACTACTCTCGCGAGAGGCCAGACATCATAACCATGGAGGAGAAGGTCCTGCACAGGGTGCTCGAGCGCTGGGAAAGCGACGGCCTTGGCTGACAAACGCGGGGTGAAAGAATCCGGATCGAATCGAATCATCATCGGGATCACAGGGGCCAGCGGTGCGTTCTATGGCATGAGAACGCTCAGCTTGCTCAGGGAGAAGGGATTCGAGACCCATCTCGTCCTTTCGAAGGCAGGAAAGAAGGTCCTCGAACTAGAGACGGACTGCACAGCCCGCGATGTGGAGGCGATGGCCAGCCATGCCTATGACGCCAACGATCTCGGTGCACCTATCGCGAGCGGGTCGTTCCTGACCGACGGTATGATCATCGCCCCCTGTACCATGAAAACCCTGTCTGCGGTCGCCAACTCGTATGCGAGCAACCTGGTCGAACGGGCCGCAGATGTGGCGCTCAAGGAAAAGCGGAAGCTGGTTCTCGTGGTCAGAGAGACACCGCTTCACAAGGGACATCTCAGGTTGATGACCCTTGCGGCAGACATGGGCGCATGCATTTTGCCACCAATTCCTGCCTTCTATCACAAACCGGCCACCATCGATGATATCATCGACCAGACGGTGGGAAAGATATTTGACCAACTCGGAATCGAACATGATCTCTTCAAGCGCTGGGGAGAACACGGGGATCTCGAGAGATAAGAGATGAAATGAAATTCGACGAGCAGTCGAGTTTCGGATTCGCTGATGGCGGCCGCAGTTCAACTTGCCGAGGGATGTAAATGGTCCAAGCGAAGCTGAAGGAAAATGTGGTGTCGGGTGTCCAATGGCAGGATGAACTTCCCTATCATATCTCCAAGATCGGTCCGCCGTTTGACAAATGGCCGATCCTGATGGACCACTCAAGGGTACCAGGCAACGATTCGGTCTGGGCCTTCTATAACTTCGTCAATGTTCCGCAAAGGGTCGTACTTCCGGAACCACTACAGTATGCAGCCCCCCACAGGCATCCGGCAGGTATGGACGAGCTATATCTCATCGTCGGTTCAGAGGGGGCGGTAACCGTTGAAGTGCAACTTGATCATCAGATTTTCGAGGTATCCTCTCCGGGAGCAGTCTATATCCCCTCCGGTGTTACCCACGGTATATGTCCGATAGCCTTTGAAAAAGACGCCAAAGGCGGTGTGATTGCAGTCTGTAATCACAGCACCTACACATGTGAACCACCCGCGAATATTCAAGCCGAAAGAGTGGGCTCGGCTCTCCATCCGAACATCAACAGAGAGGTGCGGATGATCGACGAGCTGATCTATCATCGGTCGAATTTCCCGGTAAAATGGCCGATCATCATGGACAGCACTATCTGTTCTGCTTCCAAGATGTGGGCATTCTATGCCTATCTCCCTCAAACACCCGAGAACACAAGCATCAGACCCGAAGATACGCTCTGGGCTGATCCACACAGACATCCTCCTGGTACGGATGAACTCTACTGTGTTGTGGGGGAGGATCAGGCCGTCACTGTGGAAGTCGGTCTTGATGGAGAGAGATATCGGATCGCAAGTCCTGGAGCGGTCTTCATTCCGGCCGGAACGACCCACTACATCAAGCCGGTTGATTTCACGCCGGGCAAAGCAGGTGGCATCATTGCGGTGGTTACCAATGGTGCATATGAATGCTCTCCCCCGGAAGCACACGAGTGGGGGGCGTAAGGAAAACAAGCTGCGTTCTGACGCAGCGTCCAAGTACGGGCATCGTCAGACAAGGAAGCGATGGGGGCAAAAGGCCCATTCCGGGGACTCGGGTCAGAAGGCCGCTTGGCGGATCCGGTGCTCCCTCTCCACGAGCTCGGCCAGGTTGACTCCCGAGTCGGCGGCCTGGTGGGTGCCGCAGCCGTAGCCTCCGGCGTCGCAGCCCACGTAGTAGAGGCCGCGCAGCGGAGCCGCGGCCGAGGGCTTGTGCCGGCCGCACTGACCGACGGTCTGGGCCAGGCCGATGCACTCACCACCCTGCCCGGGTACCACGGCGTCGCGGGTGAGACTCGAGACCTGCTGGGTGCCGTAGCGGATCTGGCGCTGCACGCAGTCTTCGAGGCCCGGCCACAGCCGCTTGATCGTCTCGTCCAGGCGCTGCCACAGGGCCTCGGCGTGGGGGAACTCGGGATCGGAGGAGCACAGGGTCCCCGCAACGACGCACTGCTTGCCTTCCGGGGCCAGGGTCGGATCGTAGAAGGACGGCACTGTATTGAAGACCAGTACGTCGTCGGGCAGCCATCCGGACTTCATCTCAGCGAACCGGTCGCTGTCGAGGACGCTCTCGTCCGAGAAGGCGATGTACATGCCGTGCTCGAAGAAGGGGCGGTCGAGGAAGTAGCGGATTCCCATGATGCCCCACGAGGGAACCAGTCCCCGCACGTAGCTCAGGTAGCTGCGGTCGAAGTGCTCCTCTCCCACCAGGCGCAGAGCCGTGGGCTGGATGCCCGCGTTGCTCACCACGATGGGCGCCTCGAAGTAGCCGTCCGGAGTGTCGATCCCGGTCACGGCTCCGTCCTCCACTCGGATCCGCTCGACGCGCGTACCCAGCAGCACCCGGCCACCGTAGCGCTCGACACCCTGGCAGAAGACCTCGGCCATGCGTCCGAAGCCGCCGCTGTGGTAGCGGCCGGCCCCGCCCAGGCCGAAGTCCTGCATGGTTCGAATCATCTCCGAGGCGGCCACGAGATCGATCGGGACGACGAAGACGATGTTCGACTGCATGGCGAAGTAGGCCAGGAGGGACTGTGGCAGGCGGTAGCGCGCCAGGAATTCGGAGAAGCTCACGTCGTCGAGCTTCTCGAGATCCGCTGGTGTCATGGCGGAGATCTCGGTAAACAGGCGCGCCGTCTCCGGAAGATCGGCCGGCTGCAAACCCAGCATCTGAAAGGCGGCCTGGCTGGTCTCGGCCTCTGGCACCGCCGACCCCACGACACGCCGGTACTCCGTGTCGTCGCCGCCCCGATACATCAGGACCGAGCTCCGCTTGGGCGTCAGGATCTCCACCTGGTCCGCCATCTCGAGCTCGTCGAGCACGCGGGCGAACTGCGAATTGAGGCTCGGTCCTCCGACGATCGGCCACAGGTCGTAACGAAAACCCCGGTCGCCTGCGACCATGGCCTTGCCACCGGGGCTCGTGTTCTTGTCCACCAGCAGGGTCCGAAGGCCGCGGCGCGCGAGCAGGGTCGCGCAGGTGGCTCCCCCGATCCCCGCACCGATCACGATCACGTCGTACTTCTCGGACACTGGCTCCTCCTCCCCGCGCCTACCGGTGTCGAACTGTCGTCGCCGGGGTTGGGCTGAGTCGGGTGGTACCGGGTGAGGCGGTCTCCCGCAAGCACCGGCTCTTGGGCGTGAGGAAAACAAGCTGCGTTCTGACGCAGCGTCCAAGTACAGGCATCGTCAGACAAGGAAGCGATGCGGGCAAAAGGCCCATTCCGGGGCCACCGAGGGAAAACTGCAACGCCTGGAAGCACGGACGGTACTCCGCAGCGGCGGTCTCCGATCATCGCGGGCTCCGCGTGCTTCTCCGGGAGCTCCGAGATGGGCTTCAGGAGGTTGTCGAGCTGTCGGATCAGACCGTTCCCAGGACTCAAATCCAATCCAACGAGGAGTAGAACATGGCAGGAGTAAAGGCGAGATCCCGGATCACCGCGCTGCTGCATCTCAGGGCATTCTGCACTCCGCCCGATGCAATTGCGACGCACCGAAATCATGCCCTCCTGCGCAGACTCCGCAGGTCGCCATCCGGTTCGCCTTCATTCGCTCCTGGCGCACCCTCACACGCGCGGCGGAAAGATCGATGACCACCGCGTCCCCATGGCCGAAGTACATCTCATCAGGCGTCTGACCATTGAATGCCGCATGGGGAATCGTCTCATTGTGCGCTCTCACGTAGAACGCGATGAGGCGCCGTAGCGTTGCCGTATCGTCCAGGTTGTGCAGATACAACCATGCGTGCCTCAAGGATCGCCAGAAGGCCTCGATCATGGAGTTGGAGAAGCTCCCTTCCACCTGTGCCAGGACACGCCTCAACCCCTCGCGGTCGAGCAGATCGTTGACATTCCCGTTCACATTCTCCGTACCCGAGTCAGCCATCACGGTGGTCTCGACCGGACGCGTGCCCAGGCGACGACCGGCCTCCAAGAGAATCCGGCATGTCCCACCGGCCCCCAGCCGCTCCTCTAGGGTCCACGCCAGGATCCGCCGCGAGAAGCTGTCGATCACCGCGTGGAGGTAGACCCTGGTGCCATCGAGCAACTTGATGATGGTGACGTCAATGTGCCACAGCTCGTTCGGGGCCTCGGCACGGATGCCCACCTTGGGCTTGGCTGGATACAGACGGCGGCGCGGCCTTCGCCACCCGCCCTCTCGCGCCAGCCGAGACCACGGCGACGGCGACAGCCGCGCGATCCGCAGTGCCACACGCAGCGGTAGCATCCTACTCGCTCGCTCGATCGCCCGAAGCAGTGCTCGTTTCCCGTTGCCTTCGGGAAGCCTCTCGCGGTCCAGTTGGCGCGCCGATACGCGAAGCACTGCAATCAGCAGGCCGACGATCGCTCCGAGCACAGCCGCTCGATGACGCAGTTTCTGTATTTCGGCCAGAAGCTCGGCGTTTTCAACTGACAGCAGATCACACGTGACGACGTCAGGAATACCCCGGTGAAACCAGTTTCGAATCGTGGACCGAGGGATCTTCAGCTCGGGGAACAGGTCTGGATCGCCGGTCTCGCAGATCATTTCTCGAATGCGGTGGTCGTAGGAGCGTCGAGTGCGGAGGGTCGTCATTACGCCCGTATCGGCAGGCCCAACAGCCGCGGCACTCCACAGAAAAGCTCAACGAAGTCAGGGGCGTCGCAACTGCAACGCCTCCACTTCAGAATGTCCTGAAACGCAGCTGCGTCTTGACTCGACCAAGAGGAAGAGGTATAAAAATTATACCATGGAGTTCGAGTTTGATCCGGAGAAGAGCAGCGCAAACAGGAAGAAGCACGGCATCGACTTCGTCAAGGCCCAAGCGCTCTGGGAGGATCCTGGCCTGATCGAAATTCCGGCCCGCACGAGTGACGAACCGCGGTTCGTCATCATCGGCCGGATCGGAAGAAGGCATTGGTCGGGAATCATCACATACCGCGGCAATTCCATTCGGATCATCTCGGTGCGCCGCTCCAGGACAGAGGAGATCGAAATCTATGAAGGCTAAACAACTCGACAAGAAGTTCGACAGCGGCGAAGACATCACCAAGTATCTCGAGGTCTCCAAGGCGCATCGACCCGAGCAGGAACAGAGGCGAGTAAACGTTGACTTCCCGATCTGGATGATCCAGTCATTAGACAAGGAAGCGAAGCGTCTCGGTGTGCCGCGTCAGTCGATCATCAAGGTCTGGGTGGCAGAGCGTTTGGAGAAGATGAAGGCTTCGTGACGTGGAAGTCCCGAGCCGGACGCGATCGATTCGAAGCCGGCGCTGCAGGTAGGAGGAAGAACGGGGGGGTTACGTCCGATAAGGTACAACGTGTCAACTCCCGCGGGGAGTTTGAGCCGATATCCCTACGGCGATGCAACCCCGATGGCGGACCGTGGCGCGCCCACCTGCCGTCTTACAGGGCGCCGCCGTTTCGCCCAGCTGCATCTCAGGACATTCTGCACTCCGCCCGCTGCAATTGCGACGCCCCAAAATCATGACCTCCTACACAGACGCCACAGGTCGCCATCCGGTTCGCCTTCATTCGCTCCTGGCGGGCCCTCACCCGCGCGCCGGCAAGATCGATGATCACCGCGTCCCCGTTGCCGAAGTACATCTCGTCAGGCGTCTGACCATCGAAGGCCGCGTGGGGAATGGTCTCATTGTGCGCCCTCACGTAGAACTCGATGAGGCTCCGTAGTGTTGCCGTATTGTCCAGGTTGTGCAGATACAGCCACGCGTGCCTCAAGGATCTCCAGAAGGCTTCGATCATGGAGTTGGAGAAGCTCACTTCGACCTGCGCCAGGATACGCCTTAATCCCTCTGCGCCGAGCAGAGCGTCGACGTTCCCGTTGACATTCTCGGTGCCCGAGTCAGTCATCACGGTGGTCTCGACTACACGGGTACCGAGGTGACGGCCGGCCTCCAAGAGGATCCGGCATGTCCCGCCGGCCCCCAGCCACTCCTCCAAGGTCCACGCCTGGATTCGTCTCGAGAAGTTGTCGATCACTGCGTGAAGGTAGACCCTGGTGCCATCGAGTAACTTGATGATGGTGACGTCAATGTGCCACAGCTCGTTCGGGGCGTTGGCACGAATGCCCACCTTGGGCTTCGCTGGGTAGAGACGGCGGCGCGGCCTTCGCCACCCGCACTTTCGCACCAGCCGAGACCACGTCGACGGAGACGCGACCACTCTTCCGATACGTTGCGCGTAGAGTGCGAGTCCTCGGAGCGAGAAGTGGCGATGGTCATCGCTCTCGACCATCTCTTTCACGGATCGAACCTCGGCGGCTGTCAGTCGTGTCGGCTTGCTTCGCGGACAGCTGGAGCGGTCGTCAAGCTCGCACCGAATCTCGGCGCGGCGCCAGCCGTGGTAGCGGGGCGGAGACAGGCGCGCGATCCGCAGTGCCGCACTCAGCGGTATCACCCTACTCGCTCGCTCGATTCCCCGGAGCAGCGCCCGTTTCCCACTGCCTTCGGGAAGCCTCTCGTGGTCCAGCCGGCGCTCCGATACACGAGACATCGCGACCAGCAGGCCGACGATCGCGCCGAGCACAGCCGCTCGATGACGCAGTTCCTGCATCTCGGCCAGAAGCTCGGTCTTCTCAGCTGAGAGGAGATCACACGTGACGACATCGGGAATACCGCGGTGAAGCCAGCTTCGAATCGTGGACCGAGGAATGTTCAGCTCGGGAAATAGGCCCGGATCGCCGGTCTCGCAGATCATTTCTCGAATGCGATGGTCGTAGATGCGTCGAGTGCGGAGGGTTGTCATTACCCCCGTATCGGCACGCCCAGCAGCCGCGGCCCACCACGGAAAAGCTCAATCAATTCAGGGGTGTCGCAGCTGCAACGCCTCCACTTCAGAATGTCCTGAAACGCAGCAGGGTTCGAAGCCAGCCTGTGCAGCCCGAAACCCCTCCGGAATCGCCCGAGGATCCCGCTCCAAGCCGTACGGAGCCGCATTAGGGGTGCCCGAGGGCACCCCGTTGGCACCCGCCTCCGGGGCCGTGGCGCTCCCTGCCCCGCCTTGGATCCCCCGCCTGTGCACGCTGATCCGCAGCTCGAGAAGCCCCCACGGATGGTGCTGATATACTCCCGCCCATGGACCTGGCATCGCTCCCTGAGGAAGTCAAGGAACTCGTGCGAGCCCAGATCGAGGCCGGACACTTCCAGTCGGTCGACGAGGTCGTCTGCGAGGCCTTGCGACTCCTGCACGAACGCGAAGAGCTCTTTGCTTCTCAGCGCGAGGAGTTGCGCGCCCAGATCGCGGACGGCGTTGCCGCCGAGGAGCGAGGCGAGCTTCGCGACGGCGAGAAGGCGGTTGGCGACGTCCGTCGCCGGATCGATGAGCGCCTCCGCAAGGGAGAGTGACTCCTCGATACCAGCTCACGGCTCCGGCCGAACGAGACCTCGAGGACATCTTCTTCGAGGTTAAGGAACGCCACGGCCGCCTCGTCGCCGAGCGCGTCTACAGCAATCTCCTGCGGACCTTCGACCTGCTGGCCATCATGCCGGAGATGGGTCGCCACCGTCCCGAGCTCTGGCCGCCGCCCTATCGGTTCTGGCCCACGGGCCCCGCTTTCATCGCCTACCGAGCGGATGTCCGACCCGTCCGTATCGTACGGATCGCGCGAGCGTCTCGCGACTGGAGTCGTTTTGTGCCTCCGTAGTGAACAGTGGAAACTACGGAGCACGGCACACGCCTCGACCTGACTCACCGAGCACCGCCAAGAAAGAGCGCGCCCGCAGGGCGCTGGTGGACGCACTCGATGGGGCGGAGGCGAAGCGGCTGCTGGCCGCGCTCCTAGATGTCCGCCCCGAGCTCCTGATGGAGGTTGCCGGCCTCGCCGAGGCGGAGCTCGGTGCAGTGACCGCGGAGGATCTGGCGGAGGACGTCGCCTTTGCGCTCGAAGGCCTGTGCAGGTAGGAGGAACAACGGGGGTTTTGTCAACGCAGAGTAGAGATGTCGGGCTCTCTGCAAAGTAGAAATGTCGGGTAGGGCTGCCTGTCCCCCGGGGTTACAAGGGGGCGGTCGCGTCGAGAGAGAGGCGTGGAGCGGTGTGACCTGCTGATCGTGGGGGGCGGTCCGGCCGGCTCGACCCTCGCCTGGGCGCTGCGCGATTCGGGTCTCGATGTGTGGATCCTCGACCGCCAGACGTTCCCGCGTGACAAGCCCTGTGCGGGCTGGATCACACCTCAGGTCCTCGAGGAGCTCGCCATCCAACCCGAGATCTACGTGAAGAGCCGAGTGCTCCAGCCCATCCGTGGCTTCCGGGTCCGGCGGATCGGGAACGCCCCCTCCGAGGTCCAATCGGAGGTACCGATCAGCTACGGGATCCGCCGCTGCGAGTTCGATCAGTTCCTGCTCGAGCGGAGCGAGGCTCACCTGCGGCTCGGCGAGCCATTGCGGCGGTTGGAGCGCGTCGAGGGACGTTGGATCGCGAACGGATCCATCGAGACACCGCTGGTGGTGGGTGCGGGGGGGCACTTCTGTCCGGTGGGACGCCGCCAGAGCACCGCCGGACCGGAGCCCGAGCCCGTCGTCGCAGCTCAGGAGGTCGAGTTCCTGCTGGATGAGCCGGACCGGGGAGATTGCCCCGTCCGGGCCGAGCTACCGGAGATCTTCTTCACCGCCGACCTCAAGGGGTACGGCTGGCTGTTCCGGAAGGGCGACTACCTGAACGTCGGTCTCGGGCGCCGGGACACGCGGCGCTTCTCCGACCTGCTGCCGCGCCCGGTGGTCTCGAGACTCGCGGGCAGGCTTCTCGCGAATCGGCGCTTCGCACGGCACGTGGTCGTGGACCGCTGGTTCCTCCACACGGCGGATCCGCCCTTGCCGAGCTGAGCACCTTCCAGCGACGCGATGCCGTGGACGCGCAAGGCGAGGTGATCGCGCACCTCGTCAGCCAGGAGCCTCGAGGGTTCATGGCTCGCGAACACCCATCCGAAGTTGGGCACGGACTGGCAGCGAGCTCAAGCCGATGGACACCGCCTCGCCGGGAGTCCCCGACGATCTTCCAGATCCGGCTCCCCAAAGTCGCCCGCCTTCGACAGCAGTTTTGACAGCAACGGGGGTGGAGGCCCAGAGGCGCGGTGGACGTCGGTCGAACCCCGCTGAAACAAATTCGTCATCAGCAGGTCGGCGGTTCGAGTCCGCCCGTCGGCTCCATGTTTCCAAGGGGTTACGAGGTTCCGCCGACCCCTACGATCCTAGGGTAAGCAGCGGGTAAGCACTCTGGGGGAGAACTCCAGGGTAGATACTCCGGTGTCAGCGTGGTGGCGCCTGTCCTAGAATCCCGCGGGGCGGGGGCTCGGGGCATGGATGCGCTTTCCAACATCTTCACCTGGTTGAGCGACCACGAAGCTGGCATCAGCGCGGTTGTCGGCTTGATCGTGATCTCCACCCTCGTTGCTGCGGGGATGCGCAGGCTGTTTCGCCGCAACACTGGGCCGGTGGCCTCGGAGGGCGCACCAGCCGATTCAGCGCTGACCGGCGCGCACTCCTTCGCGGACGCCCCGCCCCCGATGGTCGCGGATCGGCCGTCGATCGTCGTTCTCCCCTTCACGCCCGTGAGCGACGAGGCGGAGCATAAGCTCTTGGCTGACGGCATGACGGAGGACATCACCGTCCTGCTTGCACGCGTACCGGGCTTCTTCGTGATCGCGCACAACTCCAGCTTCGCGTACAAGGGCCAATCTCCCGACGTCCGGGAAGTGGGCAGAGATCTCGGCGTCCGCTACGTGCTGGAGGGCAGCGTTCGCAAAGTCGGTGAGCGGATTCGCGTCACGGTGGAGCTGATCGAAACCGAAATGGGTGCACATCTTTGGACCGACAAGTACGACCGGCCACTGGAGGAAATCGACGCCCTCCAGGATGAGCTGGCCGGTGCGATCGTCGCACAGCTAGAGCCCGAGTTGACCCGCGCCGAAGTCAGGCTGACCCGCCGCCGACCACCTGAGAACCTCGACGCCTGGGCGTTCTATCGACGGGCCCAATCCGTGCTCATGTTCTCTGGATGGCGCGAGCAGACCTTTGCTGAGGTGGCCGACCTGCTCCGCAAGGCGATCGCGCTCGACCCCGAATTTGCCCTCGCCCATGCGCAACTGGCTCTGGTCCTGGCCCTGGGGCACATGGTGGGGGTCATCAAGGATCGCGACGCGGCAAGCGCGGAGGCACTCGAAGCTGTGGAGCAGGCGACGGCCCTCGACCCCACTGGGTCAGAAGTCCAGGGCCTCGCCGGCTGTGCGCTCGCCGATCTGGGGCATGCAGAGCGGGCCATTGCCATGCTCGAAAGGGCGATCGAGCGTAACCCAAGCAATGCCCAGGCGTGGGTTGCACTCGGCTCGTCGCTGATTCAATCCGGCCAATTCGATCTCGGCGTCGAGAAGCTCGCGCACGGTATGCGCATCAGCCCGCGCGACAGCCGTCTAGCGATCTGGGGAACTGTGTACAGCACCGGGCTCATGCTGCTGGGGCGCTACGACGAAGCACTGGAACAAGCCAGGCTGGCGTGCAAGCGCGACGACAAGCTCTACCTGCCTCGCGTCCCACTGGCCCTCGTACTCACCAAGATGGGGCGACCTGAAGAGGCACGCACGGCCATTGGCGAAGCGCGGCGGCTCCGGCCAGAACTTTCCCTGGCGGAGATGGAGACGGTTTTCAGGAAGGGACTCGTTGACGGCTTGCGCGCCATCGGCGTCGAGTAGGGGTACACTCGGCGTGGGCGGAGGCTCGGGAATGGACCTTCTTTCCCGCATCGGTGTGCGTCCGCCGCCTCTCGGAGTCTTCTTGGCCAGGAGGGATGGCTGGAAGATCCGGACTCCCAGTAGAGAGGTGGTGAGGAATGTAGGCTAGAGGCTCCGCTTCTCCGCCCAGCTGCGTTTCAGGACATTCCGCACTCCGCCCGCTGCAACTGCGACGCACCGAAATCAGGGTCTCCCGCGCAGACGCCACAGGCCGCTATTCGGTTCGCCTTCATTCGCTCCTGGCGCGCCCTCACCCGCGCGGCAGCAAGATCGATGACGACCGCGTCCCCGTTGCCGAAGTAGATCTCGTCGGGCGTCTGACCATTGAAGGCCGCATGGGGCATGGTCTCATTGTGGGCCCTCACGTAGAACGCGATGAGGCGCCGTAGCGTTGCCGTATTGTCCAGGTTGTGGAGATACAGCCACGCGTGCCTCAAGGATCGCCAGAAGGCTTCGATCATGGAGTTCGAGAAGCTCACCTCGACCTGCGCCAGGATACGCCTCAGTCCCTCGCGGTCGAGCAGAGCGTCGACGTTCCCACTGAGATTCTCCGTGCCCGAATCAGTCATCACGGTGGTCTCGACCGGACGAGTACCCAGGTGACGGCCGGCCTCCAAGAGGATCCGGCATGTTCCGCCCGCACCCAGCCGCTCCTCCAGGGTCCACGCCAGGATCCGTCTTGAGAAGTTGTCGATCACCGCGTGGAGGTAGGCCTTGGTGCCATCGAGCAACCTGATGATGGTGACGTCAATGTGCCACAGCTCGTCCGGGGCGTTGGCACGGATGCCCACCTTGGGCTTGGCTGGATACACACGGCGGCGCGGTCTTTGCCACCCGCCCTCTCGCGCCAGACGAGACCAGGTCGACGGCGAAGCGACCACTCTTCCGATCCGTTGCGCGTACAGTGCGAGTCCTCGGAGCGAGAAGTGGCGGTGGTCATTGCTCTCGACCATCTCCTTCACGGTTCGAACCTCGGAGGCTGCCAATCGTGTCGGCTTACTTCGCGGACAGCTGGAACGGTCGTCAAGCTCGCACCGAATCTCGGCGCGTAGCCAGCCGTGGTAGCGAGACGGCGACAGCCGCGCGATCCGCAGTGCCACACGCAGCGGTACCACCCTACTTGCTCGCTCGATCGCCCGGAGCAGCGCTCGTTTCCCGTTGCCTGCGGGAAGTCTCTCGCGGTCCACCCCGCGGTCCGATACGCGAAGCATTGCGACCAGCAGGCCGACGATCGCCCCGAGCACCGCCGCTCGATGACGCAGTTCCTGTATCTCGACCAGAAGCTCGGTCGTCTCAGCCGACAGAGGATCAAAGGTGACGACATCGGGGATGCCCCGGTGAAGCCAGCTTCGAATCGTGGACCGAGGGATCTTCAGCTCGGGAAACAGGTCTGGATCGCTGGTCTCGCAGACCATTTCTCGAATACGGTGGTCGTAGGCGCGTCGAGTGCGGAGGGTCGTCATCACCCTCGTATCGGCAGGCCCAACAATCACGGCACACCATAGAAAAGCTCAATGAATTCAGAGGCGTCGCAGCTGCAACGCCTCCACTTCAGAATGTCCTGAGTCGCAGCTGGCGATAAGATGCAACCTGTCAACACCCGCGGGGAGTTTGAGCCGATATCCCTACGGCGATGCAACCCCGATGGGCGTCACTTGCCTCGATCAATGCGATAGCAGAAGTCGCAATGGCTTGCGCCCTGCATGAGGGTCTGGCTGCGGCTGAACTCCACTGCGGGTCCGGCAACCTCTGCCACGTAAGCATCGCCATCGCAGAGCAACATGGAGCCGATCTCGGTCTCGCCCAGAGCCTGGAATAGCTCGGCGTACTTGCAGCTCTTGACGTCGAACCGCAGTAGCTCGGGCGTCATCTCGCGGACCTCCATCTCGAGCTGAGGGCCGTTGTCCCTGGCCGAGCGATCCATCATGGCCTGGAACTTCTCGAGCGGCGATCCCTCCAGTTGTTCCGCCTGGTCTCGGATGCGCTCGCGGGATGCCTCCTCGATTGCGGCGCGCAGAAGCTCGCGGGTGCGCTGCTCGCCGATCTCCTCGCGCAGGGCGCGGGCGAGCGGGAGCAGGACCTGCGCCTGAATCTTGACCACGTCCATGGTGCTGATGTCTTCGCTGGCCGTGAGCTTCATGGGGCCTCCTTGCGCGTGCAGGCGCGATGTTACCACGACACGATGTCTCGTGGCCCGGGTGGTTGCCGGGCTGGAAACACCTCGCGTTGCTCGACGCGTCCGTGCTACACCCGG
The DNA here is from genome assembly GCA_963766175.1 of uncultured delta proteobacterium. Classification (GTDB taxonomy): domain Bacteria; phylum Myxococcota_A; class UBA9160; order UBA9160; family UBA6930; genus CAVXZE01. The sequence continues at coordinate 344,199 of CAVXZE010000014.1, forward strand.
ATGTCCTCATCGAGTCGGACGAGATGTTCTGGATGTTCGTGGACGAACACGACCAGATCGAAAACTACGAGGGAGACGCCTGGCCCCTGCCGGAAGAGGCGTTCTCACACCCACGGTCGAACGGCACCTTCGCCAAGATCCTGCGCTCCTACGTCAGGGAACGCGGGTTGATGACCATGCAGGAGGCCCTGCGCAAGATGAGCCTGATGCCGGCCCAGACGCTTGAAGGGTTCGTCCCCCAGATGAAGAAGAAAGGCCGTATGCAGGTCGGCATGGATGCCGACATCGTGGTCTTCGACCCCGAGACCATCAGTGACGTTGGAATATACCAAGAGCCCAACCAACCCGCAGTCGGCGTGCAGACACTGCTGGTGAACGGCGAGCTGGTCGTCGAACGGGGAGAGTTGATTCTCGACGCCGACCCGGGCCGGCCGATCCGGCGCACGACGACGGACTGAGCGGGCTGCTGGGAGAAGACAACGATGCGAGCCCGCGACTCCCAATGACGACACCGTGTTCGAGCGTGGTGAGGTGTGTCGGATCTTGAAAACCTGAACCAAAGGAAATTGAACATGAAACGGATATCGAACTTCTCGAAGATCATCGGCGCGGCAGCGCTCATCTGCGGGCTCCTTGCCGCTGCGCAGGTCGCCGTGGCCCAGGACTACGACCTGGTCATTCTCAACGGCCGGGTCATGGACCCGGAGACCATGTACGACGCAGTCGCCAACGTCGGCGTCAACGACGGACGGATCGCCGTCATCACCACGGACGAAATCACCGGCAAGGAGACGATTGACGCCACGGGCCACGTGGTCGCCCCGGGCTTCATCGACACCCACTGGCACTACGACCGGCCCTGGTCCAACAAGCTCGCCCTGCGCGACGGCCGGACCACCGTCCTGGACCTGGAGATCGGCACCCATGGTCCCTATCTCGACCAGTGGTACAGAGAGCGGGAAGGGAGAAACCAGGTGAACTACGGTCAGGCCGTGGCCCACGAGCTTGCCCGTGCAGAGGTGCTCGACGGATTCAAGGATGGCCAGGATACACGTTCTGCCGCCAACAGCCGTGCTGCAGGGAACGGCTGGTGCTGTAGACAACCCAACCTCGAGGAAGGCAACCGAATCCTCCAGCTCCTGGACGAAGGGCTGCAGGCGGGCGGACTCGGCATCGGTTCGACGGTCGGCTATATGCGCGACGGTGTGTCCGCCCGCGAGTTCTTCGAGCTGCAGCGGCTGGCGGGACTCTACGGTCGGCAGACCGGCGCCCACTTCCGCTACACCCCGGGCACCGACACCACCGAGGCCAACGGCATCCAAGAGCTGCTCGCCAACGCGGCGGCCCTAGACGCGCCGGCGCTGGCCTGCCATTTCAACAACCCCGGCTACAACCTGGTGCACGAGCTGCTGGTCCGGATGCGGGAGCGCGGCATGAACGTCTGGGGAGAGATCTACCCCTATGCCGCCGGCTCCACGGCCCTGAACGCGGTCTTCCTGGAACCGGAGATGTGGGTCGACACCCTGGGATACAAGTACGAGGACACCATCCAGGATGTGGCCACCGGCGAGTGGTACACGCAGGAGACGCGCGAGCAGATGATCGCGAAGGAGCCGACCCGGGCGGTGCTGGTCTTCAAGATGCCGAAGTCGGCCATCATCGATTGGCTCAAGCTGCCGGGCGTCTCGGTCGTCACCGACGGAATGCCCATGATCCCCGACGACGACCTGACCTGGGACACCCCGTACGAGGAGATGCCCAATACACATCCGCGAGCGGCCGGCAGCTATGCGAAGGCCTTTCGCCTGGCGCGCGAGAACAACATCCCCCTGATGCAGATCGTTGCAATGTCCAGCTACAACTCGGCCCTGCCCCTCGGCAGGATGGGCCTGAAGGCCATGCAGGAACGAGGCCGCCTCCAACAAGGAATGGCGGCGGATATCACCGTCTTCGATCCCGAGACAGTTTCCGACAAGGCGACCTACGAAAAGGGAACGCTCCCATCTGTCGGCATCCCGTACGTGCTGGTCAACGGCACCATTGTCGTCAAGGACTCGCAGGTGCTCGAGGGGGTGACCCCGGGCCAGCCGGTCCGCTACGCACCCGATAAGAGTCGCTTCGAGCCGATCACGATCGAGGGCTGGACGCAGGAGTTCTACGCTGCGCCGATCGACTTCGGCGGCGGCGTGCCGGACATCGAGGATCTTCACCTGGATTGACTTCGGAGTCGGATGCCGACCCATCAGACGATCTGTCGGGCCGCCATTCGAGCGGACCGATGATGTGGAGCGCATTCACGGTGAGATTACGATGCGAGAGCATGACGCCCTTGGAGCGGCCTGTAGTCCCGCCCGTGTAGAAGAGGCCCGCCAGGTCGTCTCCCGTCCGGTCCGCATCCGGCGCAGGCGCGTGGACCCGCACGAGACCCTCGTACGATATGGAGCTCTCGGGTGCGGGCTCGTCACCCACGTTCACGATCTTCTCGAGGGACCCGAGCTGTCCTCTGATCTGGGCCACCGTTCCCAGAAAGCGATTCTCTACCAGGAGTACCCGAGTTCCTGAAGCTTCAAGCCAGAAGGCGATCTCGGGGGGAGCGAGCCGCGTGTTCACTGGTACGAAGACGCCCCCTGCCCAGGCGACGGCGAAGAAGTATTCGAAGTAATCATCGCTGTTGAGTGCGAGCATCGCGACGCGGTCTCCAGACTCGATTCCGAGGCCGCGCAGCAGGTAGGAGGAAGAACGGGGGGGTTACGTCCGATAAGGTGCAACCTGTCAACTCCCGCGGGGAGTTTGAGTCTGTATCCCTACGTCAATGCAACCCAATGGGACTCAGCCGCTCTGGGGCCTCGGGGCCGGTCTTCGATCTGCTCCTTCCTTGGGGGGAACGTGGTGCATCACGTACTCGCTCAGGGCCGTGATCGTCAGGCTTGGGTTCACGCCGAGGTTCGCGGGGACGAGGCTGCCATCGCACACATACATGTTCTCGTAGCCGAAGACGCGGCCGAGCTCGTCGCACACCCCGTCCCCCGGTGTTCGCCCCATGGTGGCACCGCCGAGGATGTGCGCCGTGCTCGACCGGTTTCCCACCACCTCGAGGAGCATGCTGCGCGCGTCGCCACCCATCCGCTCGGCCATGCGTCGGGCTATCTCGTTGGCCTTTGGGATGTAGGTCGGCACCTTCTGCCCCTCGACGAGCGCGCTGTCCACCCGCTTTCCGAAGAGGCCGCGAGTTTGCGCGAGGCGCATGTAGCTGCTCAGCGGCTGCATGAAGAGGACGATGCCCGAGCGTCGCGCCCAGCCGAAGGGGACCACGGTGCGCAGGAAGAGGAGGGGATGGCGCAAAATGTTGCCCAGCCATCGCAGCCATCGGGGCAATCCCTCGCCGCCGCCCGTGAGCACCGTCCCCATCAGGGACATGAAATCCTGGCCCTCTCCATAGCGGCACATCTCGATGTGCGTATGCTCGTCCGGATGGACACCGGAGGTGATGGCGATGCCTTTGCTGTAGTCTACCTCGTCGTCGTGTGCGGTGGCGTACAGAATCGCTTCGCTGTTGGTCCGCACGTAGTTTCCCAGCTGGTCCGACAGCATCGCCAGCGATCCGCGCTCCTTGCAGTCGAGTAGCAGCGGGACCGTCCCGAGCACGCTGGCCGAGAAGACCACGCCCTTGGCGCGCAGCGCGCGCGGCTGTCTGTGAAGCAGAGCGGTGGATCGGATCGTCCGCACTTCGTAGCCGCCGCCCGCGAGGGGCCGCACGTCCACGACCTTCGTCTCGGGGTACACCATCGCGCCGAACTTCTCGGCGAGGTACAGGTAATTCTTGTCCAGCGTATTCTTCGCGTCATGCGGGCATCCGCTCATGCAGCGCCCACATTCGATGCAACCCGTCCGCTCTGGTCCTTCGCCCTGGAAGAAGGGATCGGGCACGGTCTCGCCGGGTTCGCCGAAGTACACGCTCACATGGTGTCTGTGGAAGCTGTCCTTCGCTCCCATATCGCCGTCTACGATCTCCCGGATCATGTCGTCGGTGGGGTAGACGCTCTTGGCTTCCACAGCCCCGAGCATCCCCCGGGCCGTTTCATAGAAGGGCGCGAGCCTGGCTTCCCAATCGTCGTGGGTCGGCCAGCGCAGATCCCGGAAGGCCGAGGAGGGAGGCGTCGGCAGGGTATTCGCATAGACCAGGCTGCCCCCACCTACACCGGTGCCATGGAACACCAGAACGTCTTTGAGCAGCGAAATGGCCTGGAAGCCGAACATCCGCAGCTTCGGCATCCACAGGTACTTGGGCAGATTCCAGTTGGTCTTTGGGAAATCCTCGGAACGGAAGCGCTTACCCTGTTCTAGCACGGCCACGTCGTATCCCTTCTCCGTGAGGCGAAGGGCGGAAACCGAGCCGCCAAAGCCCGATCCGATCACGATGTAGTCGTAGTCATACGGCGTGCTCATGCTGGACGCCTCCTCGAACGGCCGGCCTTCCGAATCTCGACTCGAGTGTCCCGATCGTTCATGCCCGGGTGACGCATGGCGAAGCTAGGTTCCATGAATGGATGCCCTCCCGCCAGCTCCAGGGGATTGATTGGAGATGCGACTACGTTGCGGTATCCGATGCCGCCCTCGAACTGGTAGTCCTCCCAGGCGTGGTAGATGATGACCTGCCCCGGTCTCACGGCGGGCGAGAGCTTCGCTCGCACGAAGAAGCGGCCGATGTCGTTGAAGACTTCCATCTCGTCTCCATCTTCGATTTCCCGCTCCCGAGCGTCGGGAAGCGACACGTACATACAGGGCCCACCGCGCTGGAGCCGCAGCATCCAGGGATCCGACCTCTGCAGCGCGTGTATGCTCCAGCGGGTATGTCCACCCGACATCACCAGGGGATGGTCGCCTCCGGCCTTCAGGGGATCTTTGAACGTCGGGAGTTCCTCCCCGAGCTCGAGATACCAGTCGTGATCGATGTAGAACTGAACCCGGCCACTGAGCGTCGACCAGGGCGCTTTATCCCGCGTGTGCCATAGGAAGGGCGTCATGGTCTGGTTCGGCTCCCAGTCGGTCGCGCTGCTGTTCCACAGCGATTGACCGAGACCCGTCGCACGCGTGAAACCTTTCTTCTTGAGTTCCGGCCACTTGACGCCGCCCAGATTCGAGGAGTTCTCGATCACTACCTTGGAGAGCTTCTCGGCGTGCTGTTCCCGGAACTCTCCTCCGCGCGTGATGGCATCGTAGACGCGGTCGAGACGACGCTCCTTCCCCCTTCGGCTCACGAAGGTCTCGATGCCGCGAGCCCGAGCCCGCTCCTGGACCTTCTTGGCCAGGCGGCACACGATCTCCCATTCGTCCTTCCCCTCGCCGATCGCCTCGACCGCCTTCTCCCCGGCGTGGACGAAGAGGGATTGCCCGGACATGAACGCCGCGCTGTTCGGCTTCTCGTAGAAGCCGGCCGCAGGAAGCAGGTAGTCGGCGAACCGGGCGGTCGAGCTCATCCGAACGTCCAATACCACGACGAGGTCCAGCTTCGGCCAAAGGACCTCACGCAGGCGGTGTGAGCCGCGGACCCGGCGAAGCGCGTTTCCCGCCATGCTCAGGAGCACGCGGGGCCGCTTCGAGGGAGGGGGCTCCAGGAGCTGCCACTCCTTCTCGACGGCTTCTCGAACGTAGTCGCTGACTTCGCGTTTCAGATCGGTGTCCCGGGCCTTGGCACTCTCCTCCAGAATCCCGCCGTGGATATGCCAGAACAGCGTGGCGCTGGCGAAGATCTTCGCATCCACCCAGGAGTCGGATATGGCGCGACGAACGCTGCGAGACATATCCTTGCCGGTGACCCAATCTCGGGCGAGCTGCGGAGCATGCTGCTTGACGAGATCCCACCGAATCTCACGCAGGATCTGGGAGTCCTTGAGCAGGGAGTAGTGGCCGTCTGGTCCCACATTCGTGTACGAGATGAATCCAGCTCCCTTTCGTCCCAGATGGCCGCAGAGCAGGAAGACCAGAATCTGGGCGCGCATGACCGCGCTGCCGTGGTAGAGCTTGCCGAAGACCGTCGTCTCGACGTTGGTCGCAGCCTTTGCCTCGGCGAGCATGCGCGCGAGGCGACGGATCAGCGCGGGCGGGGTCCCGCAATGCCGGCTGGCCTCCTCGGGGGAGAACGCGGCGAGCTTGGCCTTGAGCCTTTCGAACACAGGTTGCACCTGGACCAGTCCCCCCGGTGTCTCCACCTCGAAGGTGCCTTCCAGGGCGGGGACGCAACCCCGAAGCGCCAAGGACTCGGTGCTCGCCGCCTCGAGCTCACCGCGCGCGAGGTCCCAACGATAGAGCTTCTCCTCCGATCCTTCCGGCTCCAAGTCCGACTCGCGCAGGAGCCTGCCGTTGTCGAGCCGCACCAGAAAGGGCAGATCCGTCTGCTCCCGGATCAGATCGGCGTCGTACCAGCCCTCGTCGATGATCACCTTGGCCAGGGAGAGCGCGAGCGCGGCGTCCGTTCCGGGGCGCACCGGGATCCATAGGTCCGCCCGAATCGCCGAGGCATTCATGTCCGGAGAGATGGACACGAGCTTCGCGCCGTGGTAGCGCGCCTCGGTCAGCATGTGGAAGTTGGGGATGTGGGTGTAGATGGGATTGCCTCCCCAGATCAGAATCAGATCCGAGTAGAAGAAGTCGTCCGTCGAACGGCCGATGGTCATCTCGCCGTAGGTAACGGCGGCGCCCGGCTGGTGGTCCCCGATCTCGGCATTCATGTCGAGCATGACGCAGTCCAGGGCATCGGCGAGCCGCAGGCAGCTCAGAAAGGTGGTCATCCCCTCGATGTTCGTCCCGAGATCCATGACCACGCTGTCGGGGCCATCCTCCGTGATCGCGTCAATCAGCTTGTCGGCGATGTCCGTCAGGGCTTCATCCCACGAAACCTCCTCCCATGCCCCCGAGCCGCGCTCGCCCTTGCGCCGCAGGGGCCGAGTGAGGCGCGGCTCGCTGTACATGAAGGAGCTGTAGGAGCAGCCCTTCTGGCAGCCGCGGGGATTCAGGTCCGGGACGTCCTGGTTCGTCTGCGGGTAGGCCGCGATCTGCTCCTCGCGCACCACGCGGCCGTCCTTCACGAAGACATTGAAGGCGCAGTTGGTCTGATACGCACAGTTGTTGAAGTGCGTTCCGCGCGCGACGTAGTCCCACGTCCACTTCCCGCGATATCGCGCAAGAAAATCCTGGGGCTCGATGGGGGAAGCGGCAGAGATCGACTCCGGCGATGGGTTCGATTTCGGTTCCGCGGGCTCGCAGCCGACGAGTGGAAGCAGCGTACACGCGGCCACCGTCCCACCTGCGCCGACCACGAACTCCCTGCGCGAGAGGCCGTCCGAGCAGGGGTTCGTGCCTTCGGACTTCGCTTCCGCCATTTTCGAATCCTCCTTGCCCAAGCTGGGCCATCGGGGGTTGACAAGAGACTAATATTATTAGACAATAGATTAATGATATTAGACCACATTTCAAGCCTCGGGCAGCGAGAGATTCTGAGCGCGAGAAGGCTCCGCTCTCCATGATCCGACGAGCGACAGCGCGCGCGAAAAAGGGCCCCGCGTCCAGGGACGATCGCAGGGGCGTGGCGGATACCCGAGGGCGCACCATCGCCGTGGCGCGTCGCCTGTTCGAGGAGCGCGGCTATCACGAGACCTCTTTGGAAGCGATCGCGAGTGAGCTCGGCATCCGAGCTCCCTCTCTCCTCTACCACTTCGAAAGCAAGGAGGACCTGCTCGATGTGGTGCTGGGGCAGTTCTATGCGGAAGGACGGGAGCGGATGTTGGAGGCGCTCGCCTCGCCCGGCTCCGCCGGCGATCGCCTCGAGCGCGTCGTGGAGGTCGTCCGCGACCTCTGGCAGCGAAACGGGGGACTCCTGCGGATCGCCATCACGGAGCTCATGAAGCCCGACGGTGTGGGGCGAGACCACCTCTTCGAGGTGGCTCTCCCGACCCTGGAGTTGGTCGAGGCGGTTCTGCATGATTCAGTGAGCCCCCCTATCCCGGCCGACGCTCCGGTGCAGGCGGCGACGATGACCGTGCTTGCCTCACACCTCCTGCGGCTTGCGACGGGCGACATCGGGAAGGCGCTCTGGGGTCCGGAGGATACTCTCCCCGACCTGCAGGCCATCCTGTTCCGGGGTCTCCAGGAATGGCCGGGCAAGGGCGCGGCTCGTCGGACCGGGGCAGATTCTGGCCGTGCGCGGAAGCACGCGAATCGGAGAGCTAGACGAACCCGCCACTAGAGAGCCGAAGCTGTCACCGCTACGGAGCATGATCATCTGGCACCAGAAGAGCCTGGCAGCGACTCGCCAGCAGGCCGGGGCCCCACCCGCCAGGCGGTCTGCGCCCGATGAGGAGTACTCGCAATGAAAGCCCATTTCGTCCCTGCCGCTAACGTGGAGCTGCTGGACCCGGATGGGAAGGATTGGAAGCTCGCTGCCGCCGAGCCGGTGAAGCTTGAGGGAACCCCGCTCGACATGCAGCCCACCGGTGCCATCAAGGCCTCGTGGGCGCACCAGAAGATCGGCGTCGTGGAAGCAGTGCAGGTGGCCGCGGTCCACAATGGAGAGCAGATCGCCTTCCGCCTGGAGTGGAGCGACCCAATCGAGAACCGCGAGATCACCGATGCCCCGGACGTTCCCGACTGCTGTGGAATCCTGTTTCCCACCGTTCCGTACGCTCCGATGGCCGTGATGGGCGCCGTCGGGATGGCGGTGAACGCGTGGTACTGGCGCGCCGACGAGAATGGTCGCGGGCGCCACGTGCTTGCCGAGGGCCTCGGCACCACGCGCACCATCGACCACGAGCTCGTGCGGGGAAACGGCATCTACAAGGGCAAGCGCTGGCAGGTGGTCATCACGAGAGCAATGAATGTGATGAGCGCCGAGAAGCTGGTCCAGCTCGAGCCAGGCCAGACCACCGGCTTCGGCGTGGCGATCTGGGAGGGCGGCCACGGCGAACGGGCGGGACTCAAGGCCATTTCGGGCAACGACTGGATCGAGCTCCAGCTCGATCACGTTCCCACGGCGAGGAGGTAGTGATGGCTGGGGAGATCCAGCGGCAGCTGGCGATGGTCTTGGATCTGAACAAGTGCCTGGGCTGTCAGACCTGCACCATCGCCTGCAAGCGTCTTTGGACCCGCGACGAGGGCATGGACTACATGTGGTGGAACACCGTGAACACCCAGCCCGGGCGCGGCACGCCGCGCGACTGGGAGCAGTCCGGGGGCGGGTTCCGGGAGGACGGCTCGGCGCGTCCGGGGCTCTTGCCCTCGCGGCGGGAGTTCGGGGACGCCTGGAAGTTCAACCACGAGGAGGTCTTCTTCGGCGGCCAGGGGCAGAAGGCCCATCTGAAGGTGGTAGGGGAGCAGCCCGACTGGGGCCCCAACTGGGACGAGGACCAGGGCGGTGGCGAGTATCCCAACGCCTATTACTTCTATCTGCCGCGCATCTGCAACCACTGCACCAACCCCGCCTGCATGGCGGCGTGTCCTCGCAAGGCCATCGTCAAGCGCGAGGAGGACGGCATCGTCCTGATCGACGAGGACCGCTGCCGCGGCTACCGCTTCTGCATGGAGGCGTGTCCCTACAAGAAGATCTACTTCAACCACACCACCAAGGTGGCCCAGAAGTGCATCTTCTGTTTTCCCCGGATCGAGAAGGAGGTCGTCAACGCCTGTGTCCGCCAGTGTCCGGGCCGGATCCGTTTCGTGGGCTATCGGGACGACGAGAACGCACCGATCTACAAGCTGGTGGAGAAGTGGAAGGCGGCGATCCCCCTGCATCCGGACTTCGGCACCGAGCCCAACGTCTTCTACGTACCGCCGCTGGCGCCGCCGCGCTTCGACGAGAACGGCGAGATCGACGAGTCGCAGCCGCGCATCCCCGACGAGTACCTGATCTACCTGTTCGGCCCGGTGGTGCTGGAGACCTTGGAGATCCTGAAGGCGGAGATGGCCAAGACGCGCGCCGGCGAGAAGTCCGAGCTGATGGATCTCCTGATCGGATACCGCTGGACGGAGATGTTCAGTGGCTTCGACCGCGACCCCGCCACCATCGAGTGGACCGGGGCCTGAGCCGAGGCTTCGAGTCTCGTCCCACCGGATGCACGGTTCGTTTCGGGAACTCCTACCGGCGCCGCTGGGCAGCCCACCGCCGGCGCAGGTTGGCGCGAGTCCCCGTCTGCTCCTGAGTGTGATCCGCCCGAGCGACTCGGGTCACTTGGGCCGCTTCCTCAAGAAACATCGCCGCCGCCACACGGACAGCGGGCTCACCGATGCCGGTAAGCCTCGCCTCCAGCGAGGTTTGGAGCTTGTCCCGGGCCAATGCGAAGGAGCCCATGCTTCGACGCCGTGCCAGCATTGTCATCGGCGGCGCCATGGATCAGCAGCAGAGCACAGCCGGCGAGCAGAACAAGAACAGCAGCAGGAACAGCAAGAATAAAGCGACCGGGGCCCGTGGGCCGATTCGCTCGCAGCCGCGCGCACTTGAGTCCCGGATTCCGATGGCCCCCGTGCGCAGCTACGTTGCTCATCATGGTCCGACGTTTCGCGCTCGAAGCGAGCGAACTCACGAGGAACCGTCGCGCATGAAGCGCGACAACGACGAACCTTCCGAGCGCTCGCGGCGCATTCGCCCCGGGCGCATTCGCCGCGAGCGAAGTGAAGGACGAGGCCTTCTCCTGCGCAAAGTGTCGGCGCGGGTCGGACGCCGCCAAGGACGCTCGCGCTCCACCGGGCGAGCGCTGCAGAAGCCGGGGTACGGTCCGAGTGCCCGTCAGCAACGGAGCGTCGTGAAGCTCCAGTACGTGGCCAACCGCACGGCCGGGGGATGGCGGGCCCATGGCCGCTATTTGGCCCGCGAAGGAGCGCAGCGCGAGGGGGAGAAGGGGCTCGGGTTCGACGCCTCGGAGAGCGAGGTCGAGATCGACCGACGGCTCGAGGGCTGGCAGCGGGCCGAGGATCCGCGGCTCTGGAAGGTGATCCTCTCGCCCGAGCGTGGTGATGCACTCGACCTCGTGGAGCACACTCGCCGCGTTCTCGGCGCGATGGAGCGCGATCTCGGGACGCGGCTGGAGTGGGTGGCGATCGACCACCACAACACGGCCCACCCTCACGTGCACGTGGCCATCCGCGGGCGGGACGAGGCGGGCCGACCACTCCTCCTGGATCGCGAGTACGTGAAGCACGGGGTGCGGGCACGGAGTCGCGAGGTGGCCACCCAGATGCTCGGCTACCGCACGGAGGTCGACCGCGTGCGGGCCCGGGAGCAGGCGCTCGAGGTGCGGCGCTTCGGTGAACTCGATGCGATTCTCGAGCAGCGCATGGGGCCCGGGCGGCTGGTCTCGTTCGAGGATCCGGTTCCTCCCTCGAATCGGGCGGCGCAGCTCCGGCTGCAGCTGATCGGGCGTCTCCAGTTCCTCGAGCGGCTCGGACTGGCGACTCGGGCGGGAGCCAAGACCTGGCGACTGTCGCTCGACCATCGCCCCGCGCTGCGCGAGATGCAGCTCCTGGGAGATGTTCAGAAGAGCCTGGCGCGGGGCGACCTCGCGATCACCGACCCCGCAGCGCTGCGCGAGCTGGTGCGGCTCGAGCCAGGGATGATGGCCCGTGGGCGCGTGGCAGGCACGACACCCAATGAGCTCGGGGACGTGCCCTTCCTGGTCCTGGAGGTGACCGATGGCCGCGTGGTCCTGATTCCCCAGACACCCGCGATGGAGGAGCGGCGCGGCGAGGGAGGATTGCGGCGGGGACACGTGGTGACCCTTCGCGAGCACGAGAGCGTGCGTGCGGGGCGCAGCGTCCGGTGGACCGAGATCCAGGAGCACGGACGGCTTCGGGATCTGGTGAGGACGCGCGAGCTCGCCACCATTCTCGACCTGGAGGTGATGGAGCGCAGCCGGGCCGGTGCTCACTCGGAGGCTCCGGTGCCTTCGCGCGGATTTGGCCGCGCCTGGGCGCGTGCGCTCGCTGGGCGACGAGTGCGCCTTGCCGAGGCCGGCTTCCTGGTGCGGGCTGGCCCCGAGAACGAACGAGGTGGCGGGGTGGGCTGGGTGGCCCTCCCACAGGCGGTGTCGGGGATCGCGCTCCAGGCGAAGCAGCGTGACCGCAGCGCGCTCTCCCTCGCAGAGGTCGAGACGCTCGCCGGGAAGCGCCTCGAGCAGCCGAGCCCGAACACCGGTCGTCACGAGGGGATGCTCGTCGCATCTGCCCACGACACGCAGGGGCGGCGCTTCGCCGTGCTCGACGTTGGTTCTCGTCTCATCGCCATCCCCAGCCAACGGCGCGACCTCGAGATCGGTTCGCGGGTGGAAGCCCGACGCGAGCGACCGTCCCCCGAGCGCGGGCTCGAACCGCAGGTCGGCTGGCAACTCACCGATCGGGAACGCGAACGCGTTCGCGGCCGAGGTCGTTAGCAGCGTCACCTCTTACTCCCCGTAGCCCAATCAAGAACCTGGCCCGCCCGTTGCAGAGTCGCTCCCACAGAAGAGGGGGGAGCGAACCATCGTGCCGCGGGGAAGGCTTCAAGAGCTGCGCATCTGGGTCCCACCGGAACTCTACGAACGGGTGCTCCGCGACGCCGCGGTACGTCGGGCTTCGCTCTCGCGCTGTGTCCGCGACCGGCTCGAACTCTGCTACGAGATCGAGGCGGACTGGGCCGATGCACTCGAAGTCCGTGCCTCCGGCCGGAAAGGCCGGGGCGGCAGCGCTCCGGCACAAGATCCTCGATGCGATGGAGGAGCGGATCGCGGCGACGCTGGAACAGCACGCCCTGCGCCAGCAGGAGGCCGCGACCGAGCTGCGGCGCGTGGGGTGCATGCTCGACCATCTGGCGCTCTGGCTCTTCGTGCTCCTGCCCTCACCGAAGCGGCGGGAGCTCGAGGCGAGGCAGGAGCAAGGACGCGAGACGCATGATCGTTGGCGGCACGGCGTGCGCCGTCTGGTCGAGGATGGCGGCCCGGGGGAGGTGTCAGGATGAAACGAACGATCAAGCTCCGGCCCCAGGAGACGGACCTTCCGGAGCGAAAGATTCGGCTGCGGCTTCCCGGCCGGCTGGGCGCCGACCTGGACGACTACTGCGAGCTGTACGCGCAGGTCCACGGCCAGGAGATCGAGCTGGCCGCCCTCATCGAGGGCATCCTCGAGCAGTTCCTAACTACCGATCGCTCGTTCCAAAGACATCGCCGGGAGGGAATGAAGGGTTCGCGATCGCAGCCCCTGGGTCCTCATCCCACGGAGCACACCGACACATGACCCCTGGCGAGAAGCTCGACCACGCGCGCCGGCTCGCGGCCGAGCTGGGCCTCCCGCTCGATGGGCTGGATCGCCTGGCCGTGTCGCCGCGGGTGGTGGCTCGGCTGCTGTCCGTGTCGTACAGCCAGGTCGAGAAGCTCGTCGCGAGGGGAGAGCTTCCGGCTTTTCAGGTGGGCCGCAGCGTGCGGATCGAGCTCGTCGATCTGGTCGAATTCATCGAGCGCAACCGGAAGAAGCGGAGGGCACGCGATATGCGTTCGCTCCAGGCCAGGGCGATCGAATTGATCGAGCGTCCCCGATGAGCGATACCATGGAGGCCATGGCAAGGGCGCGGACCGGGCGAGACGATCGGGGTCGGCTGTGCGTCTTCGCATCGGTGAGGGCATCAGGCGGCCAGCGGCTCCGGAAGCGGATCGTGGTGCCCGGAGACGACGAATCGCTCGCTGCCGAGACCGTCCGCGAGCTCAATCGCCGGTTCGCGCTCGGGGACCTCAGCTGGTTCCTGGAGCCGACGCCTCGCGCGCCCCGGCGAACCGCTCCGCGTGCCCCCATGGTGGCGCAATGGTGCGAGCGCTGGCTGGAAGAGTCGCGTGGCGAGATCGGCGATCACACCTGGAGGACCTACCGCAGCGAGGCCAACGACCTCGCGCGACGCTTTGGCGACCGGCGACTGGACCAGATCACCGTCTCCGATCTGATCGCGCTCCGGCGCGACTTGAAGCGCCTCGGGCGCTCCGAACGCACGGTTCGCAACCGGCTCGCCTTCCTGCGGCTGCTCATCCGCGACGCCCGCCTGGCGGGGCTCGTGGAATCGAGCCCCTTCGACGTCCCGCTGCCGCGGCGGCGCACCAAGCACGATCGGCAACAGCGCCAGACGAAGCGCGTGACATTCCGGCCGCTCCTGGCCGCCGAGCTCGAGCGCGTGCTTGAGGTGTTGCGAAGCCCGCGGGACGCCACGGAGCGCATGTGGTTCCCGCTGACGGATCTTCTCTTGCTCACCGGCCTGCGCTGGGGCGAGGGCGCAGGGCTCCTCTGGCCGGACGTGTCGGAGCGCGGAGCCCTGGTCCACGTGCAGCGGACACTGGCCCGCGGAGGTCGCGTCGAGCCCACGAAGACCGGGGCGAACTGGACGATCCCGACCCGGGCGCCGCTCGCCGATCTCCTCCGACGCCAGCGGGCGCTGACCTACGTGGGGCGCACCGAGAGCTGGGTCTTCCCGAATCGCACGGGTGGCCCGCTCGATTACCATAACTGGCGTCACCGCGGCTGGAAGCGTGTGCTCGAACGCTCGAAGGTGAGCCCGCGGGACGGGGACGCCCAGAAGGCGCTCCGGCGCAGCTACATCACGAGTGCCCTCGTCTGCGGCCGCAACCCGAAGCTCGTGGCCGCGGAGCTGGGCCACGCCACCAGCCACATGGTCGTCAGCAACTACGACTCGTTCCTCGATCCGAGGACCTGGCCGGATGCCGAGGAGATCGAGCGGCTGCGTGCGATCTACGGCTGGAGTGCTGTCGAAGACCGCTCCGTCGTGGCACCCCTTGGGCACCCACTGGGTGCCAGTGATGGAGCACGCGAAGACGTCTGTCCGGAAGTGACTGAAACTCCGAGGAGTTCTGGCACGCCGGGAGGGATTCGAACCCCCGACCCCCAGGTTCGAAGCCTGGTGCTCTATCCAGCTGAGCTACCGGCGCGTCCGGGGGTTACGATAACAGACCGGCTGGGCGCTGCCCGTCGGTCATCGAGTCTGGGCGTGGCCGGGTGGGAGGCGCTCCGGTCGTGCGGGGCGTGCGTCAGCCGCCGCTCTCTTCGGTCTCCAGGCGTCGCCCGATGCCTCGGAGGACTCCCTCGCGGTCGAAGAGCAGGCTGAGATCATCGCGGCGGGACTCGCCATCGGCGTAGAAGAAGGCCCTCACGTAGATCGGGACGATGGTGATCGAGCGCCGACGGCTCTTGGTGCGCCGCCACGTGTAGAGCTCTCCGTCGAACTGCCGACGCACCAGGCGCGGGGGTCCGAGAGCTTCGAGGACGTCGGGCTTCGTGCTCCGACCGATCTCGAGTCCATCCGCCTCCGGAACGGGAATTCCGATCTCGGTGTAGGTCAGGCTGCATCCAGAGAGCAGTCCGAGAGCCACGACCCATGCGATGCGCTTCATTTGAGCAGCTCCTGCATCCCTTGGCCGACGAAGGCCGCTCCGCTCTGGCCGGTGTCCTGGATTCCGAGGTTGAAACCCTCGCCCTGCACCTGCCCCTGGGAATCGAAGAAGACCATCAGGGTGTCGTCTCTTCCGGAGGTCCGGCTGTCGAAGTAGATCGGAATCGGTGGCGCCGGACCGAACAAATTGACCATGGAGGGGTTGAGATTGATGGTGCGGGTGTCTCTGGCCAGCCGGCGGTAGACGAAGATTTCGCCCTGGTCCTGGCCGATCACGTCGATCGGTGGGCCGAGCGTCGCGAGCACCTCGGCCTTGCTGACCGGACCCGCGGCCCGGAGCTTCACGAACTCGTCGAGGGAGGCTTCGGTGTAGGCGTCGTGGGTGCGGTAGGAGTCGATCGAGAAGATCGCCTCGGCGCAGCCAGCTGACAGCGCTGCAATCAGAAGGAGCGCGATTCGGATCATGCCTCAGTCACCCTTCTTGGGCCGTGGCACGTCCTGGCGGTAGGCGTGGTATTCGACCTTTCCGTTCTCGTCGAAGAAAATCGTGAGCGTCTCGGCTACGGCCACGGTATCGAGGAAGGCGACGAAGATCGGGACGAAGAAGATTCTCGTCTTGTTCTCGATGTAGCGATAGGTATAGACGTCGTTCAGTACCGCTGCCCCGGGGCCAATGATCTCTTCCTCGCTCTCGAAGATCACGTCCAGGAAGGTGGGGTTGAAGAAGGCCGATGGCGGCCCGAACCAGCTCATGACCTGCTCCCGGGTGGTCACGCCGTTCTCGATCCGCGGGATGTTCTCGACGCGAATCTTGGTGCCGAAGTGGCCCGAGAAGGAGATGCACCCGGACAATGCCAGGGCCGGGAGGACTCCGCCGAGGACCCAGAGCTTCTTCGCGATGGACCTCATGGCTTCCTCGAGACGGTTCGGAAGCTGACCTCTCGGACGCGATCCTCGGGATCGAAGAAGATCACCAGCAGATCGGTCTCGATCTGCCCTCGGACGTGATTGTAGAAGAGAAGCATGCTGGCCCAGGCCGAAAGCGTGTCGAGCTGATAGGTGAAGGCGTCCTGCGCCCGGTTTCCCAGCGCCACGGCTCCCGACACGCGTGAGGCATCGTCGCCCAGCGAGGTGAGCACCTCGGAGCGCAGGAACTCCTCCGGAGGGCCGAGAAGTTCGAGGACCTGCCCCTTGGTGCTCTCGCCCGGGACGATCTGGGAGACCGTCGCCGGGTCGATGAAGGAGCCGAAGGCGCCGGACGCCGAGACGTAGAGGCAACCCGTCAGCAGGAGCGCAGGCAGGAGAACGGCTGCGCGCAGGCCGTCAGCGATCGTCATCCACGGTCTCGTCGACGTGGGACACCGAGTGGACCACGTCGTTCTCGTCGAACTCGAAACGCCAGCGATCTTCGCGCGAGTTTCTCCAGCTGACGCGAAACAAGGAAGGGCCAACGGGCAGCAGCCCGAAAGTCTCGACGCGGTACCGCTCGGAGGCGTAGGTATAGATGTCCTGAATGAAGACCTCCCCGCCCTCGAGGATCCTGCGGCGCTGGGGGCTGGTGGACCGTGTCCGGTCGAAGGGGGAGGGCTGGCGAAACTCCTCGGGGGGACCGAGCCGTTGGAGGACTTCGCTCCGGGTGGTGATGCCCTCCTGGATCGACGCAAGGGCTTCGCGTTCCGGCAGCTGTTGGTAGTTGATCTCGAGCGTCGTGCATCCAGAGAGCGCAGCTACAGCAACCGAGAGGCCCAAGCTTGCACACCGCATTCGGATTGATCGACACCTCCCAATTCGAGGTTAGCTCACCGGCGCAAGCCGGCATGCGAACCCACAGCGGGGGATGGGCCGTGCGTGGACGTGCGCAGAGCTCGTGCCAGGGATCACCCGCCAACCGGACAGACCCGGTCGGAGTGAATGGGAAACGGTTCAGGCGGTGCGTGCTGCTGCCGGCTCGACACGCCGAACGGCGCGCAGACGCGGGAAGTACTCGTCGCGTAGATCCCACGGAACGCTGAGCGCCGCAAGGATCTTGCGCTTCGTCGCTTGGCGACAGTCCTGTCCCTTTTCGACCGCGTGGATCGTTCGGGGGGAAACCCTGGCGCGCTCAGCAAGTGCGCTCTGGGTCCAGCCACGAGCCTGGCGAGCGGCTCGGATCCGGTTCATGGCAGCCTCTGGCCTTGATTCCTAGATAGGGAATAGTAGCGCTTGAGGGACCGGCAGGACTACCCCGGTTCTCCCCACACCGAGCTCAGGAGCATCGATTTCCCGCGGGGAAACGAGGGGTTACGCCACCCCTGTGGGAAATCTGCACCAGGCGATTTCTAGCCTGGGAGCGCTCTATCGCCAGCCGGTGGGGAGATACTGGGAATCCGGGACCATGGTGGCCAGGGTCACCGGCGCGCTGTGCTTCAAGACCAACGGGCCCCAGCCTGTCACCGAGATCACCATGACCAGCATGGCGGCTGCGGCCAGCGCGCCGATCGCGGAGACGCCGATGCGCTCCTGCCAATCGGGTCTCGGGTCCGGGTTCCAGCGGGCCAGGGAGGCGAGTCGCTCGTGGGCTTCCGCCGAGGGCTCGATGGGGACCAGCGCTGTGGGAAGCCGGGCCAGAAGGGCCTCGCTGGCCTCGAACTCGGAGAGTATTCGCCGGCAGCGGCCGCAGCCAGCGACGTGGCTCCGGATCTCGGCCTCCAAAGCGGCCGGGATCGTGTGGTCCAAGATCGCCGGGAGTAGCTGCCGAGCCGTCCAGTGATTCATGGCCAGTTGCCTCGCATGTCTCGCAAAAGGGGTCGGAGCGTCTCGCGAAGCTCCTCGCGGCCCCGGCGCAGCCAGGTTCCCACGGTCGCCAGGGGGATGCCCTCGCTCTCGGCGATCTCGGTGTTCGAGAGCCCGTGGTTGATGCGCAAGACCAGTACCCGCCGGTGTTGAGGCTTGATCCGAAGCAGCGCCTTCGCCACCGCCGCCAGCACCTCCGCTTCGAACACCTGCGAATCGGGGTCGCTCGCTGTCGGAGCGCCCATCACCAGGGCCTGGGCCATCACCTCCCGCTGCAATCCATTGCTTCGCTTCCGGGTGCGGAGCAGGTTGACGGATGTGTTGACGGCCGCCCGGTAGAGGTAGCTCCAGAGGCTCGCCGAGCCGCGATAGGCCGCCCGGGGAAGCGCCAGGAAGACGTTCTGCACCACGTCTTCCGCGTCGGAATGGTTGCCCACGATGCGGTAGGCCACCGCCTCGAGGCGCGACCGGTATTTTCCGTGCGCCTCCTCGAAGGCGCCCGGCTCGCCTCTCAGCCAGCGCTGATCCAGTTCGACGTCGGCCATCCGCGGGCGCACGGTATTGCTCGTCGATCCGCTCACAACCCGACGCTCCCCAGCGTCCTGTTCACCCCATTAGACAGCGTAGCCGGGCCGCGAGATTCAGAATAGGAAAAAGATTCCCCGTGGGGTTTTACTGGCCCCCCGGGCTGTAGCGGAGCTTTCACCTAGAATTCGAACCCGTCCACGTCCCCATTCTGGGCGCCGACAGGGAGGAGCTCGATGAGCTTCAAGGACCGAGCCGCCATCGTCGGAGTGGGCGAGACGGACTACCTCCGCGGGGCCGATGCGCTGCCCGAAGAGCTGATGCTTCGCGCTGCCCGCGAGGCCGTGGCCGACGCCGGGCTCGGTCTGGCCGACATCGACGGCCTGATTCCACCCTCGGGCTTTACCACCACCGAGTTTTTGGCGACGAACCTCGGCATCCGCGATCTGCGCTACGCGGTGACGGTCCACATGGGCGGCGCAAGCCCCATCGCTGCACTGCAGAGTGCGGCCGTGGCCGTGGCGAATGGCCTGGCGAGGCACGTGCTGGTGGTGGTGGGCTGGAACGGCTTCTCGGCGCTTCGCCCCAGGCCCGGTGGGCGGCAACCCAGTCTCTCGTTCGCCCCAACCGCCGCTGCCGATCAGATTCTGGACTTCTACCTGCCCCACGGCGTCATGCTGCCGGTTCAGCTCTACGCGTGGATCTGCATGCGCCATAAGCAGCTCTACGGCATCCCGGACCAGGCGACCGGCCACGTGGCTCTGGCCTGTCGCCGCCACGCCCAGCGGAACCCGAAGGCCCTGATGCGCGGCCGTCTCCTAAGTATGGAGGAGTACCTGCAGGCGCGCTGGATCTCCGAGCCCTTCCGCCTCTACGACTGCGCGCTCGAGACCGACTGCGCCGCCGCCGTCGTGGTCACCACGGCCGAGAGGGCGCGGGATCTCACAAGCCCCCCGGTCCTGATCATGGGCGCCGCGGAGGGACGTCCCTTCCCGGCCGACGACATACCCAGCCGGCCCGAGCCCTTCCGGGTGGGGCTGAGCTTCGCCGCACCCAGGGCCTTCGAGATGGCGGGGATCCGGCCAGGTGACGTGGATCTCCTGGGGATCTACGACTGCTTCAGCTACGTGGTGCTGATCCAGCTGGAGGCCCTCGGCATCTGCGGCCCGGGCGAGTCGGGGGAGTTCGTGAGCGACGGTCGGATCGAGTTCGGCGGGCGCTACCCGATGAACACCCACGGCGGCCTCCTCTCCCAGGGCCACAACTGGGGACTCAATCACGTGATCGAGATGACCCGTCAGCTGCGCGGCCAGGCCGGCGAGGGCCAGGTGCCAGATGCCGAACTGGGACTGGTGACGGGCTGGGGCGATTTCGGGGACGGCAGCATCGCGATTCTCCGGAGGGACCGATGAGCGAAACATCGCCGATCCCCAGGCCGCTTCCCCGCATGGACGGGTTGCACGGCGACTTCTACCGGGAGTGCGCGCGGGAGGGTCGGCTCGTCTTTCAGCGCTGCCAGGAGTGCGGGACCCTCCGCCACCCGCCCCGGGTCCTCTGTGCCGAGTGTGGCTCCGACCGGGTGAGCTGGGTGCCCTCGGCGGGGCAGGGGACGATCTTCAGCTGGACGGTGGTCCATCAGGCGCCGCATCCCGCCTTTGCGGGCCAGGTGCCCTACGCAGTGGTGGTGGTGGAGCTCGAGGAGGGGGTTCGGATCGTGGCCAGCCTCCGCGAGCTGGCCCCGGCGAATCTCGAGCTGGGCATTCCGGTGGAGGTCTTGCTCGAGGAGGTCGCCGAGGGCGTTCTGCTTCCCTACGTTCGTCCGCGCCGGTGATCCCTGTCCTCTTCAGCGGCGCAGTGTGGCGATTCGCGGAAAGGCCCGGTTGATCGCGATGATCAGCTGGAACAAGCGGATCACCTGAAGGGCCAGGACCGGCTTTCCGCTGGTCAGCAGCGCCACCGCCAGGCCGGCGCTCGGGATCGGCCCAGCTCCAGATGTTGGTGAAGCCGATGTGTCCGAAGGCGTGACCGCTCTTGGGACCGAACAGCCCGATGGGATCGTCGCCGAGCATCGGCCCGAGCCCGTAGCGGATCGGCAGGCCGAGGGTGAGGTCGATCTCCCGGTAGCTCTGCTCGGAGGTCGCGTGCTGGACGGTGCGCCGGTCGAAGACCCGTACCCCGTTCAGCTCTCCCCCGTCGAGGAGACACTGGTAGAAGGCCGAGAGCTCCTCGGCGGTGGAGACGATGTTCGCCGAGGGAACGATGCCGCGCAGGAAGCGCGGCTGGTTCGAGAGCTCCACTGCCTCGTGTACGCCTGCACCCAACGCACGGCGCAGCAGCCGTGAGAAAGTGAGAGGGACGGGGGGGCCGGTGAAGGCGTTCACGGCCACCCGTTCGATGTCCTCGTCTGCCACGCCGTAGTTCATCCAGCGGAAGCCCAGCGGCTTGCAGATCTCCTTGCCCAGAACGGCGCGGATGTCACGGCCGGTGGCCCTTCGCACCACCTCTCCCAGCACGAAGCCGCCGCTGATCGCGTGATAGGCGAGCAGTCTGCCCGGTCGCGTGCTCGTCTTTGCGTCGCAGAGGATGCCGACCACCCGGTCCGGCCGGGCGAGCAGGTCCAGGTCGATGGACTCGGGCGGCAGGCTCGGAATGCCCGCGCGGTGACCGAGCACGTGCCGCAGCGTGATCCACTGCTTTCCGTGGCGGCCGAACTCGGGGATGTATTCGCAGACCCGGTCCTCCAAATGCAGAACGCGCTGCTCGTCAAGCTTGTGGATCACCATGGCGGTGATCGCCTTGGCGGCCGAGTAGATGCAGATGGGAGTCTCAAAGGTCGCCAACACCTTGGGCGTATCGGGATCGTCGTCGGGCGCGTTGCCCGAGGCGTGCCCCAGCGCACGGTTCAGCACCACTCTTCCGTTTCGGCGGATACAGATCTGAAGCGCGGGGTGGAGACCGGTCCGGTAGAAATCCTCCGCGCGCCGCCAGACGGCATCGACCGCGGCGCGGCGGGCTCCCGTGCCTTGCAGGGAGTCTTCCTCGCCGATCGAAGTCACCTCCGCCAGGTCCCTGGGGATGGCGCAGCGGGCCCGCAGGGGGAT
>CAVXZE010000015.1:0-33838 GCA_963766175.1 uncultured delta proteobacterium
GGGGCCGGGGTTCTTGGCTGCGGCGGCGAACACGCCCCAGGAGCCGCAGCGATCGCAGTCGACATCGTTGCCGTAGCAGCAGAATGGGGTGGTGAAGTGATCTCCCTCGATGTAGAGGGGCAGCATGGTCTGCATCATCGGGCAGTGGTCTGTGACCAGCTTGGCGGTCGCCGGCCGCATCAGGTCGAGGCTGCGGCTCGAATTCCAGATGAAGCCCGGATAGCGGCGCTTCAGGTCGAAGACGCAGGTCGATGACTCTCTCTCGCTCCTCGTTGCTCTCCCAGGCTCTGGGCGAGACCTCTCCAGCCCGGGGCACGTAGAAGCTGAACGTCAGGCCAGGAGCCTTGGTCGGAAGCAGCTCTCGCACCAGCTCCTCGAGATGGTCCTGGTTCTCCCGGTGCGCCACGCACTGGACCACGACGTCGGAGCGGAAATCCTCCGGAATCGCCGCGATCGTCTTCATGACCATGTCGAACACGCCCGCCCCGCGCACCGCATCGTTCACCTCTCGGGGGCCGTCCAGGGAGATGACGTAGGTGATGTCGGGTCCGAAGTCCTTGAGCGGGACCGTACCATTGGTGGTGATGTGGTTGCGGTGGAAGAGAGAGAGGCCCTTCTCGACCGTGCGCCAGCGAAGCATGGGCTCTCCGCCCATCCACATCATGAAGCGTATTCCGTGCCGGTCCCGGAGTCGCTGCAGCTCGGAGAGGACGCGCTCGGGCTTCATCTCGCCTTCGGGCTGATTCGGGTTCCCTTCCCGGAAGACGAAGCAGTGTTTGCAGCGGAGGTTGCAGCGGTTGGTGACGTTCACCATGGCGCCGGGATAGAGGGGCGGCGGCTCCATCGTGAGCCGCCGGGTCCCAGCGATGCCGGGTGCGACCCCGGGACGGTGGAGGATCCGGGGCCGCTGGGCGACCTGAGAGAAGTGAAGTCCACCTGATGAATATAGCGATGATTCGGCGCCGGCATGTGCCCTCGGCTCCCCAGATCCCGTCGGATTTCGGGAATGGGTATGCTCGGGAGCATCCGGAAGGGAGGGTGCAGAATGCCGGCGGAAGACGTCCTGTACGAGGTGGACGGCCCCATCGCCCTGGTTACGTTGAACCGTCCGAAGTACCGCAACGCGCAGAGCTGGCCGCTACTCGATGCGCTCGACGATGCGCTGGACCGTGCCATGCGCGACGAGGCGGTCCGTGTCGTGCTGGTGCGCGGAGCGGG
The DNA here is from genome assembly GCA_963766175.1 of uncultured delta proteobacterium. GTDB lineage: Bacteria > Myxococcota_A > UBA9160 > UBA9160 > UBA6930 > CAVXZE01. The sequence goes on from CAVXZE010000015.1 coordinate 1,219, forward strand.
GGAGCACTTCTCCTCGGGGCACGATCTGGGGACACCCGAGCAGCGGGCTGACTGGAAGGCGCGGGACATTCCCGAGGGTGGAATCGAGTTCTACGAGGCGTTTCGCAAGTACAATCTCGACTACACGTTGAAATGGCGAAACCTCCCCAAGCCCACCATCGCCCTGGTGCGGGGCTACTGCATCTTTGGCGGCTGGATGATCGCCGCGGCCATGGACCTGGTCTTCGCCTCTCCCGACGCGCGCTTCCTCGCCGGGCTGGTCGAGTACTTCTCGCTTCCCTGGGACATCCACCCGCGCAAGGCGAAGGAGCTGGTGTTCGAGAGCCGCTTCATCGACGCCGAGGAGGCGCGGGAGCTGGGCTTCGTGAACCGCATCTACCCGGCGGCCGATCTGGAGCGGGAGGCGCTGGCCTACGCGCGTCGCGTGGCCGAGAACGGTCGCAGGGCGCTGCGCATCTCGAAGCTGGCGATCAACAAGGCCCAGGACATCCAGGGCTACAGCGCGGCGATGGAGGCGGCCTTCGCCGATTACCTGGTGATGGCCCAGTCCGGCGGCGGCGCCTTCCCGCGCGAAGGCGAGCGCCGCCTGGGTGCCGTCGACCTGGCCCTGCGCGGTTTGCGCGGGGAGCGGCCGGGGCTGGAAAAGCGCGAGCCCCGTTGAGGCGGCTACTCGGGCTCTGCGATCTTGACCAGCTGCTTGCCGAGATTCTCTCCGCGAAGAAGACCGATGAAGGCGCGGGGTGCGTTCTCGAGTCCCTCCGCGATGCTCTCGCGGTACACGAGCCTGCCCTGCTCGATCCAGCCTGAGAGGGTGATGATCGCTTCCGGGTATTCCGGGATCCACTCGCCCACCAGGAAGAAGCGGTGGGTGGGAGGCGGATCCAGTGCTCCCAGGACCTCCAGCGGGCTTCTCACCTCGCTTCGGGATCGGGCGTTGTAGGCGGAGATGAAGCCGCAGACCGGGACGCGCGATCCCCGATTGAGCAGAGGCACGACCGCATCCAGAACCGCGCCGCCGACATTCTCGAAGTAGACGTCGATTCCATCGGGACAGGCCGCCCGCAGATCCGCCTCCAGGTTTCCGGCTTTGTAGTCGACGCAGGCGTCGAATCCGAGCTCGTCGACGACGTGGTCGCACTTCGCCTTGCCCCCCGCGATCCCGACGGCGCGACAGCCCTCGATCTTGGCGATCTGGCCGACCACGGATCCGACCGCGCCGGCTGCCGCGGAGACCACCACGGTCTCGCCGGCCTTGGGCTGGCCGATCCGCAAGAGACCGAAATAGGCGGTGAAGCCGGGCATCCCGAGCACTCCGATGGCGGTCGAGATGGGCGCCAGCCGGGGATCCACCTTGGCCAGACGATCGTCACCCAGGCGACCGATGGCGAACTCCTGCCAGCCGTGATTGCCGGAAACGATGTCACCCGCCTCGTACTCGGGGATCCTGGAAGCGACGACTTGGCTCACGGTTCCGCCGATCATCAACCCGCCCAGCCGTACGGGGGGCGCATAGGACTTCGCATCGTTCATGCGGCCCCGCATGTAGGGATCCAGCGATAGCCACAGCGTCTTCAGCAACATCTCGCCCTCGCCGGGATCCGCGATCGTCGTCGTGACCAGCTCGAAGTCGTCTTCTACGGGCTCGCCCACCGGGCGGCGGCGGAGCACGATCTGTCGGTTCTGTCTCTGGGTCATGTGGATCTCCTCAGGGTGCAGCGATTCTCACCTGGTAGCGATCGCGAAGCTCCTTGATGGCTCTCTGGAGCGCCTTCTCGCCCCGCTCGGCCAGGAGGGCGTAGCGGACCTCGTTGCGCACCGCACCGAGGGGGAGGGGCGCTCCGGGCGTCCGCTCGCGAACCCAGACCAGATGGAGCCCGTAGGAGGAGGGGAGCGGACCTTCCCAGCTTCCCGGACGGAGATCCATCACGCGTCCGGCAAATTCGGGGCCGAACAGCTTCGCCAGCTCCCTTTCGGAGCGGAGTGCCCCGTTGCCGGACGCGAGGAAAGGATCGCCCAGCCTGTCCCGGAACTCCGGTCCACTCCCCTCTCTCTGGAGCCTGGCGAGAAGCGCTCGGGCATCTGCCGCGGCCGAGCTGCCTCGCCTCGCCGGGTCGACGAAGACGTGGGAGAAGCTCACACGGGGTGGCGACGAGAAGCGCTCGGGGTGCCGCGCGAGATACGACAGTAGCTCGGCTTCGGTGGGCTCGTCCGCCTTGGCGCGGGCTTCGATGGCGAGGCGCATCCTCTGGATCAAGCGCCGACGGACCACCAGGTCGCTGCGCTCCATGCCGAGGCTGAGTGCTTCCTGGAAGAGCGCCTCCGGACTCCTCTCGTCTTCCGGGTTCAGGAAGCGCATGTTTCGCACCAGACGCCGTCGGACGACCTCATCCCGCCCGGCGAGCCCGAGAGCGAGGGCCTCGCGGTAGAGCATCTCCTCGGCAGCCTCGGCGTCGACGAGCGCGCGGAGCTCCGCCTGGTCGGGTAGCCGCCCCATGCTGGCCAGCGCTGTCCGCCGGATGACGGCGAGCTGATCGGAAGAGATCTCGATCAGGGTCGGCTCCGGATCTTCGTCCCGATCGAGGAGCCAGCGGTCGGCGGCGAAGATCAACGCGCCGAGCAGGAGGAACTGAAGGAACGGGCGCATGGAAGATCGCTGCTCCGATCTGGCGAGAGGCAAGAACGCAAAGAACGTCCTCGCCAATGCAGCATTCTAGAGAATCGGACGCCCCCGTGGGGAGACTTCTCCGTAGCCTACCCATGAATCCGTATGACGATCCTCATATCACCCCCCTCCCGGATGTTGCACAAATAGAGACGGAAGCTTGTGGAAGGAGATCGAGGGTGGCAGCGATTCGTGGCGACTGGGCGGACAGGTACCGTGAGAAGTGGAGCTGGGACTCGGTGACGTGGGGGACCCACGCGGTGGATTGCTACCCCGGGGGCTGTCCCTTCCGGGTCTACACCAAGAACGGGAAGATCGTCCGCGAGGAGCAGTCCGGCAGCCACCATCCGATCGAAGAGGGCATTCCGGACATGAACCCGATGGGCTGCCAGAAGGGGGCCTGCTGGAGCCACTGCCACTACTCGCCGGACCGGGTCACCAAGCCCCTGAAGCGGGTCGGCGAGCGCGGTGAGGGCAAGTTCGAGGAGGTCTCCTGGGACCAGGCACTCACCGAGATTGCGGACGGCATCCTCGACGCCATCGAGGACCAGGGTCCGGAGTCGGTCATCACACCGCTGACGCCGGAGCTCGGAGCGCAGGGCGCGCGTGCCTGGACCGGCTTCATCGGCACGCCGATGACGGACGGCGATGCGGAGTTTCAGGACTTCAGCCCCGGATACCACCTGACCTGGGGGCTCTACAACCCCGTCTCCACCATGGACGACTGGTTCCTGGCCGACCTCACCCTGATCTGGCACGCGAATCCGGTCTACACCAACATCCACTGGTACCACTACGTGGCCGAGTCCCGATACAACGGCGGCGAAGTGGTGACGATCGCGCCGGACTACAGCCCTTCGGCGATACACGCCGACTACCACCTGCCGGTGCGGATCGGCACCGACGCGGCCCTGGCGCTGGCGATGTGCAAGGTGATCATCGACGGCGATCTGTACGACAAGCAGTTCGTGCAGGAACAGACCGACATGCCGTTGCTGGTTCGCAAGGACACCGGGCGCTTCCTGCGCGGCAACGAGGTCTACCAGGGGGACCGCGAAGACCAGTTCTTCTGGTGGGACACCTCTTCCAACACGCTGACGGCAGCGCCGCGGCACACGTTGGCTTCGGCGGACGTCGATCCGGCTCTCGAAGGCAGCTACTCGGTGGTGCTGGCGGACTGGAGCACGGTGGAGGTGGAGCCGGTCTTCGCCCGGCTCCGCCGCCACCTGGAGGACTACACGCCGGAGAAGGCCGGTGAGATCTGCCAGCTCCACCCGGACAACATTCGCCGGCTGGCCCGCAAGGTGGCGACGCGGAAGACCAAGATCTTCATCGGCTGGAACTCGGGCAAGTACTACCACGGCGACCTGATGGAGCGGTCGATGGCGCTCTTGCTGGGGCTCACCGGCAACTGGGGCAAGAAGGGCACCGGCACCCGCTCCTGGGCGATCATGGGAATGGACGGCGAGATGATGATGCCCGCCAAAGAGGGCAGAGGGCAGGAGGCGGCCCAGAAGACGATCGCGGGCATGATCGCCATGCGGCGTCTGGTGGGATCCACCGACCCGACCATGACCAAGGAGATGATCCAGAACCGCATGCTCGAGATGGTGACCGAGATGGGTGAGCTCGGCGCCCCGGTTCCGCCCGCCTTCCTCTGGTACTACCAGATGGGGTACAAGGAGCGCTGGAACGACCCCGAGAACAACGACCCCACCATGAAGCGGTCCTTCGACGAGTACGTCACCGAGGCGATCGAGAAGGGTTGGTGGGGTACCAGCTACTCGAAGGCGTATCAGACCATCGAGCCGCGGGTGCTGTTCGAGGCCGGTGGCAACTACCTCCGACGCAATCGCGGTGGTCAAAAGCTTCTGCTCGAGCACTTCTGGCCCAAGCTGACACTGGTGGTGTCGGTCGACTACCGCATCACCACCACCGGGCTCTACTCCGACTACATCCTCCCGGCGGCGCAGCATTATGAGAAGATCGGTCACGCCATGCTCTCGGTGCACCATCTCAACTGGGTGCTGACGGACCACGCGACCCCACCGCTAGGTGAGGCCAAGCCGGACATCGAGATCTCGATGGCGCTTCTGGCCGCGCTGGAGCGCCGTGCGGCAGCCCGGGGGTTGGAGAAGTTCACGGACTACAAGGGGCTCACCCACGAGCTGGTGGGCATGCGCGACCGCTTGACGCTGAACGGTACCGTCACGGACGAGGAGACGTACTGGGACGAGGCGCTCCAGGACACCGCGACCTACGGGCTCCTGCCCGAAGGCGCGAACCTCGCGACCCTGCGCGAGAAGGGCCACGTGCGCTTCACCAACTGGGGAATGGTGGGCCACGGACAGTCGCAGGGCTCGACGATCAAGCCCGACGAGGTCCACAACCCGCTGCGCTGGCACACCGAGGACAAGCTTCCCTACGACACGTTGGTGCGCCGGGCTCAGTACTACATCGACCACGAGTGGTTCCTGGAGGCCGGCGAGGAGCTGCCGACCCACAAGGAGCCGACCAACGTGGGCGGGGGGCAGCGGCGCTTCCTGATGACCAGCGGCCACAATCGCTGGAGCATCCACTCGATGAACATGACCAACAACATCATCCAGAACACTCATCGCGGTGAGCCCTTCGTCTTCATCAACGATCGGGACGCCGCCGATCTCGGCATCGGCAACGGCGACAGGGTGAGGCTGGTGAGCAACGAGGGCGATTCCATCAACGAGGCGAAGATCTCGCCCGCGGTCCGTCCCGGCCAGGTGATTCTCTACAACGGCTTCGAGCCCTACCAGCACGAGAACTGGTACAGCCAGGCGGATCTGGAGGCAGGTCACGTGAAGCACCTGGGCTTCGCCGGTGGCTACGGCCACCTCAAGTTCCGGCTCTTCTCCTGGCAGCCGATCCCGGCCGACCGGGCCGTGCACGTAGACATCGAGAAGGTTCCCTAGACGCTCTTCTCAGCAGCCGGTCGAGTTTCTGGTGTCGGGTTGCCGGGCGGAGGTCCGCAACCGGGGCTCCCAGCCATTCGCTACATTGGCCCGTAAGCGGAGGCGGGAGAGATGTACTCAGGAATCATGCGCGGGACCTTCGAGGTCACGCGAGTGGAGCGGAAGCCCGACCTGCTCACCTACGAGGTCGAGCTCAGCGAGGAGCTGGCCGAGGGACTGGGGCCAGGGGCGAGCGTTTCGATCGACGGCGTCTGCCAGACGGTGGTGGCGCGGTCGGGCAATCGCGTGACCTTCGACGCCATCCAGGAGACCCTCGACCTCACCACCCTGGACTCCCTCGAGCTCGGCGCCCGAGTCGCCGTCGAGCGCAGCACCCGGGTGGGCGACGAGATCGGCGGGCACGACGTCGCCGGTCATGTGATCGGGACCGGGGAGATCGTCAAGGTGCACCACGAGGGCGATGTCTGCGACATCCGCATCCGCGTTCCGAAGGAATGGATGAACTACATCTTCAAGAAGGGCTTCATTGCCGTCGACGGTGCGAGCATGACCGTGGGTGAGATCGACCGCGAGGGAGGCTTCGAGCTTCACCTGATTCCCGAGACCCTGCGCCTCACCAACCTCGGCAGGAAGGCGCCGGGCGACCGGGTCAACATCGAGCTCGACGCCCGGACCGTGGCCATCGTCGACACCGTCGAGCGCGTCGTCGAGGAGCGCTTCGCGCGCGAGCAGAACGCGGGAAGCGGCTAGAGCTAGCGCCCTTTGAAGACGGGATCTCGTCGCTCGAGGAGAGCCCGGATCCCCTCGCGCGCATCTTCGGTCTCGAGCGTGCGCGACTGGGCGTGCGCCTCGAGCTCCGCGGCGCGGCGAGGATCCCAGTCGATGCCGCGATAGACGGAGCGCTTGGTCCAGCGCACCGCCAGTGGCGCGCAGCCGGCGATTTCGCGCGCCAGCTCCCGGGCCTTCTCCAGGACCTGCTCCGCATCGACGGCGTAGTTGGCGAGACCCAGCTCGGCGGCCTCGGCGCCGCTGATGATCCGTCCGGTCAGCAGCAGCTCCGTCGCGCGGGGTAGCCCGAGCAGGCGCGGGAGAATGTAGGTCGTTGCCATGCCGGGGTGCAGACCCAGCCGCACGAAGTTGGCGCCGTAGCGGGCCTCGCGATTGGCCACGCGGAGGTCGCAGACGACGGCGAGCCCCAGGCCACCGCCGATGGCGTGTCCCTGCATGGCGGCGATCGTGGGCACCTCGATCTCGAGCAGCGAAAGGAAGGGGCTGTAGATCTCGAAGGTGCGTTCGTTGGGTGCCCGAAACCGCGCAGTATCGACTTCCTGCTGTGCCTGGCTCTTGAAGTCGGCACCCGCGCAGAAGCTTCTTCCGCGCCCCGTGATGATGACGCAACGCAGCTCCTCCTCTGCTCGGGCTCGCGCCACCGCCTCCCGCAGTCCTTCCAGCACGTCCTGCGTCATGCTGTTTCGGTTCTCGGGCCGATTGAGCGTGATCTCGGCGATCTGGTGGTCGGATTCGTAGAGGACGGCCGGTTCGGTCATGAGAGTTCTCCTGTGGAGGCCATCGTACGGGGACGTCGTTGAACCTTCAACGTCCCCGTACCTTCGGATCGAATGATCAGCTGGCTGCGCGACCGACTGCGTGCAATGCGTTTCGACCCGCCGGAGCTATCCGGGGCGCTCGGCTTCCTGCTGGGTCTCGGATCCGCCCTGCTCCTGCTACCAGGGCAGCGGCGTCCGTAGTAGCGAGCTGGTGAGCAATGCCGGCTAGCGGGGCGCGTGGGGGACAGGACCCGTCAGCTCGACCAGTCGGCTCTGGTCGTGGACCAGGAAGCGCTCGAGTTGGGAAACCAGCTCCCGGAAGAAGGGCATTGGATCCTGGGCCTCGAGGCGCTCCCGCAGCTGCGGGACCCAGCGACCCGGGTGACGCGCGGCGAAGTCGCGCTGGGCGCGCCTGAAAGGGCCGGGATCCTCTCCACCGTGCAGAGCCTCGGCTTCCCGGAAGGCGAGAAAGTGGAGGAACTCGAGCTCCGTGGTGATGTGATCCGGCATCTCGCGCGGAGAATCCGAGAGGGTGAGTCCGAAGTGATTGTAGAAGCGGATCGCCTCCTCCATCGTCTTCATGCGCGCGCCGCTGTAGAGACCCCCGTAGAGGGGGCAAGGTGGTCCCGAGGCGCCGACGTCGAAGAGCCGGGTGTACTCGACGGCCAGATCGTCCTCTTCCTCCCCGGCATTCCCGAGTGCAGCCCAGTCGGAGTCTTGAAGCAGGGAGGGGTCGAGGGCGCTCAGGGTTTGACGGATCTGCTCCGCCAGCTCCCCGGATCGGATCGCCTCGCCGAACGCCTTGTCGGGATACTCGAAGAGACGGGCGAAGAGCTCGTAGGTACGGCTCCGCGCAGCGGCCGTCTTCTCCTTCTCACCCGTGAGTTCCGTCAGCGTCGAATCACTCATTGGAGATCCACATCTCGGCTCAGACCCCGGTCCACTCGATGGTGGCGGGGTCGCGGTCGAAGCCTCCGAACATCTCGGTCCAGCGGTATGCGATCAGGAGATCCATCAGCTCCGACTTTCCACCGGCGCGCGTCTTGGCCATCTCCGCCTTCAAGATCTCCAAGGTCTCCAGCACCACCGGGCCGAACAGGTAGACCAGGTACTCGTCGGGAATGCGCGGCTGCGACTCGTCGATCTCACCGTTCTCGTCGAAGCGCGGCGGCGCCAGCGGCGGCACGTAGAAGACGTTGGGCTCGGTGCCAAAGTCCGGATGCAGGGGGATCGCCGCCTTCCAGTGGTCCACCAGCTTGTAGATCGGGGCGTTCTTGTCGTCCCGGTAGCCCACGAAGCGGATCCGGCCCGGACACTGGCGGGCACAGGCGGTGGTGACCTTCTTCTCGATGCGGGGGAAACAGAAGATGCACTTCTGCGCCACCTTGGTGGTGTGGTTGAAGTAGATCTTCTTGTAGGGACACGCCTCCATGCAGAAGCGGTAGCCGCGGCAGCGGTCCTCGTCGATCAGGACGATGCCGTCCTCCTCGCGCTTGATGATGGCCTTGCGGGGACACGACGCCATGCAGGCCGGGTTGGTGCAGTGGTTGCAGATGCGCGGCAGATAGAAGTAGTAGGCGTTGGGATACTCGCCGCCGCCCTGGTCCTCGTCCCAGTTGGGACCCCAGTCGGGCTGCTCCCCCACCACCTGGAGATGGGCCTTCTGGCCCTGGCCGCCGAAGAAGACCTCCTCGTGGTTGAACTTCCAGGCGTCCCCGAAGTCCCGACGCGAGGGCAGCTGCCCCGGACGCGCCGCACCGTCCTCCTGGAACCCGCCCCCCGACTGCTCCCAGTCGCGCGGCGTCCCGCGCCCGGGCTGGGTGTTCACGGAGTTCCACCACATGTAATCCATGCCCTCGTCGCGGGTCCACAGACGCTTGCAGGCAATCGTGCAGGTCTGACAGCCGAGGCACTTGTTCAGATCCAATACCATCGCCAGCTGCCGCTGGATCTCCCCCGCCATCGCTACCTCCTCGCCGTGGGCAAGCGCTCACGGATCCGATGCATCGATCCGAGGCTAGGCTACCCGCGGAGGGGGATGACATGACATGGGTCATACCCTGGCGAGCGCGAACTGGGCCCAAAACCCCACACGGTCGGCCGCGATGGACTCACGCGAGGTGGGCGGCTAACAAAGGGTGCCAAGAGCCGCGGCCGGTCCTGACGCAGGGGTCGCCACGCCCGCCGCCGCAGGACCGAGGACGCGACGATGCCGGCCGATTTCTTCGACACTCCCGAGCACGAGCTCTTTCGCGAGACCGCGCGCAAGTTCGCCGAGGAAAAGCTGGCTCCCCGGGCGCGCGAGTTCGATGAGATGGGCCGCATGGACAAGAGCCTGTTCCGGATGATGGGCGACCTGGACATGCTCGGGCTGCGCTACGACCCCAAATGGGGCGGCGCGGGGCTCGACTGGTCCTTTACCGCGGTCCTCTTCGAGGAGATCGCGCGCTGCGACAATGCGGGTGTGACCATGGCGATCAGCGTCCACACCGACATGGCGACGCCTTCGCTGCACGATTTCGGCTCCGACGAGCTACGGCAGCGTTTCCTGGTGCCATCGATCAAGGGCGAAATGGTGGGTGCCATCGCGGTCACCGAGCCCGACGCGGGATCCGATGTGGCCGGGATCAAGACCCGGGCGGTGCGCGACGGGGACAGCTGGGTGATCAACGGGAGCAAGATCTACATCACCAATGCCGCGATTGCCGACTGGATGTGCGTGCTGGTCGTCAACGATCCTGAGGCCGGCTACGGAGGCTTCTCGCAGGTCATCGTGCCGACGGATACCCCGGGCTTCTCGTATCAGCTCCTGGACAAGATCGGCAATCGGGGCTCGGATACCGGACAGCTCTTCTTCGAGGACGTGCGAGTGCCGATCGCCAACACCATCGGCGAGGTCGGGCGCGGCTTCCAGCAGCAGATGCAGCAGTTCCAGGACGAGCGGCTGATCGCCTGCATCATGGCCAACGCGGGCGCCGAGCTCCTGTGGGAGACGACCAAGAGCTACTGCGAGGAGCGCATTCTCTTCGGCAAGCCGCTCAGCAAGATGCAGGTCACGCAGTTCAAGTTCGTGGAGATGATGACGCAGATCGTTGCTGCCAAGGAGCTGACCAACGCGTGCGTCCGCAAGCGCCTCGCAAACCAGGACGCCACCCGTGAGATCTCCATGGCGAAGCTCTTCAGCGGCCGGATGAGCCGGTTCGTTTCCGACGAGTGCCTTCAGCTGCACGGTGGCTACGGGTACATGAGGGAGAGCGCCGCCGGACGCTCCTTCGTCGATAGCCGGCTGATCAGCATCGGTGGCGGCGCGGACGAAGTCATGATGCACTATCTCGCCAAGATGTTCGGGCTCTGAGCGGGGGCCGCGCCAGATGGAGATCCTTCGAAGCCACGCCGACACGCGTTCGGAGACCTACCGGGAGAACCGGGCCGGGTTTCTCGAGCAGATCGCACTCCTGAACGAGCAGCTCGAGCTGGTGCGCGCGGGCGGCGGTGAGAAGTACGTGAAGCGTCACATCGGGCGGGGCAAGCTGATGGCGCGAGAGCGCATCGAGCTGCTGCTCGACCGGGACTCTCCCTTTCTCGAGATCGCGCCGCTGGCGGCTTGGGGCACGGATTTCCATCTCGGGGGCAGCGTCATCTCGGGCATCGGCGTCGTCTCCGGCGTCGAGTGCGTGGTCACTGCCAACGAGCCTACGGTGAGAGGCGGCAGCCTCAACCCCTACAGCGTGACCAAGAGCACCCGCACCATGGAGATCTGCCAGCAGAATCGCCTGCCGATGGTGAACCTCACCGAATCCGGAGGGGCGGACCTGCCGTTCCAGTCGGAGATCTTCGTGCGGGGTGGACATGGCTTCCGCGAGCTCACCCGCCGATCCGCCGAGCGCATTCCCACCATCTGCCTGGTCTTCGGCTCGTCCACGGCCGGCGGTGCCTACATCCCCGGCATGTCGGACTACGTGGTGATGGTGAAGCAGGGGGCGAAGGTGTTCCTCGGCGGGCCGCCGCTGGTGAAGATGGCGATTCACGAAGACAGCACCGAGGAAGAGCTGGGTGGTGCCGAGATGCACAGCCGCATCTCGGGCGTGTCGGACTACCTGGCGGCGGACGAGCACGACGCGATTCGTCTGGGGCGGGAGATCGTGGCGCAGCTGAACTGGAAGAAGCTGGGTCCGACGATGCGCGCTCCCGTCGAAGAGCCGGTCTGCGACCCGGAGGAGCTTCTGGGTGTCACCTCCATCGACATCCGAAAGCCGTTCGACGTGAAGGAAATCATCGCGCGGATCGTCGACGGGTCGCGCTTCCACGAATTCAAGCCCACCTACGGGACCACGTTGATCACCGGCTACGCGCGCGTTCACGGCTTCCCGGTGGGCATCCTGGCGAACAACGGGATCCTCTTCTCCGAGTCTTCGGAGAAAGGGGCGCAGTTCATCCAGCTGTGCAATCAGAGCGATACACCGCTGCTGTTCCTTCAGAACATCACTGGCTTCATGGTGGGGAAGCGGTACGAGCAAGGCGGCATCATCAAGGATGGCGCCAAGCTGATCAATGCGGTGTCGAACAGCGGGGTCCCCGCGATCACGGTGATGGTCGGTGCGTCCTACGGGGCGGGCAACTACGGGATGTGCGGACGAGCCTACGACCCGAATTTCGTCTTCACCTGGCCGAACCACCGCATCGCCGTGATGGGTCCGGAGCAGCTCGCGGGGGTGCTCTCGATCGTCCGGCGCACGGCAGCGGAGCGCGCTGGTCAGCCCTTCGACGAGGAGCAGGACCGACAGATTCGCGAGATGGTCCAGGGGCAGATCGAGAAGGAATCCTACGCCTTCTTTGCCACGGCGCGGATCTGGGACGACGGCATCATCGATCCTCGAGACACGCGCACGGTTCTGGGAATTTGCCTGTCGGCCCTTCACTCCAACGAGATCCGGGGAACGACGCGCTACGGCGTCTTCCGGATGTGACGAGGCTGGGAGCCGCGGAGAGCCAGCGGGATGGAGACGTGACGGCGAAGAGGCACTTCGAGAAGGTACTGGTCGCCAACCGCGGCGAGATTGCGCGGCGGGTGATGCGCACGCTGCGAGAGATGGGAATCGCCAGCGTGGCCGTCTACTCGGATGCGGACGCGGCGGCGCCGCATGTCGCCGAAGCCGACGAGGCGGTTCGGATCGGTCCCGCGCCCAGCCGCGAATCCTACCTGGTGATCGATCGGATCATCGAGGTCGCGGTTTCCATCGGCGCCGACGCGGTGCACCCGGGCTACGGCTTCCTGGCGGAGAACGCGGACTTCGCCGAGCGCTGTGCTGAGGCGGGCGTCGCCTTCATCGGACCGCCGGCCGAAGCGATCCGCAAGATGGGAAGCAAGATCGAGGCGAAGGCCATCATGGCCGCGGCCGGAGTGCCGGTGATTCCCGGCTGTTCCGGGGTGGGACTCTCGGACGACGCTCTGGCCGCCGAGGCGAAGGGGATCGGCTTTCCGGTCCTGATCAAGGCATCGGCGGGTGGGGGCGGGAAGGGGATGCGCATCGCTCACGACGAGGCGGCGCTTCCGCAGGCCCTCGCGGGTGCGCGTCGCGAGGCCTCCAGTGCCTTCGGTGACGACACGCTGCTTCTCGAGCGCTATTTCGAGGCGCCGCGACACATCGAGGTGCAGATCTTCGGGGACGCGACGGGTCGCGTCATCCACCTCTGCGAACGCGAGTGCTCGGTGCAGCGGCGCTACCAGAAGATCATCGAAGAGGCGCCGTCGACAGCGGTCGACGACGAGCTTCGCCGCCGGCTCGGGGCAGCGGCCATCGCAGCCGGTGAGGCGATCGGATACCAGGGCGCCGGGACGGTCGAGTTCATCGTCGACCAGTCGGGTCAGTTCTACTTCCTCGAAGTCAATACCCGGCTGCAGGTGGAGCACCCGGTGACCGAGGCGGTCACTGGCCTGGACCTGGTTCGTCTTCAGGTAGAGATCGCGGAGGGGTCGCCGCTCGAGGTCGCGCAGGAGGATGTCGCGATCGATGGGCACGCCATCGAGGTTCGACTCTACGCGGAAGATCCGGCCAGGGATTTCCTTCCGCAGACGGGGACGATTGCCCTCTGGGAGACCCCGCAGCTCCCCGGTGTTCGCTACGACAGCGGCATCGAAGCCGGTACGGTGGTGGGCCCCCACTACGATCCGATGCTGGCAAAGATCATCGCCCACGGCGCGACGCGAGACGACGCCATCCGCAGGCTGGTGCGAGCGCTCCGGGATCTCGGTGTCGCTGGCATCGTCACCAACCGCGAGTTTCTGCTCGCCGTGCTCACCCACCCCGCCTTTGCCGCCGGGGAGACCGACACACACTTCATCGAGCGGCATCTGCCGCCGGAGGCGCGGAGCGCCGTGCGCGACCCCTCCGCCGATCGCCTTCACGCCATCGTCGCTGCCCTACACGACCACGAGAGGCGCCGACGCATCCCGGGCCCTCTGCCGGCGAGCATTCCCTCGGGCTGGCGAAACAACCGCTGGCGCCGACAGGACGTGTCGTATCGGATCGGCGGCGAGGTGATCGAGGTCCTCTACCAGGCTGGAGCTTCCGGGAACTTCGAGGTGGAGGCATCAGGCTCGACGTCGCGCGCATCGGTGGTGGAGACGAGCGACCGCGAGATCTCACTCGAGATCGACGGCATTCGCCGTCGGTTCAGCGTGGCAGCGCGATCCGATGCCACCTTCATCCACGGTCCCCTGGGGAGCACCGAGCTGGTTCCGATCCCCCGTTTCGCAATTCACGCGAGCGACGACGTCGCGGGCAGCTACGTGGCCCCGATGCCCGGCGCCGTCCGAGAGGTGCGGGTCTCCGTCGGTGACCGGGTGAAGGAGGGCACCGTGATGCTGGTGCTCGAGGCGATGAAGATGGAACATCCCATCACGGCCTACGCTGCGGGTGTGGTGACGGAGGTCCGGGTGGAGGTGGATCAGATGGTCGAGCCCGACGAGGTGCTCGTGGTGGTCGAGGCGGACGAGTGAGTCGCGAGCGGGGGCGAGAACGATGACGTCACAGCAGGCGACCCGGTACGCGGTCGAGGAGCGAGCGGCCTGGATCACGCTCGATTCACCGGAGAATCGCAACGCTCTTTCGCTCGCCCTGGTCGGGGAACTCGAAGGGCATCTCCGGTCGGCACTCGGCGATCCGGAGGTTCGCACGATCGTGCTGACCGGAAACGGACCGGCGTTCTGCGCCGGGGCGGATCTCAAGAGCCGCGGCGATGCGGTGGCGCCGGGCAGCGGACGAGCCAATCCCTTCGTCGAGATCTTGAAGATGATGTGGGAGGGCTCGAAGCCGGTCATCGCGGCGGTCAACGGGCACGCCTTCGGGGGTGGAATCGGTCTGGTGGCGGCGGCGGACATCGCGATCGCGGCGGAGGGGGCCAAGTTCAGCTTCAGCGAGGTCCGCCTCGGGCTGATTCCAGCCATCATCTCCGTGGTCGTGCTGCAGAAGCTCGGCGTCCACGACGCGATGCGGCTCTTCTTGACGGGCGACCGCTTCGAGGCGGCCCAGGCCGAAGGCTACGGCCTGGTGCACCGCGTCGTCCCAGCGGATGCGCTCGGGGAAGCCGTCCGGGAGGAGGCGAAGGCCATCGCTCTCGGTGGGCCCAATGCGGTCGCGGAGGCAAAGCGCCTGATTCGGACCGTTTCTCGGGTCTCGATGGACGAGGGCTTCGCCTATGCCGAGGCGAAGATTGCCGAGCTCTTCGCCTCGGCCGAGGCAGCCGAGGGGATGGCGTCCTTCGTGCAGAAGCGACGTCCCGGATGGGCGGAATGAAGGCTCGAGGAGAGAGGGAGAGCTGGGATGCCATCGTGATCGGCTCGGGACTCGGTGGTCTCTGTACGGCTGCCTATCTTTGCGGTGCGGGAAAGCGCACGCTGGTTCTCGAAGCTCACTACGTGGCTGGGGGCAACTCCCAGGTCTTCCGGCGCCGCATCGGCGACCGCAGCTACGAATTCGACGTGGGAATCCACTACCTCGGCGAGTGCGGTCGCGACGGGATGATCACGACTGTCCTGCGTGGGGTCGGTCTCGCGGAGCGGGTGGTCTTCCGCCCGCTGGATCCGGATGGCTACTCGACGCTGGTCTTTCCGGACTTCACCTTCCGGGTTCCGGTGGGCTGGGATCGCTATCGCCAGCGGCTGCTCGAAACCTTTCCCGACCAGGCCGAGAGTCTCGGTCAGGTCGTGGACATCCTGCGTCAGGTAGGAGAGGAGGGGCGGCGACTCCAGCGGGGAGAGTTCCGGATGCAGGATGCCGTGACCGAGGCGCCTCGTTTCCTGGAATGGGGGCTCCGCCCGGTGACCGAGCTCTTCTCGGAGCACGGGCTTTCGCCCCAGGCCAGCGCGGTGTTGCTCGGCGAGCAGGCGACCTACGCGGTGCGGCCCTCCCGAACACCGGTCGCGGTACAGGCCGGCATCTCCCATCACTTTCTGCGCGGGGCCTACTATCCAGAGGGGGGAGGCCAGGTGATCGCCGGGCGCTTGATCCAGGCGATTCGAGCCTACGGAGGCGAGGTGCGGACCCGGTCGCCGGTGGATCGCATCCGCATCGAGGACGGCCGCGTCGCGGGCGTGGTCCTTGAAAAGACCGGACAGAAGATCGATGCGAAGGTCGTGGTCTCCAATGCGGATCTCAAGCGCACCATCCTGAACCTCGTGGGTGAATCCCACTTCGCTCCTGCGACGGTGGAACGGGTGCGGGCGTTCCAGATGGCGACGCCGCTCTTCTGCGTCTATCTGGGCCTGGATGTCGATCTCGCCGCACAGGGGATTCCCAACACGAATCACTTCGTCGTCAACACCTACGACATCGAGGGAGTCTACGACCGGATCGATGCCGGTGAGATTCCAGCCGATGCCGTCGCGTACGTCACGGCTGCCACCGTGAAGGATCCGGTGAGCGGCCACCTGGCACCGAAGGGCCATACGAATCTCCAGATCATGACCATGGCTCCCGGCGACCACGAGATCTGGAACCTGGATCGAAGTCCCGCCGAAGGCGGGCGCTATCACCGCGACCCGGAGTACCGGCGCCGAAAGCGGGAGGTGATGGATCAGATGATCGCGACCGCCGAGCGCGTGCTGCCGGGAATCAGCGAGCACATCGACTGGAAGGAGGCGGCGAGCCCCGTGACCCAGGAGCGCTTCACTCGCTCGACGGGCGGGACGTCGTACGGAATCGCACTGAGTACGGATCAGGTCGGCCCCTTCCGAATGGGACCGGCGACGGAGATACCGGGTCTCTTCCTGTGCGGCGCGAGTACACCCTCGGGTCCCGGGATTTCCGGCGTGATGCGCGGGGGGGTGGCCGCCGCAGGGGCGGTGCTCGAGGTCGATCTGCTGAAGATGGCTCTCGATGGGGAGATCCTGGGCGACGTGGACCGCCTGCCCGAGATCCGCGGGGACTGGGACGCATGGCGCGAGAGCCACTGACGGAGGGAGTGGGAGGAGGAGCTTGAGTCGCCTGCGGATTCCGGCTGAAGAAATCGAGGTGAGCCAGGAGGTGGACCTTCTCGTCGTGGGAGGCGGGGCAGCGGGCACGGCCGCGGCCATCGCCGGAGCCAGAGGGGGTCTCCGCACCATCCTGGTGGAGGAGATGCCCTTCCTGGGTGGAATGACCACGGGTGGCTGCGTCGGAACCTTCTGCGGATTCTACACCCTGGAGCCCGAGGGAAGCGTCGTCCCACTGGTGGGTGGCCTGCCGCTCGAGATCGCCGAGACCCTGCTCGGGCGCAGTCACGCCCTCGGGCCGATTCCCTACAAGGACACCGCAGTGCTTCCCTACGTGCCGTGGGGTGTGAAGACGCTGCTGGAGGAGCTCGCGCGCGCCGAGCCGGGGCTTCGCGTGGTGCTCCACGCCAAGCTCACCCACGCGCTGGTGGAGCAGGGCGAGATTCAGGGGGTCATCGTCCAGACCCGCGCGGGGCGCACCGCTCTGCGCGCGCGTGTCTACCTGGACGCCAGCGGCGACGCCGAGCTCTCGCGCCTCGCCGGTGCCGAGACGCGGCTGGGCGACGAGATCCAGTATCCGTCGATGATGTTCACCATGCAGAACGTGGACGTCGGAGCGGCCTTCGCGAGCCTCGCCGACCTGCCGCACATTCTCGAGACCTACTTCGAGAGCGACGGTCTTCCCCGCAAGACGGGAAATCTGATTCCGACGGGACGACCGGGAGAGATCCTGGTGGCGCTCTCCCGGCTCGAGTTCGCGGGGCGCCCCGTGAACGCGACGGATGCGGAGGAGCTCACCTGGGCCGAGATGGAGGGACGCAGCCAGGCGGCCCGGCTCTCGGAGTTCCTTCGCCGAGAGGTGGCGGGCTTCTCCGAGGCGTTCCTGGCCGACAGCGCCGCGCGCCTGGGAATCCGCGAGACCCGGCGGATCGTGGGGGAGTACGCGCTCACCGAGGACGACGTCCTGGGAGCGCGGAAGTTCGAAGACGGGATCGGCCGCTCCGCCTGGCCCATCGAGCGCCACGTCCGCGGCGGCGAGACCCTCTGGCGCTTTCTCGAGCGCGGCTCCTGGTACACGATTCCATATCGCTCTCTGCTCCCGCGGGGCGTCGGCAATCTGCTGGTCGCGGGTCGATGTCTCTCGGCGGACCCGGGGGCCTTCGGGTCGGTACGGGTGATCGGGCCCTGTATGCTCGAGGGACAGGCTGTCGCCGTGGCGGCCCGCCTGATCTGCGATGCCGATACCACCGCGGCGGCCGTCGATGTCGACCGGCTCTGTGCAGAGCTCGCAGCGCTCGGTGTTCCCCTATGATAAGGGGGGAGATGGCGCTCGGAGGAATCCGGATGATTGGCAGTCCGCGGTGTCGGGTTCATTCTCTGACGATCGCGCTGTGGCTCGCAGCACTCGTGTCCTGCTCCCCCGGTGCTCCCGACACGGCGATCTCCCAAGCCGAGCTCGCGGGCCGGATCGGAACCCGCAACGCCCCGCTGATCGTCGACGTGCGCACCCGGCCCGAGTTCAACTCGGGTCACATTCCCGGCGCCGTCAACATCCCTCACACCGATCTGCCCATGCGCATCGAGGAGATGGAGATCGAAAGCGATCGGGAGATCGTGGTCTATTGCGAAAGCGGAGGCCGGTCGATGACAGCCGCGTCCGCACTCCGCGGAGCGGGCTTCTCGACGGTTCTCCATCTCGAGGGCGACATGAGCGCCTGGCGCGCCAGCCAGCGCAGCTGCGTGGGGTGCTGAGGTCTGATGGATAGGATGGAGGAAAGATGGGGTACGTCGAGCCGAATCCGGAGCGCTTCCGGGCCTTCCTGGGGGCAGGCGAGGACAACTCACCCGTCGTCATGATCAACCTGCTTCGCTATCGGGAGCGCGCCTCGTACCCGGAGGGGTTCGATGCGGAGCCTTGCAGCGGGCGCGAGGCGTATCAACGCTACGCTGCTGTCGCTGCCCAGCGGGTTGCCTCGGTGGGGGGCCGAATGCTCTGGTTGGGACGCGTGCACATCGCCGTGATCGCCCCAGAATCCGAGCACTGGGATGATGCCGCCCTCGTCGAGTATCCGTCTCGGAAGGCATTCCTCGAGATGGTGTCGCAGCCCGAGTACCAGGCCGCTGCCTCACATCGCACTGCGGCACTCGAGGACTCGAGGCTCATCGCGACGGAGACGCAGGCGAGTTTCTTGTCGGATTGACAACTCCAGGGGCATGGCTCAGCGGGAGTTTCAGACGCCGCGCATCTTCTTCGGCCCGGCGATGCGGAGTTCTTCGACCACCTTGCCGCCGATGATGTGCTGCTCGAGGATGCGGTCCAGGTTCTCTGGCGTGGCCTCGCGATACCAGACGCCGTCGGGCCAGACGACTGCGATGGGGCCCCCGCCGCAGACCTGCAGGCAGCCCACCATCGTGCACATCACACCGCCCTTGCGCTTGGTGAGGTCGCTCTCCTTCAGCTTCTTGCGGAAGCTCTTCACCGCGTTCTTCTGCTCGGGCTTGGTAGCGCAGTTGCCCGAGGTGCAGACGAGAACATGGGCGCGAAGGCTGCCCAGGTGGAGTTCCTTGGCCTTGCGGTCCGGCTGCTTCTTTCCCATGCATCGAGGATAGTCCGTCTCTGGGCAGACGCCTGGGCGCGGACCTGCCGCCCGAAAAGGAGCTGCGGCCGACACCGCGGGCGTCCCCTTTGGGGAAGTTGGTAGAGTCCCCGCGTCAAAGCTCAGGCAGTCAGGTGCTGGCAGGGCAGGGCGACCGCTCTTGGAGGACGACCATCATGTTCGAGCTCGACGAGACCCAGCGGATGGTGGAGAGCGCGGCGCGGAGCTGGTGTGAGAACGAGCTGGCTCCGGAGCTCCCGGCTCTGGAGTCGGGCGAGTTGCTTCCCTACGAGCTGCTGCGCCGGCTCTGCGCGGACCTCGGTGTGTCCGAGATGCTCGCGGCCATGGCCGAGAGTCGCCTGGCCCGACTCAGGGGTGATGCTTCGACGCCGGACCGATCCGGGGAAGGCGAGACCTCCACCGGCCTCGGGGGCGACCCCATGCTGACCAGCGTCCTCCTGAAGGAGATCTCCCGGGTCTCGCCGGGAGTGGGAATGGTGCTGATCTCGAGCCTCGGCTGCGCGATGACGATCCTGGAGCGCGGCAGCGCCGATCTGATCCAGCGCTACGCGCTTCCGCTCTTTCGCCAGGAGAAGGTCGGCGCCTGGGCCCTCACGGAGCCCGGGGCGGGAAGCGACGCCTTCGGCGGAATGCGTACGGCGGCGGTTGCCGACGGAGACGACTTCGTGCTGAACGGCCAGAAGACCTTCATCAGCAACGCGCCCTACGCGGACATCTTTGCCATCTACGCGCGGGTCCGCGTCGAAGACGGGCCCGGGCCGGTACGGGCATTCGTGGTCGAGCGCGGTGCGGACGGTCTCGAGACGGGACCTCCGATGCGGAAGATGGGGATGCACGATTCGCCCACCGGCGAGATCTTTCTGCGCGATTGCCGCGTGCCGCAGGAGAGCCTGCTCGGTGGTCTCGAAGGCGGAGGCGCCAGCCGCGGCGGGACCGCGCTGGACACCATCAACGCCGAGCGCTCGGTGATGCCCGCGATGTGTCTCGGAATCATCGAGCGCTGCGTCGAGGAGTCGGTGCGTCACGCCAAGACGCGGGAGCAGTTCGGCCGTCCGATCGCGGAGTTCCAGGGGCTGGCGTTCAAGATCGCTCGCATGGAGCTCGCCCTCGAGAATGCCCGCAATCTCGTCTTCAAGCTCGCTTGGGCGCAGCGGAAGGGGAAGCTCGACCCGCGGCTCGCGTCGTTGGCGAAGCTCTACTGCGCGGAGGCGGCCGTACGTGTTTCACTGGATGCGATCCAGGTCCACGGGGGCGCCGGCTACATGGCGGAGCTTCCGATCGAGAAGCTGATGCGTGACGCGAAGATGTTCGAGATCGGCGGAGGCACGAACGAAATCCAGCTCGAGACCATCGCCCGCTCCATCCTCGGCTGAGCGCGGGGGTCAGCGCGCTCCCCGAGGCGCCGAAGCTCGAAGACCATCCGGCACGGGGTATACTGGCTCCCCAGCACTGAGAGCGAAGGGAGGAATCGAAATGTCGCGTGTCGCCGTGGTGTTGTCGGGGTGCGGATATCTCGACGGGGCCGAGATCCATGAGAGCGTGGTGACCCTGCTGGCCCTCGATCGTGCGGGGGCCGAGGTGCAGTGCCTGGCCCCGGACAAGCCGCAGCGGGACGTCGTCGATCACCGCTCCGGCCAGCCGGCGGAAGGCGAATCGCGCAACGTGCTCGTCGAGTCGGCTCGGATCGCCCGCGGGGAAATCCGGGACGTCGCCGACGCTCGCGCCGAAGAATTCGATGCCGTGATCGTTCCCGGCGGCTTCGGAGCCGCGAAGAATCTCTCCAGCTTCGCTGTCGAGGGGCCCGAGTGTACGGTCGATCCCGGCGTCGAGCGCCTGCTTCGCGATGCCCACGCGGCGGGCAAGCCGATCGGTATGATCTGCATCGCTCCCGCCATCGCCGCCCGTCTCTTCCCGGGAGTGGACCTCACCATCGGAGCCGATCCGGATACGGCGGGTGCGCTCGAACGGATGGGCGCTCACCACAAGGCGTGCGCTGTGGAAGCCTTTGTCTGCGACGAGCGGGCGCGGGTGGTGAGCTGTCCGGCCTACATGCTCGGCCCCGGCATCAAGGACGTCGCCGCGGGCATCGAGAAGCTGGTCGGCGAGGTGCTCCGCCTGGCGGACTGAGTGCACGGTCGCGCAGTGGCCCAGCACCCCGCGGGGGTGTTCAGCCAGTTGATTCCGCGTCGTTGACGACGGCGCGGCGTCCCATCAGATTGAGCTTGAAACGTCGGATCGTATCCGGCTCCACGCGCAGTCTTTTCTCGTCTTCGAAGTAGAGTGCGTCCTCCGGGCACTGCACGAT
Source organism: uncultured delta proteobacterium (assembly GCA_963766175.1). GTDB lineage: Bacteria > Myxococcota_A > UBA9160 > UBA9160 > UBA6930 > CAVXZE01. Next base: position 22,771 of record CAVXZE010000015.1, read on the forward strand.
GCAGGCTCCGCAGCAGATGCAGTGCTCCGCGTGGGCGAGATCGACCTTTCGCCGATCGCTCGCACTCTCGGTGATGGACTTCTCGAAACACGCCCTGGGGCAGACCTCCCAGCAGGAGTAGATGCCTTCGCAGCGCTCGCGGTCGAGCGTGATGCTCCAGCGGCGCTCCTCGAAGTGGCTACCGCCCTCGATCGGGGTCGAGCCCGAGTAGTCGTAGGTGAGGATCGCGGTGAGGAGCGCGCTGGCGGTCGCCGCCGCCGCGAGCGCGGCCCCACCTCCGCCGGCGAGCGCGACAGACACCAGTGATACGGCGACGGCCCCACCACCGAGGACCAGCCGACGTGGGCCCGGAATGCGGTCGTAGATCAGGAACACCACGATGGCCAGAGCCCAGCTGAGGGCGATGATGGGCAGACACCAGGCGGTGCGAAACAGCGCGATGACTGCGGCGAACACCAGGCTGACGGGGGCGGCCCATGCGACCGCCATCTCCAGTCTCTCGGCGACGCCGAAGCGAACCCGCCGCATGTCGTCGCTCTTCTTCTCTTGCTGCGCCAGATAGCGGGGGATGTCCTCGGCGTAGACGGGGCCGAAGCGCAGCTTCCAGCCACAACGCTGCGATACCTCCCGCGCCATCACACCGGTTGCGGCGAGCTGCGGAAGGATCGCTCGACGGTGCTCCACGCGGTCTTCCACGCCGGACGTCTTGAGCGCCGTCACCACCTGATGGGAAGTCAGATGTCCGCCGGCAGCGGCGCACCATACGTTGATGCCTCGCGAGGGGGCGACGACGACCCAGGCGTCCACTCCCTCGAGGGCGCGAAGCAGGCGCCGGACGGTGAGATCGTAGTTCCCGGTGACGAGCACGGGGCTGGAGGGGCCGGGGCTCCCCACGCTTCGGAGCCCCGGCTCCGTCGGCCATGGAAACAGGCGCAGAAGCATCTCGAGAAATTCGCGTGCCAGATCCAAGACCGACGTGTGACGCAAGCTCACTCTGTCAACTCCTCATCTTCCGCGCGCGCTGCTGGAGCGGCGGTGAGGACTCCCAGGCTGCCGAGCAGCCAGCGCAGTTCCCGCTGCACGGTGAAGCCGGCCGCTCGGATCTCGTCCGGCAGATCCGGGATGGGATGCGACGTCGCCCCGGCCAGCAGCCAGCCGAGGAATACCTGTGGCCGGCGCAGCAGCGCGTGCAGCAGTCGCTCGCCGACCCGCGTGGGGATCACTTCGTCCGCCACGGCGAGGATGCCGCGGGAACCCAGGAGGCGCGCCGCCTGACGCAGCGTGAAGGCGCGCCCGCCAGAGGACATGTCGGAGAGACAGAAGCTCACCACCACCGCATCGAAGCTCGCCTCCGGCAGTGCGTCGATCTCGGACGCGGTTCTCTCCAGCCAGCGAACCGCATCGGGTGGCGCATTGGCGAGCCGCTGCTGTGCGCGCTCGAGCATCTCCGGGCTCTGATCGAGGGCGGTCACCCGCGCTCCGAGACCGACCAGCCGTTCGGTGACGGCGCCGGTTCCGCAGCCGATCTCGAGGATCCGCATCTCGGGGCGGGTTGCGGCCGCCTCTGCGACGGCGGCGTGGACGCGCGTGACGCGGCCCAGGGTGATCGCGCGCATGCCCGCGTCGTAGCGATCCGGGGCGGATTCGAGCAGCCGCATCAGCGCCAGGGAGCTCATGGCTGCAGCAGCTTTCTGACGGCGAGGACCAGGGCGTCTTCCAGGGCCCGCGGGTCGGAGAAGGCGCTCGGATCTACCAGGTGCTGGAGCAGAAGCCCGTCGATGGTACCGATCAGCGTCGCGGCGCCGAGGCGGGGATCGAGCCGGGGATCCATCTCCCCGAGGCGCTGTCCCTCCGCGATCAGGGAAGCCAGGTGATTTCGGATCCGACGGAAGAAGGGCCGAAATCCTCGCGTCTCGCGCAGGCGAAAATCGAAGAGCATGCGCGCCACGGCGGACCACTTCTCGAACATGCCTGCGAGTGCACTGGCGAGCCGGTCGGCTCTCTCGAGCGGAGTCCCCTCACCCCCGACCACAGCGGCGAAGAACGACTCCTCTTCGGTCATGACTTCTCGGAGGAGGTCGCGCATCAGCGCGGCCTTGTCCGGGTAGTAGTGGTAGAGGCTCGAGCGACCCATTCCGACTGCCTGGGCCACGTGGGTGAGGCCGGTTCCGGCGACGCCGCGGCGCGCGAAGACCTGCCTCGCGGCGCTGCGGATCTCGCGCCGCTGCTCCACCCGGTCGACCAGTTTGGGCATCTTCCGCTCTCCCGCGCCGGTAGGTTGTTTTCGACAGCATTGTCGAAAACAACCCGATTGTCAAGGGGCCGGGAGACCGCGGCGCTTCGGCGATACGGGCGGCCTTCTGTCGCGACGAGGCGACGGGGCGCGGAAGTCTCAGCTGCGCAGGAACATCTGGGTCTTCACGCGGCCACCGGGGGGGACGAGGACGAAGTCCTCCCCGAGGGCATCCAAGCTGCCCGGCGCATCCAGCAGTCCTCGGAGCAGCACGTCCGAGCCGATCCGTTCCTCGTAGGACATGCCCCAGCGCCTCGAGCAGAACTCCGCGATCTCACGCGCCTCGGCTCGACATGCCGCGAGGTCGGCATCTGTCGACGCCAGCAGACACAAACGGGTGTAGCCCCCGAAGAGCGTGTCGACGACGTGATCGGCGCTCTCGCGGCCAAAACGCTCGACGAGCGACCGATACTCCTCGAGGGGATGGGCGCCGACTTCGAGCCAGCCGCGGGTCAGGTAGTAGGTCCCGGGATGATCCTGCTGGGCCTGCGCATAGGCCTGGTGCGACCCCAGCAGAAGGGTAATGCAGTCGTCGGCGCGCGGGATCACCAGCGTATGGCGTCCCGCCTCCAGACCCTCCAGACCGTTCCCACAGAGCCCGTAGCCGATCAGCACCAGGCTGGGTTCCTCGAGGGCGTCGAGCTGCTCCTGCAGGGACGGAGCCATTCGCTTCGGCGCCACGTGGAGCCCGTAGTCCAGGTAGACCGCGGAGGTCTCGGTGCCGGCCAGACGCGGCTCGATGAGGTCCCGCAGGACCGGGCACGCGAGCACCTTTACCGGCAGACGGGGCTCAACCATTGGACGCAATTCGCCGGGAGACGGAGTGGGTTCGCGCGCGCATGAGGAGAGTATATCTTCCCGGGCATGAGGAATCGCGTCCCGATCGCGCTCGAGCCGCTCGGACAAACCATCCAGGTCGAACGCGGCACTCCCTTGCAGGACGTGCTGTTCAGCTACGGCGTCGAGTTCCCTTGTGGCGGCCAGGGGCGCTGCCGAGGCTGTCGGGTCCGACTCATCCAAGGATCCGCGCCGGTGACGCCCGAGCAGGAGGAGATCCTCTCCCCTGCGGAGCTGGGAGAGGGCTGGCGCCTCGCCTGCCAGTGTGTCGCAGAGAGTCCGGTCACGCTGCAGGTGGCGCAGTGGGAGACGGCCATTCTCACCGACCATGGGGCCTTCTCCTTCACCCCTCGAGAAGGCTGGGGAATCGCCATCGATCTCGGGACGACGACGGTGGTCGCCCAGCTGGTCGATCTCCAGTCGGGTCGCGTTCTCGGGGTGCGGACCGCACTCAACCCCCAGGCACGCTATGGGGCCGACGTGATGAGCCGGATCCAGTTTGCCTTGGCGCCGGAGGGGCGCGCGAAGCTCGTCGATTTGATCCGCGGCAAGATCGGCAGCCTGATCCGGCGCCTCCTCGCCTCGGTGCCGGGCGAGGAGACTCCCTTCCGCAGCGTCGTCGTCGTGGGCAATACCGTCATGCATCACTTGCTCGGCGACTTCGATCTCGAGCCGCTCTCGCGCTGGCCCTTCGAGACGGAGGCCGGCGGCGCCCACGAGCTTCCAGCCAGCGAGCTCGGCTGGAAGCTTCGCGGCGATCCTGATGTGCGGCTGCTGCCTTGTCTCGGCGGCTTCGTCGGCAGCGACATTCTGGCCGGTGTGCTCGCGACGGAGATGCACCAGAGCGACTCCCTCGTCGCCCTGGTGGATCTCGGCACCAACGGCGAGATCGCTCTCGGCAATCGGGAGCGAATTCTCTGCGCCTCCACGGCGGCGGGGCCCGCCTTCGAAGGCGGCGGGATCAGTATGGGGATGCAGGCGACCACGGGCGCCATCACCGCGGTGAGTGTCGAGCAGGGGAGCCTTCACTGCCGGGTCCAGGGGGACGTTGCCGCTCGAGGCATCTGCGGCAGCGGTCTCGTCGACGCCATCGCGGCTGGGTTGGAGCTCGGGATCATCGAGCCGAGCGGCCGCTTGTCCGGCGCCTCCAACCCCTACCAGCTCAGCCCCGGCGTATCATTGACACAGCGCGACGTGCGGCAGCTGCAGCTCGCAAAGGGAGCGATCGCGGCCGGGATCCGCATTCTCCTGGAGCGTTGGCATGCGGAGCCGCGGGATCTCTCCCGGGTCCACCTGGCGGGCGCTTTCGGCAACTACGTGGATCCGGCCAGTGCGCGCCGGGTCGGCCTGATCGACTTTCCCGACGAGAAGGTGGAGCCCGCGGGCAATACCGCGCTGCTCGGGGCCAAGCTCGCGCTCTTCGCCGATGAGTCCGATTCCGGTGGATTCGATTCCGTTCGCGCCAGGATCGATCACGTTCCCCTGGCTGCCGACCCGCAGTTCCAGGAGATCTTCATCGACTCGATGGCCTTTCCCACCGGCCCAGGCACCGGGGAGGACGGGTCTCCTAGCCGGTGACCTTGGGGTCGAGCATGACGTTCAGACAGGCGGTTCTTCCGCTGTCCCGAGCGCGCTCGAGGGCGGGTCGGATCTGCTCGGGGTTCTCGACGCGCTCTCCGTACCCACCGAGGGCCTCCACCATCTTCTCGTAGGGCCGGTCGCCGAGCTTCGCGGCCACCAGGCGGTCCTCGCCGAACAGGTCGCTCTGGGAGCGCTCGATCATCCCCCAGATCTGGTCGTTTCCGATCACGCAGATGAAGGGAAGATCCAATCGAATCGCCGTGTCGATCTCCATGGCGCCGATGCCGAAGGCGCCGTCGCCGGTCACGCAGATCACCGTGTCGTCCGGCGCAGCCGCCTTGGCTCCGATGGCGAAGGGCAGTCCGGGGCCCAGTGAGCCGAGGATGCTGGCGTTCGAGAGCTGGGACCCGGGGCGATTCGCTTGCAGATGCCGCGCCGCGGCGACGCCGATGTCCCCACCGTCGATCGCGATGGTCGCGTCGACGTCGGCGGCAAAGGCATTGATTTCGTGCAACAGGCGCATCGGGTGGATCGGCGTGCTGGCGGCTCGAAAGCCGGCTGCGAACTTCGCCTTTCTCTTCTCGACCGCAGCATCCAGCGCTGCGATCCAGTCGCTCGGAGCCGTGTAGCCGTCGAGAGCCGTCGTCAGCTGCTCGAGCACGAGGCTGGCATCGCCGCAGATGCCGACGTCGATGCCGCGATTGTCGCCGAGGGCGGCGGAGTTGCAGTCCACCTGGATCACCCGCGTGCCCTCTGCGAACTGACCGTAGTAGAAGGTGGCGTTGAAGCGCGAGCCGATCACCAGTACCAGGTCCGACTTGAAGACACCGAGGCCGGGGGATCCCCCGTAGCACTGGGGATGGCTGTCGGGCAGGAGTCCCCGCGCCGCATTTCGCGTGAAGACGGGCAGCGCCGTCTGCTCGGCGAAGTCGGCGAGCGCAGACGCTGCGCCGGACCAGAAGCCGCCGCCCCCCACCACGACCGCGGGTCGCTCCGCCTGACGGAGCAGGGCGACCGCTCGCTCGATGTCGCGGGGGTCTCCCGCGGCCCGCGGCGTCGGGCGCGGGCCAAAGCTCTGGGGTGCGTCCGCGCTGAGAGGCCTGTAGAGAACGTCCTGGGGGATCTCCAAGAAGGCCGGCCCCGGTGTCGATCCCCGCATGTGTTGGAACGCCGCCTCCATGTACTGGGGAATGCGGTCGGTCCGCCGCACGGTCTTGGCGTAGCGCGAATACACTTCGGCGACGCGAAGCTGCTCGAGCTCCTGGGGCGCGCCCTTGTCGTCGTCGCCGATCGGACTCGCACCGGCGAGGCACAGCGTGGGACTCAGTGTGACCGAGGCGTGGGCGAGACCGCTGACCGCGTTCAAGAAGCCGGGGCCCGCAGTGACGACGTAGGCGCCAGGGCGGCCGGTCCGGAGCGCCCAGCCTTCGGCGGCGAAGGCAGCGGCCTGCTCGTGGCGCGTGTCGACCACGCGAACGCCCGCGTCGATGCTGCCATCCAGCAGGGGGAAGATGTGCCCGCCGGTCAGCGTGAATAGGGTGTCGATGTCGCGCTGCTTCAGGTAGCTGGCGATCCATTTTCCGACGGTATCCATTCTGGTCCCCTGTCTATATTTGTATGCGTGAAAGTCGTGCGGTCACGATCGGGGTGTTCCGGCGAAGCGGCCCGCGAGGCGACGTCGCCATCCCGGGCACCTCAAATTCCGAAGTCCCACGATTCGCCGTTGCGATACTTCTTGAGGACGTTCTTGGCGATCAGGATGCGGTGGACCTCATCGGGGCCATCCGCGAGACGGAGTGTGCGGGCTCCGCGGTACATGCCCTCGAGCGGTGTGTCGCTCGAGACGCCGAGGGCGCCGTGCACCTGGATGGCGCGATCGACGACCCGTTCCATTGCTGCGGGCACGAAGACCTTGATGGCCGAGATCTCGGTCCGCGCATCGCCACCGCTCTCCATCACCTCGGCGCAGTGGATGGTCATCAGGCGCGAAGACTGGATGTCCATGTAGGAGTCCGCGATGAAGCCCTGGATGAACTGCTTGGTCTCCAGCATGCCGCCGTGGACCTCGCGTTCCATGGAGCGCCGCACCATCATGTCGAAGGCGCGCCACATCTGGCCGACGCAATTCATGCAGTGGTAGACGCGTCCGGCGCCCAGCCGGTCCTGAGCGGCCTGGTGGCCGGAGCCGGATCGACCCAGCTGGTTTTCGAGCGGAACCCGGCAGTTGTCGAAAATGATCTCGCCGTGGTGACCGCCCTCGTGACCCCAGACGGGAACGCTGCGGATGACGTTGAACCCGGGCGTGTCCTTGGGCACGATGATCTGGGTCATCTTGTCGTTGACGCCCCCAGATCCATCGTCCTCCTCCGTGCGGCACATGACGATGGCGAAGTGCGCCGCCTTGGCGTTGGACGCGAACCACTTGTGGCCGTTGATGACCCACTCGTCGCCGTCGCGGATGGCGCGAGTCTTGAGAGAACGGGGGTCGGAGCCGGGTTGGTCCGGCTCGGTCATGGCGAAGCAGGACTGCATGCTTCCGTCGACCAGGGGCTCGAGCCACTTCTTCTTCTGCTCGGGGGTTCCGTACTTGATCAGGATCTTCTGGTTGCCGGAGTTGGGTGCCAGGATGCCGAAGATGGGGTTCGAGTAGGGGCTCCAGGCCAGGATCTCGTTCATGTAGGCCAGCTTCAGGAAGCCGATCCCCATTCCGCCGTACTCCTCCGGCAGATGGGGCGCCCAGAGTCCCGCCTCCTTCACCAGGTTCATCAGCTTGCCCCATCGCTGGGGCGTGTCGGAGTCACGGCGCCGGAGGAAGTGCTCATTGGGAATGATGTGGTTGGCGACGATGTCCGCCGTCATCATCCGGATCTGGTTGGTCTCGTCGTCGAGCGTGGGGATGGGGGCAATCTGCATCGGATGTCTCTCCTGACGGCGTCAGACCTCTGCTCGAGATTAGCCCGCTCCGAATCTTGCGACACATTCCGCGCCTGCGACGCGCCGAAGGACCGCGTTTCGGGGAAGAGAGCGGTGCAGTGCGCGCGAGAGCGACCCCCTCGAAGGGCGTTCGGCGTGAAAGGAGAGATGGGAGGGGCAGCGGCAGTCGGAAGATCCGAAGCCCGGGAGGGGTGTGGAAGCGGAGCGCATCCGTCGGATTCCTTCGGCCCAGGCGTGTTCGTGGATCGCCTCGTCGTGGCTGTACCAGATCTCCACCAGCCGGGTCGCCGGACACAGGTAGTCGATGTGCCAGTGGGGCCGGGTGGCCCGCGTGAGGTGGTGGCGGAGCCTGGCCCGCACACCTCCCGGGCCGAATGCGCTCCCGACGTAGACGTAGAAGCCGCGGCGGAGCTCGAGCTTCCCGAGCCGCCCGATCTGTATCGATTCCCTGGCGGTCACTTGCAGGAGCAGGGCGTAGGTTCCAGGCCTGGGCTCCACTGACTTCATCTTCGGCCTTCCCTGGGCGCAAAGGTAGAACCTTGCGAAATCAACGGCTTCCGCTCTAACCTGCAACATCGGGGGGTGGCTCATGGGCCATCGGGGGGTTGTATCGGGCGGGAGTCTCGAGGGCTCGCGCCGGCGGATGGTCGAGCGTCTTCAGAAAGCGGGAATCCGGGATTCCCGGGTTCTGGACGCGTTGCGCAGCGTGCCGAGGCACCACCTGGTGCCCGAGGCCCTTCAGCACCGGGCCTACGACGAAAGCGCTCTTCCCATCGGAGAGCGGCAGACGATCTCCGCCCCGCTGGTGGTGGCCGCGATGTCCCAGGCCCTGGCGCTGCGGGGCGACGAGACGGTGCTCGAGATCGGAACCGGCTCCGCCTACCAGGCGGCGATCCTCTCCCGGCTCGCCGAGCGCGTCATCTCCGTAGAGCGGATTCCCCGCCTGGCGAGCCGGGCGCGCTCGGCGCTCGATGCGCTCGGGATCTCGAACGTGCTCGTCTTTCTGGGCGACGGGTCGCGGGGATGGCCCTCCGAGGCCCCGTACGACGCGATCGTCGTGACGGCCGCCGCCCACTCGGTGCCCGAGCCTCTGTTGAACCAGCTCGCGCCGGGGGGACGCCTGGTGGGCCCCTTCGGAGAGCGCGACGAGCAGGCGTTGCTGCGCATCACGCGACGACCCGACGGCGACCTCGAGCGCGAGAGGCTCGGGCGCTGCCGCTTCGTGGATCTGGTCGGTGAGCACGGATGGGCCGCCTAGGGAAGCGCCGAAACCGTTTGGCTCGGGCTGCTGCGGTGGCCCTCGCTGTCCTGCTGGTGAGCTGCGCCCACGGTCCTGGAGGGGAGGGCGTCGTCCACATCGTGCGTCCGGGCGAGAACATCTTCCGGATCGCCCAGTACTACCAGGTCTCGGCGAGCGAGATCATGGAGGCGAACCAGATTCGGGACGAGCGGTCGCTCGAGATCGGGGAGCGGCTGTGGATTCCGGAGGCCCGACGCAGACCGCCCGACTACGCCCTGATTCCTCCGCCGGCGAGCCGTGGCGATGCCCGAGAGCAAGCGCGTAACGACGCGATCCTGAACGGATATCTTCACTTCGCCTGGCCGGTCAGGGGGCGCCTCACGGCGCGCTTCGCACTCCGCAAGGGGCGGCGCCACGAGGGCATCGACCTCGCCGCCAAGCCCGGTACCCTGATTCGCGCCTCCGAATCGGGGCGGGTGATCTACAGCGGGAACGGTCTGGGAGGCTACGGGAGGGTGGTGATCGTCCGTCACGGCAAGCTCTACGCCACTGTCTACGCCCACAATCGCAAGAACCGGGTGCGCAAGGGAGCCTTCGTCGACCAGGGGGAGGTGATCGCCGAGGTCGGGAAGACAGGCAACGCCACGGGGCCCCACCTCCATTTCGAGATCCGCCGCGGTGAGCGCGCCCGCGACCCGTTGGATTACCTACCCTGAAACGCGCCGCACCCTGAACCGCACCGAGAGGATTCCGTGAACGCCGACCAGCTCCGAAAACACATTCGCGACGTTCCCGACTTTCCGAAGCCCGGGATCATGTTTCGTGACGTCACCCCGCTCCTGCTCGAGCCAGCGGCACTGGAGGCCGCCATCGAGGCGCTGAGCCAGCCATTCCGAAATCTGCGAGTCGATCGGGTACTCGGCATCGAATCCCGCGGCTTCATGCTGGGGGCTCCGGTGGCCCTGTCCCTGGGTGTCGGCTTCGGGCTCGTCCGCAAGGCCGGGAAGCTTCCCTACAAGGTTCACCGGGTCAGCTACGACCTCGAGTACGGAACCGACACCGTCGAGATGCACGTCGACACGGTGGAGAAGGGGCATCGCGTCCTCATCGTCGACGATCTCATCGCCACCGGCGGAACGGCGGCGGCGGCCGTCCAGCTCGCCCGCGAGGCCGGTGGCGAGGTGGTCGGCTGCAGCTTCCTGATCGAGCTCACCGCGCTCGAGGGGCGCAAGCTGCTCGACGTCGAGCCCATCCACACGGTGATTCGCTACTGAGGTTCGACTGTCTCCAGCAGCCCGCCGACGAACGCTTTGACCTCGCTGTGCTACCCTACCCTCACTTCGAAATCGACACTGCCCGGTTGACGCGCCTCGTCCTCGTGGCCCGTGATTGAACGGATGCTTTTTCCGAGGTGAGCTCTCATGTTTCCGGCACGGGGGGGACCGTCATGTCGCGGGAACCGCGCGGGATTAACACGATTTCGTTGCCCGCCTCCGTCTGGACCACCCTGGCGCTGGTGCTGCTCTGGCTCGGCGCGGCCGGGGCGAATGCCGAGGAAGCCGAGGAGAAGGAGGAGAGTACAGTGATCGAAGCAGGCTCGACGGTGGGGATCGAATACACCCTCACCTTGGAAGACGGGACGAAAGTGGACAGCAACCTGGGCGGCGCGGTACTGCGTGTCGAGCAGGGCTCGGGCCAGATCGTTCCCGGTCTCGACAAGGAGCTGATCGGCATGGCGGTCGGCGAATCCAAACAGGTGACGATCGGTCCGGATCAGGCCTACGGCCAGGTCGACCCCAACGGCTTCAGCGAGGTTCCGGTCAGCGAGCTGCCGGAGGACGGCCGCAAACCCGGTACAGTCCTGATGACCCGGGACGGCCAAGGGAACACCCGCCGCCTCCGGGTGCACAAGATCGAGGGCGAGCAGGCGACTCTCGACTTCAACCACCCGCTGGCGGGCAAGACGCTGACTTTCGACGTCACGATCCGCGAAATCCAATAGTGGTACGACCCCGGCCCCGCGGCATGGCCCATCGTGGCGCCAGGTAGTGGAAGTGCCCGCGGGCGGGCGCGCAAGCGCCCGGATCAGTAATCTTCTCCATCCAGCCGCCCCCGTAGCTCAGGTGGATAGAGCACCGGTTTCCTAAACCGGGTGTCGCATGTTCGAGTCATGCCGGGGGCGC